>NZ_JBUPZY010000029.1:0-897 GCF_055524115.1 Marinobacter sp. V34 | reverse complement strand
AGCTGGTGGTCTGGCAGGACGGCGTGCCCCTTCGGCGCTTCCACGGTGTGGTCAACGAATTCATCCGGGGCGACTCCGGCCATCGCCGTACCCGTTACGACGTCATCGTCCAGCCCCCGCTGTGGCGCCTGGGCCTGATGCACAACAGCCGCATCTTCCAGACCCAGAGTACCGATGCCATCGTGCGCACCCTGCTGGAAGAGCGGGGCTTCATCGACACCGTGTTTGATCTGAAGCGTTCTCCCGAGGAACGGGAATACTGTGTCCAGCATCGGGAAAGCGACCTGGCCTTTGTCGAACGCCTGGCCGCCGAAGAAGGCTGGCACTATCGCTTCAACCACGGCGACGTGGAAGGCAACGACCAGCCCGCCCTGATCATCGCCGACCACCATGGCGACGCCCCGAAACTTGATCCGGTGGAGTACAACGGCAAGGCTGGCGGCAGTACCCGCCAGAGCACGGTTTTCCAGTTTAGCTACCAGGAACGGGTAAGAGCCGCCTCCGTGGCCATGAAGGACTACACCTTCAAGAACCCCGCCTATGCCTTAATGCACGAACACCAGGCCGACAAACTCGACGGTCAACGGGAAGACTATCAACACTACGATTACCCCGGCCGCTTCAAAGCGGATGCCAGCGGCCAGCCCTTTACCGAAACCCGCCTGGATGCCCTGAGAAACGACGCCGCCACCGCCAACGGCCAGAGCAATCGCCCCGACTTCACCGTGGGCGCCAAAGTCGAACTCACCGAGCACGACAACCCACGCCTGAACCGGGAATGGCTGTTCACCCGCATCAGCCATACCGGCGAACAGCCCCAGGCCCTGGAAGAGGACGGCAACAACGGCGCCACCACCTACCACAACGCCTTCAATGCCATCCCCGCGGACCGTACCT
>NZ_JBUPZY010000028.1:0-990 GCF_055524115.1 Marinobacter sp. V34 | reverse complement strand
GTGCCCTCGCATGTCCCAGGCTACAACATTAAAAGAGTCGGTCAGGTTCTCCAGCAACGGCGTGTAAAGGCGGCCGTGGAAACCCGTCGCATGCGCCCAATGCAGAGTTGGCCGTCCCGGACATTGGGGCCAGCGCCACAGTGTAATTTCCTGGCCGTCCGGGGCCCGGAATCCGTCGCGTTCGGCCATGCTCTGCTTACCCTTCATGATCACCCTGGCGGTTAGTATCCGTTGTCGCGAATAGCAACTGAATCCGTCCGCTGGTGATCGGTCGGTTCTTTTCGTCCTGCCAGCAGGTTACCTGCACTAAGCTGGTGCGGCGACCCTGGCGAACAATCTCGGCGCTGGCGAACGTGTGTTTTGCCTGCGCCGAGCGAAGGTAGTTGATGTTGCTGTCCAGAATGCGTGGGCGACGTGCTTTCGCATCTTCGCTTTGCGCAGCAATGCGCGCGGTAATCTCTATCAGCGCCCCAAGAACCCCACCATGAAGGGCAGGCAGCATGAAATTACCGATCAGACGCTCATGAAAAGGCAGGCGAACTACTAAACCGGCAGCGTCTTTTGGGAGGTCAAGGCCAAGATGTCGAGCGTAGGGAATGCGCTCCAGAAGGGCCTGATAGTCCCTACTTTTGTCCTTGCTCTGGGTCAGCCTGGAGTCTGGTTTCGATGAATTGACGATAGTACTCATATTCCTTACTTTTCTCCTGCAACCGCTTGGAAGCGTTGGCCATCGGTGTTGCGCACGAACGTGGCGCTACCTGTTGCTAACGGCTGACTACCGCCATGGGAGAGGATGTCGCAATGGATGAACGCGATCTCTTCCGTCAGATGCAGGCAGGTGGCAACCGCCAACAGGGCACGGTCGCCGTCGGCAGGCCGCAGATAATCCATGCGCAAATCCAGCGTGGCGATGGGGGTCAACTCCTGAGCCTCTGCAAACACCGCCAGCCCACAGGCTGAGTCCGCCAGCGAATACAGTATGCTGGTACA
>NZ_JBUPZY010000027.1:0-1178 GCF_055524115.1 Marinobacter sp. V34 | reverse complement strand
TCCAGCCCGTGTCTGGTTGGTTCTGATGCCGCTTGCCGTATTTATCTTTCTGGTGGCTGAACTTGGGGTCTCGGCTGCGGAACTTGTTGTCCGGCACGTAGCCGTTAATCTGCCGTTCGTGCAGATATTGCATGTTCGCTTCGTTGGCGAAGCCGGTGTCAGCGGTGATGACGGTGCCTTGCTGATAAATGCTTTCGGCGATACCCAGTTTCTTGAATCGGGTCTCTACAGTTTCCAGTACCGGTTGCAGGGTGTGGTGTTCCTGGCCTTCGCCAAAGGCCTGGGCATCAATGATAATCTGATGTTTCTTATCCACCGTGGCCACGCCGTTGTAGCCCTGGATCGTGCCCTTGCTGGTGGTCATCTTGGCGCTTTCGTTATCGGTGAGGTTGCTCTTTACTTCCTTGTTCCGTTTCCCCCGGCCCATCCTTGGGCGGTTCGTCTTTAGGAAGCGGTTCACTTTGTTCAGGGATTCGTCCAGGGAGAGGACGGTCTTGGCTCGGCGAATGTCCCGGTCCAGTTCGGCTTCCGTTTCCGCCTCGTCCCGTTCGTGGTGTTCTTTCAGGTGATGGCGGATCAGTCGTCGCAGCTTCTTCCGTTTCTCTTCCAGCTCTTTAAAGGTGCCGGACCACTCCTTGGCGGCATTGGAGGGCATCTTGCAGCCGTCGATGGCAAAGAGTTCGTTCCCCAGTAATCCCTGTTCGTGGCACACCAGCAGAACTTGCTCGAACAGCTCTTCGATTTCATCGGCATGCCCACTGACGAATTTAGCTAGGGTGGTGAAGTGGGGAACTGTATCGCAGGACAGCGCCTTGAAGGTGATGTTGGTCTCGCAACACCACTGCATTTCGCGACTGGTCTTAATGCCCTTGGAGTAGGCGAACAAAATGATCTTCAGCAGGATGGCCGGATCGTAGGCCAGCCGACCGGTGTCTTCGTTGCGGTACTTGGGGTGAAAGATCGACAGGTCCAGCTTGTGCTCGATCAGGTAGTGCACCGCGTGTTCAAAGGTGCCGGGCTGAAGCTGGTCCTGATAGTTGATCACCACCATGGCGTTCTGGTCGGGGTTGTAGGGCTTGAAGCGGGGCTTGGCTTTGGGCATCTGACGACTCCTTGTCCGTTTGCCTGATCCTAGCAAAACCGGGGCACGATTCGGAGTTTTTCTACAGCCTCAACGC
>NZ_JBUPZY010000026.1:0-1320 GCF_055524115.1 Marinobacter sp. V34 | reverse complement strand
CTGTAGTAGCCCCCATTTAAACCGGACACCTTGGTAGAAGCAAAGGCCTAGGCATAGACCTAGTGCAAAGGAGTGTCCAAGGTGGAGAGAATCGAAGTCATAACCGGAGTGCAGCGTCGTCGCCGGTATTCCGCGCAGGAGAAGGCATTCATGGTCGCGGAGTGTGAGCGGCCTGGCATGTCGGTATCGCTTGTCGCACGACGTCATGGTATATCAGCAAGTCTGTTGTTCCGTTGGAAGAAGCTGATGAAAGACGGTGGCATGTCCGCGATTGAATCTGGTGATGAGGTTGTCAGTGCATCCGAGATGAAAGCCCTGAACAAGAAGGTCCGGGAGCTGGAGCGGATGCTGGGCCGCAAGACGATGGAAGCTGAAATACTCCGGGAAGCCCTGGAGGTGGCTCAGTCAAAAAAGTTGATCTCGCGCATGCCGTTGCTGCCACCGGACGATACCCTCTGAAACGGGTTGCGGAGGTAATGAAGGTATCGCGCTCCAACCTTATGGATCGCCTTCATGGTCGCCAGAAAGGCAGAAGTCCGAGATACAACAAGCAGGACGATGACCGGCATTTGCCGTTTATTCGAGAGCTGTGCGATGCCCGTGCTGCCAATGGCTATCGAAGGATCACTGCTCGGCTGAATCGGTTGCTGGCAGCAAACGACGAGCGAGTGAACCACAAGCGCGTGTATCGACTGATGAAGCAGGATGGACTGTTGTTACCCCGTTATACGGGACGGCCCCAGGAGCGCTGCCATAACGGCCAGGTCATCACCTTGAAGCCAGACCTTCGCTGGTGCTCAGACGGCTTCGAAATCCGTTGCTGGAACAAGGAAGTTGTGCGTGTTGCGTTCAGCCTGGACTGTTGTGACCGCGAACTGATGCGCTACGTGGCGACCACCGGCGGCATCACCGCTGAGATGGTTCAGGACTTACTGCTGGAAAGTCTGGAATATCGTTTCGGCCAGTCAGAGCGGGTGCCGCACCCGCTGGAATGGCTGACGGATAATGGCAGCTGCTACATTGCCAAAGAAACGCGAGCCTTCGCGTCCTCTCTGGGCTTTGTGGTGTGCACCACACCGGTCAGAAGCCCTCAGAGCAACGGCATGGCTGAGGCCTTCGTGAAGACGTTCAAACGGGACTATGTGTACCTGAACGATCTTCCTGATGCCGCCACGGTGATGGCCAGGTTGCCGGAATGGATCGAGGACTATAACCGCAGCCACCCGCACAAAGGGTTGAAAATGAAGTCGCCCTGGGAGTACCGGGCAGAACTGGCATCAAATTGATGAGGTGGTGTCCGGTTTAGCGGGGGCAACTACA
>NZ_JBUPZY010000025.1:0-1683 GCF_055524115.1 Marinobacter sp. V34 | reverse complement strand
CGGCGATTTTCAACCCAGTTGTCCAAATGACCGCGTTTAAGCGGCCAGTTTATTGCGCTCAACTTCCTGCAACTTGCCAGGGTTTAGCGCTACCGGTCCGGTGACATCCCAGTTTCGGGTGCCTCCGGACCAGCGCCTTGGATTCCGGCGCTTTGCTCTTTCATAAACCATTTTCCGGTGCGCCAGGCGCTCGTGATCAACACCTCGATGCCGGTCTGCCGGCGTCACGAACCGAATGCCGCTGTGCAAGTGTCGCTCGTTGTAGGCGTACTCGAACGCCAGCATCCAGTCGCGGACTGCCGTGAGCGATTTAAAGCCTTTTGAGGGCCACTTCGGGCAGTATTTGACGGTCCGGAACAACGACTCCGAGTAAGGGTTATCGTTGCTCACTCTCGGACGGCTGTGGGACATCAACATGCCCAACTCTGCCAGCCGGGCCTTGAGCGTATAGGATGTCATCGGTGCGCCGTTATCAGAGTGCAACACCGGCGGATTGTGCCAGCAACCTTCCCGCAGCAGAGCGCGTTCAACCAGCTTCTTGGCCAACTCGCCGGATTCCGCTTCATGGATCTCCCAAGCAATAATCTTGCGACTGTAGATGTCCATAATCAGGTACAGATACCAATGCTGGCCACGCACTGCTGACGGACAATAACTGATGTCCCAAGTCCACACCTGGTTCGGGCCAGTCGCGGTGAAGCCGGTCGGCTCCGGCACCTTTCGAGGCGCTTTCATGCGGCCCCGGTGATTCTGTTGCTGATGTTTTTTCAGTACTCGGTAAAACGACGACTCAGAGGCCAGATAGACGCCTTTATCAGCCAGTGACGGCACGATCTGTGACGGCGGCGAACTCCAGTACTGAGGTTGATTGCATGCGCTCAGAATGGCCAATTCCTCGGCTTGTGTGAGTTTGTGGGGCTGCTCGACCGGCTTTACCTCAGGGCGCTGGTCTTCATCAACCTGGCCATTAGGGCCTCGCCAGCGCTTCAATGTACGCTCGCTGATGTCCATTAACTCCGCCACTTTGTATCGGGCGGCACCACCGGCGACAGCTTCATCAAACAGCTCCAGGAGCCTTGCACGTTCGTCCAGCGGTGTCAGTCGTCCTCGCTGCTGTCCGGGTCTTCGCCGTACAAGGCTTCGAGCTTTTTTGACAACACCAGTAGTGAGGTCGTTTCAGCCAGAGCCTTGTCCTTGCGGCGCACTTCCGACTTCAGCTTCTTGATCGTTTTGCGGGACGCTCGTTTCTGCTTCTGAGCCGCTTTATCCCGGTCTTCCTCCATGCCAGCGCCCTGAAGGCAGGCTTCTTTCCAGCGCTGAACTTGCTCCGGATACAGGCCTTTCTCACGGCAGTAGACACTGAGTTCCGCTTCAGACATAGAGGCCGTTTCCACGACAACGGCCAGCTTGGCCTCGGGGGACCAGTCTTCCCCGGTATTACGATTACCTGGCACGGGCATTCCTTGTTCTCGACACTGTTTTAACCAACTATACAGAGTCACATCGGATATGCCTTCCTCTGCCGCCACCGATACGACACTTCGGTTCTGTGGTGGTAACAGCTTCTTCAGGACTGCGGCTTTACGTTCTTCGGAATAGCGTGGCATGAATGCTCCCATGCCGCCCCCGTCTAGTGAAACTCAGGCGAGATCGCCAACTGGACAACTAGGCTGACAGAGGGGG
>NZ_JBUPZY010000024.1:0-1913 GCF_055524115.1 Marinobacter sp. V34 | reverse complement strand
ACGCAATTCTGGTGGGTCTGGGTGGATTTGAACCACCGACCTCACCCTTATCAGGGGTGCGCTCTAACCAACTGAGCTACAGACCCGAAAGTGCGGGCCTGCAAGACCCTTTGCTCTCTTCTTAAGCCAACCAAGTAATTCGTGTGGACTCTGACCGAAGCATTCGGCTTCGTTTAAGGAGGTGATCCAGCCGCAGGTTCCCCTACGGCTACCTTGTTACGACTTCACCCCAGTCATGAACCACACCGTGGTGATCGTCCTCCCGAAGGTTAGACTAACCACTTCTGGTGCAATCCACTCCCATGGTGTGACGGGCGGTGTGTACAAGGCCCGGGAACGTATTCACCGCGACATTCTGATTCGCGATTACTAGCGATTCCGACTTCACGGAGTCGAGTTGCAGACTCCGATCCGGACTACGATGCGTTTTGTGAGATTAGCTCCCCCTCGCGGGTTTGCAGCCCTCTGTACGCACCATTGTAGCACGTGTGTAGCCCTGGCCGTAAGGGCCATGATGACCTGACGTCATCCCCACCTTCCTCCGGTTTGTCACCGGCAGTCTCCCTAGAGTTCTCAGCCGAACTGCTAGCAACTAGGGATAGGGGTTGCGCTCGTTACGGGACTTAACCCAACATCTCACGACACGAGCTGACGACGGCCATGCAGCACCTGTGTCAGAGTTCCCGAAGGCACCAATCCATCTCTGGAAAGTTCTCTGCATGTCAAGGCCAGGTAAGGTTCTTCGCGTTGCGTCGAATTAAACCACATGCTCCACCGCTTGTGCGGGCCCCCGTCAATTCATTTGAGTTTTAACCTTGCGGCCGTACTCCCCAGGCGGTCTACTTAGTGCGTTAGCTGCGCCACTAAGACTTCAAGAGTCCCAACGGCTAGTAGACATCGTTTACAGCGTGGACTACCAGGGTATCTAATCCTGTTTGCTCCCCACGCTTTCGCACCTCAGTGTCAGTATTGGTCCAGAGTGCCGCCTTCGCCACTGGTGTTCCTTCCTATATCTACGCATTTCACCGCTACACAGGAAATTCCACACTCCTCTACCATACTCTAGCCTGACAGTTCGAAATGCCGTTCCCAGGTTGAGCCCGGGGCTTTCACATCTCGCTTATCAAACCACCTACGCGCGCTTTACGCCCAGTAATTCCGATTAACGCTTGCACCCTCCGTATTACCGCGGCTGCTGGCACGGAGTTAGCCGGTGCTTCTTCTGTGAGTAACGTCAAGCCTCAAGCGTATTAAACTTAAGGTTTTCCTCCTCACTGAAAGTGCTTTACAACCCGAAAGCCTTCTTCACACACGCGGCATGGCTGGATCAGGGTTGCCCCCATTGTCCAATATTCCCCACTGCTGCCTCCCGTAGGAGTTCGGGCCGTGTCTCAGTCCCGATGTGGCTGATCATCCTCTCAGACCAGCTACGGATCGTCGCCTTGGTAGGCTCTTACCCCACCAACTAGCTAATCCGACATAGGCACATCCAATAGCGCAAGGTCCGAAGATCCCCTGCTTTCCCCCGAAGGGCGTATGCGGTATTAATCCGGGTTTCCCCGGGCTATCCCCCACTACTGGGCAGTTTCCTATGCATTACTCACCCGTCCGCCGCTCGTCAGCGGGGAGCAAGCTCCCCCTGTTACCGCTCGACTTGCATGTGTTAAGCCTGCCGCCAGCGTTCAATCTGAGCCATGATCAAACTCTTCAGTTTAAATCATACAAGAATCCGAAGATTCTCTATTCTTGCTCAAGACAAAACTCAATTTCGACGAGTCACTGTCCTGATATTTCGTATCCGAAATACCTCGGCCAGCGCCCACACGAATTACTTGGTTAACTTTTTAAAGAGCGTTCGGGGCTTGCCCGATCAAGGTGGCGTATTCTACATCGAATCACCGCCTTGTCAACCG
>NZ_JBUPZY010000023.1:0-3178 GCF_055524115.1 Marinobacter sp. V34 | reverse complement strand
CGGAGGCACCCGAAACTGGGATGTCACCGGACCGGTAGCGCTAAACCCTGGCAAGTTGCAGGAAGTTGAGCGCAATAAACTGGCCGCTTAAACGCGGTCATTTGGACAACTGGGTTGAAAATCGCCGCTCTTGGTGTTCACAAACGTAAGCTTTCCTTCCTGGACGTGGCGCAGCTGTAGATTCTCAGCCTCTCCCCACCTGGCACCTGTTGCCAGGCAAATTCTGGTCAGAAGTTGGACGTGTGGATTCTGGCTGAAATCCTCGATTGTTTTGAGAAGGTGCCGGATCTGCTTGATCGTCAGCCAGGATAGCGATAGCTCTCGTTCATCCAGTCGGATCATCTCAACATTCCTGATCGGGTTGTCGAAGTCGATTTCGTTCAGCCGGTTTAGCTGGTTGTAGACCGCGTTTAGGTAGCCCAGGTGGTTCGGATACGCAGGCAGAAGTTCGCAAGGAAATGATTTCCAAATTGAGGAGCTGTTCCAAGATCTTAAAGATATGTGAAAAAAGTCTCTGAGAGGAGAGCTGGTGAATCAAGGATTCTGCAATGGAAAGGAGTTTATCAGCACTTAAATAACAAACCACTCCTCTCAGGGGGCAATCAGGCCGAGATTCACCAGTCTCCACTTCATTGCTTGTGTGGATACGCGAAAAATTCGAGCAAGAGACTCTATGAAGTCTTCGCGAGTCATTGAAAGCTTTTTACCATCCGCGCCGTGCAAACGTGCAATTTTAGCCGCCTCCTTTCTCACCATATTTTCTGGCATCAAGAGCTCAGCTGCGAATGCGTTTGCCTCGGCTTCAATAGGACAACCAGCTGCTGAACGACGGAACTGACGGCCTCCATCCACAAACCTTTCAGATTTTTCTAAGTCCTGACGTGCGGGAAGCATGTGCTTAAAGTAATGCCCAAGCTCGTGAGCGAGCGTAAACCTGCGACGCAGATTACTGTCGGTAGGATTAACCCAAACTTCAGCCGTACCTCTATCGTCAGACCACTCAATTTCACCAGAGTGACTAAGTCGGTTGAAATCAAACTCAGAGCTGACCTTCAGGCCAACCTTTTGTGCTACATCAAGAATATCAACAGGAGGTTCAGCGATATCAAGAAACACCAGCAGCTCTTGAGGATCAGAGATTTCTTCTAGGCGATCAATTTGAACGTCTTCCATTTTACCTCCCCTCACCGTCAGAACTGAATTTGTACGAATCATCCGAACTATCTTCGGTATCTTGCGAGCCACCTTTCTCAGCTTTAACGGCTTCGCGCACCAGCCTTTTCAGTGTACCAACAAAATCTTCAGAGTTCACAGCCAGAGACGCGCTTTCCTGGACCTCTGAAGTAAGATCATCCCTGACCTCTTCTCGAATCTCTAGTTTTAGCTCATCTATGATGTTCGTACCCCTGTCATTGTTATACTCTTTAAGCTTGCTAACCAATTGCCTAACAATTCGTTCATCGGCCTCTTCGGCCCTCCTTTGAGCCAGATGAGCATAGATTGCTGCTCCAATAGCGAGCGCTGCAAGAATGAGTGAGGAATAGCCCAAGTAATTTCCGGCATTATCAATCGAGGCATTAGCCACTTCGAGAACGTTGTTAGAATTAGCGACCACATTAGAGATATCCATTAACGCATCAGTTTGGCGTTGTGAAATCTGCTCCAACCTCACGGAAAGAGTATCAATTTCTGCCGTTTTGGCATCCAAGTCTTGCACCTTTGCCTCTATTTCAGACATCTCGTCCGCCATTTTCACTAATCGGTTCGAGATGTGCTCAATCTCAGATGCCAACAACAACGAAGAACGGGATTCGGAGACCTGGTCCAAAGACGCCCATGCGGAAGTTTGGAAGCAGATAAAAAGTAAAAAAGGCAGACCAAAGCGCAATTGCTTATCTCCTCAGCAGTCGAAATTCATCACAGTTCCTAAAGGGGGAACGGTTTAATTGGGGGAAGCGTCGCTACGCTCAAGACCATCAGGCTCAGAAACAGGTAAAACTTTTCGGCATTTTGGATAACGAGAACAAGCCATGACCTCATTTCCAGCATGCTTCCCAGAGCGGAGCAGCTTTCTAGTCATCGGAGCATAGCAGCGGGGACAAAACCTTTCAGGTATCTCCTCCTCACGAGAAGCAGAAAGTGGGTCCTGACTTCGTTCTGTACTCTCTCCATTAGAAACAACAGATGGGTCATTGGGAGATGCAGGTGAATCAATCCCTAAAGCTCGCTCAAGCTCTGCAACAGTGTAGCTTCGTTTGGCTTTAAACCGGAGAAGAGGCAACCCCGCAACGTCAAAGGCCGCGTTTAAAAAAGAGTCGCGCTCATGCGTCTTCGCCGAGTTGTGAGACCTATCATCCAGCTCAACCGCCCAAACGGGCTTAAAGGTTTTGCGCTCAACAATGACAATATCGATATGCCGGCTTTTGATTCGGTTTCGGGCCGACTGCCACGTACTCCGATCGAGCCCCGTTTTAACTGATATTAGATCCTCCACTCTGACTTTACCGAAGATACGGTAGCGATCATGCGGTAGTGCAAGCTCAAGCACCTGGTAAAAAGAAGCTTCAGCCTCAGTCATAAGGCGTTCGCTGCGTTGGTACGGAAACTGTAGAGGTGTTTTTTTTGAGCGCAATGACTTTAGAAAGACGATCAAAAAGAAAACAGCAGCCAATACCGCCAGAGGTTTCAGAAATGAGATTTCATCAAACACAAAAGCACCTAGACGTTTTCAATTCCCTATGAATAGGTAAATAGTAGCCTATATTTCTCCCCCGGTGCTAACGGAGGCAGGTCAAGAAAGGTGTCAACAAAGTGTCCACAGCTTAGTGGTCTGCTGTGGTTTACAGTGAAAAGCTATTTTCGCAAGCGACTGATTTGACGGAAATAGTGGTTTACTGTGTTGCTTCGAGAGCGTGCGGCATCGGGTCAATTCCCGCCGCACCCACCAACCGCAAAAAAGCCCCTGATTTCAGGGGCTTTTTTCGTTATCAGACCCCCGAACTTCCACAGGCTTAGTTGTCTGGCCATCTTCAGCTACAGGCTCCCCCGTCACTGTAGTAGCCCCCATTTAAACCGGACACCTTGGTAGAAGCAAAGGCCTAGGCATAGACCTAGTGCAAAGGAGTGTCCAAGGTGGAGAGAATCGAAGTCATAACCGGAGTGCAGCGTCGTCGCCGGT
>NZ_JBUPZY010000022.1:0-3388 GCF_055524115.1 Marinobacter sp. V34 | reverse complement strand
ACAGGCAATAAAAAACCCCCGTCGGCGAAGCCGCGGGGGTTTTTGGTATTAAGAGCCTGACGATGACCTACTCTCACATGGGCAGAAGCCACACTACCATCGGCGCTGGTCTGTTTCACGGCTGAGTTCGGGATGGGATCAGGTGGTTCCAGACCGCTATGGTCGTCAGGCAAAACGGTTGATCACTGGGTGGACGAGAGGTAGAACGGAGTGATGTTGATTTCATTGCGTCATCCGCAATTGTCTTGGGTGTTATATAGTCAAGCCGCACGAGCAATTAGTATCGGTTAGCTCAACGCCTCGCAGCGCTTACACACCCGACCTATCAACGTCCTGGTCTTGAACGGCTCTTCAGGGACCTCAAGGGTCCAGGGAGATCTCATCTTGGAAGGGGCTTCCCGCTTAGATGCTTTCAGCGGTTATCCTGTCCGAACATAGCTACCGGGCAATGCGTCTGGCGACACAACCCGAACACCAGCGGTTCGTCCACTCCGGTCCTCTCGTACTAGGAGCAGCTTTCCTCAAATCTCCAACGTCCACGGCAGATAGGGACCGAACTGTCTCACGACGTTCTAAACCCAGCTCGCGTACCACTTTAAATGGCGAACAGCCATACCCTTGGGACCGGCTTCAGCCCCAGGATGTGATGAGCCGACATCGAGGTGCCAAACACCGCCGTCGATGTGAACTCTTGGGCGGTATCAGCCTGTTATCCCCGGAGTACCTTTTATCCGTTGAGCGATGGCCCTTCCATACAGAACCACCGGATCACTATGACCTACTTTCGTACCTGCTCGACGTGTCTGTCTCGCAGTTAAGCGGGCTTGTGCCATTACACTAACCGCATGATGTCCGACCATGCTTAGCCCACCTTTGTGCTCCTCCGTTACGCTTTGGGAGGAGACCGCCCCAGTCAAACTACCCACCACACAGTGTCCTCATCCCCGATAAGGGGACCAAGTTAGAACCTCAAACAGGTCAGGCTGGTATTTCAAGGTTGGCTCCACCAGAACTGGCGTCCTGGTTTCAAAGCCTCCCAGCTATCCTACACAAACATGCTCAAAGTTCACTGTGAAGCTATAGTAAAGGTTCACGGGGTCTTTCCGTCTAGCCGCGGATACACCGCATCTTCACGGCGATTTCAATTTCACTGAGTCTCGGGTAGAGACAGCGCCCCCATCGTTACGCCATTCGTGCAGGTCGGAACTTACCCGACAAGGAATTTCGCTACCTTAGGACCGTTATAGTTACGGCCGCCGTTTACCGGGGCTTCGATCAAGAGCTTCGCGCAAGCGCTAACCCCATCAATTAACCTTCCGGCACCGGGCAGGCGTCACACCGTATACGTCCACTTTCGTGTTTGCACAGTGCTGTGTTTTTAATAAACAGTCGCAGGGGCCTGGTATCTTCGACCGGCTTCTGCTCAACCCGCGAAGGGCGTCACATACCACCGGCGTGCCTTCTCCCGAAGTTACGGCACCATTTTGCCTAGTTCCTTTACCCGAGTTCTCTCAAGCGCCTTGGTATTCTCTACCTGACCACCTGTGTCGGTTTGGGGTACGGTCTCGAATAGCCTGAAGCTTAGAAGATTTTCCTGGAAGCAGGGCATCAATGACTTCCCGCCCTAAAAGGGCAGTCGTCGTCGCGTCTCGGCATTGTGGGACCGGATTTGCCTAATCCCACTGCCTACATGCTTAAACCGGGACAACCGTCGCCCGGCTCACCTAGCCTTCTCCGTCTCTCCATCGCAGCTATCCAAGGTACGGAAATATTAATCCGTTTCCCATCGATTACACCTTTCGGTCTCACCTTAGGGGCCGACTCACCCTGCGCCGATTAGCGTTGCGCAGGAACCCTTGGTCTTCCGGCGTGGGGGTTTTTCACCCCCATTGTCGTTACTCATGTCAGCATTCGCACTTCTGATACCTCCAGCATGCCTCTCGACACACCTTCGCAGGCTTACAGAACGCTCCCCTACCCCGTGCACTTGCGTGCACAGCCGCAGCTTCGGTAACCAGTTTGAGCCCCGTTACATCTTCCGCGCAGGCCGACTCGACTAGTGAGCTATTACGCTTTCTTTAAAGGATGGCTGCTTCTAAGCCAACCTCCTAGCTGTCTGAGCCTTCCCACATCGTTTCCCACTTAACTGGTATTTGGGGACCTTAGCTGGCGGTCTGGGTTGTTTCCCTCTTCACGATGGACGTTAGCACCCACCGTGTGTCTCCCGGATAGTACTCACAGGTATTCGGAGTTTGCATCGGGTTGGTAAGTCGGGATGACCCCCTAGCCGAAACAGTGCTCTACCCCCTGTGGTATTCGTCCGAGGCGCTACCTAAATAGCTTTCGGGGAGAACCAGCTATCTCCGGGCTTGATTAGCCTTTCACTCCGATCCACAAGTCATCCCCTGGCTTTTCAACGACAGTGGGTTCGGTCCTCCAGTTGATGTTACTCAACCTTCAACCTGCTCATGGATAGATCGCCCGGTTTCGGGTCTATGCCCAGCGACTAAATCGCCCTATTCAGACTCGGTTTCCCTACGGCTCCCCTAAACGGTTAACCTCGCCACTGAACATAAGTCGCTGACCCATTATACAAAAGGTACGCCGTCACGGAACAAGTCCGCTCCGACTGCTTGTACGCATACGGTTTCAGGATCTATTTCACTCCCCTCACAGGGGTTCTTTTCGCCTTTCCCTCACGGTACTGGTTCACTATCGGTCAGTCAGGAGTATTTAGCCTTGGAGGATGGTCCCCCCATGTTCAGACAGGATGTCTCGTGTCCCGTCCTACTCGATTTCACTGGACTCAGGTTTCGGATACGGGGCTATCACCCACTATGGCGGCTCTTTCCAGGGCCTTCTCCTACCAGTCGTCCAGCTTAAGGGCTGGTCCCCGTTCGCTCGCCGCTACTGAGGGAATCTCGGTTGATTTCTTTTCCTTCGGGTACTTAGATGTTTCAGTTCCCCGAGTTCGCCCCGCACAGCTATGTATTCACTGTACGGTACCGGTCCGAAGACCGGTGGGTTTCCCCATTCAGAGATGCCCGGATCACAGCTTGTTTGCCAGCTCCCCGAGCCTTATCGCAGGCTTCCACGTCTTTCATCGCCTCTGACTGCCAAGGCATCCACCGTATGCGCTTAGTTGCTTGACTATATAACCCCAAGACAACTGACCACGAACTCACTCCCTCACCAGGCAAGCCTGAGTCGGAGGTGCTTTCGAGACAGCCACTTGAAGTCATATACAACCACTTCAACGACAACACCGGATAACGCTTGAAATCGCTATCACATTGAATCTATTCCTCTCGGAGATAATGAGAGAAATAAACTCGTGTTCTATCTCGTCCAATTTGTTAAAGAGCAAATCTGACCCAGTGATCAGAAA
>NZ_JBUPZY010000021.1:0-6815 GCF_055524115.1 Marinobacter sp. V34 | reverse complement strand
TCCGGAAACGGTTCCCAGCCCCTGGTAGCGCACCGTGATATTGTCACCAGGCTCTACGGCAATCGCTGCGGTGATACCGCCCGTCATGATGAAGGTGCCCGCTGGAATATGCTCACCCCGTTCTGCCAGCAGGTTCGCCAGCATCGCTACGCTGGAGGCCGGATGGCCCAACACGGCAGCGCCAGCACCCACGTCGACAACCTCGCCGTTCTTCTCGACCACCACGCCCAGGGTTTTCAAATCTACATCCGCCACATCGGCCATCTGGCCGCCGGTGATAAAGCGGGTAGACGAGGCGTTATCCGCCACAACACTGACCAGATCGAACTTGAAGTTCTCATAACGAGAATCGATGACTTCGACAGCCGGTATGACAAAGTCGGTCGCTGCCAGGACCTGGCCGATGTGGCAGCCCGGCCCTTTGAGGGGCGCCTTGGTGACGAAGGCAATCTCTGCTTCGATTTTGGGGTGGATCAACTCCTTGGTGTTGACCACGCCGCCATCCGGCACGCTGAAGTAGTCCGCTAGGAAGCCGTAAATGGGGGTTTCGACACCCATCTGGGCCATCTTTGCCCAGGAGGTCAGACCCATTTTCATGCCGACGATCTTGTTGCCACGGGCTTCCTTGCGACGGCGGATTTCCCACTGCACGTCGTAGGCATCCTCGAAGGTCATATCAGGATACTCGTTGGTAACCTTGGTGATGTCGTGGACCCGCAGTTCCGCGTTTTCTACATGTTCAGCCAGAGCCAGAACCTGTTCGCGGCTTAATGTCTTACTCATGCATCTTGCTCCTTCTGTGCCGCCAGAAGATCCAGCGCCACGTCCACAATCATGTCTTCCTGGCCACCCACCATGCGGCGCTTACCCAGCTCCACCAGAATGTCCACGGTTTTCAGGCCGTACTTCTGTGCCGCCACTTCGGAATGGCGCAGGAAGCTTGAGTAAACACCGGCATAGCCCAGCGCCAGGGTCTCACGGTCCACTCTGACCGGGCGGTCCTGCAGTGGACGCACAATGTCGTCCGCCGCATCCATCAGCGCGTACACATCGGTACCGTGCTCCCAGCCCATCTTGTCGAAGGCAGCGATGCATACTTCCAGCGGGGCGTTGCCCGCACCAGCCCCCATGCCCGCCAGGGAGGCGTCAACACGGTCACAGCCCTCCTCGACGGCGACGATGGAGTTGGCCACACCCAGGGCGAGGTTGTGGTGAGCGTGCATTCCCGTCTGGGTTTCCGGCTTGAGCACGTCCTTGAGGGCCCGGAAACGGTCGCGGATGTCGTTCATGTTCATGGCGCCGCCGGAGTCCACCACGTACAGACAGGTCGCGCCGTAGTCTTCCATCAGCTTGGCCTGCTCTGCCAGGCCCTGCGGGGTCTGCATGTGGCTCATCATCAGAAAGCCCACGGTGTCCATGCCCAGCTTGCGAGCGTGCTCGATGTGCTGTTTGGACACATCCGCTTCGGTACAGTGGGTGGCAACCCTGACGATTCTTGCACCAGCGTCGTAGGCGTTGTCCAGGTCGTGGACGGTGCCGATGCCGGGCAGCAACAGGGTGGCGATTTTCGAGTGGGTGACCACCTCCGCCACGGCCTCAATCCACTCCAGGTCAGTGTGGGCCCCGAAGCCATAGTTGAAGCTGGAGCCCTGCAATCCATCGCCGTGAGCGACTTCGATGGAATCGACTTTGGCCTTGTCCAGCGCCCGTGCAATGTCCTGCACGTTCTTGATAGAGTACTGGTGGCGGATGGCGTGGCTGCCGTCCCGCAAGGTCACGTCGGAGATGTAAAGTTTTTTGCCGGGGTTATAAGTCATGATTCAGTCTCCTCAGTTGACCAGTGATTCGGCAATGCGCTCAGCGGTGCCGAGGGCTGCGGAGGTCATGATGTCCAGATTTCCGGCGTACGCTGGCAGGTAATGGGCAGCGCCTTCCACTTCCAGAAAAATGGAGGTCTTCAGGCCACTGAACTTGCCCAGGCCCGGGACATTCATGGGCTGGTCTTCGGGGATGTCATCAAACTGCACTTTCTGCTTCAGGCGGTAACCGGGCACGTAGCTGTTGACGGCCTTGACCATTTCTTCCACAGAGGCTTCCACTTCCGCCTCGTCAGCGGCATCGGAGAGCACATAGATGGTGTCCCGCATCAGCAGCGGCGGCTCGGCCGGATTCAGAATGATAATAGCCTTGCCCTTCTGGGCACCACCGACCACTTCAATCGCTTTTGAGGTGGTCTCGGTGAACTCGTCGATATTGGCGCGGGTGCCGGGGCCGGCCGACTTGCTGGAAATCGACGCGACGATTTCAGCATAGTGCGCTTTGGCCACGCGGGACACGGCCGCCACCATGGGAATGGTGGCCTGGCCACCGCAGGTGACCATGTTGACGTTGCCCTCCTCCAGGTGCTCCTCCAGGTTGACCACAGGCACGCAGTAGGGACCGATGGCCGCCGGGGTCAGATCGACCACGCGAATGCCGGGTTTGTGGTCACGAAGCAGCTTGTCATTGTGAACGTGAGCGCCGGCAGAGGTGGCATCAAACACAATGTTGATATCGGCAAACTCCGGCATCTTCACCAGCCCCTCCACGCCGTCGGCGGTCGTGGCCACGCCCATGCGGGCGGCACGAGCCAGGCCGTCGGACTCGGGGTCAATGCCGACCATCACGCCCATTTCGATGTGCTGGCCGTGGCGCAGGATCTTGATCATCAGGTCGGTGCCAATATTGCCCGAACCGATGATCGCGGCTTTGATTTTCTTGCTCATGATGTTGTCCTCTTCAATCCGGGTCAGGCGAAACGCACGGAAGCACTGCCGATACCACCAATGTCCACGCGCATGTAATCACCGGCCTTGACCGGTTCCAGCGGCACCAGCGAACCGGACAGAATAACTTCACCGGCTTTCAGGGTGATGCCGAACTCGCCCAGGGTGTTGGCCAGCCAGGTCACGCAGTTCACCGGGGAGCCCAATGCGGCCGCACCGGCACCGGCACTCAGCACGCTGCCATTCTTTTCCACCACCATGCCGCAGGTCACCAGGTCAACTTTGCGGGGAGATACCGCCTGATCGCCCAACACAAACAGACCACAGGAGGCGTTATCCGCCACAGTGTCCTGGATGGTGATCTTCCAGTCCTGGATGCGGGAGTCGACAATCTCGAAACACGGCATAACACACTCGGTGGCAGCCAGTACGTCAGCATTGGTGACGCCAGGCCCGCTCAGATCTTTTTTCAGGATAAAGGCAATTTCGCCCTCGGCGCGGGGGGCAATCAGCCGGTCGCTGATGGGCATGACTTCGCCACTGTTGAACACCATGTCGTCGGTCAGGTAACCGAAATCCGGCTGGTGTACATTGAGCATGTTCTGAACCGCCTTACTGGTCACGCCGATCTTCTTGCCGATGATGGAGGCGCCATCCGCCAGGCGGCGTTCCAGCATGCGCAGGGAAATGTGGTAGGCGTCGTTGATGGTGATGTCTTCGCCACGACCGGTCAGCGGTGTGACCGCTTCCCGGCTCAGCATGGCCTGATAAAGCTCATCACCCAGGGCCTGAATGCGTGTCTGTTCCATTATCGTGCTCCTGCAGCCCATTGATCGGCTTCGGTCAGGAAATCGTTCACTAGCCGCGCGAACCGGTCGGCATGTTCGATCTGGGTCCAGTGACCGCACCGGCCAAACACATGCAACTGTGCGCGATCGATCAATTCAGCCAGGCGGTAAGAGGCGTCCAGTGGTATCACCTCGTCCTCGCGACCGTGAAGAATCAGGGTTTCGTGGGACAATGCCTGTATGTCTTCTTCCCGGCTCGCAAGGCTATCCACCCAGCGCTGGCGCGGCGCCGGGAACATGGCCGAGAAAGACTCCTGAAAGCCCGGCCGAATGCTGGCCTGATACCGCATTTCTGCCAACTCGTCGGTCAGGAGAGCTTTATTAAAGGCAAACACGCCCATTAATCGCCGCATATTCTCCAGAGAGGCCTCGTAGCCCCAGACTTCATCAAGCCCTTCGGTGATGGGAAAACGGACACCCGCTGAACCCATCAGCACCAGACGACGAATACGCTTTGGATGCTCAATCGCCAGCGCCAGCGCCAGGCCACCCCCAAAGGAGTTACCCACCAGATCGACCTGTTCTAATTCAAGCTCATCCATAACGCCAATCGCGTGCTTTACCCATCTCTCACGATTGTAGATCTGGTCATCCGGCCGCTCACTGTAGCCGAAGCCCAGCATGTCCGGGGCGACTACGCGGCGATGCTTGGCCAGCTCCGGAATCACCAGGCGCCAGTTAGCCCAGGCGGTGACGCCGGGGCCGGAGCCATGAATCATCATGACCGGAACACCGCCCTCTCCATGGTCATGGACATTGGTGCGGTAGCCGGCAGCGGTTATCTCACGCCCGATTTCCGGGCTCTTTTCAGGTACAGTCATGGTCAGCTCACAATTTCACGCAAATGTTTTTCATCTCGGTGTAGAACTCCAGGGAGTGCACACCGCCCTCGCGGCCAATACCGGACTGCTTACTGCCACCAAAGGGGGTCCTAAGATCCCGCAGGAACCAGCTATTGACCCAGATAATGCCAGCCTCGATCTGACCTGCCACACGATGGGCACGGGTGATATTCTCGCTCCAGATCGCTGATGCCAGCCCGTATGGGAGGCTGTTGGCCAACTCGATGGCTTCTTCTTCGGTGTCAAACGGGCACAGGTGGACACAGGGGCCGAAGATTTCATCGGTAATCACCGCCGAATCTTCCGGCAAACCGGTCCAGATGGTGGGCTGAACCCAGGCTCCACCAACCAGAGCTTCCGGCATCTCCGGTACACCACCACCGGTCACCACCGTGGCGCCGTCATCCACAGCTTTCTGATAATAGGACAAGACTTTCTCCCGGTGATCGAGGCTGACCAGCGGGCCCATATCCGCCTCGGCGTCATCCGGAGGGCCAATCTTCATGCCTTCCGCGGCTTCTTTCAGTCGACCGACGAACTCGTCGAAGATGGAACGCTCGACGTAAACCCGCTCAGTGCCCAGACAAACCTGACCACAATTGGCGAAGGCTGAGCGCATGGTGCCCTCAATGGCCTTATCTATGTCGCAGTCAGCGAACACTACGCCGGCGTTCTTGCCACCCAACTCCAGGGAGATATCCCGGATGCCTTTGGCGGCAGCTTTCATGATGACTTCGCCGGTGCCGATTTCGCCGGTAAAGGTAATGCCATCCACCTGGGGATGCTCGGTCAGGAAGGCACCGGCCGAATCCCCACCGAAACCGTGAACCACGTTGAACACCCCGTCTGGCACGCCGGCGTCTTTCATCACTTCGCCCAGCAGGGCAGTGGTGGTGGGCGTTTCCTCGGAAGGCTTGACCACTACGGTGTTGCCACAGGCCAGCGCAGGACCCACTTTCCAGGTCATCAGAAGCAATGGCAGGTTCCACGGACTGATAACACCAATCACGCCCTTGGGGCGGCGAACGGCATAGTTCAGGGCGCCTGTGCCATCCGGAGTCGGCATTTCAAAGGATTCCGCGGGTACGTTCTTGATCATGTCCGCGAACACTTTGAAGTTGGCCGCGCCCCGGGGAATATCGATGTGGCTCGCCAGGGACTTCGGCTTGCCGGTATCGAGGCATTCTGATTCCAGAAACTCATCGAATCGGTCGTTGATGCCGTCGGCCACCTTGTGCAAGATGCCGGTGCGCTCGTCCAGCGTCATCTTGCCCCAGGGGCCGCGCAGGGCCGCTTTCGCAGCCTTGACCGCGGCATCCACCTCTTCCCTGCCAGCTTCATGAACCTTGCTGATCACTTGTCCATTGGCCGGGTTAACGTTGTCGAACAGCTTTCCGCTGGCCGAGCCAACGTACTGCCCGTTGATGTAGTGCTTGATGTCTTTCATTGCTGCTTCGTCCGGTTTCATCAGCTCGGGATCACGTCAGTACGGTCATGAAGCGCTCGTTCAGCGTACGATCGTGGTAAAAAATCGCTTTGCCGAGCTCTTCCGTCGTCCAGGTAACCGGTTTGTGGTCCGGGTAGAAGTAATCGCCTCCACAAAACACTTCGTTGCGGTTACCGGACGGATCGAAAAAGTAGATGGTTTTGCCGTGGGTCAGGCCGTGACGAGTCGGGCCGATATCGATGGAGGTATCAGTCATGGAGATCAGATCCGCGGCGCGCAGTACGTCTTCCCAGGTTTCCAGGTGGAAAGACGCGTGGTGGAATTTGCCTGGCTCTTCATGGTGAATGAAGGCAATGTCGTGCTCTTTCATAGAGACCGTCAGGAACTGCGACACCCTGGTGCCTTCCGGATCCAATACTTGCTCGGCCAGGTCGAAGCCAAGGACATTGACAAAGATGTCGTAAGTCGCAGCCAACTCAGGACCGTAAAACAGGCAGTGGTCAAAACGCACGGCTTTCATGCCTCGCAGGCCTCGGGGCCAGGCTTCCGGATTAACATCGGACAGGCCCCACTTGCCGGTGTACTTCTTGTCGGCAAAAAGCTCGAAAGCATGCCCGGAGGGAACGGTGAAGCGAACGCGGCGGCCACAATCCTTCAGCTCTTCCGCCGGCACCTGTTCTACTTCAACGCCATGAGTGACCAGATCCTTCTCCAACTGCTTCAGGGTGTCTTCGTCCAGCACCTTGAAGGCCATGAAATCACAGCCTGGCTCGTCTGACTCGCGCAGTACCACGGAGAACTTGTCCACCTCGGACCAAGCCTTCAGATACACACGACCCTGGTCGTCACGGTCGGTTTCAATCAGACCCATCAGGTCTGTGTAGTGTTTGAGGGCTTCTTCCAGATCGAGAAC
>NZ_JBUPZY010000020.1:0-8192 GCF_055524115.1 Marinobacter sp. V34 | reverse complement strand
GAATGGATCGAGGACTATAACCGCAGCCACCCGCACAAAGGGTTGAAAATGAAGTCGCCCTGGGAGTACCGGGCAGAACTGGCATCAAATTGATGAGGTGGTGTCCGGTTTAGCGGGGGCAACTACACATCCGTATCGGTGTAAGTCCAGTCACGGATAGCTTCATAAGCGGCTACACCGGCAGTTTTGTCCACTGAACTCGGGCAAGCGGCGAGGAGGCAAGAAGCGACTTTCGACCAGAACCCCGGAACCATTCTGCGTACTAGCCACAGTTAATCGATGCTGGCCCATGGATTTCAAGAGCGGCAGTCTGTTCTGTGGTCGCCGGCTCCGCACCTTCAACGTTTTGACTATCTCAATCGAGAAGTACTGGCTATTGAGATTGACCTGAACCTGCCAGCACCGAGAGTTATACGAGTTCTGGAACACATCATTGCTTGGCGAGGCTATCTGACCAGCCCCACGCCTTTGGTGGTATCCCGACCGTCCGATAACCGCATCTGTCGAAGCAGACGCCCGGGCGAGCCTTGCAAAGTGGAACGCAATGCAGCGAGCAGACCTTGTGAGGGTCATCCTGGTGTTTGAGGGTGCAACAAGGTTGATGGGGGCTGGGATCGATCTGCGGGAAGCATCGGTATTGACAAGAACAGCCATTAGAATTCGTGAGTGCGTAGACCAAACTGTTCGTGTAGGCGCAAACTAAAATTGTTTTAACGCTCCGGGTAAGGGACGATGTAGCCATGTCCGTAAAGCGGTGACCAAGTTTAAGAATTCTAGAACGTACAGTAAGGCAGACAAAGATAGGCTACAAAATGAGTGGCAATACAGCGACCGAAGAATTGATTGGACAACTAAATAGTAAAGCATCTAGCAAGCGTCGATCGGCGGCCAAGAAGCTGAGAAAGCTAAAAGCAAAAAACGCTGGTCCCAATTTGTTGGCCGCCTTAAGAAATGAACTCAAAGACAAGCGAACCTGGGAAACGCAATACCAGATGATAATGGCCTTGGGAGAATCGGGTTATACCGAAAGCTTGGATTATTTACATCATCTCGCCAAACATGATTTTGAAGCGACTATGGTCTATGTCGCTATTGGCGACGCTATAAATAGATTGACTTACCTGAAAGACGGTTCAATAAGTCAGGCTCTCAATCTCTTAGGCAACGGCAATAACACCACATTTCTAGTTGATGGATTAATCAGAGCAATTGCCATTCGGAAACTCATCCCCTCAGATCAAGACATAGTGCGGATCATCAACTACGGCAACAGACCCGAAGTTAGTGACAACAACCGCACTTGGATCGCATCGGCTGCAGCGGGTTGGGATGGCACCGATGTAGAGCAGTTTCTTCACCGATGCGCAGCGTCAGACCACTTACAAACGAAAAAAGCGGCCGAAGCCGCTCTTAATAAGCAATATCCTAAATGGGATATACTGTAGATTTACATAAAACCCAGACAGGCTTCTTGATAGTCCCATTTCCCATCGTCCTCTCCTGCATCAAGAAATTCCCTTATTTTTTCGTACTCAACGGTGGGTGGGATGTCAACTGCGACTAAGCGAGGCTGATCACTAATCTCTGAGTCACAACCCATAGTTTTGAGTTGTGTCCTCACTGTTTGAACATCTTTTTCATTCGCGAACCAAAGACGCACGGTGCTGTGGCGAGAGGGATTCAAAAGCTCTTCCACATAAAGACGACCGTCCGCCTTACTTGCGCTGACGATGTCATTAAGCGCGACACCTTTCGCATAAAAGGGGATGTTGTCCAATTTGAAGCCTGCCCCGTGGGGGACAGCCCAAATCGTCTCAGTTTCAATTTCGTCTGAATCTGCAATTGGAATTTCAAAATAGATTTTTACGCGACCTTTCATTTTAAAAGTCGTCTCCCTTTTTCAAGTTACACGCTCGACAAAGGATCTGGCCATTTTCAGCGGTACCATCACCGCCCTTCGACTTAGGTATTATATGATCACGTTGCCGCTCATTATCTGGCGGGCTTTCACCCCGTTTAGATTTTTTACCAGGAGCAACTTCAACGCCGCAGTCCTCACAGCGGTTTACACCATTATTTTTCGCGGCATTTTCCGAATCAAGTTCTCGTTTTGTCTTCGGCGTGAAGTCTTTACCTGTTCGATCAACACCGGCAGAGCCTGGCTTCCTTGCTCCCCTATCGATGTTTGTTTTCTTTGCCGCACCGGCAGCCGCATCAACCGCTCTCGATGCCTTAATTCCCGCTGAAGCGCCTCCAGGTAACAATGGTACGGCTGATGCCAGACCATCGTAAGCTACGCCAACCGTATCCAACAGCGCGGCACCCCAGTTGCCATCTGACAGGTTACTGAACAGGGACGCTATACCCATTCCTACATTGGCCACGTCCCATGCGGTTTCTACAACTCGGCCATCCGGGTCTGTGTAGCGATACGGGTTGTTGTTGGCGAAAGCATAGCGATTAAAGGAATCTGGGGACGACTCTCTAAATCCTCTTGGGTCCATCGAAATGAAGCGACCAATTTCGGGATCGTAAAACCTCGCTCCGAAATCCACTAGCCCATGACTCGTATGCCTTTGCTTACCGTGATAGGAGTGCAGCCACTCCTCGATTTCGCGGGTAGATTGTTCAACCCCACCAAAAGATTTCAGGCGTTCTCGCGCAACCACATTCCCAGCTTCATCTAGAATTAACGATGACTGGGTCAGTTTGTCGTCTATGTGATAGCGCGTGATCTCAGCTGTTGCAGAAGCACTACTGGAGCCAACTATCAAGCTCACCAGGAAAAGAAGTTTCAGAATTTTCATGTCAATCACCATATTATCTCTGGGCCACCGTCGCCATTTGCTGGCGCACTAAACCGTAAACGAATCACTGCAGTAATCTCCGCTGCTGGTACAAACCTTCAAATTAATGTCATCGGAACTAAGTGCCCCTACGGTGAATTTATCCTTGTCGTAAGGGGACTGTCAGGCGCCAATTCTGTTCCTAGAACCGCCATAGCGCCCCCTCTTATAGAAATTTAAGTCGTGGCCAAACTGACCGGCGTAGCTTACCTGAATATCTACGGTATACCTTGGCCACCGCCGCCATTTGCTGGCGCACTAAACGAAAACGCATCGCTGCAGTACTTTCCGCTGCTGTTACAAACCTTCAAACTAATTTCATCAGAATTGAATGGCCCAACGGTGAATTCATCCTCGTCGTGAGGGGACTGTGACGCGCCAATTCTATACCAAGCGCCGCCATAGCGGCCCCTCTCGTAGAAACGTAAATTGTGGTCAAACTGGCTGGCGTAGCCTACTTGAATATCAACGGTATGCTCATCAGCACAAATGTGAGGCCCGCAATCGTATTCTGAGTGAACATCTTCAGCATAAGCGTCTAAGTTTCGATAGACCGTAAAAGACTCTTGGTTCGAAACATCTGTTGATCCGGAAGTATCAGAAATTTCAGCTTTGATAAAATAAGTTCCAGGCTCAACAAAATTAGCGATGTAAGTTCCTCCAGTATGGTCGGCAGGGCGATCAAAGAAGAACGGTGGTAATTGTTTTATGGCTGAATCTTCATAACTGTAATTGGGCGGTTCCCTAACCGAGTACCACTTAATTGCGTTGGTTAGGTCACCCTCTTCCCGATCGTCAGCCGTTGCCTGAAACGTCATCGGTTCGCCCAGGGTACCGCTTCCGGATATCGTGATCTCTGATAGATCAGGAGCGTCATTCAGCTTTGAGAGGGTCGAGACCTCCAAGACGTTCGAGCAAATATGTGAGTTCTCCCGGCAAAGAGAAATCGTATTGGCGGCTCCGAAGTCAACGTTCGGCACAGTCGCAACGGATCCGCTTTGAGTCGTCTCCTCGCCATTGAAGAAGAAATCAAAATTTCCACTCAATCCAGGATCAGCCTCCAAGTTAAATTCGTAGCTGTCTGGCTGAGTCTTCAAGATTTCACGAACCTGCGCACTCAATTGAATGCCGGGGGAGATCGACACAGTCATTGGATTCGAGGTGCTCTTTTTACCCTGGGAATCCACGACTTCCGCACGCACCCGATGCAAGCCGACGCTGAGCGTTGCACTTGTGTTTCCACCTGTAGCAAACGAGCCGTCTTTATCTGACAACCAAACAATAGAATTGGTCAGATCGCCCTCCTCCGGATCAAACGCTGTCGCGTTTAAATTCAGGCGCTGCCCCCCTTCCGTAGAGTGCGAAACTGAACCTACATCAACTACCGGCGGCGCATTATCGACGACTTCTTTTTCGGCTATCAGACTGTTTTCAATGTAAAAGAGGCGGACGAGTCTCGGAGGCGCTGTCTCATCCGACGTGATCTGTTTTTCGATGACTCGGCCTGAGAGGTCCCGGCGAAATATCGTTGAATCAACTTGCACACCCGAGGAGTCGAGACTGTCTGATTTCGCTAGTGTCCCAAAAGCATTGTATGCAAAGAGAGAGGATGCGCCGGGAGAAACAATGCTTTTTACTCGATCAAGCTCGGTGTACTCGATGTCCCTTACGAGATTCCCACCAACGAGTGTTGAAGTGAGACGACCAAACGCGTCGTGATCGTACTCTTTGAATTGCGCACCTTCGACACTCTCCACCAAGTTGCCCTGATAATTAATGACACGCCCGGCATTGAGGGTGAGATTGGAGTTAGCGTCGTAGTCGTAATCAGCTCCGTCCCATACCAGTCTTGAGAGACCATCGTAGGCGAAGTTCTTTGTCAGGCTGGGTGTGAGCTCGTTCCGACGCTCAAGTAGGTTATCGGATCGATCATAGTCGTAGACATATTTCATCAGTTGCAGACGATCAAGCGCGCCTGGCATGCCCACTACTGCGCGTTCCTGCCTGACCAAAAGATCCCTCGTCAAACCACGCTCATTCTTAGATTTCTCCACTACAACATCGTTCGCCAAGCTAAGGGTGTGCTTCTCAACTTTACGAACCACAGAGGCGAGTTCCGATCCATTCACGATCAATTTGGTGGTTCGGCCCAGCAAGTCAGGAGAATATTGAACAACATCGCCGTGCGGGTAAGTCATCCCATCGACGTAGCCAATCGAGTTGTAATTGTAATCAATTGGGCCGGCTCCATTATTTGGATAATGTTGTTGTGTGTTGACCGAGCCGAACGCCGTGTAGGTAAGGTGCGTCCGTAATTCTTCGCCACCCACCCGCGTCCAGGCGTTCTGAATCTTACCGTTCGGATAATAATTCGCTTCCAACAGATTACCGGTTGGACTGTTTACGTGTGTGAGACGTCCCCGCTTATCGTAGAGATAGCTTTTCTGCCGATCTCCTTGGACTTTCTTGTCTATCGAACCGTTCGGGTAATAGGAGAAGGTCACCGGAAGTGCTTCTGGTTCGGTTTGCGTTTTCACCAAAGAGGTACCATGGTGGTAGGTGAATGATCGAATCACCCCGTCGTTCTCGATGGACAGTGGATTGCCAAGCACATTGCGGTCAATATCGATGGTGATCCATTCATCTTCCGGCGGGGCTTCCACGGAGGAGGGTTGCGCAATGTAATCCGTCTTGGACGGGTTGTTGACCTTGCGACGAATTTCATCGACTTCGCAATTGTCAGGATCTGAGTAGCAGTCGAAACGCTCTAACGTCTTGTAGCCCCGCTCATCTACAATAAGTCGCCCGAACTCAACGTCGTAACTTTCCAGGCCATACTGACAAACATCGTCGTAACAAAATTCGACCGAACCACCGGTAGACGAATCCACGGACTCAATGATTCGTGAGAGGGGGTCGTAACTGTGGGAGATACCCTCGACCGTTAGAGGCTGATCGAATACACCAGTAGCTATTGACTGATTGGTCGGATGGGATTCAAACGCGAGATTGCCTTGGTAGTCATACCTGTAGTGCTTGATCTGATCATCATTCTGTTGTGTTGAACTTGTTGAATTGACCGTGACCTCTGAAGCGAGGACACGTCCGAAACCATCAAAATACTTCGTAGCAAAGGTCTCGTTTCCAAACTTAATTTCGGCACGAGCCGGTTGGCCCGATTCAGGCGGATAATAGGTAAATTCTTTTCTATCAAGTAACGGCCGTTTTACCCAGCGGAGCCTGCCCATAGCGTCGTGCTTGGATGTCGTTTGGTTTCCGATTTCATCCATCTCAGAAAGAACATTGCCAAATACATCGTACTCACGCGAAACACTGGTGCCATCGTTGAACGTCGTGTTCCGAGGCCTTCCTGCCACAAAGTTCGAGAAGTCTTCGCGTATCTCTTGAGAAGCTTCCGTTGTCTTGCTCGCCAATTCGCCTTTTGATGTGTACTCAAAATCACCTTCTGACACACCAAATCGTTCCAGACTTCTCAGCAAGCCAGTTTCATAGAAATCCCGATCAACTATCGCCGACTCGCCGACATTAGGTTCACTGACTGTCGTCTCGTCAACAAGATTGAGCATCCAAAGGTCGGCGTTAAGTTCTGCAAAAGGAACATAGGCAGTCTCGATGGTCCGAGTTGAGGTGCCTGTCTCTTCAACTAGGGTTTCCCTAAACCACTGATCTCTGGACTGGACAGTACGGAGGTATTTCCCATCGATGACTCGTTCTTCTTCAGCCCTGTAGTGCGTATCAACCTTCGCAATACCAATGTAACTGCCAAGGTTGGTGCCCGAGTCATAAGATCTGTTAGTAGTTCTGATGATCGATCCATCTTGACTAACAGTGGACTTGTACGGCAGTCCTCGAAATGCTCCAGATCGATAAAACCATGTTCGCTTGCTTGCCCCATCCGGAAGCACAATAGTGGTTCGAGTGGCATCTGGGCTTTGAAGTTTTGCGTAGGAGTAGTTCCAGACATGCGTGGAACCCGTGATCGGATCGGTGACCGTTTTTCTGTCAACCACCGGTGACTCGTAAACCCAGCCCGAATCATCGAAAAACTGATAATCTAGAAGATCAAATTCATACTGAACGACGCCACCATAAGGAAACTTCACTCTGGATAGTGAGTTTATTGCCCCACCAACCGTGCAACAATCTAGAACCGAGCCCGCAATTGGCCCACGATAATCAAATTCCCAAGTTGATCCATCTGGCCTCGTCACCTCTTCCAAATAGGTGCCCATGTACCATCGACGGCTGACACTCCAGCAACGGTCTTTCTCCGCAGGAGAGGCCGACAAAAAATGACAGTAGCTCGAGCCCATATTGGAGGTCAGACCAGTGTAGTCATAGTTCCACACTGCATCGCCGGCTATGTCACTCGCATCATTGACCACGACGCTACTGATTAGTGGATATTCTCCTTCCAATGCATTGTCATCATAGTTGATCGTAACTTTGCGCCCATCTGTCGCATTGATCTCTTCAACGTAATGTCGATTAGGCTTCACAAACTGAGAGCCATAGCCGTGAGCACCTGGCTTTCGAACTTCTCGATAGTGGTAAGTTACTTCATTGCCAAACTGATCCTTTACTTTGGAAACCGAGACAATGTTAGTGCCAGCTGCACCACCGAAGACAAAATCACCAGGGATCCGTGAGAGTTTCGTCAGTTCGTAAGTCAGGCCGTCTGGCGTTTTCACTTCGTAGCCGTCAAAGCGACCGTCAACCTCCAGACACTTTACAATCACATTGGAGGTCGTCACGTATTTCGTATCTGCGGGGAATTGGCCACCTTTCAAATCAGATCGCAAGGTAATGAGGCTCTCGGCGTTTCCATCCCCAAAGTAAAGCATGGGTGCATCAGTAAATGCATTTTTTGACCATTCGTATCCCTCAAGCGGGTTGAAGCGGGGGTGAGAGTAATCATTGCAGATACCCGCACTGGCGTTGGTACCACCGGCTCCGCCTGCAGGCCGGCCCGCGGGGCTAGTTTTGAGCACAATCCTTGGGACATCAAGCAGCCAACTTCCAAATTCCACAGGGCCTATGCTGGTTTTAGCGAAGCTTCGACGCACGGTAATGTCAGGACCAAGGCCCTGAAGACGTACGTCAACGGTTGAGTAGTCAAGCGATCCCGTTCTGACACCGATGTTTTCGTCGGCCAAATCACCCTGGAATAAGGTTTCCAAGTTGGCACTTGAGAACCTCCCCCTCTGTCAGCCTAGTTGTCCAGTTGGCGATCTCGCCTGAGTTTCACTAGACGGGGGCGGCATGGGAGCATTCATGCCACGCTATTCCGAAGAACGTAAAGCCGCAGTCCTGAAGAAGCTGTTA
>NZ_JBUPZY010000019.1:0-16915 GCF_055524115.1 Marinobacter sp. V34 | reverse complement strand
TATCCGCAGCCACCGCCCCGGCAGCCCACGGGCACACACTTCACGCCTTGCTGCTCCATAGCCTTGAGCACGCTCTGACCAGCCTGGCAAGTGAAGTGGTCTCCTGTTGTGCGATTATAAACTTGGACTCTGACCATGCCCTCCTCTCCCAATCAAACCTTCTTGGACAAAGCTGAATGCGGAATGTTTTCCGCGCGGTCTGTCGCACTCAGGGAATTATCTATATAGATGTCACGTTTGAGCACTAGCCTTCTTAGCAGGACCGCAATATCGCAGTCATTTTCCAGCTGAGTATGAGGCGGAAAATAGTTGAAGTTATCGTGGTCGCGATCTAGAGCTCCGAATAGCTCACAGCGATTGAATCCCGGCGATCGAACATTGATGATGCATGGTCCAGTATTAAAAGGATTACCCTTGGTATCCACCACCAACCGACAATATCGTACCAGTAATATAAGAGGCCTCATCAGAAGCCAGAAAAAGTATGGCATTAGCCTGCTCTTCCGGCACGCTATACCGCTTCATGAAGCTCAGTTCGTTAGCCTCATCAACGATGGACTGATACCACTCTTTCTCCAACTGGCTCATGGTCTTACTATTACGAGGAATCCGCCGCTCACCAATATCAGTCCCCCCCGGTGCAACTGCATTGACACGGATACCGTATTTGGCATTTTCAAACGCCATACACACAGTCATAGCATTTACGCCCCCTTTTGCCGCAGCATAGGGCACACGGTTAGTGCTTCGGGTTGCGAGGGAAGAAACATTCACAATCACTCCGCTTTGCTGTTCCTGCATCTGCGCCAAAACTGCATGTGAACACCAGAGGGTCGGAAACAAAGAGCGACGAATTTCTGCCTCAATCTGTTCTTCGTTGTAGACCTCATAAGGCTGGACCCATATCGTACCACCGACGTTATTAACCAAAATATCGATACGGCCAAAATGGCTGACTGCCGCATCGACTGCCTGGCAGGCACCTGCGTACTGTTCCAGATCCACGACAATGGTCTGCACGGTAGCCGCACCGGCTGCCAATGCTTCCTCGGCGACTTCTTTGACGATCTCAGAGCGATCCACCAGCAGCAGGCTGGCTTTTTCCGCAGCCATCTGCATCGCAACTGCACGACCGATACCCTGGGCGGCACCAGTAATGACAGCAACACGGTTTTCAAAACGATCAAATCTCATTTAACTTTCCTTACTTACTGGCTGTAAATTTCTCATAGCTGAGACTCGCCGGTTGAATCCCCCTTTCCTGCATAAAACTGGTAACAGCTTCGACCATCGGCGGCGGACCACACAAATAGATATCCACGTCTCCATCATTAAGATGCCCAGGTTCGATATGATGTGTAACGTACCCCTTCTGAGGCCAGCTACCGCTCTCTGAGGAGGCCACGCAAGCACTAAACGTGAAGTTGTCGATTTCCTCGGCAAAAGCTTCAAGCTTGTCGAGCTCAACAAGATCAACTTCGTGTGTAACGCCGTAAACCATATGGACCGGATAGTCGCTACCTTCCAGCTGAATTTTTTCCAGCATCGCCAAGAAGGGCGCCAGCCCCGTTCCTCCGGCCAGCATCAATACCGGTCGCTTCACCTCACGCAGGTAAAAACTACCGAATGGCCCCCTCAGAGCAACAGTAGCGCCCACGCTGCTTTTATCTGTCATGTAGCCACTCATCAACCCCTCAGGCACAACGCGCATTAGGAACGACACTGACCCGTTAGCTTGATTGATCATGGAACTGAAGGAGTAAGCTCGGAACTCTTCAGTCCCAGGCACCTGTATCTTCACGTACTGACCCGGCAAGAACTGCATTGCACGCACCCCGTCACCAGAAACGACAAAGGACAAAGCTGTGCTAGACAACTGTTTGACTTCGCTCAGCTCGGCCAACGTGTCCATCTGCCGGCCTTTCAAACACACCTCACTCGACGCTGGCACCGTAACAACACAATCTGATTCCGGAATCATCTGACATGTCAAAACATACCGCTGACTAGCCTCCTCATCAGAGAGTGCATCTTCAATATACCCGTCCATTTCATAGCTGCCCGACTCACAGTGGCACTTACAGGTACCGCAAGCACCGTCACGGCAATCAAGAGGGATATTGATTCCCGAACGAAAAGCAGCGTCGGCCACCGTCTCCATTGGCGAAGTTGTAATAAAACGAGTGACGCCATCCTCAAAATTGAGAGCTACCTTATACATTCCGTGCTACCTTCACATAAAGCAATTAACAGCCATGGACTACTGCGAAAACCTCCGGTTACGGAGTTAACAAATAAATCAAACGTGATAAACATCTAATACGTGACCTATATAGTCATTCTTCAATATTATTTTTTTTCTAGAAATCAAAAAATCTCCGCTCTCCGCCATTATCAAGTCAACGAAGCTAACTCCGAAAAACGTATTTATGTTATTATATCTAAAACTTTTCGTAATCCAATTATAACGGACACTACATACTTCGTCATTACTCTCAATTATTTCAATATTACTAATCGAATGCAGAGTCCTCGGCTCCGGTTCACTACTTGATCCTGAGCGTTCTGTTTGAATTCTAAATACTCGATCTTCAAGACCATCACGATTATCATAATAAATTAGCGATATTTCGTTTCTTGGATCTTTTGTAATATCTCCATCATCATCCCAAGCAGGCATCCAAAACTCAACACGTTTATCATAAAACTGAACCCAGCTATCAAAATCTTTATCGTCCAAGCAGCGGGCTTCAGAATACAAAAATTTACAAATTTTTCCGTAGTCAAAACTCATAATAATTCTCCAAAGAAATTTATTCTTTATAAATAACTTTATCTTCCTCGTCCGACATACAGCTTAATAAAGTATTAGCCCAATACTCATGCTGCATCACAAACAGCCCTTCATCTTCACTCTTCACTCCACTTAGAAGAGGAAATAGATCAATATTTTTCGCCTCTTCATCTTGCCCATCAACCCAGTGCTTAGCTCCTCTACTAAGATCACTATAAGGAGCTTCTGAAGCATAAAAACCAATCTGGCTAGAGCTAAATTGTTCTAAATCATCAGGAGTTGCCATACCAGTAGCATTAAAGAAGTCTTCATATTGTCGGATACGACGATTACGCGCCCCCTCACTTTCATTCTTAGGCGCAAAACAATATATCGTAACTTCAGTTTTATTCGTTGATATTGGACGGAAATGACGAATTTGCGTGCTTGTTTGGTCCATTAAAAACACATTTGGATATATCCCTAAGTTTCTTATATTCGAAATCATCCAATCAGCTCTGTTCTTTCCGTACTTCGTGGCTAGCTCTTGGCGTTTTTCCGCCAACGGCCTATCTTCTGGATTTGGTGCTTCCATCCACAATAAGGTGTGGCCGTTTTCGAAGGCATAAGAGCCTCCTTTTTGCTTATTCCAAGTACTAAGATCCACGCTCTTTGCGCTATCTTCAGATAAACCTTGCTTTCTTCTTGCAACTGCAGCGACATAGTTCCAATGCACAGCTGAAACATGATATCCATCCACACCGTTCTCTGCCTGAACCTTCCAATTACCATCGAAAGTATATGTAGAAGCACCACGAAGAACTTCAATCTCATCTTCCGATTGGTCGACAATCATATCAATTATTTTTGTGGTCTCACCCAAATAGTCTTTTAAATCTTGAACATCAGAATTCAGACTTCCGAAAAGGAATCCTCGATAGGAGTCAAACCTTGCAACCTTCTTGAGATTTAGTTCACCCTCACAGTTAAAAGAATCCGGATATCCCGAATCTTTTTCGTCTTTTACTTTTACTAATTTACCAGAATTATTAAAACTCCAACCATGGAAGGGACATGTCATGATGGATTTATTACCTTTCTTCGTCCGACAGAGCATCGCCCCTCTATGAGTGCAGACATTAAGGAAGGCGTTGAGACTTCCGGTTTTGTCCCGTGTTATAATAATTGGATGACGCCCAATATAGGTTGTAAAAAAATCGTTATTTTTTGGGATTTGGCTTTCATGAGCAAGATAAACCCAGTTCCCCTCAAAAATATACTTCATTTCGAGCTCAAAAATCTCTTCATCAGTAAATGCATCCCTTCGTAACTTATATATTCCTTTTTCCTGATCTGCGACAAGCATTGATTCGATTTTCTCTTTTATACGGTTTGACATATATACCTCGCAATACAATTTATCAACCAATGAAAATCTTGCATGAACCTATTAAGCCTCCTCACAATGCAAGGAGAGCACTGTAAGTGGAGATCTACAACCTAGGACTTAGTTTATACTCTCCAAGTTAGTCATGGATCGAAATCCTCTGCCTGCATTTATTGTCCGGCCCCTGCAAGCTGATGGGACAACGGATCTACTGGACGGCTAGGGAAGGACATTTCGGCCAGTTGTATGCGGTGGGAATCGTGCGGGCGGGATTACCCTTTCGGTTACACGTCGGCTTGCAGTTACTCAAACACATGTACGAGCTATCGGATCAGAATGCGGTTCCGTCATCGTCTTTGCGAAGACTCCGAAGTGTCACTGGTTTCCTTTTTGGGCTTGATGCATCTCTAGATCGAGCTCCCTTTTCCCGTGTTTGTTGGGGCTGGGCGCAGAGATAGTGTTGCAGTCGACAATGCTACCTTCACGCAGCATAAGGCCGTTTTCCTCTAAGTGTTTTTTTCACCTCTCTGAACAGCACCTTGTCAAGGACGTGGCGCTAAAAGAAATACCGGAAGTTGAGAATGGTGGTTCCGTAGGGCAAGCGATCCAGCTTTAACCCAGCGAACTGGTGCATGGATTCAATTTATTGCAGCGCGTCTTCCACGGCCAGGGCGCTCAAGTTATCGAAAAGCTGACAAAAACTGCTCGCACCGTGACCAAGAGTCACAGCTTTCCGAATATTAATCTGACCCAGACTTATTTAGGTCTGATCACTCTGGAAAAAGCAACTTTGAGGCGGTAGAACCGGTGCACACTGACCCGTTTTTTAGAATCCACCGATGCGTCGGTTTTCCCAATGACTATGGGTAATGCGGACCTGGATTTTGATTTCTCCCCCCCCCGGACAACAACCAGACCTGCAAAGTAAGGCCTCAGCCACACCTCATAAGTGCTGCGACGGCTATGCGACCATTGACACCTCTCTGGGCTAGGGAGGCTAGGGCTGGGGTTGCGAACAGCGCCCTCACAGCCACCCCCCCCAATAACCGACTTTTTGGAAATATTGACGCCCATCTTGCACCTGGCTCAGAACATCCATACAAGCATGAGTGGTCAGCAGAGTACGGACCTGTACTGCGACCAGGCCACCAGTGAGCAATCCCACAGCGAGCTCAGGACTGAGCCCGTCCTGAAACACTTACCTTCTGGCAGATTCGATACCAACAACCTGATACTAGCCTTCACGACGGTGGGCTATAACCTGCTGCTCAGGATGGGACTGAGGGTTACCGGCCCGGATGCGCCGGTGCGTCATCTGACGGAGCGGAGCCGCTTGAGAACCACGATGCAGGAACTGATGACCATGACCTGCCGTCTAGTTAACTGCAGCCGGCAGTGGTTCCTGCGCTTTCGTCGACACTGTCCCGACTTTGCCGGTTACCGTAACCTATATCGAGCCTTGCTTCCTTCGGATAGGCAACCAGACGGCATCTGGCCGTACCAACCCCCTGCCGGCTAAACTGGGAGCGGACTCACTGAATCAGGGAAGGATTTGTATGAAGTAGACTCGCAGCATAGCGAACAGGGAGGCCGACAGTAGTGGCCCTTAGGGCGATAACACGGGCTATTTTCTTCTCCAACTGCTCCCACGGAATAAACTTATCCATCTGTCCCTGAAAGATTTCCCGGCAGGTCTTGCGCCTCTTAGTCTAATATTCAGCTTTGGAGAAGTTAATTTGAACCAGGGTGTCAACAAATCCTGTACGATTGACAATGACTCTACTATCACCGATTTTGAAACTTATTCAGAGTTGCCCCAAGTAACTGCAATGCATGGATACTCTCTGCACAAAAAGGATATCAACCTCGTACGATAAGGCTTTGTAATAGTAGCTTCGAAAAATAAGACTTGGAGTGCACAAAATGAGTAAATTTAAGACTTTTTTCGTTACACTAGTATCGGGATCTATTCTGAGCATAGCCGCCAATGCCGCGTTCGCATCTACCGATATAAAAGTTGGAGTGATGCTGCCATTGAGTGGAATATATGCAGGACCAGGACAGTCTGCGCTTGACGGACTATTATTTGCACTGCAAGTAGATGCTAACAACTCTCATCAAAATTCAATTGAAGTCATTACACTCGACACAGAAGCCAAGCCTTCACGTGCTCCAGAGCTTGCATCCTCTTTGCTGAACCAGCATGAAGTGGACTTTGTGGTCGGCCCGGCTCACTCCGGTGTTGCCATGGGCATGATCAAGATGCTACGAAACAAAGACACTATCATGATCATTCCGAACGCGGGTTCTGCTGCAGCAACGGGTCCACTATGTGCTCCCAACATTTTCCGCACTTCCTTCTCATCCTGGCAACCGTCCTATCCCATGGGCACCGTGGCACTCGATAAAGGTTACAAAAAAGTTTACGCCATCAGTTGGAACTACGGCATGGGCCGCGAGAGCCTGGATGCCTTCGAAGAATCCTTTACTGCCGGTGGTGGTAAAATCGTCGAGAAGGTTCTTCTACCCTTCCCGTCCACCAACTTCCAGTCCCACATCAGCGACATTGCGGACAAGAACCCTGATGCAGTATTCACTTTCTTCGCAGGCGGCGGAGCCACCAAATTTGTGAAAGACTACGACGCCATGGGCCTGCGCGGCAAGATCCCTCTAATGGGCTCTGGTTTTCTGACCGAAGGCACGTTGGAAGCCCAAGGTCAAGCAGCCGAGGGTGTGATAACGGGCCTACACTACGCCGAACATCTGGACGTTCCAAAGAACCAAGAGTTCCGGGAAGCCTTTCATACCGAGTACGGCCACTATCCGGATATATACGCGGTTCAAGGCTATGACGCTGGCCAAGCTATCGTCAACACCGTCAACCAACTCAACGGTGATGTCAGCGACAAACAGGCTGCTATCAACACCATGGAAAAACTCACCATCGACAGCCCCCGGGGAAAGTTCACCTTCTCCAAGGCTCACAACCCGATTCAGAACATCTATCTGCGGGAAGTGAAAGATGGCGTAAACGTGGTGCAGAGCATAGCCGCCGAAGCTCTGGAAGATCCCGCCCGTGGCTGCAAGCTTTAAGCACGGGTTCTGAATCCCCCGGCGAAAGCCGGGGGCTTACCTGAAACCCCCTTGCCCACACCTGAACTGACTTATCCGTAAAACCGTTGGGTATCTCTATGTCTACCGAACTTTTCTTCGTGCAACTTATTAATGGCCTCCAGTATGGGTTGCTTCTGTTTCTGATCGCTTCCGGCCTGACTCTGGTGTTTGGCGTGATGGGTATTCTCAATCTGGCCCATGGTTCCATGTATATGGTGGGCGCCTATCTGGTGTGGTACTTCGTTGCGGTAACCGGCAGCTTTACGGTGTCCGCCATTCTATCGGCAGTCATCGCACTCGGCTTGGGCATTCTGATAGAGCGGGTATTGATACAGCGATTATATAACCGAAACCATCTGGACCAGGTGCTACTGACCATTGGCATGATCTTCGTGTTCAACTCCATGCAAAGCATTCTCTGGGGCAACGACCCCTATGGCGTTGCCGTTCCCGAGGCGCTGAGTGGCTCCGTGCCTTTCACTGACAACTCCAGCTATCCGGTATATCGCATTTTCGCTGCAATGGTCTGCATCGCCATTGCCGCTGCCCTGTATTTCGTGGTGAGCAAAACCCGGCTGGGCATGTTGATCCGAGCCGGGGAATCCAACCGTGAAATGGTGGAAGCCCTGGGCGTCAATATCAAAAGCCTCTACACCATAGTTTTTGCCATCGGCGTCATGCTGGCCGCGGTTTCAGGCATTATCGCCGCGCCCATGAGCTCGATCGTTCCAGGCATGGGGGAAAGCGTTCTGATCACCTGTTTTGTCGTAGTGGTCATCGGCGGCATGGGTTCGATCAAGGGCGCCTTCGTCGGGGCCCTTCTGGTGGGCGTCATCAGCACGTTCGCTGCGGTGCTGATGCCGACGCTGTCCAACATGATTATCTACATCTTTATGATCCTAGTGCTGCTGGTGAAGCCCCAGGGCCTGTTCGCCAAGTAAGCGGGAGCCAAACATGATTTTCGAGAAACGCACCGAGCGCCTCTTTCTGGCGATCTTCTTTATCATCGCCCTCTGTATTCCCCTGTTCCTTGAGGACAACTCCTTCTTCGTAGGGAAAGTTACCACCATTATGATTCTGGCGGTGTTCGTGATGTCCCTGGATTTCCTGGTGGGGCGTGTTGGCTTGGTCACTCTGGGGCATGCGCTTTTCTACGGCCTGGGTGGCTATCTGTTCGTGATCGTTACGCCCGAATACGAAGCAGTCAACTTCTGGGTCTACGCAGTTTACATCATGGGGCTCAGTGCTCTAATTGCGCTAGTCGTCGGCGTTGTCGTACTGCGGACCTCCGGCATTTACTTCATCATGATTACTTTAGCCATTTCGCAGATGGCATATTACTTTTTCTTTGATTCCCTGGAGTTTGGAGGCAACGATGGCTTGTTCATTTTCATGAAGCCAGAAACCAGTATCTTTGGCCTGAACTTCTTGAACCTCGACAACCCATCGCATTTTTACTATCTGTCTCTGTTAGCCGTGCTGATCACCCTGCTGGCCATCAAGATCATCCTGCGTTCCCGCTTTGGCCGCATTGTGGAAGCCAGCCGCCTGAACCCGGAACGCACCGAGGCACTAGGCTACAACATTTTCGCATTCCGCCTGATCAGCTACATCATCGGCAGCACCCTGGCGGCCTACGCCGGATTGTTGTTCGCCCTACAGTACGGCTATGTGAACCCACAATTCATGACCTGGGAAATGTCCGGCACCGCACTGGTGATGTCCATCCTCGGTGGCATTGGCACTATCTATGGTGCCATTCTTGGCACCATTACCTATGAAGGCCTGCTGTATATCTTCGAGCACATGAGCGACGACTGGATGCTGTTCATGGGCGGCGCGATCATTCTGATGGTTCTACTGCTGCGCAAAGGCCTGGCCGGTTACCTTGAAAAGCTGCTGGAGAAATAATCATGGCCAACGACATCATTCTGGAAACCGAATCCCTCAGTAAACACTGGGGTGGCATCAAGGCACTCAACGACATTTCCCTGCAGTTCCAAGATCGGCAACTGCACGGCGTCGTCGGCCCCAACGGCGCAGGCAAAAGTACGCTTTTGAATATGTTGTGCGGCACGCTGAAACCGACCAGCGGTTGCATTTTTCATAAGGGCGATCAGATTGAAGGCATGAAGCCGTGGAAGTTTGTACGCCGGGGCATTGGCCGCAGCTTCCAAAAGACCAACATCTATGCCGATGTAACCTGCCTGGAAAACTGCGCTGTGGCCGCCCAACGTCGTTTCACCGGCAGCTTCAACCTGTTTGCGTCGCGTCACTCCAACAAATTGGTGCGAGAAGCCGCGGAAAAGGCATTGTGTCAGGTGGGCCTTGAAAGCCGAATACACACAGTAGCAGCGGAGATATCGTATGGAGAACAGCGCCAACTGGAGCTGGCCGTGGTTTTGGCAACTGACCCCTGCATTCTACTGCTGGACGAGCCCATGGCCGGTATGGGCCATGAGGAATCCCAACGCATCATAGAGTTGCTGAACCGACTCAAGCAAACCTACAGTATTGTTCTGGTAGAGCACGACATGGACGCCATTTTCGAACTCTCAGATCAGTTGACCGTGCTGAATAACGGCACACACCTGATCACTGGTACGGTGGAGGAAGTGCGCAATGATCCACGCGTCAAAGAGGCCTACCTGGGTAAAGAAGAAGAGGAGGAAGCGGCGTGAGCAACAACCTTCTGGAAACAAAGAACCTCAATACCCTGTACGGCCGCAGCCATATTCTCCATGACCTGTCCTTCCGTCTTGAAAAGGGACAGTCAATGAGTTTGATGGGCCGCAATGGCATGGGCAAGACCACAACGCTCAAATCCATCCTCGGAATCGTGCCACCACGTAGTGGGCATGTGTATTTCGACGGACAGGACATCAGCAAACTGCCAACCTGGCGACGCATGCGGCTCGATATTGCTTACGTTCCGGAGGGCCGCGGCATATTCCACAACCTTACGGTGAAGGAGCATCTGCAGATGGCCGCCCGACCCGACAGCAACGGTAAAACCGGCTGGGAATTTGACCGGGTGATGGCAACCTTTCCACGCCTAAAAGAGCGACTGTCGAATCTCGGTACGGAATTGTCCGGTGGTGAGCAGCAAATGCTGGCAATCGGTCGGGCGTTGGTCACCAACCCCCGACTGATAATTCTCGACGAAGCCACCGAAGGTCTTGCTCCACTGATCCGCCAAGACATCTGGAACGTGATTGCCACTATCAGGGAGTCGGGCATTTCCACACTGATCGTGGACAAGAACATAAAGGCACTGAAGAAGCTCTGCGACCGCCATGTGGTTATTGTTAAAGGGCAAGTACACTTCGATGGCAGCACGAAAGAGCTGGACCAGAATCTGGAGAATGTCGAAACCGCACTGAGTGTATAAATGTACAAAAAACGGATAGGGATGTTCATTAACCGGATATTGGTCCAAACTTGAATAATCTATAGTTCGATTGCCAAACAACAAGGAGAAGGCAAATGAACTATCGACATTCACTATTAGCGCTGGCGCTCGCTTGTAGCCTCAGCGCGTCCCCAGCCGTTTATGCCCTCGAACTCGGCGAGTTCAACGACACCAAGTTCAGCATCGGTGGTTTCTTCAAAGCCGAAGCCCTCTATGAAAAAGTCGAAGATGGAGATTCCCGCATTTTTGGCCGCTCAAATGAGTCTCGCGTTAATCTTAAAACCATAACCCAGAAAGAAGGCCACACTATCGTCGGCTTTGTGGAAAGCGACTTTTACGGCGGCACCTATCCTGGCGAGAACAACGACTTTCGGCTTCGCCATGCGTTTATCAAGATTGACCAGACCACTGTGGGGCAAACCTGGACCGGCCAGTTCTGGGCCGTTGCTTATCCTGATTACCTGGACTTCCTCGGTGGGCCGCGCGGTACTTTGGGTGGGTTCAACTTCCGCACTAACCTGATTAGCCACGAGGTTGCCGGATTCCGTTTTACCGCACAAGACCCAGTCAACAACGACGCCGACACTCCTGATCTTGCCGTTAACTACAACCTGAGCCTCGACGGCGGTCACCGAGTAATTCTTACCGTGTCCGGTCGCGAAGTTGAAAACGGCGACTTTGTGGGTGGCGGCGCCATTGGTTCAAAGTTCATGATTGGTCCTCACAGCCTTAATGTCAATGCCCACTACGGTGAAGGGCTCGGCGCATTCACCGGTGTTGGCGTAAACAACAGCTTGGCATCTCCGGATGTCGAAAATGATGACGCTGTCAGCCAGACGGGCGTTGACGTTGGCTTCCGTTACGTGATCAATAACAAGTGGCGGGCAAACATCGCTTATACAACTGTTGAAGTGGATGACAACGCTGACACCGACTACGAAAAGCATCGCATCAACCTGATCCACAACATCACCCAAGATCTGGAAGCCGGGATAGAGTGGCGAAAGCACAATCTAGCCTTCGGCCCACTGTTGCCGGAAGGCCAGCAGGTCGAGGTCATGGCCAAGTACAAGTTCTGATCCGGACCTTCAGAATTGGTATCCTTGCAACAATCCGAAAAACAGGTGCCCGCCGTCTCCAGGGCGCCTGTTTTCCGCTGGTACAAGGCAGCACCGGTCATTTACAAACGGTAACGCCCATGACAGAAGAAAGCCCAAAGTCGCTGTGAAATCGGATTGCATATCCTCAACTACATCTCCGCGGCTTCCAGGCCACCCACTCTCAAGGAGCTGTCAGGGGCGCTGGATCTCTCACCCAGTCGTGCCCACTAATACCTCGTCAGTTTGCTGAGAGAGAGGTACATCAATCAGGTAAAACAGACCCAGTACACTCTTGGCAATTCCAGCCTGACTCTGGAGATTTCCGCTCTTCGGCGCATCAATCCCATTCAATTGAGCTATGGAGGCCATTGACCGGCTCAACGAGGAAACCGACAAAACCGTTTCGGTCACCGTCTGGAACGGAAACGAGCAGCTGATCATCAAGTGGCTGGATTCAAGCACCAGGAAGAATTTACCTTGCCCACCTACCGGTGAAACGGCGCAAGGAATTGGTGGACCAGTATTACAAGAACTCCAAGTCACTCCCGAAACATTGGGGCGGCCCATCACCCGGGAAGAACTGCAACCCCATCTGGAAATCATCAAGCGGGATAACTACTGCGCGTTTTTCAGTGACTATCTACCTGAAATCGATGTGCTGAGCCGTCCGGCCTTTGACATCAACGGCAGTATTGTCACCGTCATCACCCTGTTGGGTCTTGATCGGGAGACCGACATCAGCAAAGGCTCCCTCCTGTTCGAACAGGTCCGGGAATGCAGTGACCGGGTAACGCGGCAAATTTTCGGGCAACAACGGGAAGACAATGGCCGGGATTAACCAGCCATTCACATGGTTTCGGAGGGCAATTCTCCAAAGGATTTTCGATGGTCCGATGAAAACCGGCCCAGGTGACTGAAGCCATAGTCCAGTGCAATCTCGGTCACGTTCCGACATTTCCTCTGCAGGAGATATTCCTGAAACTTCTGCAGCTTAAACTGCTTGATGTAACACTTCGGGGTTGTTGCGAGGGCCATGAAGAACGCATTGTAGATGGATCGAGCACTCATGTTGGAGACACTGGAAAGCTCTTCAATATCGATGTTTCGATGCACGTTCTGTTCAATGTAACGCAGCATTTTACCGAGGATAGGCGTACAGACCGGCCCCTTTTCCTGGGACGACCAGTTACTGGGAAACACCTTCAGAAGCTTCTTGAGGATGATTCCACGATAGGACCGGGTTTATGCCCTCGTCTTCGGCATCGTCGATCTCGGAGAGCACGACCTCCATGATATTGATCAATGCCGGACACAGCCGCAGTTCCACAGGCGCCCGGGTAAAACGAATACCGGTTTCCGGAAAACGACCATGGGCCAACTCGCGAGCGTTATTCAGTACGTGTTCCGGGACCTTGATAATCAGCTTTTCGCAGTCGTCTGAATACTCCAGGTCAATGTTCTCGTAGCTGAGCTGGGACATCCCGAACCCGGCAAATCCCCTAAAACTGAGACTAGACTTCCGTTCCTGCTCTCCCAGTATTTCCAGGCGATGCTGCCCGATATGCTTGATTAACGAACGAAAACACCTCTTCCGGATGTGCCTCCTGAAGGACGGTAGCGCCCGCAAGTGATTGACCAAACACCTCTCGCCTCATGTACTTATTGTTAATGAGTTAACATCATATAAATTTAGCTGGTCAATCAACAACCAATGATGGCATCACCTAAATAGCATACGTTAGGTCATCAAAGAAGAACGCGAACATGAAATACAACGGGGTATACGAGAGCGGCATGTGCGCCAACTCACATCAGGAAGGGCAGGAAGCCTGTTGCTTCAACAAAGTGGCGATGGTCGAGGTGTATGGAGCATCAATACCAAGACTGGTGCAACGTTTAAGTACAGCGCCCGCAATACTGTCCAGTTCAAGGGGGCGCCCCTTCTCTCTGTCTATCAGCATAGACGTTTTGATGGCATTGAAGGAACTGATCAGCTCAAACATTTCGTGAAGGTCTTTCAGAGTAAGATTTACATCATCAGCCCTTGATGCCTCAACGGTTTCCGACATCATGCCATACACAATTCTGCTGAACTCGGGATGATGGGTCAGGCTTCGGGTGTCCAATCCTGTCAGTGCCGAGAGCGGGTTTACACCGTTGTTAATCACCAGTTTACGCCATAGCTCGTAACGAATGTTGTCGGAAAGAGTGGTGGGAATACCCGAGTCGTCAAATACCGCCGCGAGTTTCTCCAGCAGCAACGAGCGGAGGCTACAGGGTTTACCCACCGCAGGCCATTCGCCCATGACGATCTCGGCAACGCCTTCTGCCTGGACAACACCTGGCCGAACGATATGCCCGCCGATCCGCACTGCAAGCCCGCCAATGATCCGCTCGGCCCCGATGGCTTCGGCCAACAATGGCTCATTATCAACGCCATTCTGGAGGGACAACACTGGAACCCGGCCCTGCCTGAGCCAGGCTCCGAGCTCTTCCGCAACCAACACGGTGGCTGTCGACTTCAGGGCAATGACGATTACGTCAAAGTCGTCAGGATGGAATCCGGCCGCCACTTGCTGGTGGCTGAACGCCTCTGGACGATGAATCAGCTCTCGCCCCTCGTAGTGAACCTTCAGGCCGTTGCTGGCAAGGGCATGCAGATGAGCCCCACGAGCAGTGAGTACCACCCGGTGCCCCGACTCCAGAAGCTTTGCGGCATAGTAGCCTCCAATACCACCTGCCCCAACAATCAGTAGTTTCAGCATTTATGGAATCCTCTGCATTTTTCGACAGATTATTACATCCATTCATAACCTGCGAGGGATTGACTGGTCTCGTTCAGCGAAAAGCCAAACAGACGCTGAGGTGCCTGCATTCCACCCAGACTGAAGGCGGTATTGAGCACACATAACGTCGGGTCGGCAACGGGGGCTTCGGCCCCCGGATTGGGATGAGAGGCGCCTAGGTCAGATTTCGACATGGCTTTTGCCCATCGGTGTTCATCCTCCCACTGACGAATCAGATTACGGATATAACTGTCATGTGGCTGAGGATGATCCATGTTGTTGCTGACGTTTTCCAGCCGGTCCAGACATATCAACAACACGCCTTGGTTCCTCAAGGCTTCCAGGCAATGACCGATGGTCCTGTAGTGTTCACTGGTCATTCCGGTGTTGAGCTGCAATTCAATCACCTCATCAGGCGCGAGATGCATCATGCTCTCAGCCAGTTCCTTCAACCCCTGTTCCCGAGATCGGCTAACAGCGGCGTCAACCCCCCGTTCCGCCATCCCAGACTGCAGACGCTTGGCAAGAACTCCCTCACCACACTGGTAAAAGATTTCTGGCTGTACGCCCCCTTTTTCCGAGGTAATAAATACTACGTTGGCAACCACGAGATCCGGCCGTATCAGGCGGCGCAGGCTAGCCTGCCCTTTGGGGCCTATCAGCGCTTCGGTTTCACAGGACAAATACAGCACAGGCAGCTTGGTCACATTAATCACCGGAAAGACACGTTGGTTGGGAGACAACTTTAGGACGGACTTTACTGGCCGGCTCCCCCGATATACCGAAATGGCTTTTAGGCATTTCGGTATTGATTACCCGTGCGCGTTCAATCGGCGAATCAATTGAGCGTGGCATGGCTTCCGACACCTCACAAATAAGTCGCTCTTTCTGTTCGTCCGTGCGACCTTCAAAGATATACAGTTGGGCTATTGGCATGATGGTTCCTCACACAAAATCAACAAGAACGTTCCTGACACGCTCCGGGCTCGGCGACAAGAAGGCCGGGCAGGTGGCCATGCGACCAAACCAGTGGCGAGTTCGGGGAAGATCAGCTGGGATCTCCACGCCATAGAACAGGGCCAGGGCAAACCTCGGGAACAAGGCGCACTCGGCCAGGGTGGGCTCGTTTCCGAGAAGGAAGTTTCCGTCGCGCAACGTCATTTCCAATGTAGGCAGCCCTCCCAGAAATCCGCGTATACCATTACGAATCCTGTCTTGGTCCCATTCGCTCTCCGGTTTATCGCGTTTCTCAAAGACCACTTCCCGCAGCGATTTACCTAGAACACTATCCCCGTACACAATCCAGCTTCGTGCTTCCGCCCTTCGGCGCGGAGAATCCGGCAACAAGGTCGGACCGGTTTCGGCCAGATACTCAAGCATCGGGCCAGAGTCCGTCAGTACCAGGTCATCCTCAATCATCACCGGCACCGTTTGGCTCGGCGATAACCGCTGCCACTCGGCGAGAACATCCGGGTCTGACCTGTCCACACTGTGCATCGCCCGCCCCTGCAAAGCCGCGGCAATCCGGACTCGCCAGCAAAACGGACATTCGGGCTTATCAATCAGTCGTATCCTACTCATTGGCGTGCCGCTCCCAGATCCCGTAGATGCTCCCCCACAAAACCCAGCCTGTCCTGGCCCCAGAAAATCTGGTCGCCGATAACAAATGTGGGGACCCCGAGGGCACCTTTTTCCTGCGCTTCCTGCCAGTTCCAGTCAAGTTGGGCATGGTGTTCGGGATCATCGATCGCTCTGGCGAACGCCTCCCTGTTCAGCCCAACGCTTTCGGCAACTGAAGCCAGGACCGCTGAATCCCCTATGTCCAGGCCGTCCGCCCATTCGGCGCGCATTACCGCCACCACATAGGGTTTGAGCAGTCCTTCCTTCTCTGCCAACAGTGATCCAGCCCCGGCACGGGTAGGATCCGTACTCTTCGGAGGTGGGGTCAGAGGCATACCAAACCGACGCGCCCAGCGCGCCACATCCTGCCGGGCGATAGGCATCTTGACCTTTGCCCGGTCTGGATCCGAGCGACCGTGCCATCCCCCCAAAGGCCTCCAGAGCAGATTGACGTGGTACTGGTCAAACAACTCGAACATGCGCTCACTGGCCAGATAGCAGTACGGGCTGCGAAAGTTGAAATATAAATGTAGATCAATGGTATCGCTCATAATTCCCTGCTCCGTTGGCAGTGTCTTTAAGACTTAGATAAACCTTCCGGAAACGGTTCCCAGCCCCTGGTAGCGCACCGTGATATTGTCACCAGGCTCTACGGCAATCGCTGCGGTGATACCGCCCGTCATGATGAAGGTGCCCGCTGGAATATGCTCACCCCGTTCTGCC
>NZ_JBUPZY010000018.1:0-34088 GCF_055524115.1 Marinobacter sp. V34 | reverse complement strand
GTACCACGGAGAACTTGTCCACCTCGGACCAAGCCTTCAGATACACACGACCCTGGTCGTCACGGTCGGTTTCAATCAGACCCATCAGGTCTGTGTAGTGTTTGAGGGCTTCTTCCAGATCGAGAACCCGGAGCTGGACGTGGCCGGGACGCATTACACCTTTTTTCATGACAGTTACCTCAACGCTGTTGTTTGCCTTACAAGTGCACCCTCAGGCAGAGGCATGCACTCGATGGTGAGATTCGTCAGCGGGTAGATCCGGCAAGCCAGAACCTCGCCTTTTTCAATGGCTTCCGGCGGAACATGAGCCTTACTCATCTTTCCGCACTCAAACTCGCCCTCAACCACCCTGATTTTGCAGTATCCGCAGCCACCGCCCCGGCAGCCCACGGGCACACACTTCACGCCTTGCTGCTCCATAGCCTTGAGCACGCTCTGACCAGCCTGGCAAGTGAAGTGGTCTCCTGTTGTGCGATTATAAACTTGGAGCCGGGCCACGGACCTCTCCTCTAATAAATACGGTTCATCTACAGGATAACTCTCCATTTACTCTACATATTCATCCAACATTAATAAAACTGCCCGCCACCAACGAAAATCCAGCTACCAAGCAACCATACGTTCTGGTCATTTTCCGGTTTCAAGGCTACCCACCCAAAAGGTAAAAACAGATCTTAGGCGGGCTTACAAGGCCGTTTAAACCGCCTCCAAGGTCCGTCGGGAGCCACCGCCTCGCGAGCCCCCCACCCATCGGTCGCCGGACCTAGAACACCCACTCAATCGGCGAGGACGAAGTCACCACCACGGATCTCAAGTAGCCGCATACCTCGCTGTTCAAATACACCGCCGTGGCTACTGGGGCTATACGTGATGGTACTCGTCACACCGACCAAGTCGTGGGTTTGCTCCAGGGAATCACGGATCGCACCGGGATCGGTACCGCCCGCGCGGCGGATCGCGTCCACAACCACCAGCAAAGCGTCATGACCATAGCCTGCGTGCATGTTCGGCTCTCGGTCATAACGATCCTGATAAAGTTTGCGGAACCTCATGGCGATCTCACGCACCGGGGTTCCCTGCGGCAGTTGCTCCGCTACTACCATCGCCGGCCCTGGAACCAGCACACCCTCGGCCGCCCGTCCCGCCAAACTAGCAAACTCGGGAGCAGCTTGAGAATGTAGAGAGTACAGTGGCACATCAATGTCTAGAGCCATGTAATTACGGGCAACAATGGCCGGTTGATTACCAGCATCAAGATTGATAACGGCCTGCACATCCGCGTTACTCCGAATGCGGGTTAATTGCGCAGTCATGTCCGAATCGCCCCTGGCATAGGTTTCGTCCATGACAACCTCGATGTTGTTTTTCTCCGCTTGATCCAAGTATGTAAGGCGTTCAGCACGACCAGCACCAGCATTGCTGGAAAGCAGTGCAATCTTGCTGACATTGTTCTTCTTCATATGCTCATAGGTAACTTGGGCAGCGACTAGGCCACTCTCGGGTATCGTGAATAACCATTTTTTTGTTGGATCGGTGGCAATAGATCCTCCGACCATCGCGACTTGCGGCACGTTGTGACGGGCCGCCAGCTTTTCCATCGCCATGGCATTGGCGGTAACGCTGGAACCAATGACAACACTCACGCGATCTTGGGTAAGCAGCCGCTGCATCATTGTCCGGGCTCGCTCCGGATTGCTGGCGTCATCATAAAGGATCAATTCCAACTGACGCCCAAGTACGCCGCCTTCCTGATTAACCTGATCGGCCATAAGCTCCAGTGCTTTCGATGCCGGGTCACCAAGGAAGGAAGCGGGGCCGGTGACCGACGTCACCACCCCTACGCGGACGGGATCTTTAGCCGTAGCCGGCATCGCGGCAAAACACAAGGTCGTGAGCAAAACCAAAGTGGCATGCCTGGGCCATTTGGTCAGGCTTGTAAGGAACTGTAATAGTTTCATTTCTTATTCTCCTTAAAGTCAGTTGCCTTTAAACTCGGTAGCTCGTTCGTAGTTCATTAAAACCACCATCGATGCTTCATGTTCCTAAGCGAATCAAACGTTCCCTCCATAAGCAGTAAGGCTCCATTAGACGGCACCTTATAAATAAAAGGTTCAGGCCTCTTCCATCGACCAGGGTACAAGGCTCGGATTCTCCAGAATCCAACTACGAATATCGTTTTTACGCAGCTTCGAAGAGAGGGTCTTGGGCAGCGATTCATCAACGAACAACACGAGCTTCGGGATTTCCGGCTTACCCAGCCGTCCCTCGCATACCTCCAACAACTTCGCTTGCGTCAGTTCCGAGTCCTCACGAGCCTTGACCACGGCGACCACCGCCTCGCCCCAGTCCGGATGGGGCACACCAACCACAGCGACTTCCTCCACATCCTCATGCAAGACCAGTACGGCTTCGACGCTGGACGGAAACACATTCACCGCACCGGTAATAATCATGAAGCTCTTTCGGTCAAGGAGATAGATATAACCATCTTCGTCCCTTCGGGCGATATCGTTCGTCCGCATCCAACCGTCACCCGGAAATACCTCCGCGGTCTTCTCGGGAAGGTTAAGGTATTCTTTCATGACCGGAACGCCGCGCACCCACAGCTCACCCGATTGATTGGGCGCCAACTCTGCCCCATCTTCGCTGCGAATGCTGGCTTCGAAGTGCACTCGACAACGACCGATAGACTTCAGCCGCTCGGAATCGCTCTCAAGTGCGTCCCGATAGTCCTTCGGTGTCATGTTTGTGACCCAAGCACCACCAGCTTCGGTCAATGTATAGGTTTGCGTAACGTCACAATCGAATGTGTCGATAATCTCGCGAATCAGCGACGGACTGGCAGGCGAAGAACCAAACAGAATCAACCGCAGGGACGAGAGGTCGTAATTACCCGAGGAATATTCTCGGGCCACCCAACGCATAATGGTCGGCACCATAAATACGGTTGTGACACGGTAGCGGGCGATGTCCTGCAAAAACTGAGTGAGCTCGAAGTCACCGTCAGGCAGCACATGAGTCATGCCGTTGGCAAGCCCCCAGAGATTCAAGACAACCACAATCCAGGCAGACGCACCGGGAACGTACCAAACATCATCGGTGGTAAATCCGGTAGTCACCACGTCCTGTATAATAGCGTCGTGCAAACCATAATGAGACAGCACCACGCCCTTGGGTAAGCCACTGGTGCCAGAAGTGTAGCTCACGAACAGCGCGTCATCCGGGGCGATAGCCGGGTACTGTGGCGCATTATCACGACCGCTCTCAACCACAGCTTCGTAATCCAGCTCCAGACCGTGATCGCCGCCATAGCCGACCACCAGGACCCCTGCCTTGACAAGCTCTGGCAGCAGCGGTTCGATCGTCTCCCGACAACGCGCCTGGACGATCACCGCTTTCGCATTGCTGTCCTTGAGAACGTGGCGCATCTCCTCCGCAGCGTAGCGCCAGTTGAGGCTTACTCGCACCGCACCAATCTTCATGCAGGCGAAGAAGTGTTCGTAGACCTCAATGGTCTCATGGGTCAGAATAGCGACGGTTTCACCTTGGCCAATCCCCAGTTGCTGCAACCCGGAGGCAAGCTGATCGGCACGCTGGTCCATCTGCGACCAGGTGGCTGAACGGTCGCCGCAATAGTAAGCGATCTTATTGGGAAAATTTCGCGCACATCGTGTAAGCAAATCGCGAGGTAACATTGTTATTTTTCCTCCTTACAGAATGTCCCTTAGAGGGACGGAGTCGACCCAGCTACGAATACGTTTAGATAATAAAGCCCAAAGTGGATAACGGCTCAGATCCGTGCACCAACATGACCTTCTTGAAGAACATCTTAAACTCACCGTCGGTGCCGACCCGCAGACGGTACTCCACCCTTCCGGGCCAGACTTCCATCTTGTGCGTAGACTGCGCACGGAGCTCATAGAGCACAAAATTGGCACCCACCCGATACTCACGAGCGCCTGACTTGACAGGCTCCTTCACCGCTTCAATCTCGATATTCGAGAGCACCCGACGCATAGGGGAGACCGGCAGCTGGGAGTGACGCATTCCGGTCTTGAGCTGAGCGATGCGGGTGGCCAACCGCTGACGGTTATCGGCCGTAACCGAAACTCGCAGACCACCTTCCTGATCACTGTCGCCGGCCGGCACCCAGTAGTACATGTCGTCATCGACCAAGGCTTCCCACGCCTCGTAGCGTGACTCATCCGCCAGGCGCGCCTCGAGATAGAGAAAGGCCTCAATCTGGCGCTGCTCATCATTTGATACTAATTGCATGTTGGTTCCTTCTTGGACGCTTGTTCGGTGGCAATTCGTCGCCTTTAACGGCTTATGACGTGCTGGTAGTGACGCCAAAAGCCCCGATTGGTCGTTTCGTCGGAGATATGTCCGACGATCGAGCCGTCCTCACGTAGTTCTTCGCGCTCCTCGCCGCGGCTGAGATCCAGCCATGCCTGGCCTCCGGCCAGCGCCATCTGCTGACGCTCAGCGATAACCGCATCGTCAGCCAACAAGAACGCTGAAGGCCCCATCGCCGCCTCCGACTGACGCAGAATGCGCTCATTAAGAGCGTCGGAGACATCCCCAAGCAACAAAGGCGTGTGCCATTGAACACATTCGTTGGGACCGGCGGGCTGAATCATGGCGATATTCATTTCACCCAAGAACAGGTTCGGGAAGATCATCGTGTGAGGCGGACCCGCGCGCAAGACCTCGTGAGCGCGATCATAACCGTAAGCCTCTTCTAACTGCTTCACGTAGTCCGGGAAGCGGGAGGCATCCGGAAGACCCAGCCACTGACCCTCATCGGTGTAGCTCGGAGCAAAATTCAGCTCAGTGTGGCCCTTACCCCAGTCGATGGTTTGGGACTTGAGGTCATCCTCGGAGACCATTGTGGCTTCGTCATAATGCGAAGGAATCACTTTGGCAAAGGAGGCGTGCACGTAGTTGACGTGATACCCGTCGGTGTCGTTCTCTGGCAACATCTTCCAGTTCGCAGCAAACTTTTGCTTTACCCAGCCAGCGGTCAGCCGCAGATCCCCGGAAGGGGACATCTCGACGGCGCGGTCTAGGGCATCGGTAGCGTTACCAAGGTGATCTGACAGACTGCCGGCTTCCGCATTGAAGCTTGCGAACACAAACCCTCGATAGCTCTCCACCAACGGCAGCACCTGCAGGCCGAAGCCCTCTCGCTCCTGGGTAAAACCTTTCGGGTACGGTACATCTAAAAGACTACCGTCCAGACCGTAGACCCAACCGTGGTACGGACACATGAAGTTTTTCGCCTTACCTCGCTGCTCACTGCACACCAGGTTGCCACGGTGGGCACAGCGGTTCTTCAACACCAACGGCTCTCCCTTTTTGTCACGCACCAGAAGAACCGGCTCTTCGCCGATCGTACGACGGACAAAATTGCCTTTTTCCGGGATCTCCGACTCGTGACCAACGTACACCCAACCGCCGTAAAAAATTCGCTCCAGTTCGTCTCGATAAACCGCCGAACTTGTGTAGAGCGAGCCGTGAATGCGATCTCTGCGGATCAGATCGTGATAGTCAGGCGCCTCGTCAATATTGATCGTGGGAATTGATGATGACATAACCTTCTCCAACTTTAATCTCAGTTTATCAAGCAAGCACTTGGTTCAAACTTAAGCAGCAACTTCACCTTCAGTCAACTATGATATTCCTTGACCTCGAATTAACTTAAAGTCTAGAAACGGCAAACCATACTGTCTAATACTATTTTAATAACATTATGATACCTTTTAGGTATATTGATGGAGTATGAAGGTATGAATCTCCAGCGCTTGTGCAACGCTCTTCACACTCCGGTGGGACTGGTGACCCCACTCAACGGCTTTGACTTTGAACTCGGTGGTGTACTTCTCGGTTTTTGCCAGTCTTGATAGCAGGCATCGGTTTTCTCCTTCGTCGATGGACCGTGGTAAGTCCAATCATAGGCTAGGAGTGTCTAGGTAAGTCCAATCGGCCAAGAAGCCGTAGATCGGCGCCTCCACACCATCCGGACCATCTTGGCTCAGGAAGTCAGGGCCATCTTCATGCCCACAATCTTGTTACCATGAGCTTCCTTGCGACGGCGAATTTCCCACTGCACCCAGAAGTTTCAGTCGATGAGAACGAAGCCGCCATTGCGAATCTCGACTATCCGCATACCGCTCTCCTTGTATAAACCGCCGTGGTTATCTGGACCGTAAGTGTAACTTCTACTCACACCGACTAAATCGCGTGTCTGCTCCAAGGAATCACGGATCGCGGCGGGATCGGTACTGCCCGCCCTGCGGATCGCATCCACCAACAGCAGAAGAGCGTCATGGGCATAGCCTGCGAAAGTGTTCGGCTCACTGCCGTAACGATCCTGGTAGAGTTTACGGAACGCCATTCCTAAATCTCGCTCCGTCGACCCCTTCGGCAGTTGTTCCGCTACGAGCATGGCTGGCGAAGGAATGCGCATCCCCTCGGCAGCCGGTCCAGCCAGCGCAGGGAACTCGGGGGCAGCCAATCCATGGGTAGAATACAGTGGAACTTCGATGCCTAAGGCCGCGTGATTACGAGCAATGATCGCCGGCTCATTGCCGACGTCGAGAAGGATGATAGCCTCTACTTCCGCGTTACCGCGAATGCGGGTAAGTTGCGCGGTCATGTCTGAATCGCCCTCGGCGAAGGTTTCGTCCATGACAACCTCTATGCGGTCGTATTTCTCCGCCGATTCCAAGTATGTTTGTCGTGCGGAACGGCCAAAACCTGCTGTACTGGAAAGCAACGCAACCTTTCTAATGCCATTTTTCACCATATGGTCATAGGTCTCATTGGCAACCAACTCCTCGCTTTCGGGAACGGCAAACAGCCATTTTCTAACTGGAGAAACAACAACACGCGATCCTGCCTGGCTAATCATAAGTATGCCGTGGCGGGCCGCCAACGGCTCCATCGCTAAGGTGGTGGGGGTCAGGCTGGCGCCAATAACGGCACTCACACGGTCCTGGGTAAGTAGCCGTTGCATCATGGTCCGGGCTCGCTCGGGGTTGGTCGCATCATCATAGAGAATCAGTTCCAGCTCGCGCCCAAGTACACCGCCTTCCTGATTGATCTGGTCGACCATCAGTTCCAAAGTATTTCCCTGAGGGCCGCCTATATAAGACGCGGGACCCGTGAGGGATTTTACCGCCCCTATGCGAATCGGATCTTCGGCCATCGCTGGCATCGCGGCAAAACTCAAGATCGTGATCAACACCAAGATGGCACGCCTAGGCCATCTGGTCAGGCTTGTAAGGAACTGTAATAGTTTCATTTCTTATTCTCCTTAAAGTCAGCTGCCTTTAAACTCGGTAGCTCGTTCGTAGTTCATTAAAACCACCATCGATGCTTCATGTTCCTAAGCGAATCAAACGTTCCCTCCATAAGCAGTAAGGCTCCATTAGACGGCACCTTATAAATAAAAGGTTCAGGCCTCTTCCATCGACCAGGGTACAAGGCTCGGATTCTCCAGAATCCAACTACGAATATCGTTTTTACGCAGCTTCGAAGAGAGAGTCTTGGGCAGCGCTTCATCAACGAACAACACGAGCTTCGGGATTTCCGGCTTACCCAGCCGTCCCTCGCATACCTCCAATAACTTCGCTTGCGTCAACTCCGAGTCCTCACGCGCCTTGACCACGGCGACCACCGCCTCGCCCCAGTCCGGATGGGGCACGCCGACCACAGCAACTTCCTCTACATCCTCATGCAGGCCCAATACGGCATCGACGTTGGACGGAAACACATTCACCGCACCGGTAATGATCAAGAAGTTCTTACGGTCAAGGAGATAGATATAACCATCTTCGTCCCTTCGGGCGATGTCGTTCGTCCGCATCCAACCGTCACCCGGAAACACCTCCGCCGTCTTCTCGGGAAGGTTAAGGTATTCCTTCATGACCGGAACGCCGCGCACCCACAGCTCACCCGATTCATTGGGTGCCAACTCTGCCCCATCTTCGCTGCGAATGCTGGCCTCAAAGTGTGCGCTACAACGGCCGACAGACTTCAGCCGATCGGAATCAACCGTTAACGCCTCTCGGTAGTCCTTCGGGGTCATAACAGTAACTATAGGTCCGGTGCTTTCGGTCAGGCCGTACATTTGAATCAGATCGCAACCAAACGCCTCACTGGCATTTCGGATCAGCGCCGGACTGGCGGGTGAGGAACCAAATACGATCGCCCGCATGGACGATAAGTCGTACTTACCCCTTCGGTATTCATCAATCACTCGACGCATCATGGTCGGCACCACCAGCGGCACCGTGACCTGATAGCGGGCGATGTCATGGAGGAACTGGGTGACTTCGAAGTCTCCATCGGGCAGGACATGGGTCATGCCGTTCGCCAGACCCCAGAGATCCAGAACAACTACGACCCAGGCCGAGGCCGCGGGAACATACCAGACATCATCCGGAGCGAAGCCAATGGACACCACCGAGGTATGAATGTTCGCGTACAGACCCTCGTGGGTCAGCACCACGCCCTTGGGTAAGCCACTGGTGCCGGAGGTGTAGCTGATGAACAGCGCGTCATCCGGAGCGATAGTCGGGCACTGTGGCGCATTAGCACGACCGTTCTCAACCACAGCTTCGTAATCCAGCTCCAGACCGTGATCGCCGCCATAGCCGACCACCAGGATCCCTGCCTTGACAAGCTCTGGCAGCAACGGTTCGATCGTCTCCCGACAACGCGCCTGGACGATCACCGCCTTCGCATTGCTGTCCTTGAGAACGTGGCGCATTTCCTCCGCAGCGTAGCGCCAATTGAGGCCTACTCGCACCGCACCAATCTTCATGCAGGCGAAGAAGTGTTCGTAGACCTCAATGGTCTCATGGGTCAGAATAGCGACGGTATCGCCCTGGCTAATCCCCAGTTGCTGCAGCCCGGCGGCAAGCTGATCGGCACGCTGGTCCATCTGCGACCAAGTGGCTGAACGGTCACCGCAATAGTAAGCGATCTTGTTGGGAAAATTTTGCGCACAGCGTGTAAGCAAATCGCGAGGTAACATTGTTATTTTTCCTCCTTAATAGAACGTCCCTTAGAGGGACGGTGCCGATCCGCAGACGGTACTCCACCCCTCCGGGCCAGACTTCCAGCTTGTGGGTAGACTGCGCACGAAGCTCATAGAGCACGAAATTGGCCCCCACCCGATACTCACGAGCGCCTGACTTGACAGGCTCCTAGACCGCTTCAATCTCGATGTCCGAGAGCACTCGGCGCATGGTGGAGATCGGCATCACATCATGAGTCAACTTGGCGAGCCGCTTCTCTGCACTGACCCGAAAACTTATCAATGCTTTTTTTGGCGTGCAATCGCCGAAACACCATTGAGTAAATTGCTAATATTTCAGTAGACCAAAAAACGGAATATGCCAATAAATTCTCATAAGCAACGGACTAAAAGAATCTGTCAAAATGAACTTGCTCTTGGCTCACACCTTCTTCTAACACTAGCGCACGTTGAGTCGCTTGGACCATCGGCGGCGGCCCGGCCAAATAACACTCGCGATTCGCAAGCTGCCCCTTAATCTGGCGCTGAACCAACTCGTGAATAAACCCACGCTCCCCCCTCCAATCAGGCCCTACATCTGGGTCTGATACAGCGCAGTGGTAGGTAACGTGGGCCCCAGCCCCTCCCGAAAGCCCCGCCAGCTCTGACTGCCCACAAAGATCCTCTGGACGACGCCCACCGAAGAAAAAGTCTAGCCGCCGACCGGCCATAGCCGGATCACTGGCTGCGGACCGGGCAATAGACAGCATAGGAGAAATGCCAGAACCACCAGCAATACAAACCAGATCCCGTGGACTGTCTGGACGCAGATGCGCCATCCCATAGGGTCCATCGAGAGTAATGTGATCCCCCCTACGCAGCTCTTCAAACAGGACGGTTGTGCCAGCGCCACCCGCGACCCGCCGTACCCAGAATGCCCATTCACCATCCTGATTGGGCAGATTACTCATAGAGTAGGCGCGTGGTGCGCCGACGCCCGGGAGGTGTAGCAGAGCGTACTGCCCCGGAAGAAAAACCGCTTCTCTCGCAGCCTGGAAGCGGAACTCGACGATATCTTCTGTTACTGCACGCCGTTCGAGTAGAATCAAGCTTTGCCTTCCCGCAGGAACCGGCAGCTGAAATTCCGGAGCCGTATGCATCTTGATCCGCAAGTCGGTGAGGGCTCGACTCTGGCAAGCCAATCGCCGGTTTTTCTTGATATCCCGAGCACTCAGTCCCGGAGCCTCAGCCCACAAGGTTTCTACTTCGCCTTCAAGCAACTCAAACTTGCAGCTCCCGCAGCCACCCGAATTGCACTCATAGGAAAGCCCGAGCCCGGACGCCAGCCCGGCCCGCAGGACACAGTCGTCGGTGTCATTCTGCTGAAATTGCTCACCGGCGTTGTCAATTTTGATTAGCGGCATAAAATAAAACCTCCTCACTAGTCGGTGGTCAGCCCTCCGGGAGCTCTCCATGTTCCAGGTCCACGTAAACCGTGCCGTCCTCGACAACCACCGGGTAGGTTTTCAAGGGAAGCACACAAGGAAAAGACAGGGCTTCGCCAGTACGCACATCAAAGGTGCCAGCATGGAAAGGACACTCAACCACGCCATCCTCTTCAACCTCACCGTCTGCCAGTGAAGCATTGCCATGAGTACAGGTATCATCAGTAGCGTAGAATTCACCATCTAGCCGATAGACAGCCACTGGCCGAAGGCCGGGCGGTTCAATCTTGAGAACATCGCAGTCTTCCATGTCGGTAACCTTGCAAACACGGTAGTGTTTCAGCTCCGATTCTTGTCCCATTTTTCAACCTCGTCTTTACGTCTGTTATCGAAAACCGCACCCAAACAACGAGTAGGGGTGCGACAAAAGCTGTCTCAGCCACACGAAATTGCCTCAAAATAATCGCAGCGGCACGATAATAGCTGGAACTGTATTTAAAGCAATCGCTTGGTCAAATCTTGAAACGAAACCTTCTTCCTTCCATCCCCTAGATAATCAACTCCCGCACAGAACTAACGTTTGGATTTGCCTAGCAAGCACCCTGACTGCCTCTGGAGACCTATCAACTTTGCACCTGCCGGTCCAGTTCAGGCCACCGACGCAAAAACGGTACAAGGTATTCTTTGGTATCCGCAACAATCCGATTTCGTCGAGCTCATCCATTATCTCCCACCAGACCTGGCGATAGGACTCATTTAATTGTCGTAGGGGACCAAGTAATTCCGCGGGGATGTGCTTCCACTCGCGATTCGCCACCTGATGCGCGTAACGTGACTCCTCTGAAAACAAGAGTGCTAAATGCGTTCTTACTAGCGCCTCAAAGCGATCACGGGGATCAGGAGGGGCATCGGCCAATACTTGGCGGACCACTTTCTCACCGTGGCTCATCGCATCAGTAATTACCGCTGCCAAAATATGGGCCTTGGTGGGAAAGTAGTAGAAGATAGAACCGTTGAGTATGCCGACCGCGGTGCCTATATCGCGTGCGGTTGTCTTGGAGTATCCCTTTTCGTTGAACAGCTTGGCAGCTTCTCTCAGGATCCTATCCCGCCGTGAATACCGAGCTTTTGGGTAAAGTGCCGCAACCATTTCTAATTCTGACATAGCCCTTTGTCACCAACGTATTGAATAAATACCAACTATAACAAACCACAACCGTTCAGACTCCCGGCACTACCCTATACCCTGCCAGGATGAGAAGACGACCAGAAGATTTAAATGCCAAGGTATGCACGCTTAACGTCTTCGTTGTTGCGCAGCACCCGCCCCTCCCCTGAGTGGGTAATTTCTCCGGACTCCAGCACGTAGCCGATGTCCGCCAAGGCCAGCACCGCAGCCGCATTTTGCTCTACTATTAGTATTGTCATCCCTTCCTGCTGGAGGCGCTTTATGACTTCAAAGACTTCGGAAACCAAGAGCGGTGAAAGGCCCATACTCGGCTCATCCAGCAGCATCAGTCGAGGTTTCGCCATCATGGCACGACCAATGGCCAGCATCTGCTGCTGCCCTCCAGACAATGTACCGGCGGGCACCTTGCGTTTATCCCGCAATACCGGAAAAATGTCGTAAATGCGGTCGATTTCACGGCGTACCGCAGCTCGTTCATTCGTCCGGCTGTAGGCACCCAGCGCGAGATTGTCCTCCACGCTTAACGTCGCAAACACTTGCCGACCTTCCGGAACATGAGCGATACCTGCGGCTACGCGTTGTGCCGGCTTGATTTTCGACAGATCGCGGCCTTCAAAAAGCATGCGCCCATCACTGGAGGCCTGTAGTCCCGAGATGGTGCGAAGTAAAGTCGTCTTCCCGGCACCATTACTGCCAACCAGCGCAACTAGTTGACCCTTGCCGACCTGCATCGATACGCCGCGTAAAGCTGCGATGCGACCATAGTGAGCACTCACACCTCGCAACTCCAGCAAAGGCTCAGCATCGGCCTTAACTCGTGTGACGGAAGTGCCCCCCAATCCCAACGGTGGTTGGGCCAGCACTGTAATACGCGAGCGCAATACTGCGTACTTCTCGTGCGTATGCTCGCCAAACACGGGATCTCTGTTATCGGCGAAGGCGTCCTCAATCTCCCGCCAATCCGCCTCTATCAGATGCTCGCGCGCCAGCGGAAACAATTCACCCTCCTCCTGCCGCATATGCTTGCGCTGGAAATCAATGTAATCCTCGGCTGCCTCGGCAAAAGCTTTCAGTTCGGGATTCCCATCGATCAGCACCGCTCTTAAGCGCCCCAAACGCTCCGCCTCTTGTTCGTGCTGCCCCTGAAGGTCCTCTATCAGATCGCGTGTAACTTCACTGCGCGCGGCTAACGCGGAAAACAGGTACTTGTCCTCCTTGGGATGGTGCACCTGATCAATAAAGGTCTCGAGGTATTCGAGCACCAAGTTCACCAACCCCCACTCGGGCGCGTCACCGCGTCGCGCCGCGTTGGTGCTTTCTTCAAGGACATTAAGGATCTGCCACATGCTGCGGTGTTCGGCCTGAATTTTCTCTAATGCTTTAATCATCTTTTGTCCAACCTCATCGGCTTACTTATTATACGGCGCTGCCCAGATAGGCTGTCACGACATCCGGGTTGGATCGCACCTCAGAGGGCTTCCCTTCGGCCAGCATCTGGCCGTAATTCATCACTAAGATATGCTGAGATATGCTCATCACTAACTTCATATCGTGTTCAACCAACACTATAGTCAGACCTGCATCGCTAAGCTTCTCAATCAGTCCGGTAAGATCCGCCTTTTCCGTCGCCCCCAAGCCCGCTGCCGGCTCATCGAGCAACAACAACTTCGGTTCGCAGGCCAAAGCTCGAGCTACCTCCAGACGCTTGAGCGCGCCATACGGCATTGCCCCAGGATCGTCGTTGAGATAGTCCGCCAGACCCACATATTCCATAAGCTCGGCGGCCCTGCCACGTGCTTCTCGCTCGCCGTCTCGGATGCGGGGCAACCGTAATGCGGCCGGCAACAACCGACCATCCAGATGGAGGTGCCGTCCCAACATGACGTTCTCCACCGCAGTCATGTGCATGCACACCTGTGGGGTTTGGAACGTACGCCCCAGACCCGCCATAACCCGCGCATGAACTGACTTACCCACCAGGCTGTCATCAAATAGGCGAACTTCGCCCTGTGTCGGTTGATAGATCCCGGTAATCAGATTTAACAGCGTGGTCTTGCCGGCACCATTAGGACCGATAATGGAATGTATTGAGCCTGGTGTGACACTGAAAGACAAACCGTCGATCGCATGCACACCACCAAACTCTTTAGACAGTGAAATTACTTCAAGGGCACTCATCGTTTAATCCTCCGCCACAAATTCATTAGCGAAGGTTGGAGGCCCCGTGGCATGAACAGCATCACACTAATGAGAATGAGCCCGAAAACCAGCGTTTCGTATTCCTCTACGACCGTCAACACCTGTGGTAACAACGTAATTACCGCGGCACCGAGGATCGCCCCAACTACCGAACCAATGCCGCCGATGAGCACCATTAACACCAGCTCGATAGAATGCATGAAATCAGCAAGCGACGGCGAAATAAAGCCGGCGTATAGGGCGAGAAACCCGCCCATTAAAGCAGCGATCACCGCCGAAAGCGTAAACACCAAGAGTTTAGTCCATGGCACATTTATGCCTACGGAGCCAGCAACCGCTTCGGGCCCCTCCAGTGCACGCAATGCTCGACCCAAGGGAGCGTTGATCAGGTTCGTCGACAACCAAAAAACCAACACCAGCATAACAGCGACCAGCCAGTACCAGTCTGCGGGATCCATCAGGCGGACCCCGAACAATTCCAGCACTGGAGCAGCCATACCGTCAGGGCCGCCGGTAAGCCAAACTTCATTGCTGATCACCAGATAGATAATCATACCAAGGCCCAACGTGCCGAGGGCAAGATAGTAGCCTTTTAGGCGCAGGATTGGTCGTCCCACCACAAAAGCGATCAGTCCGGCACCGGTCGCACTACTCAAAAGAGCCAAGGGAACAGGCCAGCCATAACGCGACGACAAGATGGCCGTACCGTAGGCGCCCAGAGCAACGAAGCCTGCATGGCCTAAGCTCACCTGTCCAGCATAACCCATGAGTAAATTCAGACTTATAGCGATCGTGGCATTAATTCCGACCAGTACCGCCAAATGATAATGGAAGCCGGACTTTAGCACCAAGGGCAGACATACCAGAAAAACAGCCAGCACCGCGACATTGGTGATCGGCCAACGAAAAATATTCCCAGCGGTCAGACGTTGGTGCTCATTGGTACCGCTAGACATCCCAATAGAGGAACCCTTTCGTTTAACTTCAATATTCGACATCAGACCCGCTCCCCTGACATGCCACCGAAAATTCCACGGGGCATAAAGATCAGAATTAATACAATCAATAAATAGGCGATAGCGTTTTTATAATCCGACGACCCGTAGCCAGCCATCATGGACTCGGCTACACCCAAAAATAAGCCGCCAACCAAGGCTCCGCGAAAACTCCCCAGCCCACCAAGCACAGCTGCTACGAACCCCTTCAATCCCAAGATCAGACCTGCGGCCGAATGAGTAAAGGCAATTGGCGCGATCAACACACCCGCCACGGCCCCCAGTAACCCGGCCAAACCAAAAGTGACCAGTTGCATCCGTCTGGTGTTGATGCCCATAAGGGTGGCCGCATCGCGATCCAGAGAGGTAGCAAGAATGGCCTTACCAGTCAGGCTACGGGTAAAGAAATAGGCCAACAGGATGAGGACTACAGCAGTCATGCCAATAACCCACAAACTTTGAGGTACAATCGTGACGCCACCTAAGCGAATGACCTCGTTACCGCTGAAAGTGGGCAACGAATAGAAACCTTGGCCCCACACCAGTTCCGCGGCGCCACGCAACACCAAGCCAACGCCCAGAGTGATAATCACCAATGCCAACGGTCCCGCTTCCCCGGCAGGTTCAATGGTAAATTTGAACATCAGCAAACCAGCAAGACCGCCCGCCAACACGCCACCCAGCAACGCGACCGGCAAAGGCAGGCCAATGCTCAGCAGAGCGACCGCCGACATGCCACCAAGCATTTGCAAATCTCCCTGAGCAAAGTTCACCACGTGACTCGCGTTGTGGACAAGGACGATACCCAAGCCAATCAGCCCGTACATGGATCCGATGGTTAGGCCAGTAACCAAATACTGAAAGAACTCTGACATAACGTTTACTTTCCTACGTTGTTATTATGGCTTTAACCTTGGAGCCTCGGTCGTCGCGACGACCGAGGCTCCAAATATCGACCGCCGCGACGGCGTTTACTTTGTACGGCGGACCGGTATTTTATACGTACATCAGGCCCCGAAGTTGTACTTGGCAGAAAACTGAAGCCGAGTCTGTTTGCCATCAGTACCATCAACGAGTTCCCGCTGACCATGCTTCACCTCAGCGCCGACGGTGACTGACTTAGTCGGAGAGTACAAAAGATTGATCAAACCACTCCACGACTTATCAGAGAGCTTATCACCTTCAAGATCCGCTTTTTCCATGCCAAAACCGATGTTAGTTCTCCACCGTGTATTGAGTTTGTGGGCGAGACCCACATTAAGCGATACATGGTCTACGGCCTCCATCTCAGAACCGTCGTCTGCCACTACAACATCCGGGGCAAACCCTAAACCCGAATAACGCCCTGTGCCACTCCCGCCAAAAGCCATGAATTTCAGTTCCGTAGCGCCACCTAGCGCCACGTTGCCGGCCACACCAACGCCGTAACCTGTTTCTGTCTCATCTATGGTAGGAGTGGACGAAGCGCCAAAATTACTCACTCTGCCATCGACTTCAAGCTGACGAAGAACGCCTATAAGCGCAAGCTGGGCATTACCCGCCTTAAACGAATAACGGGTCACTACATCAGGGAGGAGACCATCACCGAACTCACTCTTCAAAGAGGCCAACGATGTATCAGATCCATTAACCTGAGCGGTTGTTGTAGGGCTTTCAAACGCAATCGCGAAAGGCCCGTTTGTATAACGGATTTGAGGCTGGCGCGGCGTGAACATACCCTCGCTTAATGCAAAGAAATTCAAAGACTCCAAGATGGCTGGCCCGAATAACCCGGTGCTCCAGGTCTGCCCAAAGCCCCAAGCGCCGTATTGGAAGTACGCATGACGCAAGTTCACCGCAGCCCGGTTGGTACCCGATGTACCGTTTAACATTTCCCGACCCGGGCCAAAGTCCATCTCAATTAGTCCCCTTAAAGGGGTTCCTGTGCCCAAGTCCGTATTCGTCTTGAATGAAAAGCGCGACTCTTTAGCATGCATCGTCAGGCTTTCCTCAGAGTCCTGACCACCCACCGGCGTGGCACCAGGGATATACATGTCACGTAATTGGTCAGCGATAAAATCGCCATCGCTGGTTCGAACCCCAATTGTGTCAAACTTGATATAACCATCCATCGTGATGGTCGTGTTACCCGCCTTAAAGCCGTCTTCCTGCGCCATCACACGGGCCGAGGTGAGCATTCCTACACAACTTGCGGCTAAAACACCGGTTACCAAAACCTTAGACATAAACATAGATTTTTCCTTTGTACTTGTTGTTTATCATGTAAATGACTTACTTTTTTTCTTTTTTACCTTTTTTTACCTTTTTTACCCCCTTTCCCTCAGCAGCTGGCGCCGCTCAACACAAAAATGACCGCATCCGCTCCAATCACTCAACAAGAACGAAGCCGCCGTCGCGGATCTCCACCATTCGCGAGCTACTCTCTTCCAATACACCCCCGTGATTATCGGGGCTAAATGTTAGGGTACTGGTCACGCCCACCAGATCCCGGGTTTGCTCAAGAGCATCGCGGATCGCGGCGGGATCAGTGCTGCCTGCCCTACGAATCGCGTCAGCGAGCAGCACCACGGCATCGTGAGCATAGCCGGCGAAGGTGTTTGGCGCATGACCGTAACGGTCCTGATAGAGGTTGCGAAAGGCCATACCCAATTCTCGCTCTGTCGAACCCTCCGGCAGTTGCTCAGCTATGAGCATAGTTGCTGCATTCATACGCACTCCCTCGGACGACTTACCCGCCAAGCTGGGAAACTCGGGAGCAGCCATGGAATGGCTCGTATACAGCGGCGCCTCAATCCCTAAAGCAACGTGATTGCGAGTCACAATGGCCGGCTGATTACCGGCGTCGAGATTGATGATGGCCTGCACATCCGTGTTACCCCGAATGCGCGTTAATTGCGCAGTCATGTCCGAGTCACCCTTGGCATAGGTTTCATCCATGACAACCTCAATATTGTTTTTTGCCGCTTGTTCGATGAATATTTCCCGCGCGGCGCGACCGTAACCCGCAGAACTGGAAAGCAATGCAATCTTGTTGATGCCCTCGCCCTTCATATGTTCATAGATCACTCTGGCGGACATCACATCACTCTCGGTAACGGAAAACAGCCATTTTTTTACCGGATCAGTAAGGATACGCGCCCCCGCCATCGTGATCTGCGGTATGCCGTGACGGGCCGCCAGCGTTTCCATCGCTAAAGAGCTGGGCGTGATACTGGATCCAATCACCGCACTCACACGATCTTGGGTAAGCAGCCTCTGCATCATGGTCCGGGCTCGCTCGGGGTTGGTGGCATCATCATAGAGAATCAGCTCCAGCTCGCGCCCAAGGACACCGCCTTCTTGGTTAACCTGGTCGACCATCAGTTCCAGAGCATTCTTCTCGGGCTCGCCGAGGTAGGAAGCGGGACCGGTGACCGACGTCACCGCCCCTATGCGAATCGGATCTTCCGCCATCGCCGGCATCGCGGCAAAACTCAAGACCGCGACTACAACCAAGGTGGTCTGCCTAGCCCATTTGGCCAGCCTCATTAGGGATTGTTGTAGTTTCATTTCTTATTCTCCTTCAAGGTCAGCCGCCTTTCACCAAGCGGCGTGGGTGGTTTCAGTATAACCGTCATCGATGTCTATTATTCGTTCGTAAACTAACGCTCCCTTCCCTTTACGCTACAAAATCAATAGTGTGCTGACGGCGCTGGCCACCAGCCGCCCTTCCATTTTCAGGGTCGCTTCCACATAGGCCGTGCGCCGACCGACTCGCACCACTTCGGCGCGCGCCTCCACGGCCTCCTGATGGAGCGGCCGGTGATATGTCACGGTCAGATTCAACGACGTAAAGCCCTCGGCGTTCTCCAATCGGGAAGCAAGTGCAAAGCCCATCGCCGCATCACAAGCTGCTCCGATATACCCGCCCTGTACGACGCCATTACCATTGATTGACCGTCTGCTGGGAGTCCAAAGGCACCGAGCAACTCCGGCTTCCGCCTCTTGGAATTCCAAACCAAGATCCTCATTGCAGGGAACCATAATTCCAGAATCCATATCCATGAGCACTGGATGTCTCATTTAGCTGCTCCTTATAAGAACTCAGGCCTCTTCCATCGACCAGGGTACGAGGCTCGGATTATCCAGAATCCAACTACGAATATCCTTTTTGCGCAGCTTCGCGGAGAGGGTCTTGGGCAGCGCTTCATCAACGAACAATACGAGCTTCGGAATTTCCGGTTTGCTCAGCCGCCCCTCGCACACTTCCAACAACTTCGCTTGCGTCAGCTCCGAGTCCTCACGAGCCTTGACCACGGCAACCACGGCCTCGCCCCAATCTGGATGGGGCACGCCGACCACAGCAACTTCCTCCACATCCTCATGCAGGGCCAATACGGCATCGACGTTGGACGGAAACACATTCACCGCACCGGTAATGATCAAGAAATTCTTCCGGTCAAGGAGATAGATATAACCATCTTCGTCCTTTCGGGCGATGTCGTTCGTCCGCATCCAACCGTCACCCGGAAACACCTCCGCCGTCTTCTCGGGAAGATTAAGGTATTCCTTCATGACTGGAACGCCGCGCACCCACAGCTCACCCGTTTGATTAGGCGCCAACTCCGCCCCATCTTCGCTGCGAATGCTGGCCTCAAAGTGTACGCCACAACGACCGACGGACTTCAGCCGATCGGAATCGACCGTTAACGCCTCTCGGTAGTCCTTCGGGGTCATAAAAGTAATCCAGCCGCCAGTCGCTTCGGTCATCCCGTAGGTCTGCACAAGATCACAACCGAAGGTTTCGCTGACCTCGCGGATCAGCGCCGGACTGGAAGGAGAGGAACCAAACGCAATCATCCGCACTGACGAGAGGTCATATTTTCCTGATCGATATTCCCGAGCTAACCACCGCAGCATGGTGGGCACCATTAGCGGCACTGTGACGCGATAACGGCTCATGTCATGGAGGAACTGGGTGACCTCGAAATCACCGTCAGGCAGCACATGAGTCATGCCGTTCGCCAGGCCCCAGACGTTCATGGCGATCACAACCCAGGCCGAAGCTGCCGGCATATACCAGACATCATCTGGAGCGAACCCCATGGATAGCACGGAGTAAACTACGGTGTCGTGCAATCCATGATGGGTCAGCACTACGCCCTTGGGTAAGCCACTGGTGCCAGAAGTGTAGCTGATGAACAGCGCGTCATCCGGAGCGATAGTCGGGCACTGTGGCGCATTAGCACGACCGTTCTCAAGCACAGCTTCGTAATCCAGCTCCAGACCGTGATCGCCCCCATAGCCGACCACCAGGATCCCTGCCTTGACAAGCTCTGGCAGCAGCGGTTCGATCGCCTCCCGACAACGCGCCTGGACGATCACCGCCTTCGCATTGCTGTCCTTGAGAACGTGGCGCATCTCCTCCGCAGCGTAGCGCCAGTTGAGGCCCACTCGCACCGCACCAATCTTCATACAAGCGAAGAAGTGTTCGTAGACCTCAATGGTCTCATGAGTCAGAATAGCGACGGTTTCACCTTGGCTAATCCCCAGTTGCTGCAACCCCGCAGCAAGCTGATCGGCACGCCGGTCCATCTGCGACCAGGTGGCTGAACGGTCGCCGCAATAGTAAGCGATTTTGTTGGGAAAATTTTGCGCACAGCGTGTAAGCAAATCGCGAGGTAACATTGTTATTTTCCTCCTTAATAGAACGTCCCTTAGGGGGAAGCGCATCCGCCGGCGTAGCCCGCCGACTGTTTGTTATTCAGCAACGAACACCAACTCGTCGCGGTCAATCTGAGCCCGCACCCGAGCCCCAGCCTTTACCGACTCCGCGTCCGCCGACAAACGACCGAGCAGCCTGGGCCCCTCGTCCAGTTGCACAACCACCACGTCGTAAGGCGCAGGCAGATCCTCGCGGTGGCTGCGATGGTAGGTCACCCGTCCCCGCACCTGCCCACGACCGGCACTGGACTCCCACCGGATGGTTGATTCCTGACAGCGCGGGCACAGACCCGCACCGTAGGGTAGGGCTTCATTGCAGACATCGCACCGTAGATACAACAAATGCCCTCGATGCAACCCTTGATAGAAGGGATGATCCTTGACTGGCAAATTATCAACACTCATACCTTTATCTCCGACTTGACAGATTTCACAGGCGCGACTCCGACCCAAGCAGTAATGCGGCATGATGTTCGAGGCAACCGCCATTGCCCGTCACTAGTTGTAAAGCCACGTTATCGAGCTGGCGCTCCCCGCCCTGACGTCGAACCTGAATCAGCGCTTCGGCTAATGGCGTCATACCTTGAAGATAGTAGCTTGACAGATGCCCACCTCCCGTATTGCAAGGCAACCGGCCGCCGGGCGAAGTCTCGCCCGCCTTCACGAAGGCCCCCGCAGTACCGGGCTCACAAAAGCCATTAGCTTCCAAGGCAAGTAGCGTGGTGATCGAGAAAGCTTCGTAGAACTGACAAGCAGAAATGTCTTTAGGCGCCACACCAGCCATATCACAGGCAATACGTCCAGCAAGCCCGGCACCCAAGAGGGGCAAGCCGTCGTGCGCCTCGGCCTGGGCCGCGCTGCCCGCGTGCCCCTGCCCCATACCATGAACGTAGGCCGGCCGCTCGGCGAGGTTAGGGGCCCGCCGAGCCGAGGTCACAACTACAGCCACCGCGCCATTGACGGGATAAGCGCAATCCAGCACCCGAAACGGCTCCACTACCCAAGGCGACGCCCGATACTGTGCAAGATCCAGAGGCTTACGCAGAAATGCTTGAGGGTTGCCCGCTGCCCACGCCCGATCAGCCACAGCGACCGCGCCCAGGCAATCTCGATCCAGACCATAATAGGAAAGGTACTCATCTGCAGCCAGAGCGTAAGCACCCGGTGCGCCGTATAAACCACAATGAGCCTCCCAATCAGGAATACCGCTAATCGCCAACGGCGCTGCAAATGCCTGACCGCCCCCTTGTGGCTGCACCGGGGTGTCGGCAAACACGCATACCACCGTGCGAGCCATTCCAGCCCGAATGGCACCCGTGGCATATTGAATCATTTGCACCGCGGAGGAGCCCTGGCCTTCGATACTAGAAAGTAGGCGCAAGTTTGCCAACTGAAGATCGTTTTGCAGAGCCAAGGGCATACTCGCCGGATCGGCCAGCGGGCTTCGGTTGATCAACAAACCGTCGATATCGCAAGGACGCAAATTAGCGTCAACCATGGCGTCGCGAACTGCGTCGGCCGCCAGTTTCCGAGCACTCCCGATAGACTTACGGGAGAGCTCACTGAACCCCAGCCCGACGATCGCCGACTCGGCATTATCACGTTTCGTCATTACTCCCCCAGCTTCTCTCATCGAAAAGGTCAACCTACCATGACCGATACGGACCCGGGTTGACCCAGCTACGAATACGTTTAGATAATAAAGCCCAAAGTGGATAACGGCTCAGATCCGTGCACCAACATGACCTTCTTGAAGAACATCTTAAACTCACCGTCGGTGCCGACCCGCAGACGGTACTCCACCCTTCCGGGCCAGACTTCCATCTTGTGCGTAGACTGCGCACGGAGCTCATAGAGCACAAAATTGGCACCCACCCGATACTCACGAGCGCCTGACTTGACAGGCTCCTTCACCGCTTCAATCTCGATATTCGAGAGCACCCGACGCATAGGGGAGACCGGCAGCTGGGAGTGACGCATTCCGGTCTTGAGCTGAGCGATGCGGGTGGCCAACCGCTGACGGTTATCGGCCGTAACCGAAACTCGCAGACCACCTTCCTGATCACTGTCGCCGGCCGGCACCCAGTAGTACATGTCGTCATCGACCAAGGCTTCCCACGCCTCGTAGCGTGACTCATCCGCCAGGCGCGCCTCGAGATAGAGAAAGGCCTCAATCTGGCGCTGCTCATCATTTGATACTAATTGCATGTTGGTTCCTTCTTGGACGCTTGTTCGGTGGCAATTCGTCGCCTTTAACGGCTTATGACGTGCTGGTAGTGACGCCAAAAGCCCCGATTGGTCGTTTCGTCGGAGACATGTCCAACGATCGAGCCGTCCTCACGTAGTTCTTCGCGCTCCTCGCCGCGGCTGAGATCCAGCCATGCCTGGCCTCCGGCCAGCGCCATCTGCTGACGCTCAGCGATAACCGCATCGTCAGCCAACAAGAACGCTGAAGGCCCCATCGCCGCCTCCGACTGACGCAGAATGCGCTCATTAAGAGCGTCGGAGACATCCCCAAGCAACAAAGGCGTGTGCCATTGAACACATTCGTTGGGACCGGCGGGCTGAATCATGGCGATATTCATTTCACCCAAGAACAGGTTCGGGAAGATCATCGTGTGAGGCGGACCCGCGCGCAAGACCTCGTGAGCGCGATCATAACCGTAAGCCTCTTCTAACTGCTTCACGTAGTCCGGGAAGCGGGAGGCATCCGGAAGACCCAGCCACTGACACTCATCGGTGAAGCTTGGAGCAAAATTCAGCTCAGTGTGGCCCTTACCCCAGTCGATGGTTTGGGACTTGAGGTCATCCTCGGAGACCATTGTGGCTTCGTCATATTGCGAAGGAATCACTTTGGCAAAGGAGGCGTGCACGTAGTTGACGTGATACCCGTCGGTGTCGTTCTCTGGCAACATCTTCCAGTTCGCAGCAAACTTTTGCTTTACCCAGCCAGCGGTCAGCCGCAGATCCCCGGAAGGGGACATCTCGACGGCGCGGTCTAGGGCATCGGTAGCGTTACCAAGGTGATCTGACAGACTGCCGGCTTCCGCATTGAAGCTTGCGAACACAAACCCTCGATAGCTCTCCACCAACGGCAGCACCTGCAGGCCGAAGCCCTCTCGCTCCTGGGTAAAACCTTTCGGGTACGGTACATCTAAAAGACTACCGTCCAGACCGTAGACCCAACCGTGGTACGGACACATGAAGTTTTTCGCCTTACCTCGCTGCTCACTGCACACCAGGTTGCCACGGTGGGCACAGCGGTTCTTCAACACCAACGGCTCTCCCTTTTTGTCACGCACCAGAAGAACCGGCTCTTCGCCGATCGTACGACGGACAAAATTGCCTTTTTCCGGGATCTCCGACTCGTGACCAACGTACACCCAACCGCCGTAAAAAATTCGCTCCAGTTCGTCTCGATAAACCGCCGAACTTGTGTAGAGCGAGCCGTGAATGCGATCTCTGCGGATCAGATCGTGATAGTCAGGCGCCTCGTCAATATTGATCGTGGGAATTGATGATGACATAACCTTCTCCAACTTTAATCTCAGTTTATCAAGCAAGCACTTGGTTCAAACTTAAGCAGCAACTTCACCTTCAGTCAACTATGATATTCCTTGACCTCGAATTAACTTAAAGTCTAGAAACGGCAAACCATACTGTCTAATACTATTTTAATAACATTATGATACCCTTTAGGTATATTGATGGAGTACGAAGGTATGAATCTCCGAAAACTGCGATATTTTTTAGCGGTTGCTGAAGAGAGGAATTTGGGACGCGCCGCGGCGCAGTTACAAATATCCCAGCCGCCACTGACCAGGCAAATCCGTCAGCTGGAGGAAGAGCTAGAGGTTCAGTTGTTTAATCGCACTCCCAAGGGAATGGAGCTAACCGAAGCTGGTGAGCTGCTCGCCCAAGAGGCCCGCAATATCTGTTTACTGATACAACAGGCGTCAGAAAAAACCAAACGGGCGAGCCAAGGGCGCCTGGGCCGGCTTGACGTAGCACTTTTCGGTTCCGGCGTTCTAAACGTTATTCCCCGGATTCTTCTGCGATTCCAACGAGACTATCCCGAGGTACAAGTAGTTTTGCACACGATGGAAAAGGAGGAGCAGATCCAGGCCCTGAGGCAACACCGAATTACTCTCGGATTTAACCGGATGCTAAAGCCACTGTCCGATATAACAACAGAATTGGTGAGCCAAGAGCGGATACTCTTGGCTGTTCACGCCACAAGTCCTCTAGCAACCCAACCGGTTATTAGATTTCGGGAGTTGGCAGAATATCCAATGGTGCTTTTCTCCTCCAGTAGCCGCCCGAACTTTGTCGATAAGGTGATGTCCCTTTGTCATGCCGCCGGGTTTATGCCGCAAATTACCCAAAAAGTTGGCGATGTAGTGACTGGAGTTGCGCTTGTCGCAAATGGCTTCGGAGTGTGTTTGGTATCCGAATCAGGTTCGACCCTTTCACTTCCGGGAGTTGTCTATCGCGAGATTTCAGATCTTCCTGAGGAAGCTATTCTCGACCTGTCCTGTATTTACCGAAAGGATGATAATTCGAGGCTTCTCAACTCGTTTCTCACTACACTGAGAAGCGTTCAAGGAAGAAGACCGAACGAAATCCGGCAAGACTAAGCTCGCTTTGAGTCACAATTCGAACCTCACTGAAAGGCTTCCAGTACAGAAGCCTGCGTGACAAAAAATTTTAACCATCGTTCCGGCCAGACCGGATTATTGTCTGGCTCGGAATCATTGAACCACTACACTTTTGTTTCCTGTTTTTTCATGTCGTTTTGTCTTTGTTAGACAATATGACTCCCCACCAAGGCGCTACCCCCACCTCTTGGGTTAGCCTCAGCCAGAGCCATAATTTACGTGTTCACCTGCGTAAAATGGGGGGGGGGCAGCACCATGAAAAAATAGCATACTGTTCATTGGCCTGGATACGCACAAAGACTCCATTGCCGTGGCCTAAGCCACCGATTCCCGAACAAGAGCCAGATCAAGGCCTTTCTGTTAAGGCACGATCTCCGGTACACCGGCTCCGCCAACTGGTCGGCGGCACACATCCGCTGGCTATCGGAACTGGTCATGCCCACTCCGGCACAGAACACCATGTTCCGGGAAATGCTTTACACCATTGTGGAACGCCACAAGCGACTGGAACGGCTCGACAACGAGCTATCCTATCAAGTCCGCCGTTGGCGCTTTTACCCCTTGGTGAAAGCCGTGCAGGCGCTTCGAGGTGTCCAGCTATTGGCGGCCACCAGCGTGGTCGCGGAGCTGGGGGATCTTCAGCGTTTTGATAACCCCAGAAAACTGATGGCTTATGTTGGTCTGGCACCCAGTGAACACTCCAGTGGCCCTCAACGACGTATAGGGCCACTGACCTGTGCGGGAAACAAACGGGCATGGGCGGATGCTGATTGAAGCCATTGTGGAAAAGGCCTGGAACGCTCAGGTGCGACTCTGCCGGCGGTATCGACCCCTGATGCAGCGCGACAAGCAACGGAAACTGGTGGTCGCCGCTATCGCCAGAGAATTGGTCGGCCACATCTGGGCCATTGCCCGGGAAGTGGTCATCGCCAAACCCGATTCAAGGTTAATGCTATGACAACGGTTATGGGACAGGACAGGCGCCTCGGGCCTCGGTGTGTGAAGCAACCCTCGAGGCGCGTTAGGAAGCCAGGCTGAAACTCGAACCAGACGCTCGCTCCTAGACGGAGGACCGGCTTCACGACGGAAAAATAGGTGGTGAGAACCCACGGGTATCACCATGAGAACCGTCGACGATTACTGGCCTCAGCGTCTGTCCTGATCCGCCCTTTAACTGCGGGAACGTAGCTCCAAAAAAAGGGCCTGGACGGGTGCATGCTTCTTGACGTGGGGAGTCATATCAACGCCCCTGTTTGGTTCTGCTGTATGGCCAGCTCAGTGTTCCCAGCCACCGGGGGCAGACAACTCCTCCTTGCTGGTATTGCCTGCCACCTTTTTGTTTTCAGCAACCTACAGCCTGAATCGCGAAACCAGGTTCTGCAGGTCGCTGCCGAGCCTCGCCAGTTCACTGCTGGAGCTCGCGGTCTGGTTCGACGAGGCTGCCGATTGATCGGTTACATCCCGGATACTGGTAATGTTCTGATTGATTTCCTCAGCCACCGATGTCTGTTGCTCCGATGCCGTGGCAATCTGACTGTTGTATTGTTTGATATCCTCAACAGCTCGGGCAATGCGTTCAATAGTCGCCCCGGTCGCTTCGGCGCGCTTCAGTGTGTTTGATGCCATGGTAGTGCTGGACTCCATGGCAGAGACTGAGTCGCCGGCGCTGCGTTGAAGGGATGTAACCAGCGTCTCGATCTCCTGGGCAGATGATTGGGTCCGTTGAGCGAGTGAGCGCACTTCGTCGGCTACGACCGCAAAGCCGCGACCCTGCTCGCCGGCGCGTGCTGCCTCGATAGCGGCGTTCAGAGCCAGCAGGTTGGTCTGTTCGGCAACAGATTTGATGACATCAAGGACCGTCCCGATGTTGGCGGTTTCCTTCTGCAGCCCCTGGATCGTTTCCATGCTCTGGCTGACTTCCCGAGCCAGATTGTTAACCTGATGAACTGTCTCCAGTACCTCCCGCTCACCATCGGTTGCCTGGCTGGCTGCATCGATTGCCACCGAAAACGCGTGTTCTGCGCTCTGTGCGATCCCGCCAACGGTTGCGGTCATTTCATTCATGGCCGTGGCAACCTGATCGGTTTCCTGTTTCTGGCGATTGATTCCGTCGCTGGTCTGGCTGGTAACGGTCGATAGCTCCTCCGCAGATGCGGCGATATTGGAGGCGCCGGATTCGATGCTTCTGACCAGTTCCCGGAGACTGGTGACCATGGTCGCCAGGGCTGCCATCAGTCGGCCAATTTCATTGGTTCCGCTCGCTTGGATGTCCACCGTCAAGTTGCCGGAGGCAACCTCCGATGCGATGCTCACCGCATGGTTAACGGGGGAAATGATCGCTCTGGTGATGAGATAAGCCATCAAAATGCCGAGCACCAGGGCGATGCCGGTGGCGCCAAAAATCAGCCAGGATGCCTGTTGATGCTCAGCCTTCATCTTTTCGGTTTGAGTTGCACGGAGACGGTTTGCGGATTCAATGGCGCTCGTGGCCGTGCTGACCATATCATCCGATAGTTGGCTTTCTGCATTGGTCAGGTCGACAACCGTGCGGAATTCGCTGACATAGGTATCGAGTGTAGAGTTGATCTGTTGCTTCTCCTCGTCGGTGATCGCAGCAGATTTGAGCGAACGTCGGATCCTTTTCGCGTCATCAAGAAACGTCTTTACACTCGCATTGTCATTTTCGATTAGCAACTTTCGTTCAGACCGACGCATTTCCTCGAAAGTTGCCGAATCAAAAACCAGAGAGCTATGAGCCTTGAGTGAAGATCCGAAAATTCGTGCGCTGGTCTCAAGGCGCGCTAGTGCTTCTTCCCGTTCGCTGATGTTGGTTTCAACCTCTCCCATCAGTTGCTGGTAATTTTTTACATCAGACTGAATCTGGCCCAGCGTGTTGATGTCTTCGGAATCGGCAAGCAATGGTTTGATCTCATTGGTCAATTTGAGAACTCGGTCGCCCTGGGCCTGGGTTTTGCTGACGGCCTCTGTTTCTCCGGTCAGAAGGAAGGTTTTCTCCTCAACCCGGGCCTCGGTAAGGTTGGTGTTTACCTGGCCGAGCATCGCAACGATATTTGACCGTTGGCTGTAACTATCCAATGCGCGGTCGCCAACTAGGCCGACCAGGATGGTCAGCACAAGCAGGATGGCAAACCCTCCGGTGAGTCTGGTCCGGATGGTCATGTTGCTGAAGAGACCTGAAAAATGCATTGTTTCTTCGTCCATTTGTTTCTTTGTTCCTGGTAAGAAGGTGCAAGATTTGCCGACCTAGCTTCGACAGCTCATCGTTCCGGGCCTGGGCCGGGAGGCATTTCTGACACGCCTTGAAAACTATAGGTAGCTTATATTTGTTTTATATTAAGGCCGTTTACGGCGGGATATTCCAGAACTTTAGAGTTACAGAAGATTACCAGGTGTTTTTTGAACGTAAAACGGAATGATGGCTTGCTGATTCGTAATTGTTATTCACGAAGACGATTGCAGGCCTGTCGCGGGTTTATGCACTGTTCGAGGACTGTGACGGCTCCCAGAGCGCGCTCGCGTGGATCAAGGCATACAGTGAGATTGAGATATGGGCCAAGGAACAAGCCAAGACCAACAATCTGGAGTTAGATCGCTAAACTAGAAACAGAACAACAGGAGAAAGTGTTGAGCGAAGATTACCCCTTGCCTCGAAGAGCGAGGATAATGGTTAACAGCGCCGTAATGCGATGCAACGCTGAGGTGTCGGCCGACATTGTTACCGTGAATGAGCCCCTCCGACGCCTGGCCTACCTGCGGCGACATGCCAGCGTTCGCTGAACAATGTCTCAAGATACCTACCAAAAGTGGCGAGTTGGAGCCGCTAGTGTTTAACCGGGCGCAGCAGGTGGCACTGGTCGACGAGCAGGATCACGCCGTCGGCAGCGCTGACAAATTCGAGGCGTACCCAGAAGTTGGGCCGGGCAGATAACGGCCATCGGGCGCCGCTGAATCGGCACCTCTGATATTGAAATCACCAACCTAACCTGTGCCAATGTTATATTTTACCGGAAAGCGTTTGACGAGGTCGGCCTCAAACCGATGGACATTAACCCATATAAGCCTTCTCGGAATCAATAGTCATTTTTTGGCCGCCCCAGCGGCCAACTTAAGCCCATGAGCGAGAACGCCGGCTTCGTCAGTCTCGCGGGGCTGTCAGACACTCACAGCAAACACATATAGGGACTCTCTCTTAGGTGGATTTAGACCCAGCTGACCAGTCGCTCCTTCGGTTGGTCAGGAGCATCAGACGTTGTATCGAGTACTAATCAGCGGACACCCGGCTTTCAGCCATCATCCTGTTTGATCCAGTTAGACGTCGTGCTCACCCCGGGGCGTGACTAACCCTTCAGGAATCGTTGTTCATCGAACGCCCTCTGATGTTTGAGCATGGAGTAGGTAGCCCGGACCAGCTTGTGGGCCAGCGCGGACAGCGCCTTGGGTTTGTTCATGCGCTTCTGGAGTTTCTGTAGGTAGCGCTGGGCTTTGTCATTGCCCCGCAGGTGCAGCACGGCAGCTTCCGAGAACGCCCACTTCAGATGGGCGTTGCCGATCTTGTTGCCCTGGGTGCCGTAGACTTTGCCGGCGGATTCGGCTTTGCACTTGATGAGCCGGGCGTAGGAAGCAGACTTCTGCACGGTCTCAAATCTCTGGATATCGCCGATTTCGTAGAGCATCGTCAGGGCGAGGATACGGCAGACACCAGGAATGGTCCTCAATACACTCAGAGAGGCGGGATCGTGTTGTTTGGCCTGCCGTTCCAGGTGTTCCTCCAGCTTGCTGAGTTCACGGTGATAGCACTCGATGATGGCCAGGTCGATGTTGTGCTGGACATCCCGGTTGGAAAACGTTGCTCGGACTTGTTCCCGAGCGCCGATATTCTTCAGGTTGGCCTTGTTGGGCGGCAGGTTGTATTGGCTGGTGGTATTCACCACATGGGCCTTGAGCATGGCCCCGTGCTGGACGATGCGGGTGCGCCTTCGAAGTAAATCCCGGGTTGCCCGCATCTCCTTGGGATAGGTATACGCCAGAGGGAAGTTGCCGCCCTTCATGAGCATGGCGATCTTGAAGGAATCGATGCGGTCGTTCTTGGTTTTACCGCCGTGAATGGCCTTCATGTACAGCGCATGCCCCAGAATAAAGTGAATCCCGTGTTCTTCGCACAGGTCCGAGATCCAGTACCAGCAATGCATGCATTCGACACCGACCACCAGATCATCACGAAACGGTTCAAGCAGGACTAGTAGCGGTTCTGGCCGGGCTTTGATTTCCTTGTGCAGAAGTACCTCGCCCTGTTGGTCGATGATGCAGACATACAGGCCGCGGGCGTGCAGATCGATTCCACAATAGTGACGGTGGGTGCTATGGTAAAAGTTCATTGAGTCTTCTCCCTTGTAGTGCTTGGTCGCCTTCCAGCTTAGCGGGTAACCGCGAGGCTGGGGAGAAGGCTCAATCAGTATCTATCTGGAAGACCTGACCGGGTACGCGAGCAGGAGTCCAAGGATCGAGCCGCGAAGCGCTGTATGCAATATTCTTCAAGACCGGTGGCGAGAACGTTCAAGTTCAGGAGCACAGGGGCTGGCAGCAGCGGGACTTGAGCCAGAAGCGCTATGTCTACTGTTGGGCGGATTGCGTGTACAGCAATATCCGCCTGGGTGACCGACTCTGCCTGCTGGTAATCATTGGTGTTACCGAACCTGGTCACACGGAACTGGTGGCCGTTGAAGATGGCCACCGGGTATCCGACACCAGTTGGCGAGAGCTGCTCACCGGTTTGCAAGGAGAAAGATACCTGGAGCACGCCCCCAATAGTGCTGGGTCCACAAGACGGCTAACGTGCCGGACAAGCTGCCCAAGTTGGTGCAGCCGAAGGTGAAGTCGGCATTGCATGAGATTTATCTGGCCGAGGCCCCTGACGTCACCCACAAAGCGTTCGATAGCACCTTGGAGCGGTTCCTGGATAAGTACCTGAAGGCCAAGGAGAACCTGGAGAAAGATTGCAACGAGTGGCTGGCTTTCTATGTTTTCCTGGCGATTCACTGGATTCACTTAAGGACCACCAAACTGGTTTAATCCACTATCGTCACAGTATGATTGTGAACCAATCGGAGCCAGTCTTGTGGCTCCCGGGACACCACGTCATCGATGTCGTTCAAATAACTCCAATCCGCTCAAAAAGGCTGAACGCGGATCAAGGGGTTCGACCAACTAAAGCCGGTCGTGGACAACGTTCAGTTTCGGGATGGCATCCAAGTGGATGATGAATCTGATAGGAACACTGACTGGTGGTCATGTACCATGAGTTGACAATAATTCGAGAACATGCTCAGTTAACCGCATGCCGCAGGCGGGAATGCAGGGATTTCCTGCGCTGACTGTTGATAAGAAAATCGGCACAGCCGATAGAATCAAAGTTTTCATAAAGTTTACAAAAGTATAGAGGGGATCCACGCTTGTATATTGCACAATTTGCTCAGGGGCTTGAACCCCTAGACATTACCCATGACCATTTCGTTGAAGAAGCTATTTGTACCGCCCGCGACCAGGGTGGAGAGGTTAAGCCAGCCATCAGGTGCCAGTCGCGCAACCTACTCATAAACGGGTTGCGACTGCACGTGCTCGACTGGGGTGAACCGAACAAACCCACGCTGGTTTTACTGCACGGTGGTGCGGTCACCTGCCGCACTTGGGGGCCGTTTTGTACGCTGCTAGCACATAAATACCGGTTAGTAGCAGTGGACATGCGTGGTCACGGTGATAGCGAATGGCCCCGAGATGGCGACTCTAACCACAACGCCATGGCGGACGACTTGGCGAAGTTAATCACCACCATGGAGCTTGACAACCCCATCGTAGTGGGGCATTCGGTCGGCGGCATGTTACTAATGCGGGTAATGCTGAAAGCCCCCGAGCTACTGGGCAGCGCGGTTCTGGTTGATGTTGGTCCAAAGACCGCCTACAACGGCTGGAAAGCCCGTAAAGATGTCACAGAACCGAGCCGTCTTTACGATGAAATTGAAGAGTATGTGCAGCGTAATGCACCACGATTAAAGCGCAGCGAAGAGCACATGCGTCGTAACGGTCGGCATGAGTTAATGCAGCGTGCGGATGGTAAATATCAGCTCAAATACGACCCACGTCATCCTATGGGCGGGCCGGATGAAAAGACCATGCCCGGCCTGCCTACCCTCGAACAGATGGCTGCCTATCAAGGGCGCTGTCTAGTGGTGCGTGGCGGCAATAGCTGGTTTCTGGCAGCCGACGATGCGGTGGAGTTTGTGGAGACGTTACCGCAAGGTGAACTAGCCACCGTGCCGGATTGTGAACACATGGTTTACACCGAAAACCCGGTCGGACTGGCGACGGTGATCGATACCTATGTCAACAGCCTCAAAATCGCCACCGAACCGGTCGCGTGAGCTATCTTAACCTTGACCTTACCCCGGATGATGATAAGTCAGTTTTGCTTAACAACACTCCGGAGTTTGCAAAGTTGTTAGCTATCTCAGTGTAACTTGGTTTAGAGCCTGAATCAGTGACTCCGCTCCCAATATACCCACCTGAGCATCAGTTCGTTCGACCAGACCGCGGACCGTTTCTGATGGGTTCAGGTGGTTTTTGAGCAGAAATGCATAATCCGTGCACCTACGACGAACTACCTTTCGCCGAGCGTCTGGAGCTGTTACTGGACCGGGAGTTCCAGACCCGGGAGCACCGGAAACAGAATCGTCTGGTACTCCAGGCCCGCTTCAAGCACCGGGCCTCAATCCAGAACATCGATTACCAGCACCCTCGTAACCTATAGAAAGCTCAGGTGGCCCAACTGGCTCAGAACGACTGTCTGGAGCGCCGCCATCGACAATAACACTCTGGCTGAAGCCATACTGGATCGGCTCATGCAAAACGCCCACTGCTGGGCTCTGAAAGGAGAGTCGATGAGAAAACGACTTAAGGAAATTGACTGAACGTGAACAGCCGGAGTACAAACTCCGGTGGATGATGTGTTAAGAAAAATGGTGTTCACCTTCGTCCAGAATGTGTGTTCTTGATGGGCCGGAAAATGCAGCATCAGCGAGGTGTTTTAGGGGGCATTTCCCCGGGGTGTCGTTTACCCCGCCCAATAGGGGCCGCAGACAACCTTAATCATAAGGATTGTTGCTCTGATGGTTGACCACGATGAACTGGGATTCACCATCTAATCTTCGAATCCAAGAATTCACATATTGCGACGCTTGTAGATCGGTAGTCTAGCTTTACGATGCTGGTTTATATTGGCGGCAAAGATACGGCGAGCTTTGTTTCGGCACTTTGTCGAGAGGTTGGCCAGCTCCCCCCTGAAGAGCTGAAAAAGCCTGAACTGGGATCGAGGAAGTGAGCTGGGTAATCACAGGTCATATACACTGGCGACAAGTATGCAGATTTATTTCTGTGACCCACAGAGCTCTTGGCAGGCGGTAGCAACGAAAACACCAATCCACTATTGCGCCAATATTTCCCGAAAAAGACTGATTTATCGGGTTATTCTCAGGAACAGTTAAATGGATTTGCCAGGAAGTTAAATGAGCGACCGAGGAAAACACTCGACTATTTGACACCTGTGGAGAAGCTGCAAAGTATATTTACGTTGACCGGTTGAACTCATCCGCGCCAGTTTTCGGAACATTCGCGACGAGATTATCTCCAGGCAGGCAGCAAACTACTTGCGCTTGTGTAGCCATTGCCTAAGCTTACGCATCCTGACTGATCACACCATCGATTGTAATTTGCCAGATAAAATCGCCAATGGCATCGAGTGTATAGGCACCCTTCGGATCGAACCACGTTGCAACCCAGTTGAGCGCCCCAAGGCCGATCAGG
>NZ_JBUPZY010000017.1:0-38215 GCF_055524115.1 Marinobacter sp. V34 | reverse complement strand
GTACCACGGAGAACTTGTCCACCTCGGACCAAGCCTTCAGATACACACGACCCTGGTCGTCACGGTCGGTTTCAATCAGACCCATCAGGTCTGTGTAGTGTTTGAGGGCTTCTTCCAGATCGAGAACACGGATCTGGACATGGCCGGGACGCATTACACCTTTTTTCATGACAGTTACCTCAACGCTGTTGTTTGCCTTACAAGTGCACCCTCAGGCAGAGGCATGCACTCGATGGTGAGATTCGTCAGCGGGTAGATCCGACAGGCCAGTACCTCCCCCTGTTCAATGGCCTCGGGCGGAACATGGGCCCGGCTCATCTTTCCGCACTTGAAATCACCATCCACCACCCTGATTTTGCAGAAGCCGCAGCCCCCACCCCGGCAGCCAACAGGCACACACCTGAGGCCGCGCTGTTCCATGGTTTTGAGGACACTTTGTCCTTCAGGGCAGGTAAAGCTGTCCCCGGTTGTGCGATTTACGATCTGGAAGCCATCTGCCACAGCACACCTCCGATCAGATCTTCTTGAACAGCGCCGAGCGTTGGGTTTCTTCTGCACCGTCCGCCGCTGTCAGGAATTTCTCTATGAAGATGTCCCGTTCGAACAGTCGGCCGCGCATCAGAGCTGTAATAGCGGCATCAATCATCGGTGGCGGTCCGCACAGGTAAGCCTTGTGCTCGGAGAAACGGCCATCGAAGTACTCTTTGGCAGCCTCGTGCACATAACCCCGGAAACCCTGCCAGTCGCTGTCTTCATCCGCCTGGCTCAGGGCCGGCGCATAGGTGAAGTTATCGTTGTCACGGGCCAGGCCCTCGAACAGCTCGTGGTTGTAGAGTTCCGCCAGGTTGCGGGCGCCCTGGAACAGGGTGATCTGGCGATCGTCGCCCTGCTCCAGCAGGTCCAGAATCATGGATTGCGGGCTGGAGAGCCCGGAACCGCCGGCAATGAAAATCAGGTTGCCCGGCTGTGAACTGCGTACGAAGAACTGGCCGTATGGACCGGACAGATTCAGCTCCTCACCCACTTTCAGTTCCTGGTGGATGTAGGTGGTTGCAGCGCCGCCTTCGACCAGGCGCACATGGAGTTCCACCTCATCGGGCTTGCTGGGCGGGTTGGCCAGGGAGAAAGCCCTGGCACCATCAACCCCGGGAAGCTCGATATTGATGTACTGGCCGGCCTGGAAGGTCATCGGGCGATCCAGCTTCAGATGGATGCCCTTGATGGTTGGCGACAACTCGACAATGTCGCTGACGGTCGCGGCGTAATCCTCCACCGGGTAACCCTCAAAATCCGGGTCGACATCAATATCGGCTTCAATAGTGACGTCGCTTTCAACGGTGGCGCAGCAGGCCAGTACCTTGCCCTCATCCCGCTCCTCATCCATCAGGGCAAAGGGTGAGGCATCGCCGATTTCCACATCCCCTTCAAGAACCTGAACCTTGCAGGTGGCACAGGTGCCATGGCCGCAAGCGAAAGGCAGCCAGACACCCTGGCGCAGGGCGGCGGCGAGGATGGTCTGGCCATCCTCTACCTCAATCTGCTCACCAATGGGTTCGATAGTAACGGTGTGACTCATAGCCCTACCCTCAGAATCCGGCGCCGGCAAGGCCGTTAAGGCCCAGCGTGGTTACCGTCAGCATGCTCTTGTGATCGATGCCGCTGTCTTTGAGGCTGGCACCTGCATCCGGCGTAAACGGTTCATCATTCAGCAGCCACCGCGCCGTCAAGAAGTCAGCGTTCACTGCATCCGGATGGGACGCCGTGGCTGGTTTCAGGATCTCTTCAATCATGGCTCCGAAGGTCATGTCCGGTTGCACCAGCAGAGCAAACGGAGCACAGAACATCAGATGATTCGGCCAGAGCACATACAGCAACTGCATGCCGTTGAAGTTCTCGACCTTATCCCGTGGTTCAAACTTGTAGTCGTATAAAGCGTTAACACTCATGGTGGTCACCTTGTTGTTTTTTCGGGTGAATCACCCGGCGTCAGATGACACCGGGTAATCTCCGTATTAGGCCGCGTCCTGCTTGGACCCTTCAGCCTTGTCATCAGACGACTTGCCCTTGATGGACAACCAGCGCTTGTGGTCCGGCGAGCCGACATACTCGAAATTGTCTTCGCCAATGTTGATGTGGTAGTACTTCTGAACCACCGTCTCGACGTCGCCGCCTTCACAGTTGCCCTGATAGATCTGGTGTACCGGCAACCACGCCTGAACGTACTTCTCCGGCTCGTGCTTGAAGATGTCGCAGCAGGCTTCAGAGCAGAAGTGGTAACGCTCACCTTCGTACTCTATCTGGCGGTGGCTAAGCTTGGTGGGCTCGCCCATCTCGGTAAACAGCGTTGGTACCTGGCATACCTGGCACAGTTGCGGCAGGGTGTTGTTGTAGAAGCGGCGGCCTTCGGCATGCTCTTTGGCCCAATGCTCGTAGCGCGGGCGGTAGTACTTGTCGAAAGTCTCCGGATACTTCTCGGACATCCAGTCCATTTCATCCTTTCCGGGAATCCACGTATGGAAGTTGGTGGCCTGGCTGTACTGGTAGAACGTGCCCCAGAGCTGATGGCTGATGTGATGCTTGGCATCGTTGGCCACATCCTGATACTTGGGTGGGCGGATGCCATAGCGCTCAAGGTCCTTGAACAGGGCGCCGCCGTTTTGCTCGTAATACACCTCCCAAGCTTCCGACCAGGACATGACTTTGTTCGGCAGCATGTAGTCCATCATCATGCTGACCAGGCTCAGAAGGCGGAAACCACGCCAGAACCATTTGTCGATCCAGCGCTGCACGATAGGAACGTTATCTTCGTGTTGTTCGAGGATAAACTTGATGACCTCAAGCCCCAGGGTCATATGCCGGGCTTCATCCGACTGGGCAGAGAAACCGAAGGTAACGGTCGCCATGTCGCCGTTGTAGGCGGCGCCGGACATAAAGGGCACGAACAGCAAGTTAGTCAGGACATACTCGAACGAGAACGAGATCGCGGTCAGGAACTCGAACGGCCCTGCAGAGCGTGCGTCATCAAAGAAGGACTTGGGTACTGACAGGAACCACACCCGGTCGTGCATGTACGCGGCATCGTGCAGGCCATTGAAATGTTTGTTGTAGTGGCTCATGGCATGTTGCTGAGTCTGGGAATGACGCAACTCATCAATGGCCTGCATCTGACACGCCACGCGGGCACCGGCGCCACTGAACTGACGACCGACCTTGGCATACCCCTGAAACGCAGCGTGCTCCAAAGGAGATACACCGCTGAGGAACAGCTTCAGCGCGTTCACGTAACGTGCGTCTGAAATATTCTGATGGCCGTTGTTCTGGGCAAAAGCATCAAAAATCGCGTACAGCTTTTTCTCTTTCTCGGCCTGGTACTTCCAGTAGGCGTCCATGGTCAGACGGAACGGATCTTCCCATTGGGACCAGTCGGTAATCTTGATACCTTCAAAATCCTCGTCCGGGAAAATGTCCTTCTTCTTTTGATAGGTTGGTTCCCAGGCCATGTCCCGGGTCAGGTACTGGTACTTGTCCTTGAGATTCAGCTTCTTGTTTTTAACAGCCATGATAAGTCTCCCAATTAGGTCCACTGAAGAATGAAGTGGTCGTCGTCTTCGTCGACATTGCCGCCAATGCTGATCACGTCGATGAGCATTTCCTGAACATCCCATTCGCGACCGAGCTTCTCTTCCATCGTTTCCCGGTTGATCACCAGACGCTTCTCAGCCTGGATCCGGATCATTGCCGGCTGATGCTGAACTTCCGCTTCCGGGTTGTCTTCAGCGATGGCTTCCACCAGGTAGCGGGCGTTGTCGTTGTCCTGAAAGGCAATAAATACGAGCTGGCTCATGCGGATACTCCCTGACTCTGCAACTGGAACTTCTTGAGGCGGGTGGAGAGTTGAGCCCGGATTTCATCCAGAGCCTCAATGCCGGCACTGGCCTCGGCCAAGGGTTTGAGGGCGTTGTATGCCTGCGGCTCCCACTGGTCGACCCAGGCCTGGACCTGTTCAAGGTTGGCCTCGCTTTCCGCAACCACAACCTTGATCATGGCGTTGGTCCAGCGCAGGGATTCCTTATACCAGTCACGCATGAATTCAGTGAGCATGGAGACATCCTCAGCGTCCTGCTCACCCAGCCATTGATCCATCTTTTCGTACACCAACGGGAACAACAGGCCATCCATCAACACGTTCTGAACCAAAGTCAACTCGAACCAGTCGTCCACCACCAGGGTGTCTTCCACCAGTTTGCGCGTGGGCTGCCACAGGTCGTCATCGATCCAGTAGCCCTTTGATTCATCCAGAGCAGCACCGGTACTGCCATCCAGCATCAGCGCAATACGAGACAGGTACTGACCGATTCCCAGGCGATCCATCGCGGTATAGATGTGCATTTGCGAGACCGTCGTCGCGTTCACATCGCCCGCGATCTTGCTGTTATTCATGTTGGCGCCGAGCTCTACGTGGCGCAGAGGTACCAGCAGTCTCAGGATCTGTTTCTGGGTTGCTTCAGGAAGGCGAGTCAGCAGGTTGCGCTTTTCGCAAAACCCGAAACTGGTCTCCGCCGCCTCCTGCATCTTGGCCCGGTTACCGACATAGGCGCCGTAGTAGAACTGGCGGGGATCGGTGACGGCGTACCAGTCTTCCATGCGGATCGCCGTGCGTGTGGGATCGTTCAGCGTGTGCTTTGAATCCCACAGCGGGCGGTAGTGAAAGTTGGTTTTAGCTTCCAGGTCATAGCTGGCTTCCTGGTAGCGGGACGCCGGCTTGTCGCCGAAGCGACGGGCGATGTGCCCGTATGTCTGGCGGATGGGTTCCGCCGAATTGGTTTTGATCTCAATGCTCATATCAATTTACCGTTTGTTGTTTTGAGTGGATGATCGATTTGGTGACGTTCAGCGGTGACCCTTTTCGCCGAAACGCCACTTGACCATGTCCGCATCAATCTCGCGGATCATGTCGGAATCCATGTGAACGACATTGTTGTGCTTGCAGAAGATCTCGAACGCTTCGCGGGGAAGGACAAGCTCAACAAACAGTTCGGGATGTCCGATGGCAAAATCGAACTCTACGAATCTGTCCTCTGGCCCGCTTCGGACCCGGATGTAGCGGGTCAGCTCGTCGAAGCTTTTTGCATGCTCAGTCATCGTTGGCACCCTTGTGTTTGTTATGGGTTGCCATGGCTGCAGCAACGGCTGTGCCAAGCATCGAAACCTGCCATCAATAAAAACCCAGACTTCTGTTTTAAAAGACTTTATATTGATATGCATACGCTGAATCAGCGTGAATTATTGGATGGGAGATCAGGAAGCGAGATGAATTTTTTCACCATTTGATCAACATGAAATCGTGAACTGAGCAAATGCTCAGATCACTAGCCAACAGCGACTTTGGCCCGAAATTTCATCATTTGATTGATTTTTGCCAAGAATCGGGTGTTATATAAAATAAGGCGGCGTTCGGCTGCCTTCGCACTGGACGACCTTTCCAGGGTGCGACCCCATACAATTACAAACGGGGCTCCTGAGTATGGCTATTACCTACAAACCACAATTGCAATATTTGGATTTTCAGGATCTTACGGAACAGATCCGGTTCCAGAGCACGGAAGGCAAAATCTGGTTTGGCGAGCAGCGCATGCTACTGATGCAAGTCAGTGCCATGGCCGCCTCTCGGCGCGAAATGGTGAATACCATGGGTATTGAGCGTGCGAAGGGTTTTCTCCTGCGCCTGGGATACCAGTCCGGACTGAAAGACGCCGAACTGGCCCGGAAGCTTCGCCCCCACTGCAGTGAACTCGACATCTTTCTTGCCGGCCCCCAACTGCATTCGCTAAAGGGCATGGTCAAAGTCGTTCCCATGGAGATCGACATTGATCACGACTCCGGCAGCTTCTATGGCGAGCTGGAATGGGTTGATTCGTTTGAAGTGGATATCTGCCAGACAGAACTTGGGCAGATGGATGAACCGGTCTGTTGGTCACTACTTGGATACGCCTGCGCCTACACCTCCTCGTTTATGGGCCGGGAAATCATCTTTCGTGAGGTCAGCTGCCGTGGCTGTGGTGACGAAAAATGCATGATCGTGGGCAAGCCTGCCGAGGAATGGGAGGACGCCGCCGAATTTTCCCAGTACTTCAAGGCAGACACCATCATGGAAGAACTGTATGACCTCCAGAGCCAGGTCAGTTCTTTACGCAGCAGCCTCGAAAAGCAGGAGGGGCAGTATTACGGCATAGGCCAGTCCGCCTCCTACAACAAGGTCTGCAAGATGATCGACAAGGCCGCTCTGGGTAAAGTGTCGGTCTTACTGTTAGGCGAAACCGGCGTAGGCAAGGAAGTGATTGCCCGCAGCGTTCACCTTCGCAGTGAAAGAGCCGAACAACCCTTTATCGCGGTCAACTGCGCCGCTATTCCCCCGGACCTGATCGAAGCGGAACTGTTTGGCGTGGAAAAAGGTGCCTACACCGGTGCCAACCAGTCCCGACCGGGCCGGTTTGAGCGGGCCAACACCGGCACCATTTTTCTCGACGAGGTGGTTGAGCTCACGCCCCGGGCCCAGGCCACGCTGCTGAGGGTGCTGCAGGAAGGGGAGTTGGAGCGCGTGGGTGACAACCGCACACGGGCTGTCGATGTTAGGGTTATTGCGGCTACCAACGAAAGCCTTGAAAACGCCGTGGAAGAGGGCCGTTTCCGTTCCGATCTGTTTTATCGACTCAATGTATTTCCGGTGAAGATTCCACCGCTCAGGGAACGGCTGGAAGACCTGCCGCTACTGGCCAAGCATTTCCTCAATAAATTCCACTCTGAGTATAACAAGCGCACGCTCGGGCTCTCCGACAAGGCCCTTGAACTCTGCCTGCACTACCATTGGCCGGGAAATATCCGGGAGCTTGAAAACGTTATCGAGCGTGGCGTCATCCTGACCGACAACAACGAGTCCATCAGCCGCGAATCCCTGTTTGCAGGCGTTCCCGAACCGCAACCTAGCCAGCCTCAGGGTGTTGTCGACAGCCACGGACAACTTGTTGAAAGGACATCTGAGACCTCCGGGGGCGACTGGGCCAGCCAGATACTCGGCAATGGCATCGGCCTGGACGATGTCGAGGAAACGCTGATGCGGCGCGCCATGGAAGAGGCCAACCAGAACGTTTCGGGCGCAGCGCGTATCCTTGGTCTGACCCGCCCCGCTCTCGCCTACCGGCTCAAGAAATCCGGCATTCTCGCCGAAAGCTGAACCACAACCGTCGCAGCCAGGACAGGGATGTCCTTGGTTCGTTTTCTGGTTTGACTATATCGATAAACGCCCCATCCGTTTCATCATTTGATAAAAAAAATCCTTTTAATTTTCTCACCAAACTTCCCTAAAGCTCTCTAAGATCCTCATATTCACCATTGAATACAGACAGTTAAAAGCGCGAAAACGTGCATGGCACACGCGTTGCTAAATCACCGTCAGTCGCGTTATCCACAAAAACAAAGACGGTGACATAACATGCGAAATGCCCCCCTGCGCACATGGCGCACTACCGGCACAGCCGTATCGTTGGCCGGATTGTCTTCGGTTCTGTTAACGGGTTGCGAAGCGCCCCTGAATCTTGACGCGGTTCGGGATCAGTCGGGACAGGCCGTTAAACGGACCGATTTCTATCAAGCTATTGCTCGCAATGACGAGGTTATCGTGCTGACTGGCAACAACGGTGTTGTATTGGTCAGCTCAGACAACGGAGAAAGCTGGAAACGGCAGGCGCCAACGTCGGAAAGCTTCCTGGCGTTAGACGTATGCCCGGACAACAGCTTCATTGCGCTGACGTTTAACAACGAAATCTGGCATGGCGACACCAACGGAGACAACTGGACGGCGCACTCCCTGCCCAGCCAGGAACAGATGATGACCGCCGCTTGCGCCCCGGACGGCAACTGGTGGGCAGCAGGTGCCTTCACCACTATTCAGGGCAGCGCTGACCAGGGTGAGACCTGGACCGAGACCTCACTCAACGAAGACGCCATCCTCAACAACCTCCAGTTCATCAACGCCGACTTTGCTTTCATAACTGGTGAGTATGGCCTGGTACTCAAAACCACGGACGGCGGCGAAAACTGGGACTATGCCGGCTACCTTCCGGATGAGTTTTACGCCCATTCCAGCTATTTCCGTTCAGACAATGAGGGTTGGGTTGGCGGCCTGAACGGTTTCATCTACCACACCACCGACGACGGAGAGAACTGGGAGAAATCCCCCACCGGCATCAACGCCCCGATATTCGGTTTCGTTGCTGGCCCTTCAGGGTTATACGCCCTGGCGGATAACGCCACCGTATTGCTGCAGACGGGTCAATCCTGGCGGAAGATCTCCGCGTCCGACCAGCCTCTGTATCTGCGTACCGGCCTGATTCTCCCCGACCACCGACTACTCGCCGCTGGTGGCCGTGGCCTGCTGCTGAACCTTGAAACTCCCGTGGCCCGCTCGGCCAGCACTGACTGAGGAACTCCGCCATGCCTGGATTGCATCAATTTACCCATCTCCTGCATTCGCTGGAGCTATGGATCTTCAACAACCCGCGCAAGGTATTGAGCGTGATCGCCATCCTCACACTGGCATTCGCTCTGCGTATCCCTGGGCTGAAAATCTACACCGACTTCGCCGACCTGCTGCCGCAGCAACACCCCTATATCGAACTGCACAACAGCATCAAGGACAGCTTCGGCGGCGCCAATGTCCTTACGGTGGGTGTCGAATTCGAAGACGGCGACATTTTTACCAACGAGAATCTCGCCAAGATCGACCGAATCACCCAGGCCGTGGACAACCTGCCCGGGGTGAATCACAACCTTGTGTCCAGCGTGACTCACCGGAATTCCCGCAAGATCTGGCTTACGGAAGTCGGCAGCATCAACTCGGAACCCTACTACGACTCCACCTCAGGCGAGTACTCAGGGGATGCACTGGCTGCCATGAAAGCCGATGTGGCGGCCAACCCACGGGTGTATGGCCCCCTTGTATCTCCAGATATGAAAATGGCCCTGGCCAAGGCGCAACTGATTGAAGGCAAGCTGGATTACGAAAAAACGTTTGCACAGTTACAACAGCTGCGTGAAGCGGAGGAAAGTGCGGGAGTCACGATATACGCCACGGGACAGCCAGTCCTGGTGGGTTGGGCCTACACGTACATGGAGCAGATCCTCCAAATATTCATTTTCACTGTGATCACCATGCTGGCATTGCTCCTTTTCCATTTCCGCAAGGCCTACGGTGTGCTGATCCCCCTGGGCGGCGTTTTGGTCTCCACGATCTGGGGGCTTGGGATCATCAGTTTGCTCGGTTACAACCTGGATCCGCTCGGCCTGGTGATCCCCTTTTTGATTGCAGCCAGGGCGATGAGCCATGGCGTACAACTTGTTGAACGCTACTACGCGGAAACGCGCGAACTGGGTAGTGGCCCCAAAGCCGCAAAAGCGACCTTTGACAGCCTATTCCGCCCTGGTTCCCTGGGTGTTGTGTCGGATGCTATTGGCCTGTCGCTCATTGCCATCGGGTCCATTCCGTTGAATACACATCTGGGCATCTATGCTTCCCTTTGGGCGATCACTGTTGTGTTCACGGTGCTGATTGGCGTGCCTCTGCTGTTATCCATTCTGCCAACGCCCAAAGACCCGAACCTGCGCGAAACCGCCCTGCGCCATATCGGCGCCAGTTGCTCACGCACGGTTGCACGGCCAGGCGCGGCGAAAGTGGTGCTGAGTGTCGCGGCACTGGCGATGGCCGCAGGACTATTAGCGGCGTCCAACGTGCAGATTGGCGACTCGGAGCCAGGCTCTCCCATCCTGTATCCCGACCACGACTACAACGTTTCTTCCCGCGTGGTGAATGAGCGCTTCCCGGGCTCCGAGGAGCTCTACATTGTGGCGGAAACCGAAGAGAAAGGCGGCCTGAAACGTCCGGAGGTACTGGCGGCCCTTTCTGATCTGCAATCCCACATGCTGAAGGACCCGGAAGTGGGCGGTAGCAAAGGCCTGCCCGACCTCGTCAAGCAAGTTAACCGCCTGATGCACAACGACGACCCCCGCTGGTACCAGATTCCTCACGATGCAGGCTATGTCGGCGGGCTGATGTTTACCTACATGGCTTCCAGTCCGATTCCCGGGGCCCTTGATGAGTTCAACGATACCGACGACCGCATTGCCAATCTGGTGTTCTATTACAAGGACCGCCAGGGCGAGACCATCCGCCGTGCCATTCACATGGCCAAGGAATGGATCGCGGAGAACGGTGACAGCGTTGAGGGCCTGACAATCAAACTGGCGGGGGGAACCCTTGGTGTTGCTGCCGCAATGAACGAATCGGCCTTTGAAACCAATGTCATTGTTCTGCCACTGGTTTTCCTGCTGATCTTTGCCTTTGTCATGCTGTTCTACACCTCATTGCACGCCGGGCTGATGATGCTGCTGGCGATGATTTTCGCAACCACTCTCACCTACGCCTATATGGGCTTTAATGCGCTCAATATCGACATCAATACCGTGCCGGTGATTGCCGTGGGTATCGGCGTCGGCATCGATTATTCCATCTACATGATGGACCGGATACGGGAAGAAATGGCCCGGCTTGGCAACCTGCGGGATGCCGTCAGGCGAGCCATATCCACCACCGGCATGGCCATCAGTTTCACCGCGCTGACGTTGATGGCGGGTATCATCATGTGGGTCATCTTCTCAGACCTCCGATTCCAGTCTGATGCGGCATTGCTTCTGTGCGTCATGATCGTGATCAACGGCATCGCGGCCATGCTTCTGGTGCCTTCCTGGGTACTGGTCTTCAAGCCCCGCTTTGTTACCGATGTTTACGCCGACGAAGACGGCATTCTCCATGCTGATCGTCACCCACCAACACCATCTCCATCGTCTGGCCCCTCGCGGGAACAGCAGGATGGGTTTGTGCCGGGAGAGCCGTACCGGGTCTGACCCCGTTACCAAACTCCCATAAACCTGAAATGAGGACATGCCATGCAAACAACAATAAAAGGCCTGAGGTTCTGGTGCTTCACCCTCGCGGGTGGTGCCACCCTGGCGCTGTTAACGACGACTAACACCGTGGCGGCGGAAGACACCCGCGTTAACGGTTATGTTGAGAACGCTACGTACGGGCGGGAAGGTGTAGGCCTTTCCAAATTCCGCAACACACTGCAACTGGAAATGGAAAAAGGGGCGGGGAATATTGGCATCCTCAGCAACGTAAGATTCAACGCAACCCTTCGTGCCAGTTACGATGGGGTGTACGACCTCAATGACGATGAATATGGACGTAATGCCGGCGGCCCTGTTCAGTTACAGGGCACACAAGGTTATGTCCCTCACGGAGGCGGCATAGCGCCTACCCCTTTCTTCGGCTTTGACACCAATCAAAACCCGAATGACGGTATGGTTGTCCTGGGCGAACACCTGCACGGGCAGGACAACGGTGTCGCCTTCGGTGTTCCGGTCCGCCCGTGTGATGAAGATGGCCGCGGTTGTATTGACGGCTATCTGGACAAAGATACCAATGACCTGCGCTACCAAGAGTTCAATGATCGTGCCGACGTCATTCGCGAACTCTACGCCGACTTCAACATCAACTTCGATAACGGCAACATTCTCAGCACCCGCCTCGGTAAGCAGCAGGTGATCTGGGGCAGGACGGACCTGTTCCGGGTGCTGGACGTGATCAATCCGGTAGATTACTCCCGAAACAACATCTACGACGAACTGGAAGACATCCGGATTCCCATGTGGATCCTGCGTACTGACTACCGCATGGGCCCCACCGAGGTATTTGACGGCCTGGCCTTCGACGACCTGAACTTCCAGGTAGTGTGGAACTTCGACAAGTTTCGCCCCCATGATATTGGCCAGTGCGGACAGCCAAACGTCATTCTTGATGCGGGATGTTTTTTTCGCGGGATGCATAACCTTTGGGAGAATGGCGGCACCGTTGCCAACTTCGCAGGCGCCACTCCGGATGGCGGGTTCGCCACCGACTTCGGCCCCGGCCAGATTGGTATCCGCAAGGCCCATATGCCGAGTTGGAGCCTTTCGAACACACAACTGGGCCTGAAGATGGAAGGCGTCTATGGCGATCTGGGCTTCTCGCTGAACGCGCTGACCTACCGATCTCAGCTACCTTCCCTGAGGGGCGGAATCCCCGCACAGAATGCGTTCGACGGCACCACGGATGTCTATCCGGGCCTGATCGCATTCGACATTCACTTCCCTCGCGTCAATCTGGTCGGTGGCTCGCTGGACTACTATTCCCAGGGCGTCGATACCGTATTTCGGGTTGAAACGGCCTACACCTCAGGCGAGGAATTTGCCAACACTCTGCGCAAAAAACTCTACTCTGAGTCTGATGTACTTCGATACGTGTTCGGTGCCGACAAAAACATCTTTATCCCGGCTCTGAATGAGAGCCAGGCCTTCCTGTTCTCCGGTCAGATTTTTGGCCAGCACATCCTGGACCACGAACGCGAAGAGAGAACCTATGGCAAAGCAGGCATTCCAGACTGGGAGCATAACTGGACGGCTACGCTGCTGATCCAGGGTTTCTATATGAACGGTCGCCTGACTCCGAAAATCATCACCGCTCATGACTTCCGGGCCCAGGCCACAGCCATTGCCCCCTCTGTAGACTGGCTTGTCAATGACAACTTCAAGTTGACCCTGGGCGGCAATTTCAAGGTCGGCGACGGTGCACGCAAGTTTGATGACTGCCGCTCCTGCAACCCCTGGGATCCGTTCACACAAACACCGGGCGTAGCCAACCACCAACCGGGTGAGTCAGCGGGTCTTTCGAGCTATGAGCCCCTCGGTCGCTTCAAATCCGGCCCAATTGGCATGGCTCAGAAAGAAGATGAAATTCAGCTGACTGCCCGTTACAGCTTCTGATAAAGAGGAAATATCATGAAAACAAGATTTAGAAAATCCGTATCTAGTATTCTGGCAATTGGCATAACAATAGGGATTACCTCCGCCAGCGCCTTTGCCAGCGACGACGTGATCAACGAGTCCTTCCATCCCTATAATAATGAGAAACCAAGCCATGACGGGCTCAGTGCCGGCATGACGATTGACCAGTCCAACGTGACTCGGTTCAAGGACATTATTGACCCGGCCTTCTACACCTTCATTGAGAAAGGCTGGACCTCAATCACTGTCGGCGAAACCACATCGTTTGACCTGCACCCTGCCTATGTAGAGGCAAGCCGAAATGCACTGGGTAACGTTTCCCTGGGTGAGCAGGTCGGTGAAATCAACGGCTGGAAAGCTGGCCGCCCCTTCCCTCAGGAACCGAACGCGGACGATCCCCGGGCCGGCGAAAAATTGGCTTGGAACTATAAGTACGGCTACAACTGGGGCGACAGCGCCGCCATAGCTCCGTTTTACTGGAAATACCGCGACATGGATTCCGGAAAAGTGGAGCGAACCATCAAGTTCAACTTCCACTTCCTGAACTATAAGGGCCGGGTGATACAGGAACCGACGCCGGAAATCACACCCAACCCGTCTGACCTGTTCCGAGCCATCTATGTCCAGGTGCTGGACCCGGCGGATGTTCGTAATACCCAGTTGTTGATCCACCGCGCAGCCGACGACCTCAAACGCGATAACTCCTGGCTTTACCTGGGTTTCCAGCGCCGCGTACGTCGACTGGCAACCGGGCAGGTAACCGATGCCTTCCTGGGATCGGACCTGATGATCGAGGACTTCGAAGGTTACAACGGTCGAATTTCCGACATGAACTGGACCTACAAGGGTACCCGTTACATGTTAATACCTTTCTACAACCACAACGACATGACCCTGGACACCGAAACGCACCAGGATGACGACGGCTACCAGGTTATTGCTTTCGGTGGCCAGGGCGGATGTTTCCCGGATATTACCTGGCAACTGCGCAAGGTGTACGAGGTCGAATCAGTACCAGTAGACGAAAGCCACCCGCTTTCGAAGCGGGTTCACTATATGGATGCCCAGACCTTCACCATTCCCCGTACCGTGTCGTATGACCGAAAAGGCAGCCTTTGGAAGACCTTCACCATTGGCCAGGCCCATCCAGATCATCACCTACCCAAGAACAAGGGCACCGGCGTGTCTATCGATGACAGCTTCAGCATGATCGATGTGCAGGCAAGCCATTGTACCACCGGCCAGTTCAAGGGTCAGGTCGATCCCGAAATGTCCCGACCCAGTATGTTCAACGTTCAGCATCTCCGCGCAACCGGCAGTTAAAGCTGGTGTACCCCTTGGGCCCGAATTTGCGGGCCCTTTTTTATTCATTAAAGATGGCTTATCAGGGCCCGGATGCGACGGTTGTCGGGGAACCGTCTCAGCAGTGACCCGGTCACCTCTCGAGCCTCATGCTTCTGGCCCAGCTGGTACAGTGCCACCGCGTAGCGATAACCAAACAACCATTGCCCGGGAGCAAGCTCAACAACCTGCCCCAAATTCTCCAGTGCTGCTGAGTAGTCCTCCAGCTTAAGGTTTATCAAGCCACGCAGGTGAAACAGTCACGCCTCACCCGGCGACGCCTCCAGCGTTGAGTCAATCAACTGGATCGCTTCACGGTTACTCCCTCCAGAGCGGAGAACATTCGTTAACCGAATGGCTGCCGGGACAAAACCACGGTCTTTCTCCAGGGCACGGTCCAACGTCTTCTCAGCCTTGTCGACCATGTCGTTCGCCAATAGGTAGCGGGTCCTCAGGACAAGGCCGGAGGGAAGGTCTGACTGAATATCCAGGAAGTGCTCGTATTCGTTCCGGGCATTTTCCCAGGCCCCTGAATCCAGGGTTTGACCCAGCCTCACCAGTGTTTCGAAGGCTGCGATGCGTACCGCAAGGGCTGGATCATTGAGGCCGGCTGCCGTCAGGTTCAGGGCCTGATCTTCGGCCCCATGGCGCAGCACTCTGTAGGCACTCTCACGAATCACCGCATGTTCGCTCCGGAGTATGTCCGCGACAAGTGATGGTTTGTTCCGGGCCAGCGCTTCACCCCATCGCTCCAACAGCGTAGCCCGGCATAATGCCGGTTTGTCAGAGTGGCACGCCAAGCACACATCCGGGCTACCACTAGCTTTTGAGACATCAGGCCGCGGCACCATGAAACTGTGCTCACGGCGGTATCAATCTTCATGAAGGTGGTTTCTGGCATATGGCAGTTCACACACTGGGCCCCGCCACTGTCTTCAGGATAATGGTGATGCTCCGGCGTATCAAAATCGCCGGCATTGTGGCACTGCGCGCAGACGGCGTCTCCCTCTGCTTTAAGTTCCCCACTATGGGGGTTGTGACAGTCGCTGCATACCACGACGGCCTGGAACATTCTGCTCTGTTCAAAGGAGCCCAGCACAAACACTTCTTCCCGCACCCGGCCATCGGAATAATACAGCGGCGGCTCTGGCCGGCTCAGGCTATACTGGTCATGGACCTGGCCGCCCTATGTGTCCGCCAGACTGGTTCTCAACGAGTGGCAGCGCCCGCAGGTAGTCACCTGGGCATCCCTTGGATGATTCACCCGTGTGTCGTGGCGGGCGGCTGCCTTCACTGACCAGCCAGGCTCCCATCGCCGCCAGATCGACGCCGGAGCCGAGGGACCTATCCTGGAGCTTGGCTTCGGCGTGTGCCTGTGCCGTTTCATGACAGGCAATGCAACTCACTGCAGCGTGATCCCAGGTGGTATTGTAAGTATCGCTTTGCGCATCATAGTTGCGCTCGAGCCCGGTGGAGTGGCAATCCGCGCACTGGTTATTCCAGCTCTGGTAGATGCCGGTCCAGTGCATGGCATCTCCGGGATGGTTTTCACTCGCTTGAACCAGCGCTGACCACATTCGGACTCGTCCCGGGAATCCTAGGCAATGTTGAACGCCTGGATCCTGCCATCACCGATATCGATCAGATACTGTTGTAACGGATAAACACCGAAGGTATATCGCACCGCCCATTGCCTTGTTTTCCTGCCTTCAGTGGTATGGATAACTGCGGCGAATGTATGCGTCCCACTCCACTAGCATTTGCTTGAGCTTTTCCGGCTTCTCCGCAGCTAGGTCGGTTGTTTCAGTAGCCGGATTTTCCAGTCGCCTTTACGCACCGCGGCAGGGCCCAGCAACTCCCAACCAACAACGCGGTTTCTCTTGGCCTTACCATTCAGGCCGGGGAGCATGGACACGCCCTGGATATCGAAAATTTCACGGCCGTTATAGGGGCTTGCGGGCTGTTCAATACCCGCCAGCTCCAGAAAGGTGGGCATGACATCCATCACGTGGAAGAACTCGTGGTTAATTTCACCACCGGATTTGCCCGGCAGGCTGAGAATGGCCGGAACCAACAAGCCACCCTGGGACGGGTATGCCTTCCACATTGGATATGGCGTAGCACTGACCTGAACCCACTGAGCGCCATACCAAATATAGGAGTCCGGACGGCCGATATTGTGGTCCATGTTGTCAACCATTGCCGCGTAGACTTCCATCTTGCGCTGTTCGTCAGTCAGTTCATTCCAGGTGGGTAGTTCATCAAACGGAACATTGGCCGAAAGCTCATCGCCTATGAGCCCCATCTCCCTCATTTTAGCCACACGCTGCTGGCGAATGGCCTCATAGCCCTCGCCATACCGACCTTGGTATTTGTTGATGTAGAACTCTGGTGCGTGGAGCGGCCAATGGGGTGCGGTAAATGCAAGAAAGCTAAAGAAAGGCTTATCTTTTGCGGCGTCGATATGTTCTATGAACTTGTCGGCGTAGAAGTCAGATGAGAAGAAACCTTCAGGCACCTCAACCTGCTTTCCGTCCTCCAGAAAGATCGCTTTCGGATCGACACCAACAATAGCGCGGCCATCATCAAAGTGGCTGGTACCACCCTGTACAAGCACCCAAGAGTTATCAAAACCACGGGCAGCGGGACTTAGTTCCTCGGTTGGTCCGAGGTGCCATTTACCCGCCATAAGCGCCGATGTCGGAGTAGCCCAGATCATCGGCCACGATCATGAGAAAGCTAGGTTTTCCGGCCTTATCGGCGGAAGCCATCATCAAGACTGCCATCAGCCCCAGGGCCATACCCAACTGACGAAGCAATGCATTGTTGTTGTACATCTCATGCCCTCAGTCAGTTTGTTGTTGTGCCACCTGTGAGTGCTTAACTTCATTCTGCTGAGGGCTGTGGTGTAAGGGTTATCCAGTATGCGCAGGGCCTAACCGAAATGCGCAGAAATCTGGAAAGCGGGCGTCCCTGCCCAGACTGAAAGGGTGGTTATATGCCTTATCAAAAATGAATAACCGTCCGAATACTCTTCCCTTCATGCATCAACTCGAACGCCTCGTTGATGTCCTCAAGGGGCATGTTGTGGGTAATAAACACGTCGAGCGGAATATCCCCTTTCTCGGCCTTTTCGACATAACCCGGCAGCTCAGTTCGGCCCTTCACGCCACCAAAAGCAGACCCTTTCCAGACCCGACCGGTGACCAGCTGGAACGGGCGGGTACTGATTTCCTCGCCGGCCCCGGCCACGCCGATGATGATGGATTCACCCCAGCCCTTATGGCAGCACTCCAGGGCGGAACGCATGACGTTGACGTTGCCAATGCACTCGAAGGAGTAGTCCACACCGCCATCGGTCATTTCCACGATCACTTCCTGTATCGGCTTGTCGTAATCCTTAGGGTTCACCACATCCGTGGCGCCGAGCTGTCTGGCGATATCAAACTTGCCGGGGTTGATGTCGATGGCAATGATGCGGCTGGCCTTGGCCATGGTGGCGCCAATAATCGCCGCCAGGCCGATACCGCCGAGACCGAAGATGGCGACCGTTGCGCCTTCTTCCACCTTCGCGGTGTTCAGCACGGCGCCAATACCGGTGGTCACGCCACAACCCAGCAGGCAGACTTTGTCCAGCGGTGCATCCTTGGGAATCTTCGCCAGGGAGACTTCCGGCAATACCGTGTATTCAGAGAAGGTGGAGCAGCCCATATAATGGTAAATGGGCTCGCCCTTGTAGGAAAAACGGGAAGTGCCATCGGGCATCACGCCCTTGCCCTGAGTTTCACGCACGGAACCACACAGATTGGTTTTACCGGACGTGCAGAACTTACACTCGCCGCATTCGGCCGTATAAAGAGGGATCACGTGGTCACCCACTTCGACGGAAGTGACACCCTCGCCCACGGCTTCAACAATGCCACCACCTTCGTGGCCAAGGATGGCTGGAAAATTACCTTCGGAATCGGCGCCGGACAGTGTGTAGGCGTCTGTGTGGCAGACGCCGGTGGCAACAATACGCACCAGCACCTCCCCTTTCTGGGGTGGAGCAACATCCACTTCCACAATTTCCAGCGGTTTGTTGGGGGCAAATGCCACCGCGGCACGGGATTTAATCACTGGCAGACTCCTTGAACGTGGTTCGGAATAAAATGTCTCGGGTTTTACGGGTTTGACGCTTACTAGACGACCGGTCTAATATACCAGCCATGACATCGAACGACACCCGCAATCACATCATCCACACCGGCGCCGACCTGATTGGTCGAAAAGGCTTCGGCGCGACGGGCATCAATGCCGTGCTGACCGCCGCCGGTGTACCCAAAGGGTCGTTCTACCATTACTTTAGCAGCAAGAACGATTTCGGGTTGGCTGTCATCGACACCTTTGCGCAGGAATACGACACCAAGCTGGATCTGATTCTGAACGACCACACCCGCTCAGCGGTGGATCGCCTGAGGGCCTACTTCGACACGGGTCTGGAAACCATGACCAGCTGCGAATTCACCCGGGGCTGCCTGATCGGCAATCTTGGCCAGGAACTGGCCGGGCAGAACGAAACCTTTCGCAGGCGCCTGGATACCGTCTTCCAGGGTTGGGAGAAACGCTTTGAGCGTTGTATTGAAGAAGCTCGTCATGCGGGTGGTATCGACGACTCTATTAATCCTGCCGACGTGGCGAGTTTCCTGCTTTCCGGCTGGGAAGGCGCCATTCTCAGAGCCAAGGTTCTGAAATCCACCGAGCCCATGGAGCGGTTCGTGCGGGTCTTTTTCAGCCAATGCCTTGGTATTCGCTGAACGCCGATATTTTTTTCTTAAAGCACTAGTAGACTGGTCTAATTAAATCCGATTAACTCTGAAGGAGAGTGATCAATGAACAATGTAAACGACGCACTGTTTCAACCACATGATCTCGGCACCCTCACACTGCCCAATCGCGTGCTGATGTCTCCCCTGACCCGTTCCCGCGCCAGTCAGCCCGGAGATGTGCCAAACGACATGAACGCGCAGTACTACCAGCAGCGCGCCGGTGCAGGGCTGATCATCAGCGAAGCCACCCAAGTGTCGCCTCAGGGCAAGGGCTATGCCTTTACTCCCGGCATTCACTCGGAAGAACAGATTGAAGGCTGGCGCAAGGTCACTAGCGCGGTGCACATGGCCGGCGGCCGCATACATATGCAGCTCTGGCACGTTGGTCGCATCTCCCATACCGCGCTGCAGCCAGATGGCAACCAGCCCGTGGCACCATCAGCGATCAAACCCGAGGGCGCCAAAACCTTCATCAGCGCCGATTCCGGCATGGTGGACGTGCCCGAGCCCAGAGCTCTTGAAGCCAGCGAGATGGCAGACATCGTGGAGCAGTATCGCCAGGGCGCCCTGAACGCCAAAGCAGCCGGGTTTGATGGTGTGGAAGTACACGCCGCCAACGGTTACCTGTTGGATCAGTTTCTCAAAAGCGGTAGCAACCACCGCAATGATGAGTTTGGCGGCTCCGTTGAGAACAGAATGCGCCTGCCACTGATGGTGATCGACGCTGTTATTGAGGTCTGGGGTAAAGAAAATGTGGGCGTCCGTGTCAGCCCTACCGGCAGCTTCAACGCGATGTACGACGAAGACCCAGTGGAAACCTTTGGTGAATTCGCGAAGCGGCTGAACGATCTGGGCATCAGCTACATCGAGGTCGTGGAAGACTCATTCCAGGGCAACCATGCGAACGGCCGTCCGGAATCGGTGATCGATGCCATCCAGGCTGGCTTCCACGGCACTTACATCGCCAACGGCGCCTATACCGCCGAGGAAGCTCGCAAGCGGATCGGCAACGACCGCTGCGACCTGGTCACCTTTGGCCGTCCGTTCATTGCCAATCCCGACTTGCCGGAGCGTCTCCGCCAGCATACGGAACTGAATAAATGGGATGACAGCACCTTTTATGGTGGTGATGAGCGCGGTTATACCGATTACCCAACGCTGAAGGAACTTGAACCCAGCGCCTGAACATCACTTTCACACGAGTAAGGAGTCAAACCATGAGCAATACCAACGACCCAATCAATAGCAAAGTCGTGATTATCACCGGCGCCAGCAGTGGCCTGGGTGAGGCAACGGCCCGCCGCCTCGCCGCGCGAGGAGCCCGGCTGGTACTTGCAGCCCGTCGCGAAGACCGCCTGTCCAAACTGGCAGAAGACCTGAAAGCCGAGGGTGCTGAAGTCACTTGGAAGGTTACCGACGTGACTGACCGAAACCAGGTGGAGTCACTGGCTGCCACCGCGAAAGAAACCTTCGGCCGGATCGACGTACTGATCAACAACGCCGGCCTGATGCCACTGGCACCGCTGGACGCCCTGAAGGTCGATGAGTGGGACCAGATGGTGGACGTCAATATTAAAGGCGTGATGTATGGCATCGCGGCTGTACTGCCGACCATGCGTGAACAACACAGCGGGCATGTGATCAACCTGTCGTCCGTTGCCGGACACAAACTGTTCCCCGGTGCCGCTGTATACTGTGCCACGAAATACGCGGTGAAGGCGCTGTCTGAAGGCTTGCGCATGGAAGCCGGCGACGAGATCCGCAGCACCAACATCTCACCGGGAGCCATCGACACCGAGCTGACCAGCACCATCACTGACCCGAACGCCAAACAGGCAGCGGATGAGCTCTACAAGGTGGCGATTGATTCCGATGCGGTGGCGCGGGCCATAGTCTATGCCATAGAACAGCCTGCGGACGTTGATATCAACGAAATCATTCTGCGGCCAACGGCCCAGGAGCTGTAAGGCTGTTGCTTGCTAAGCGCTGTCGGCGAGCATCTGGTTGATGCCGCCGACAGGCTGGTGTGATACTGGTTGTTCCATTCCAGACGGACGCACCAAACATGACCACTGTGCAGCAGGCCCTGGCCCGCATTATCGACACCTGTCAACCGGCCACACTGGTGGTTTGCGGCGAGATCGCTGATGAAGTCGGGGATCATTGGTGCCGGCACCACAGCGAATCGGCCATGACCACTCTGGATACCAGCGCCCCCAACGATGCCTTCCCGCTGCCCGAGACCCAGGACCTGGCTCTAGTGACCAACACGCTCGAACACCTGAACCACGACGAGGGCCAAGTACTGCTGGGCCAACTGCGCAACTACGGCACCCACCAGATCGCCGTTGTGGTGGCAGACTGCCCCGGGTGGTCGTTTACGGACTTCATCGGGCTGGGCTTCCGCAGGCAGGCCGAGCTTGGTGACGAAAACCGTCCACTCACGCTCTACACCTACAACATCGACAGCTACAACCACAAACGCGCCTGGAACAACCCTGAAAATTGGGCCAATCCGGAAATGTGGGGCAAGGCCTGGTGGTAGCGGCCACGCTTACAGCGAGGCCACCACGTCAAGGTTGTGGCGACAGGCGCTCAGATAGGACGCCCCGAAAAGGTTGTAGTGGTTAAGGGTGTGGTACAGGTTGTAGATGGCCCGCTTGGTGTCGTAGACATCCGTTCTGGGATAGACCCGGTCATAGGCACGGTAAAAAGCCGAAGAAAAGCCACCAAACAGCTCCGTCATGGCAATGTCCGCCTCCCGGTCACCGTAATAAACCGCCGGATCAATGAGCCAGGGCCCGGCGCTGTCGAACAGGACATTTCCGGACCATAGATCGCCGTGGAGCAGGCTTGGGTGTTCGCAATGCTCATTCAGAAACCGGACGAGCTCGTCGCCCTGGCGCTTTAGCACCGCTTCAAACTCTTGCCGAATAGGGGCATTGCCGATCATGCCTACCTGCACACCCAGTCGATCTCTCAGGAAAAACGCACCCCAATCGTCCGTCAGGCGGTTCTTCTGTGGTGACATCCCAATCATGTTATCGGCGTCGAACCCGTACTCGGGCCGACGTACCGCATGCATGTGCGCCAGGCCTTCGCCAAGCGCGGCCATGGCCTCCTCGCTCGCCGGGCCAGGATGGATCTTCGGAATCACCAGCTCGCGGGCTGATACAGCTTTCACCTCCGGCACACGCAACCCACTGACACCGGCCGCTTTTAGGGTTTCTGCCAAAACCTCAAGACCTCGGGCTTCGCACAACAGCGCATCGGGAAAGGACGAGGGATTATGTTTCACGAAATCAGTCATACCACCAGTATAACCATGATCGGAAATCGCCTCGCAAACACCCTTGGCTTTGTCACAGGCTTCATGGATCATGGAACTGCAAGGCCATCCCACATAGGAATAGCCCGATGACAGGTTTTAGCAAGCACACGGCAAACAAACAGTTGAATCACGAGGCTGACAAGGTTCACCGCCGAGATGTGGGAGCCCTGCTCAACCGCCAGCAAGCTATCGAAGACAAAGTCAGGAATAGCGGCAAGCTGAGCCGGTTCAGCACCGACATCCGGCTGATGTTTTCCATGCTGAGGGACTACTGGCAGGGCAACTATCGTGAAGTCCCCTGGAAAAGCATTGCAGCGATAGCCGGCGCCCTCGTTTACGTGCTTAACCCCCTGGATTTAATCCCGGACCTGCTGCTGGGATTCGGCCTGTTGGACGACGCCGGCGTGGTGGCAGCATGCCTGGCCCTGGTGGAATCAGACCTGCTTCGTTACGCGGCGTGGAAAGATCTTAAAACAGAGACACAAACGCTTACGGATAGCGATTGATTCAATTGTGGGCTACCGTTAATCTTCAAAAGCCCTCTGAATCACAAAACCTTTTGGAGCTATCTTGGATTTTGCCACCCTGATCGGCCTCGTTGGGGCCATCCTGCTTATTGCTTCTGCCGTCATACTTGGCGTATCGCCGGATGTCTTCATCAACCCTCCCTCGATACTGATCGTGGTCGGTGGCACCATGCTTGTTGTGCTGGCGAAATTCAGCTTCAGCCAATTTTTCAGCGCATTCAAAGTGGCCGCTCGAGCGTTCAAATTCCGCTTGCCGGACACCCGTGAAAGCATTGATGAACTGATTGAGGTGGCCAATGTTGCCCGCAAGCAAGGTGTTCTTGGCCTGGAAGAGCGTGAAGTTGGCTCGCCCTTTCTCGGCCAGGGAATACAGATGCTGGTCGATGGCCAGAATGCTGAAACCATCAAACACCTGCTGTCCAAAGAGCGCCTACTGACGCTGGATCACAATCGGTCTGGCGCAAAAGTCTTTACGGCAATGGCCGACGTGGCCCCCGCCATGGGCATGATCGGCACACTCATCGGTCTGGTGCAGATGCTGTCCAATATGGAAGACCCAAAGTCCATCGGACCCGCCATGGCGGTTGCCCTGCTAACCACACTCTACGGCGCCATGATTGCCACCATGATCGCCACCCCCATCGCAGACAAACTCTCGCTGAGAATGACCGAGGAAGCGCGTCTGCAATCGCTCTATATTGATGCGCTGGTCGCCATAAAGGAAGGCACCAATCCACGGGTTATCGAGCAGATGCTGTCGAGTTACCTGACGCCGAAAGAACGTGAGAAAAACTCAGAAGCCGAGACGGCAGGCGTTTAGCCATGGATGAATTACCGGAAGAGGAAAAAGCGGGTATTCCCGCCTGGGTAGTAACCTTTGCAGACCTGATGTCGCTGCTGATGTGTTTCTTTGTGCTGCTGCTATCGTTCTCGGAAATCGACGCGCAGAAATTCAAACAGATTGCTGGCGAACTGTCGAAAGCATTCGGTGTGCAACGTGAAGTGCCCGCCCTGGAAATACCCATGGGCACTAGCCCGATTTTCGATAAGTTTTCTCCGGCACCGCCCGAGCCCACCGTCGTCAATGAAGTCAAACAGACAACCACCGACCAACAGCCCGAACTGGAAACCCTGAAGAGCCCTACGGATGTGGCTGTGGAATCCGCCATTCAGGACGAGCTCCAGAAGACCTTGGAGCAGGTTCGATCGGTGCTTGAGACAGCCATCGAAGATGGCCGGGTAAACCTCACCCAGGATCATCATAGAATCATTGTTCGCGTTGAGGAGAAGGGGGCTTTTCCCTCCGGTTCGGCGGACCTGACCTGGGAGTTTGAAGGCCTGTTGCTGGAAATGGCCGACATACTGGTGGAGATCCCCGGCAAGCTGACCATCGAAGGCCACACCGACGATGTTCCCATCCGCACACAGCGGTTCTACAGCAACTGGGACCTGTCCGCCGCTCGGGCAGCAGCGGTTGCCAATGCGCTCCTCGCCGAGGGTAAACTGAAGCCTGCCCGGCTGGCGGTCACCGGTCTCGCGTACACCGAGCCACGGGTACCAAACACCTCTTCGGAGAACCGTGCCAAAAACCGCCGGGTGGAAATCATTATCGATCTGTCCGGGCCGATCGAGGAACAGGAGATGCGGATAAGGGAACTCATGAACCCCGAAGCCGATGCGTCCGCTGCACCGGATTCCCGCAGTTCCGACGAATCCGATCAGGACGAATTACTGTGGTAGGCGGCCAGAATGGTGCGCCTCCCCCGTTAATGCACCATTAAAAAGCACGATCACCCCACCTCCAACGCAATTCCGCCCCACGTCAGAGCAAGAAATCACCTAATCGACTCTCCGCTCTGAATTTGCCTCAAAATGGAACACTCCTTGCTTGCTGTGCACGCTATCAATGCACAACCCGCCCGTGACAGGCGGATAAAACCATAAAATCAGGAGCAACCAACCCGTGGATATCACGAGTGCAGTACATACCCTGACCGAAAGCGCCAACACACTGTTCATTTTGATCGGTGCCATCATGGTACTGGCCATGCACGCTGGCTTCGCCTTCCTGGAAGTCGGCACCGTGCGCCACAAAAACCAGGTGAATGCCCTGGTGAAAATCATGACCGATTTCGGCATCTCCGCCGTGGCCTACTTCTTCATTGGTTACTACATCGCCTATGGCAGCCATTTTATGGCCGGCGCTTCGGAGCTGACGGCCGCGAATGGCTATGATCTGGTCAAGTTCTTCTTCCTGATGACCTTTGCTGCCGCCATTCCTGCCATTGTTTCCGGCGGTATCGCCGAGCGTGCGAAGTTCTACCCGATGCTCATCGCCTCGGGGCTGATCGTGGCGTTTGTATATCCCTTCTTCGAGGGCATGATCTGGAACGGCAACTACGGCTTCCAGGCCTGGCTGGAGAACCAGTTTGGTGCGGCCTTCCACGACTTTGCCGGCTCGGTTGTGGTGCACGCCGTGGGCGGCTGGATCGCCCTGGCCGCCGTGCTCCTGCTCGGAGCACGTAACGGCCGCTACCGCAACGGCAGAGTGGTGGCTTTTGCCCCCTCCAACATCCCGTTCCTGGCGCTGGGCGCCTGGATTCTCACCGTTGGCTGGTTCGGATTTAACGTGATGTCCGCCCAGACTCTGGACGGCATCAGCGGCCTGGTGGCGGTGAACAGCCTTATGGCCATGGTGGGCGGCGTTCTGGTGGCCATGCTGGTGGGCCGCAAAGACCCGGGCTTCATTCACAACGGACCGCTCGCCGGCCTGGTGGCTGTGTGCGCCGGTTCGGACCTGATGCACCCCGTCGGTGCACTTATTACCGGTGGCATCGCCGGCGCCATCTTCGTGTACATGTTTGAGTGGGCCCAAGACAGGATCGAACGTCTGGACGATGTACTCGGTGTTTGGCCGTTACACGGTGTGTGCGGCGTCTGGGGCGCCATTGCCGCCGGCATCTTTGGCCAGGAAGCCTTCGGGGGCCTCGGTGGCGTCAGCCTGATGTCGCAGGTCATCGGCGCGGTTGCTGGCGTTGTGGTGGCCTTTGTCGGCGGCCTGATCGTCTACGGCATTGTCAGCGCCATCTCCGGCCTGCGTCTCACCGACGAAGAAGAATTCAACGGTGCGGATGTCAGTATCCATCGAATCGGCGCGACATCCCTGGAATAACCCTACCTGCCAGCCGCCTTTTCTGGCGGCTGGCAATGCTTTTTATTGACACCTCCCTCCGCCTGGCCTTTGCTTAAATAACCCGTTCCGGTGATAAACCTACCGTTTGCCGCCAGAGTGGCCTGCCTTTTGCTATTCCTTTAACTCATGGGAATGGCTGGATATCGACTACCCACATCCGGTGAGTGGCGTGTTCAGGAGAGGGTCAAGGTTATGTTGATACAAACCCCACCCGAGGGTATCTACGACGAGCTGTTCGATCAGGATAACCGGGTGCGGCCCAGCTGCAGGGTGCTGGAGGACTGGCTGATCAGATCCGACGAAGCCCTGTTAGCCGAAAAGCGCCGCGAGGCAGACGTTCTGTTTCAGCGCCTGGGCATTACCTTTAATGTCTATGGCGAAGACCAGGGGGCCGAACGGCTCATTCCGTTCGATCTGATTCCACGAGTGATCTCCGCCAGTGACTGGCAACGTCTGCAGGCGGGATTACGCCAGCGGGTGCAGGCTCTGAACCGCTTCCTGTTCGATATCTACCATGAGTTCGACATCATTCGAGCCGGGGTTATCAGTGCTGAGCAGGTGTTCGCTAATCCCCAGTACCAGCCTGGCATGCAGAACCTGAAGCTGCCACGAAACCTGTATTCCCACATAGCCGGCATCGATCTGATCCGCCACAACGATGGCGACTTCTACGTGCTGGAAGACAACCTTCGCTGCCCCAGCGGTGTCTCCTACATGCTGGAAAACCGACGCATGATGATGCGCCTGTTTCCGGAATTGTTTGCCAAGGCGCCGGTAGCACCGGTTGAACACTACCCAGCACTGCTGGGTGAAACCCTGCGTGCAGCGTCCCTGAATCCCAACCCCACCGTGGTGGTACTCACCCCCGGCCGCTTCAACAGCGCCTATTTCGAGCATGCCTTCCTGGCCCGCCAGATGGGTGTCGAGCTGGTGGAGGGCGCTGATCTGTTCATACGCCACAACAAGGTGTACATGAAGACCACCATCGGCCCCCAGCAGGTGGACGTCATCTACCGGCGGATTGACGACGATTTTCTTGACCCACTAGCCGGAAACCCGGATTCCATGCTGGGCGTTCCCGGGCTCTATGCCGCCTACCGCAGCGGTAATGTGGTGCTTGCCAACGCCATGGGCACCGGCGTCGCCGACGACAAGGCCATCTATCCCTTCGTACCCGACATGATTCGCTTCTACCTGGGAGAAGAGCCGATCCTGAAAAACGTCCCCACCTGGCAGGGCCGTAAACCAAAAGACCTCAAGTACATCCTCGACAACCTGCCGGACCTGGTGGTCAAAGAAACCCAGGGCGCTGGTGGCTACGGCATGCTGATCGGCCCGAAAGCCAGCAAGAGTGAGCTGAACCATTTCCGATCGCTGTTGCAGGCCAGACCAGACAACTACATCGCTCAGCCCACCCTGAGCCTGTCGACCTGCCCAACCTTCGTGAACGAAGGCGTCGCACCACGACACCTGGACCTGAGACCTTTTGTGCTTTCGGGCAAAAAAGTGCAGATGGTGCCCGGTGGATTGACCCGAGTGGCATTGAAAGAAGGGTCGCTGGTGGTGAATTCGTCCCAGGGCGGCGGCACCAAGGACACCTGGGTACTGGAGGGCGACGAATGCTGAGCCGAGCCGCATCAAGTCTGTTCTGGATGGCCCGATACCTCGAAAGGGCGGAAACCCAGGCCCGGCTGCTGGACGTCAGCCTGACCATGGCGTTGATCGACGTTCCCGAAGACCGCGAGGAGCAGTTGTCCGTGCCGTTGCTGGTGACCGGCACCCAAGAAGTCTTTCATGAGCTCTACCAGGAAATCACCCCCCAGAACCTGATTGACTTCCTGCTCCTGGATGACCGCCACCCTGCCAGTGTGTTCAGCGTTATCCGCAGCGCGCGGGACAACGCCCTGCAAGTGCGTGGCAATCTCTCCGCGGACGTATGGGAAAGCATCAATCTGGCGTGGATGGAGCTGAAAGAGTTGCGCCGAAAAGGGGTGACCGAGTCCAATGCTAGCCGGGTGTTCGACTGGACCCGCGAGCGTTCAAACGTGTTCCGTGGTGCGGCCTATGGCACCCTTCTGCGTAATGACGCCTTCCATTTCCTGCTCCTGGGCACGTTCATCGAGCGTGCAGACGCCACCGCCCGTGTGCTTAACATCCGCCACCACATGGCCACCAAATCCCTGGAAGGGCACCCCACCCAGTCGTTCTTCGAATGGACGGCGCTGCTGCATTCGTTGGCCGCCTTTGAGGCCTACCAGAATACGTACGGCCACAATATCGAACCAATGAATGTGGCCGAACTGCTGATTCTCAAACCGGATGTTCCCCGTTCGCTTCACGCCTGCCTGGAGGAAATCGCGGATCTTCTGGAGGAGATCGAAAGCGGCGAGGCCCGCCGGGCCAGGCGCCTGGCCACAAGCCTGTATGCCAACATCCGCTACGGCGACCGCGAATACATTGCCGAGCGCGGCCTGAATGAGTATCTGACCGATTTCCTGCAACGCATCCAGCGCATCGCCGGCCAGATCCAGAAAGACTACATGGGGTGGAAACAATGAAGCTGAATATCCGCCACGACACGACCTATACCTACGATCAACCCATGCACAACGGCATCCAGTATCTACGCCTTACCCCCCGCAACACGCCGCAGCAAAAGATACTGGGGTGGCATCTGAGTGCCCCCGGCGAAACCAGCCAGATGACAGACGGCTACGGCAACGTTGTCACTGTGATGACCATGGACAAAGCCACGAAGGAAATCACTCTGACCGCAGAGGGCGTCGTTGATCTCACGGGCAAGCCATTGACCAAAGATGATTCACCCTTTCCCCCAGAGGTGTTCCTGCGCCACACCCCACTGACTGACGCTGACAAAGACATCAAAGCCTTCGCCAGCCAGTTCTCCGCCAACAAGCGCAGTCTGGTTCGAATGATGAATCGCATCCTCGAGCATATCGAATTCACGCCTGGCGTCACCACTGTGACCCACACCGCCGCCGAGGCTTTCCAGCAGAAGGCAGGGGTGTGCCAGGACCATACCCACGTATTCATCTCCTGCTGCCGCCACATCGGGGTGCCGGTGCGGTATGTCAGTGGTTACATACACACCTTCAGCGACGACCACCTCGCCACCCACGCCTGGGCCGAAGCCTGGCTGGGCCACAACTGGCATACCTTCGATGTGGTGAACCTGCTTAACGTTGCTGAAAGCCATATCAAACTGGCAACTGGGCTGGATTACCGTGATGCGGCACCGGTACGGGGCATTCGCAGCGGTGGCGGAATGGAGCACCTGCATACCCGCGCCTGGGTCACCATGGCGGGAGAGAGCCAGTAACAAAAAGCTGTGCAAATTCCACACGCCGCCCCATGCTTTCTGCCCAGAAACGGTTAAACTGAGCGCATTCAGTATGACCCGAGGGTAGCCCGATGACTTATTGTGTGGCGATGCGTCTGGCCGACGGCCTTGTTTTCGCATCCGACTCCCGCACCAACGCGGGCTTTGATCAGATTTCGACCTTTCGAAAGATGCATACCTTTGAACAGCCGGGGAAGCGGGAGCTGGTGATTTTATCGGCCGGCAATCTGGCCACCAGCCAAAGCGTGATCAGCCTGCTGGAAAAACGCGCCGGCTCCGAAGAGCCCAATGTGTTCTCCACGGTTTCCATGTTCGAGACTGCGGAGGTTGTGGGCAGGACCATCCGTGAGGTTATTCACCGCGATAATCCCGAAGGTAAGGTGAACCATGTGGACTTCAGTTGCTCAATGATACTGGGGGGCCAGATTCAGGGCGAACAGGCACGCCTGTTCAACATCTACCCCGAAGGCAACTTTATTGAAGCCACCGAGGAAACGCCTTATTTTCAGATCGGTGAGTCCAAATATGGCAAACCAATCCTCGACCGCGTAGTGAACTATACGTCGTCACTGGATCGGGCCTACCAGTGCGCCCTGGTTTCCTTCGACTCCACCATGAAAAGCAACCTCTCGGTGGGCATGCCTTTGGATGTGGCCATCTACCGCAACAATGAACTAAAACCCTGCTTCATCGACCGGGTAGACGAACACAACGACTACTTCCACCAACTCCGCCAACAGTGGCACCGGGGTATCCAGGAATTGATCAGCGACCTCCAGCCGCCGCTCATCCGCTAGGTCAGTCGCCATAACCGGTCAGTTCCATATACCCCACACCATCGTGGGAACCTTTCACTGACACCGGGCTTTCCCAATACGGGTAGAGCCCGGCATTCCAATAGTCACCAGGCGGTGCGGCAACGTGAATGTCCACGCTCTGCTGCGGCATCTTCAAACGCCATTCCACGGGAACCCTCCCCTGCGGCGACTCTGCCCATTTGAGCGGGCTCACGCTGATGTCGTTTCCGTCCAATGATTCAAGCTGGCCTTCGGCGTTTATCCAACTGCCAGACACGAACGCACCCTGATCTTCCCGCAAGCGAAACGCCATCAGTTTATGGCCGTCGTCCAGATGCAGGGCGAACCAGTCCCAGCCCTGCTGGCCAGCTTTCAGAAACTGGCTGCTCCACTCGCGATCGAACCAGCCCTTACCGGAAACGGCCAGGGTTTCAGCGCCAAGGGTCACCGTACCCTCAATGCGCAGATCCACCAGGCTGAAATACATCGAGCCCTCGCCACTGGCGGATTTGGCACTGAACCCGTTCTTTCCATGGGGCACCGGTTTGCCAATGTTGCTCAGGCGCAGGTCGTAGCGCCAGTCACCGCCGTCCACTTGCAAACGCCACCGCCCCGAATCCGGTTCCGATACCAGCCGCCAGTCGTCCAACCATACCTGCAATGGATCTGCCGTGGCTCCTGCATGCCCCAAATCACCCCGGGCCAACTTCTCGTCGAACCAGTGTTCGCCCCCGAACGACACGGCTGCGTGTGCCATCCACGCCGCATCCAGGGGCCAGGCACTGGCCTCTGGTGGTTCTGTATTGACGGGTCGCGGTTTCAACGCCTGACGGAACTGGGTCCACTGCAATCCCAGCGGCCTGCCGTCTCGGGTTTTCAGATTAGCGGTCAGGTACCACCATTCAATGCGGTGTTGTGGATGAGGGCCCCAGTCTTCGGGAAAGGCCAGGGTATCGCCTGGCTCAGGCTGCAGGAATCGCGATTGCTCCACCTCGCCAGTCTGCTGCGCAAGCCCCGCGAAGCCGGTGTCGTTTGCCGAATCCGTACAGCCCGCAAGGAGGATAGCCAAAACACCGGCAAGAGCGCTGGCTTGGATTTTCATAGCTCCACCTGTTTTATGCTTTCCGTGTGACCAAGCTGCCGGCGCATCAGGTGGGCAATCATCAGGCCCGTTGCTACGGCCACCAGGCCCAGCTCAAACCAGAACAGAGGGTACAGGTCCATCGGCAGTGACCAGCCAAAGGCCAGCGGATTGATGCGACCGACCAGCACCCAGGTCAGCCACACGCCCAGCGGCAGCCCGGCGATGGTCACTGCAAGGGTCAGCGCCACCGACAGGCGCCGAAGCTGGCGCCTGACCATCGAAGCAGGCAACCCCCAAACGCCCAGCAATTGGAAATATTTCACCCGGGTGGTGAAAAAGACCCACCCCATGATCAACAGGGCAATTGCCGCCAGAAACAGGGTCAACAGGCTGATGGCGCGGGTAAGCAAGAACGTCTGACTGAATACATTCGACGCCAGGGCACGGATGCTGTCGTTGTCTCTGATGGTCAGTTCCGACGTCTGCCAGGTGTCTGACAGGCGCTCGCGAATGTCGGACATCGCCACGCTGCCTGGCATCACTGAAAAGCTTTGGAAATGGGCTCTGAAATTCGCAGGAAGTGCTGAGCCGGCCATCAGAATTTCGCCCGCAGGTCGGCCGTAGTCTGCGTAGATGGCCACCACTTCTGCATTGCGATTGATCCCGGCCAGGCTAATACCGAGGGTGTCGCCCACCTCAAACCGATAGCGCCGTGCCAACTGCTCGTTAACCATTACGCCATCGGATTCAAGCCTCAGCCAAGGCTCATCAACACTCGCCAACAGCGTCCACGTTTTCACCAGATGACTGATTGGCATCAGGGCAAACAGGTCCACCGCAATACGCTCATCGCCAAAGCCGCGTTGGTTGCCGGAATCCGCCATCGCAATGTTTGCCTGCCCACGGATCACCCGATGCCACGGCCCGATGCCGTCCAGGCTTCGCAATTGCGCGGCCGCCGAGTCGGCGTCAGCGCCCGCTGGCACCTCCACATAAAACGCCGCTTCCAGGCGCTGGGCCAGCCATGTGTCGAAAGTATCCTCAAAGGTCGTCACCAACGCCTGCACCGCCAGCACCGTGGCCACTGCAAATTGCAGTGCCACCACCGGCAACGCCAGGTGCCGGAACATCACAGCCAGTTCCCGTTGCCGCCAGCGGACAAGTGGGTCGGCTCTTCGTGAACCTGTACAGTCGGAAAGTCGCTGGACAAGCAGTGCCAACCATCCAGGGGTAAGCCAACCGACACCCGCAAACACCATCGCCGTCGCAGCAAAAACCGAGGCCAGGCCGGGAGCCAGAGCGACACCCACCATCCCGACCAGAAAAACCAGGAAAGCGATCATTCGCCCCCGACCCTGGCCAGCCACAGCCTGCCACCGCGCTGGAACCACCCAATCCACCAGACAAGCCGCCAGCACCAGAAAGACCATGATGCCGGCAGCCCTCCAAGGCAGTGACCCGGCTGCGCTGGCATAGACGGCCACATCAAACAGGCTGTCGAAAGCCTGCCCGAAACCGCTACCCAGCATCCCGGCAAGCCTTGCCCCCAACCATAAACCCGGCACAACGCAGATACCGGTCAGTACCAACAATTCCAATGCTAGCCACTGAGTTATCCGTTGGCGGGACACCCCAAACCGATGCAGCAGGGAAAAGCTGCTGTGCCGCTGAGCAACCCCCAATCGATGTACGCTGCGCACCAGAAATCCCGTAATCAACAGCACCAGAAGGCTCAGGGCATCCAGATTCAGCAGGAAACTGTCCGCCAGTTCACCGGTAGGAGGGCCCATGGAAAACTCTCTCAGGGTATAGCCAGTTGGTAAACCCCTGTTCGCGTCCCGGGCCAGCAGGTATAGCCGGCTGCTGTACCCTTCTCTGGAAAGCTCTGCGGCTTCGCTGATATCGAGGAAAGGCGCACCCTCCAATGTTTCGGTGCCGCCGCCGAGGCCAGTGTCACCGAAACACCCCATCGCCAGCGGGTCGATGCCGATCACCCGTCCCTCTGGCGGCGGCCGTTGCACCTCTAACCAGGGCACCACGCACACGCCGGCCATACGCAGGGCAGCAAAGTCATCGACGCCCACCGGTCGCCCATCTGAGCGAATCACCTGAGCACGAGCCGCCACCGCATCCTCGCTCTGGAACAGACTGTTACGGGCCTGATCGGTCAGTACCGTCACCCCGGTCCACAGCATGGTTGCCAACACAATCATCAACGCCAGAGCCAACAGCTGAAAGGGGTGGCGGCGGTAGTGACTGACGAAGGCGCGCGCAAGCATCATTGATCACCCAGCAGTGCTGAGATCAAGCAAATGGTCACAGCGGGAAGCCAGTTCCCTATCGTGGGTAGCAAGCACCAGGGCACAGCCGGTTTGCCGCTGCACAGTGAACAGGCAGTCCGCCACCTCATCAGCGGTATGACGATCAAGGCTGCCGGTGGGCTCGTCTGCCAGAATCAACGCCGGAGCCATGGCGAACACCATGGCCAACGCCGCACGTTGGGCCTGGCCGCCAGACACCTGATCCGGGTAACGATTGGCTTCTGCACCTACCCCCAGTCGCTCCAGCCACCCATGCTCGCCGCCAACAGCACGGCCGGCCAGATGGGAGCGCAGGCGAACGTTGTCCAGCAGCGAAAGGGCGGGCATCAGGTTAACGTCCTGGAACACCACGCCAATGGTGCGCCGGCGGAGTTCGGCCCAGCGCACTTCAGCGCCCGCGACCGCAGCACCGTCAAACGACTCGCCCGCGACTTCAATGCATCCGCCATCCAGTTCCTGCAGGCCACACAACAGGTTCAACAAGGTGCTCTTACCGGAACCCGATCGGCCCACGACCGCCATGGACTCCCCCGAACCAACCGACAGGGACACATCCGCCAGCACGGGCACCCGCTGGCGACCGCTGATAAAACCTTTGCATAACCCTTCAACGACCAATACCGGACTTCCCATCATGCGCTCCGCTGGACAGTGTCTCTGAGCACTATACAGCCCGAATGTACTTATGGGTCCGGGCCGAGGTGTTGGCGAATTGCGTTTTACGGACAGAAATACTACGACTTTAGTCTAAATTATCGTCACTTTTTGCTGAAAATCTGATCTAATTCGCCCCACTTTACTTGTGCTTACATTACCTACATATTTTTACCGCCCGGATACATTGAGTTACCGGGCCACCATAGATCTTGCCCCATGGATAGCTACAAAGAACCCCTAAAAGCCCTGGCACGTCCCTATCGCAAGGCGGTATTAATGGCGTTGCTGGTTCTCACCATGCTCGGGGGCATCCTGTTTGCAATCCTCAACCTGCTCACAGGCAGTTATCCATTGGCCATTGTCGAACTAGCAATGGGTGCATACGCCATTCTTGTTTTCAGGGCAGTACGCGATACACAGCATCTTGAACGGTGGATCATTGCTTACGCCATCCCGTTCTTCACCGCCATGATGTTCGCCATGGCCATCCCCAGGGCCTCGGCCACTGTACACGCCTGGGTACTGCTGATACCTATCGTCTCTCACCTTCTGATGGGCCGTCGGCTCGGGCTGGCTATATCCGTGTTCTACATGAGCATCGCCGGCATTATTTTCCTGCTCAGATATCACAGTGAGCCCGCCATGATGCAAGCGTTGCCAATCGCCAACATCGCCGTCATCTCTCTGTGCATCCTGGTGTTCTCCCACGTATACGAAGTGACTCGGGAACAGTCACAGCGACAGCTGCTCAAAATCGCCCAAACCGACACACTCACCAATCTTGCCAACCGGGCCAGACTCAGTGACATATTCGAGCGAGAGCGACAGCGCGCCCGCCGCTACAACACGCCAATGACGATACTTGCGCTGGACCTGGATCACTTCAAGGAGGTCAATGACCGCTATGGCCACGAAACCGGCGATCTCGCCCTGCAACACGTCGCCCGTATTTTCCGGGAATGCCTGCGCGCAACAGACCTGCCGGCACGCCTGGGAGGGGAAGAGTTTGGCATACTGCTAACCAATACCAACGGCCAGCAAGGCTTGGAGGTCGCCGAAAAAATCCGTATTGCAGTCGCCTCGACCCCGTTGGCCGTCAATAATGACGTTGTCCGCCTGACTCTCAGTGGTGGCGTAGCGGAATTCGGGCCAGACGGCGAGACCCTGCGCCAATTGGTGAGAGAAGCCGACAAGCGCCTATACGAAGCAAAGGACCGGGGCCGTAACCTGATCATCCCGGCGGAGGCAACCGCTAGCCTTCTGGAACCACTGGAATCAGGCACGAACGGCGCCTGAATTGGGGGCGCAGGATACTCTGGGCTACTGGTGCGGCTTGCCCATGGCATCGGTAAAACAGTCTCGGCCGGACTGTTTCGCCATATACAGTCTGTCATCAGCATCACCTATCAGCTTTTCCGCTGTCAGGTCGCCATCCATGTCACACAAGGTTCCCGAAACACCCGCGCTCACTGTGATGGATAACGTGTTGCCCTCAAACAGGAAGCTGTATGCTCGGACCTTATCCAGAATTCGGCTGACCTGCGCCACCGCCGCTATTGGGCTTGTGGCTGAGAACAGCACTACGAATTCCTCACCGCCGTAGCGGGCCACCACATCCATGGCGCGTGTCTGCTCCAACAAGACACTGGTAAACTCCCTGAGCACATAGTCGCCGGCGAGATGGCCAAAAGTGTCGTTGACCTCCTTGAAGTGATCTATATCGAAGATGGCCAAGGCGAAGGGCTGTTGCTCCCGATGCCACAGAGCAATCATTTCGTCGAGGCGGGGATAGAGGTAGCGGCGGTTGTGAAGCCCGGTCAGCGGGTCCCGGATGGACTGGTTGAGCAACTCCTCCTCCAGTCTGTGGCGATCAAGAGCGCCGGACAGTAGACCGGAGACAATAATCAGCAGATCCGCCTGGTCTTCGCGCCAAACTCTGTGACTCAGGGAATCCACGCCAAAAAAGCCCGACACCATGCCGCAAGTTCGCACCGGCACACAGAACATCGAGCAGACACCCTGTTCCGTCATTAAGGCCTTCTCCGGGCCAGCCTCGTCTGGAAGCGCGGCCACGTCTTCAATGAAAACAACACTGTTCTCCTGGATCATCTGTTCAACCTGGCGATGCCACCAGGCAAACTCGGCGATGGGAACCTGCTGCTGGGTATCGATCAGTGGTTCGACACCCTCGCATGACCATTCATGCGTGTTGGTCATTGTTATCCGCCTCTCAGAGAAGCGGTAAAGGTAGGCTCTGTCGACCTCAAAAAACTGACCAATGGATTCGAGAACACGGTTAATGCTCTGATCAATGTTACCGAACCCACGAGAGATAAAGTCTGACGACAGCCGGGCAATCAGTTTCTGAAAACCAGCCTGGAATGAGAACTCGGCTTCACTATCCCGGAGAACGAACTCCAGGTTCTTGAATGGCTGGATGTCATTAAACTGTCCATACCAAAGCACCCTGCCGTCAGCCTGTTGCTCTGGAACCGTATCTGACTCAAACCAGTGATACTCCCCACTGGCAAGTCGCATACGTGCCTGATGCTGCCAGGGAGTGAGCTTCCTGGCGGAGTCCTCAAGGCTGGAGGCAACGCCGGCAGCATCCTCTGGATGGATAGCAGAGAATACAGCCTGGCCGTCCCGGAAAAGTTCTTCCGGCTCAAGCCCAAACAGACTTCTCACGCGGTCACTCACGAAAGGGTAACGAAAACGCTGGCCGTCGGCACTGCGCTGGAAGATAAACAGCACCCCGGGCACGCTTGAAGCCAGCTTTGGAAACAGCTCCAGAGACCGGCTCTGCGGCCCTTCATCGTCAAATCGCGGCATAGGTGATTTGCAACTCCGGATTTGGAGGACCCGATCTGGGCCCCTCCATCAAAGTGTAGAGCACGGTGACAGGCGCTGCGAGTAGCTGCTCAGATGAAATCAGATACCTTGTGGCGCAGAACAAACTGCGGCATGTCTCAAACCATCGCGCATCGCTGCCAGCTCGTGAATGGTCCTAACGAGGTGAACGTAGCGAAGTGAATTTGTTGGAGCCGAAGACTCGGCTTCTTTAAGATAGATCTAATCGGACACATAACGCCAGCCAGCATGCGCGGCTGCGGAATGGAGGCGAAGCCGCAATGTAGTAGGCGTCGCCGTGACTGGCCTTGTTAGAACCATTGCGATATAGTTGTACGGAGTTTCCGTACGTAATGGTGGAATTATGGATATCATCAGTGTAAACAAATTCAGAGATAACCTGAAAAGCCTTGTGGAACAGGTTATTAGCAAGCATGAACCGCTCAAGGTGACACGCCGAGCCGGAGAGGCTTTCGTGATTATGAGTGCTGAGGATTGGGAAAGAGAACAAGAAACCCTGCATGTTCTTCAGAACCGAGACCTGATGCAGCAGATTGCGACCTCTCTCGATACTCATAGCCGGGGCCAAGGATACACACCTAATGATGAGCAGATGAATGAGATCACTGGTATTTGAGGGCAACACCTGGGAAGCCTATGAAAAGATGCGAGAGAAAGACAAGAAGCTGCACAAAGCTCTCTGCAAATTGCTGAAAGAACTGCTCCGCTCTGACGACCCATCAACTGGCATCGGCAAACCTGAACCGCTTAAACACAACTTATCAGGCTTGTGGTCACGGCGCATCTCACAGAAAGACAGACTCATATACCGGTTTGACGAAAAATCCATCTACGTTTTCGCCATTGGAGGACACTACGACCAGTCCTAACGAGGCTGTAGAAAAACCCGATTTCGAGCTGTTCCCACCGCCTGATTCCTGTAAATTTTGTCGCGGCCACCAACTGGCCGATTAGCACGATTCCGGTGTTCAGCCATCAGTTTCGGCCCTTT
>NZ_JBUPZY010000016.1:0-58758 GCF_055524115.1 Marinobacter sp. V34 | reverse complement strand
TCAGCCGTGAAACAGACCAGCGCCGATGGTAGTGTGGCTTCTGCCCATGTGAGAGTAGGTCATCGTCAGGCTCTTAATACCAAAAACCCCCGCGGCTTCGCCGACGGGGGTTTTTTATTGCCTGTAAGAAAGTCACAGAAGAGCACACCATCGCGGTGCAGTCTTGTTCAGATCGCTCAGCCTTGGTGCATTATTCTGCGTGGGTGTCTTCCGTGTATTTTTAACTTTATGATTTAAATGAAAAACAATATTCTGGAATGTATTTTGCTGAATGTATGGCTACCGACTTAGGCTCCAACAGGTAACGGCAACGACGCCGCCAGAAGGAAATGAAGGTGTCGCCAATTCCTGTTTTGCTTCAAAAAGCTCACGCACGTTCGCGTCCCTTCAATAGAACCTTCCATAAGAACCTGTTGGCAAACTTTGCATTCTCACAGGCCAACGTATGCATGATACCTCTTTCCGATTCTTTTCATTCGTGGGAAGAATCAAGATTCTCCATCTCAGTTGGGTGGCGTTTTTTATTAGCTTTCTGGTGTGGTTTAATCACGCTCCCCTGATGTCATCCATCCGTGAACAGTTCGGGCTTACAACGTCAGAGGTGAACACTCTGCTGCTGCTCAACGTCGCTTTAACGATTCCCGCCCGAATCCTTATTGGTATGTTAGTGGATACACTTGGCCCACGCCGTGTGTATAGCCTGGTCCTTATTGTGTCAGGGCTTCTCTGCATTGCGTTTTCACTCTCCACCACCTTCGAACAGCTCGCGGTAACCAGATTCCTGTTGGGCTTTGTTGGTGCAGGATTTGTTGTAGGTATCCGGCTGATAAGTGAATGGTTCCCGGCCAAGGAACTGGGACTGGCAGAGGGTATCTACGGTGGTTGGGGTAACTTTGGCGCTGCGTTTGCCGGGCTTTCATTGCCGGCACTTGCGCTGTGGTTCGGTGGCGATAACGGATGGCGCTGGGCGGTAGGTACTACCGGCGTCATAGCGATTTTTTATGCGGCGGCTTTCTACATCCTGGTCCGCGATACTCCAAAAGGTTCGACCTACTTCAAACCAAAGCGGGGCGGAGCAATGGAAGTGACGAGCCAGGGGGATTTCATCCTTTACGTGGTGATGAACTTGCCGCTGTTCTTTGCTTTGGCATTGATCGTATGGCAGTTGGGGCCCTATAAGCTCGGTATGCTGGGGGCTCCGACAACCTATCTTTTTTATGGTGTGATAGGGGTAATGGCGGCGTTCCAGTTGTTGCGGATCTGGCAGATAAACGGTCACGTATTTCAAAGAGCTGTGCCGGCATTTGATCGCTACCCTTTCAAGCAGGTAGCGCTTCTAAACCTCGTATATATGGCAAGCTTCGGGTCTGAACTCGCGGTGGTCTCCATGTTACCGCTGTATTTCCTGGATACGTTTGATATCTCTCCCATGTTGGCAGGAATGCTGGGCGGGAGTTTTGCCCTTATGAACCTGTTTGGTCGCCCTGGCGGCGGCTATCTTGCCGACCGTTATGGTCGGAAACTGATGGTGATACTGATGCTGGCTGGAATTGCGGTCGGATACTTCTTCATGGCACGGATTGATAGTAGTTGGCCTCTGCCATTGGCTGTTGCTCTGGTTGTGGTCTGCTCGATTTTTGTGCAGGGCGGGTGTGGCGCCGTGTATGCCTCGGTGCCATTAATCAAGCGTCGTCTCACTGGACAAGTTGCGGGAATGGCAGGTGCCTACGGCAACGTAGGTGGTGTTGTCTTCCTGGTTGTGCTGGCCCTGGTGCCCACGGAGCAGTTCTTTCTGGTGCTGGGGGCGATCGCTCTGGTAATCATGGCGCTGGTGATGATGTTCATGGATGAGCCTGCTCCGCAAACAAGCGAGGTAATGCCGGATGGCTCAGTCAGGATGATCGACGTAACGTGAGTGGACGCCTCCAGTTGCAGGCCGGCCAATACAGTATCGCTGGTCGGAAATCCGAAAATCAGGATAGCTTGGGTATTCGGTATCCAGAAGGCGAGGCGCTCGTACTGAAGGGCGTTGCGGCTGTTATTGCCGATGGTGTGAGTGCGTCGGCGGCAGGCCGTGAGGCGGCTGAAACCTGCGTAAAAGGATTTCTGCACGACTACTACAGTACGCCGGACTCCTGGGCCGTTGAAACCGCGGCCGGTCGTGTCCTTGGGGCTTTGAATCGGTGGTTGCACGGTCGTGGTCACGCCGGCCATGCAGACGCTCATGCGATGGTTTGCACCTTTAGCGGTGTCGTCATCAAGAACAATCGAGCGTATATATTTCATGTGGGTGATAGCCGGGTATGTCTTCTTCGTAACGGCGAACTTGAATGTCTGACCAGGGATCATCATGCCGTTGTAGGTGTCGATAGGGGCGCGCTGACAAAAGCCATGGGTGCTGAACTGAACGTTGAGATTGATGTATCCCGTACGAACCTCCAGCCCGGTGACTGTTTATTGCTTACCACCGATGGTGTGCATGGGTATCTTGACCCAGGCGCGATGGTCGGACTTGCAGCGGAGGGTGACGCAGACAATGTCGCGATGGCGTTGGTGGATGCAGCCTATTCCGCTGGCAGTCCGGACAACCTGAGTGCTCAGGTACTTAACATTGAGCACCTGCCAGTGGAAGACGTCGAGGCTCATTATGAGCGGCTGACGTCGCTGGCATTCCCGCCGCCATTGGAGTCCGGGCAAAGGCTTGACGGGTATCGGATTGTCAGGGAAATCCATGCTAGTCGTCGCACCCAGGTTTACCTTGCTGCTCCGGAGGCCGGCGGTGAGCCGGTTGTTATCAAAACCCCGTCGCCGAACTTCGTGGATGATCCAGCCTATATTGACCGTTTTCTGAACGAGTGCTGGGTCGGGCGTCGTGTAAACAGTCCTCATATTGTCCGCTTTATTGAGCCGCCGCAGAATCGGCGCTGTTTGTATTGTGTCACTGAGTATGTTCAGGGGCCAACGCTACGCGAATGGATGAACGACAACCCGCGTCCAACGCCTGCCGACGTGAGGAATCTCATTCAGCAGATCGCCATCGGTTTACGGGCACTGCACCGTCTTGAAATGGTGCATCAGGACCTCAAGCCAGAGAACGTAGTGATTGCCAGAGACGGGACCGTTAAAATCATTGATTTGGGAGCCGTACGAATTCGTGGGGTTGAGGAGATCGATGTTCCGTGGGGGCAGGAAGGGTGCCTGGGAACCGAGAGCTACGCTGCGCCGGAGTGCCTTGAGGGTGACCGGGCCACGCCAGCTTCTGATCGCTATTCCCTGGCCGTGATAGCCTATGAGCTTTTGACTGGACAGCTTCCTTATGCGAAATCGCCGAGGCCTTCTGTCCGCCGACGTTTGCGCTATCGCAGCATGCGTGCATTCAACCCGGACCTGCCGGCATGGTTGGATGCCTGTCTGCAACGATCCCTTTCCTTGAAGCCGGAGTCCCGATACCCTTCACTGTCGGAATTCCTGCGGGACCTCGAGCATCCCAACCCGGCGCTGACACCCACGGCATGGCGACCACTCGTCGATCGTGTGCCACTGGAAAACTGGCGTTTCATCGCGGTTCTTTCCCTTGTGTTCAACGGTTTCCTGTTCTGGCTTGTCTGCACGGGCACCGGCGGCTAACGCTATACATGCCCCGTCGGTTGCGCAATCAGTGATATACTCTTCGAAAAACAGATCTTCAGTTGCCCTGATGGAGAGCGCCATGCCTGCAAACGATCACCTGGTTATTTTCGACACAACGTTGCGTGACGGCGAGCAGAGTCCCGGCGCTACGATGACAAAAGCAGAGAAGCTGCGCATTGCCAGGGTCCTTGAGAAACTGCGGGTTGATGTTATAGAGGCCGGTTTTGCGATCGCCAGCCAGGGTGATTTCGAGGCGGTAAAGTCGATTGCTGAGTCCATCAAGGACTCCACCGTTTGCAGTCTTGCCAGGGCATTGGATAAGGATATCGATCGCGCTGCGGAGGCTATTAGGCCTGCCGAACGCGGACGTATCCATACCTTTATTGCGACGTCTCCGATTCACATGCAGTACAAGCTGCAGATGCAGCCGGAAGACGTGGTTGAGCAAGCCGTCAGATCTGTTAAGCGTGCCCGCGGTCACGTTGACGATGTTGAGTTTTCCTGTGAAGACGCGGGGCGGTCCGAGCTGGATTTCCTGTGCCGTATTATCGAAGCGGCAATCAAGGCCGGAGCAACAACAATCAACATTCCGGATACCGTGGGCTATGCCATTCCGGAGCAGTTTGGGGAGACCATCCGTCAGTTGTTGAACCGTGTTCCAAATGCCGACAAAGCTGTGTTCTCCGTTCACTGTCACAACGACCTTGGGCTTGCGGTTGCAAACTCCCTTGCGGCTGTGAGCAGTGGGGCCCGGCAGGTTGAATGTACCATCAATGGGCTCGGTGAGCGTGCAGGGAACGCCTCCCTTGAGGAGCTTGTGATGGCGGTTCGCACTCGTCAGGATCTGTACACCATCGACACCCGGGTAGATGCGCAGCACATTGTGCCTGCCTCCCGGCTGGTGTCGACCATCACCGGTTTTCCGGTACAACCTAACAAGGCGATCGTTGGTGCAAACGCCTTCGCCCACGAATCGGGTATTCATCAGGATGGCGTCCTGAAGCATCGGGAAACCTACGAAATCATGCGGGCACAGGACGTGGGCTGGCACACCAACAGCCTGGTACTGGGCAAACATTCTGGTCGAAACGCTTTCCGGTCCCGTCTGTTGGAGCTTGGCATCCAGTTTGAAACCGAAACAGAGCTTAATGAAGCTTTTACCCGGTTCAAGGCACTGGCTGATCTCAAACATGAAATTTTCGATGAAGATCTTCAAGCGATTGCCAGCGACACCCGGCAGAAGGAAGAAGACGGTCGCTATGGGCTTGTTACCATGCAGGTGTGCTCTGAGACCGGTGTTATCCCCCGGGCTCACTTGACCCTTCTGGTGGATGGCAGGGAGCACAAGGTCGAGGCGGAAGGTAGCGGGCCGGTTGATGCCACCTTCAAAGCCATTGAGTCCCTGGTAGACTCGGGCTGCAACTTGCAGCTCTATTCCGTGAACAACATTACCAGCGGTACGGATGCCCAGGGGGAAGTGACGGTGCGCCTGGAGCGTGGCGGTCGAATTGTGAATGGTATCGGCGCTGATACCGATATCATTATTGCCTCCGCGAAGGCGTACATTGAAGCCCTGAATCTGATCAGTCGAGGCGGGGTACGACAGCACCCGCAGGGCGCCGATGTCTGAACAGGGTATGCAAAGGGGGCTAACACAATGATGATGCCAGAGGCCGAGCGTCAATTTTATCTGGGCAAGGCGGGGATTCATCTCTGGTACGCCAGGAAAGCGCTACCCGGCGCAGCTCCTAGCCCTGAATTCTCTTTTCCCGAGCATGATGAGACCGAACTGGAGTCCGCTGCGATTGTGCCGCCTCCCGTTCCGGCGCGTCCATCTGTGCCACAGCGTAAGATTGATGGTGTTGGCAAGGACCGAATTGCTGGCATCCAGGCGCTGATGGCCGACAATACGCCGGAACCTACTGACGTACCAGTGGCCGAAAAAACTCCGGAAAAGCCGGTTGCCGCTGAGCCGGAGGCGCCGGCCGGAGTGTCGTCCGACAAAACACTGAACGCTGTTGGGGACTTGCCCCGTCAGATTCACGCCCATCTCGGGTTCTGGTTCTCAGAGCGGCTTGTGCTGATCAGTGGTGTATCCGACCAGGCCAGCGAGCGGCTTCAAGACACATTGGCAAAAAACATCCTGGCAGCGGTCGGTGAAACCCGGATTGAGAAAGGGCGCGAGCTTCGCTGGCCGGTGTTTGGAAATCTGCGGGTTCCTGGAAACAGTGCAGACAATTTCCGCGATACTCTTCATTCCCTGGCCAATGATTTCGGCGCCCGCAAGGTGGTGTTGCTCGGAGTGTTGGCCGACGATTCTCCGTCAGACAGAGCGGTATTGCTTGACGATGCGCTGGGTGACGCTGCTGTCGACTTCTCCCATACTCTTGCCGAGCTGGCTGCCGTGCCCGCTTACAAGCGTGAGCTTTGGCAGCAGCTGAAGTCCACCGTCGGGGGCTGACTTGTGGGTCAGGATCTATATCGCAAGATAGAAAGTGCTGACCTCACGATCCGGGCGTTGCACCCAGAGGATCTGCCTGAGGTCCTCAATATCGAAGCTCAGGGCTATTCCTTCCCCTGGAGCGAATCCGTTTTTTTAGGATGCTTTCGGCCTGACTACCGGCTCTGGGCGCTCGAGTGGGGGCAACGGCTCAGTGGATACGCCGTCGTGGCTTATATGGTCGGGGAGGCCCATTTGCTGAATCTGTGCGTGGCACCGGCTAAGCAAGGCAATGGCGGAGGGCGCAGCTTGCTCCGACACCTAGTAGTGCAGGCTGCGCGGGATGGCATGAGCCAGGTTTTGTTGGAGGTGCGAGCCAGCAACCACACGGCAATTGATCTGTACGCGGCGGAAGGTTTTGACGTGATTGGTCGCAGGAAAGGCTACTACCCCGCAGGCCGCGATCGGGAAGACGCACTGGTTATGGCATTACCTCTGGGGGGTGGTCCCTCGGATATGCATGGCTAGATGGGGCACGATCACGGCGGACGAGGGTTCGCGTCAGTGACCTAATATCCCTATAATGGCGTCCGTTTTTCAGTCTCTCCGAATCAGGTTGTTACCAATTATGACCAGCCTTGCCAGCGAAGTATCCCAGCGCCGCACGTTTGCGATTATCTCGCATCCGGATGCGGGTAAAACCACCATTACAGAGAAGGTTCTGCTGTTTGGGCAGGCCATACAGAAAGCCGGCACGGTAAAGGGGAAAAAGTCGGGGCAGCACGCAAAATCCGACTGGATGGAGATGGAGAAAGAGCGTGGTATTTCCGTTACCACCTCGGTGATGCAGTTTCCCTATGGCGGACGCCTGGTCAACCTCCTGGATACGCCTGGTCACGAGGATTTCTCGGAAGATACCTACCGCACGCTAACGGCGGTGGATTCATGCTTGATGGTGATCGACAGCGCCAAGGGTGTCGAGGAGCGCACCATAAAGCTGATGGAAGTAACCCGCTTGCGGGACACGCCAATACTGACCTTCATGAACAAGCTGGACCGTGATACGCGTGATCCCGTGGAGTTGATGGATGAGGTTGAGGATGTGCTCAAGATCGCCTGCGCACCGATTACCTGGCCCATCGGTATGGGCAAGAATTTTAAGGGTGTCTATCACCTTACCCGGGACGAAGTGATCCTGTATAAATCCGGCCAGGGCCATGCGATCCAGGAAAAACGCGTGATCCAGGGGCTGGAGAATCCCGAGCTGGACGAGGTCCTGGGCGGCTATGCTGGCGATCTCCGAGACGAGATTGAGCTGGTGAAAGGAGCGTCCCATGAGTTCGACCTGGAGGCCTTTCTCGCGGGCGAGCTCACGCCGGTATTCTTCGGTACGGCACTGGGCAATTTTGGTGTTGATCATATGCTTGATGGGTTGGTGGAGTGGGCCCCCACACCGCAACCGCGTGAAACTGATCAGCGGTTGGTGAAACCGGAAGAAGATGTCTTCTCAGGCTTCGTGTTCAAAATTCAGGCGAATATGGACCCCCAACACCGGGATCGTGTGGCTTTTTTAAGGATCGTGTCAGGGCGTTACAATCAAGGCATGAAAGCGCGTCATGTGCGAATCGGCAAAGAGGTTCGTTTTTCCGATGCGCTGACTTTCATGGCAGGCGATCGCGAGCATGCGGGGGAGGCGTTCGCAGGCGATATTATCGGCCTTCACAACCACGGCACCATCCAGCTGGGGGATACCTTCACTGCCGGTGAGGATATGAAATTTACCGGCATCCCCAATTTCGCACCGGAATTGTTCCGTCGTATTCGCCTGAAGGACCCGCTCAAGTCCAAGCAGCTGCAAAAGGGCTTGATCCAGCTTGCGGAAGAGGGCGCGGTACAGGTCTTTCGCCCACTTCGAAACAACGACTTGATCGTGGGAGCGGTGGGTGTCCTGCAGTTTGATGTGGTGGTCAGCCGACTCAAGAGTGAATATAAGGTAGAGGCTGTGTATGAGCCGATAAATGTCGCAACGGCACGCTGGGTAACGGCCTCTGATGAGCGTAAACTGGATGAGTTCGAGCGCAAGGCTAACGATTTCCTGGCTCTGGACGGCAGCGACCGACTGGCCTACATCGCACCAACGATGGTCAACCTGCAATTGGCTCAGGAACGCTATCCCGAGATCAGCTTCCATAAAACGCGGGAGCACTAGGAACACTAAGATAGTGCTGGAGTGAGTGAATGCGACTCATTGATGCTCATTGCCACTTTGACTTCCCTGCGTTTGATGGGCGTCGGAAGGCAGTGCTCGAGGACGCTCGCAGCAGCGGCCTGTCGAGTCTTGTTATTCCCGGCGTTCGTCGGCCTGACTGGAGCCGGGTGAGCCGTATTGCATCGGAGCACGATGGGCTCTACTACTGTCTCGGTATTCATCCCTGGTATGTGGCGGAGCATGTCGCCGACGATCTTTACGCTTTGCAGGGCTTGCTCGAAGATCGCCCAGGTCACTGCGTTGCCCTGGGGGAGTGCGGCCTGGATCGGCTCCATGGTGATATGCGAGATCAGTACGCCTGGTTTGAGGGGCAGGTTGATATCGCTGCGCAATTCCATTTGCCGCTGGTTATTCACTCGGTTAAGACCCACGACGAGGTATACGAGGTGTTGCGGCGCAAGCGCTTTTCAGGGCGGGTTTTGGTGCACGGATTTTCGGGCAGTTACGAGCAGGCTTCCAAGCTGATTGATCTTGGTTGTTTTATTGGTGTTGGTGGTGTAATTACCCATCAGCGAGCCCGGAAGACCCGGAATACCATTGCCCGATTGCCCGTTGATGCACTGGTTCTGGAGACGGACGCGCCTGATATGGCGCCGGCAGGTGTCGAGGCTGGCCATAATTCGCCTGCGTTCCTGCCGGCGATACTTGCCGTCCTGGCAAGTTTGCGGGGTTCGGGACCGGAAAGTCTGGCCCAGTCGCTGCTCTGCAACGTGCAGCGGCTGTATGGTTGGAACGAAATCGGCGCTTCCGAGAGGTAGAATCATGCAAACGACACGCAGGGTGGTTCCGGTGGCTTGGTTGGTGACCCCGCGCCATTATGCCAATAGGGATACGTGAATAACGAAACTGCCACTCTCAGGGTTGGCTTTCTTTTTGGGTTCGGATATACTTCGCGCCCTGGCTTTTCAAGGCGATGCCATCATCTCAGCCCCGAATGATGTCACTGCCGCATAACATACAGGTAAAGAACCTCCTCCGGATGCCGAGCATTTACCGGTGGTGGTTTTTAACGTTTCTTATATAGCGTTCAAGGCGGAATCAATGAAGACTCTGAGTGCGAAACCAGAAACAGTAACACGTGACTGGTACGTTGTAGACGCAGCCGGCAAGACGCTGGGTCGTCTGTCAACTGAAATCGCCCGTCGTCTGCGGGGCAAGCATAAGCCTGAGTACACCCCTCACGTCGACACTGGTGATTACATTGTGGTTATCAATGCCAGTCAGGTACGGGTTACCGGCAAAAAAGCATTTGACAAGATGTACTACAGTCACACCGGCTTTCCGGGTGGAATCAAGTCCATCAACTTCGAGAAGCTGGTCGACAAGGCTCCTGAGCAAATCATCCAGAAGTCTGTTAAAGGCATGCTTCCGAATGGCCCGCTTGGCCGTGCCATGTTCAAGAAGCTGAAAATTTATGCCGGCGCTGAGCATCCTCATGCAGCCCAGCAGCCCAAAGAACTCGACATTTAACGGAAGGCGGATATGTCTGTAGCACAAAATTACGGTACTGGTCGCCGCAAGACATCCACGGCTCGGGTTTTCATCAAGCCGGGAAGCGGTAACATCTCTATCAACGGTCGCTCCATTGAGCAGTTTTTCGGTCGCGAGACTCTGCGAATGATTGTTCGTCAGCCCCTGGTGGTTGCTGAATCTACGGATCGTTTTGATATCAATATCACTGTTAAGGGTGGTGGTATCAGTGGGCAGGCGGGCGCTATTCGTCACGGCCTGACTCGCGCCCTGATGGATTACGATGAAACGCTGCGCCCTGCGCTGCGCAAAGCGGGTTACGTTACCCGTGACGCTCGTGAAGTGGAGCGTAAGAAAGTTGGTCTGCGGAAGGCGCGTAAGCGTCCTCAGTTCTCCAAGCGTTAAAAGCCGCTGGAGCAGATCCGAAAAAACCCGGCCCGTTGGCCGGGTTTTTTGTTGTCTGGAAAGTCAGTTTAGAACAGGTCTGAGTCAGGTAATGGCCCGGCTCAAAGCCTTTCCGACTTGTAAGGACAGGGTAATTTCATTACCATTTGAGCGCTTATAATTTTAGGTTGAGAGAAGTCCTTTTCGATGTGCAGTTTCCCTGTAAGCAGGGCTGTATGTCGCCTGATGGGAGATAACCATAATGAGTAATGGCGACGTGAGCCAAGGCAGGCGCCGATTTCTGATCGGTGCCACGTCTGTGGTGGGTGGTGTCGGCGTCGTCGGTGCGGCCGTGCCTTTCGTAGCATCCTGGAATCCCAGTGCCAAAGCGGAAGCAGCCGGTGCACCGGTCACCGTCAATGTCAGTAAACTGGAGCCAGGTCAGCAAATGACCGTCAAATGGCGCGGTAAGCCGGTGTGGGTTGTTCGCCGCACCGAAGAGATGAACGAAAACATTCTCGAGCTGAATGATCAGGTGAAGGATCCTCTTTCCAAGGAAGCGGATCAACCTGCCTACATCGAAGGCGAGCTCCGGGCAATCAAGGACGAATACGCTGTTCTCGTTGGTATCTGTACCCATCTGGGTTGCTCTCCCCAATTTAGGCCAGAAGTTGCTCCAGCCGATCTCGGGGAAAACTGGCTCGGCGGCTTCTATTGCGCGTGTCACGGCTCCCGTTACGATCTTGCCGGGCGTGTCTATCCGAATATGCCGGCACCCGCGAATCTTCAGGTGCCTCCCTATCGCTTTGACGACGAGAACACCCTGACCGTCGGTCTGGATCCTGAGGGGGCCGCATAATGAACAAGTTAGTGAACTGGGTAGACGAGCGTCTTCCAATTGTCGATGCGTGGAACAAGCACGTTGGCAAGTATTACGCGCCCAAGAACTTCAACATGTGGTATTTCTTTGGTTCGCTGGCGATGCTTGTGCTGGTAAACCAGCTTGTGACCGGCATCTGGCTGACCATGAGCTATAACCCCACGGCAGAAGGTGCCTTCGCGTCGGTTGAATACATCATGCGCGATGTTGAGTGGGGGTGGTTGCTTCGATACCTGCATTCCACCGGCGCTTCTGCGTTCTTCGTGGTGGTTTATCTCCACATGTTCCGTGGCTTGATGTACGGCTCTTATCAAAAGCCGCGCGAGCTGATCTGGATCTTCGGTATGCTGATTTACCTGGTTCTGATGGCCGAAGCATTTATGGGCTATCTGCTGCCCTGGGGCCAGATGTCCTACTGGGGTGCACAGGTTATCGTAAACCTGTTTGGTGCAATTCCGGTGATTGGTGATGATCTGTCGCTGTGGATCCGTGGTGACTATCTGATCTCTGGTATTACCCTGAACCGATTCTTCGCATTGCACGTGGTCGCATTACCAATCGTTCTACTTGGTTTGGTGGTGCTGCACATTCTCGCTCTGCACGAAGTGGGGTCCAATAACCCCGACGGTATCGATATCAAGAAGAATAAGGACGAAAACGGCATTCCCAAAGATGGTATACCGTTCCATCCCTATTACACGGTGCATGATCTTTTGGGTGTGGGTGTTTTCTTCTTCATCTTCTTTATTGTGGTCTTCTTCTTCCCCGAGATGGGGGGGTTGTTCATTGAAAAGCCGAATTTTGAGCCGGCCAACGCCCTCAAGACGCCCGACCACATAGCGCCGGTATGGTACTTCACGCCGTTCTACGCCATGTTGCGGGCGGTGACCATTGATCTCTTCGGCCTGGACGCGAAGTTCTGGGGTGTTGTTGTGATGGGCGCGGCTATCGCCATTCTGTTTGTTTTGCCCTGGCTGGATAGAAGTCCGGTGCGCTCAATGCGCTACAAAGGCTGGTTGAGCAAGATCGCTCTGACGATTTTCGCCATCAGCTTCATTGTCCTGGGATATCTCGGCATTGTTCCGGCCACTGAAGGCCGCACGACGGTTGCCCAGATCCTGACAACGTTCTACTTCCTCTATTTTATTCTCATGCCGTTCTACACGCGCATGGAGAAAACAAAGCCAGTTCCAGAGAGGGTGACAGGATGATGAGAAAGCTGATAGTTGGTCTTTTCATAGCGATCCTGCCGGCTCTCGGGCTGGCAGCGGGGGCGTCCGTGCCGCTTGATACCATGGAGCCGGACCATACCAACAATGCGTCGCTCCAGCGCGGTGCGGCCCTTTTCACCAACTACTGCATGGGGTGTCACTCCATGGAGTATGCGCGATATAAACGTGTATCGGATGATCTGGGTATTCCCGCCGAGCTTTACGAGGAAAATCTGATTTTCACTGGTGCAAAGATCGGTGAGCTCATGAAGAATTCCATGAGCAAGGAAATGGCTGCGAGTTGGTTCGGTGCTCCGCCACCAGACCTTACGCTGGAGTCGCGTCTTCGCGGTGAAGACTGGATCTATTCCTATCTTCGTGGCTTTTATAAGGATGAAAGTCGTCCGCTGGGTGTGAATAACGTGGTCTTTGAAAATGTTGGTATGCCCCATGTGTTGATCGGTATGCAGGGGTTGTGTGCGGTTGAGCCGAGAATCGGTGAGGGTGCGAGTGTTGATCCTCTCAGCGGCGATGTTCGCAATGCCGACGTTTGCCCGGAATGGGAAACCGAAGGGTCCATGGACCCAGCGGAGTTCAACCGGGCTATGTACGACCTGACCAATTTCATGTCTTACATGGGTGACCCGGTAAAGGTTGAGCGTGAAAGGCTGGGTATGTTCGTACTGATCTTCGTGGCGATTTTCTTTATCTTTGCCTACCTGCTTAATCGCGAGTACTGGAAGGACGTACACTGAGATTTCAGGTATAATTCCTGTCCCTGAGTTCCAGCGGGCAATAGCCGGCCCGCTGGATTTTTGCGTTTTTCAGGATCAATTCGGTTAGTCAAATCGTGAGGTAGTTCTATGGGCGTTGTGACCAAGCGGTCATCAATGACGTTTTTCTCGGACCCGGCCAGTCATTACAGCCACAGAGTCCGCATTGTGCTGGCAGAGAAGGGGGTAACGGTTGACGTCGTGAACGTTGATCCGGATAACCCGCCTGGAGAGTTGGCTGACCTGAATCCGTACAATGCCCTGCCGACGTTGGTGGATCGTGACCTTGTGCTCTACGAGCCAAATATCATGATGGAGTATCTGGACGAGCGTTTTCCGCATCCGCCATTGCTTCCAGTGTATCCTGTGGCACGGGCGAACAGTCGCCTGATGATCCACCGCATCCAGAAAGACTGGTGTGGGTTGGTGGATCAGATTCTGGCTCAGCCCAACGCGAAGGCATCGGAAGCAGCTCGAAAAGAGCTTCGCGAAAGTTTGCTGGCCACGGCACCGTTGTTCGGTGAAATGCCCTTTTTCCTGTCAGAAGAGTTCACAATTGTGGACTGCTGCATTGCTCCGATTCTGTGGCGCTTGCCGTCGCTGGGCATTGAACTGAATGAAAAGCAGGCGAAGCCGCTTCAAAAGTACATGGAAAGCATATTCAGTCGTGAAGGCTTTAAGGCGAGCCTATCGGACCTGGAAGAAGATATTCGTAACTGATATGCAGCGCCTGAAACCGGTTCAGGAGAAAGGCAGTGCCTGATAGTAAGATAACGATGACATCAAGCCGTCCCTACCTCGTTCGGGCATTCAACGAGTGGATCCTCGACAATGACTGCACGCCGTACATCGTGGTGGACGCGGGGGTGCAGGGCGTTCAGGTTCCGACTGAGCATGTTGCCAATGGGCAGATCGTGCTCAATATCAGTCCTGGGGCCGTACGTGGTCTGGTGATTGGTAATGGTGCCCTGGAGTTCAGTGCGCGTTTTGGCGGTGTGCCCATGCAGGTCTTTATCCCTCTGCAGGCTGTCATGGCGGTTTACGCAAAGGAGAACGGTGAGGGTATGGTCTTCGGTAGCGAACCGGGCTCTCCTGATCCGGAAGGACCTGGCGGCAAGGACTCCGAGAATGGCAGTGGTGATAGCGGTCAAGGTGGAGATCGGCCAAGTGGTCGGCCAACTCTTAAGGTCGTGAAGTAGCATTGTCGTGAGAGGGAGGTTTCAGGGCGTCAAAAAAGCCAGCTGTTCCTAACAGCTGGCTTTTTTGTTTATCCGCCGAACAGTTTTTCGTCGATCAGCCCGCACAAGGCGTTAATAATCACCAGCAGGATAGGCGTTGCTGCCGTTGGGGAAAGGTTATCCAGGGCTATTTCATGGTCCTCCGGATGAAGCAGCGAGGTGATGTCTGTTTTTTCCTTGGCGCTCAGTACAACCACATTCATTTCCCTGTCGTGCGCTGCCTGTATGGCCTGGATCAGGTTGGCCTTGTGGCCATCGTCCACAATGACCAGGAGCAGATCGCTGGCTTTGCCAATAGCGCGAACCTGTCTTGAGAAGGTGTCATTGAAGCGATTGTCGCGACAGATTGCTGAGTAGGTGGTCGCATCCGCTCCCAGATTGATGGCGGGCAGTGCCGGTCGGTCATGTTCAAAGCGGTTGAGCAGAGCCGTGCAGAAGTATTGTGTCAGTACGTTGGCGTTGCCGTTGGCGCAGGTAATGATTTTGCCATCATTCAGTAGCGTGTTGACCAGTGCGTCCGAGGCCCTTTCGATCGCAGGCGCCGTTAGGCTGGCGGCGTGGGCCGTGTGTTCCATATGGTTGGCAAACCACTGGTTTATCTGTTGTTCGGTATCCGTCATAGTCAGACCTGAATGGCGTTTTTAATCCATTGTATCCGGTATTTTTTGCGTTCGCCCGGTGCGATTGCGATTACGTCAATTCTTGCGTTTGCATTCCACAGTCCATGCTTGTGGAGGTAGAACGAAGCGGCGCGGACAATGCGCCTTTGCTTGGTGGTGGTGACGGATTCGGCCGCACCGGTCAGGCTGCCACTTCCGCGGTACCGCACCTCGAAGAAAACCAGTACATCATTGTCCCTGCCGATGAGGTCGATTTCGCCTCCGCGACTGAATACGTTGCGTGCCAGTATGGTGACGCCCCTGGTCTGGAGGTAGCGCGCGGCAACTCCTTCGGCATGATCCCCGGTGGCTTTTCGTGTTCCTGTGCTGCCATCCATGGCATAAGGTGTCCTGATTGTTAATTCGGGTTGGAGGGGCTTCCTGTGCCTGAGGCGTCCAGTTCTCTCTCTTCGGGTTCCAGTGGTGGCAGTTGCTCTGGCGTTCCTTCGCTGAATCGGGCCCAGAGTTGTTCCCGGTGAATGCTGCCTTGGGGGTCCATGGTCAATACCCCGGTCTGGCCGTCTATCGTGGCGCCATCAACCTGTCTCAGCAGTGGTAGTCGTTTGCTCAGATTCCAGGCGTCCGCCCCCATGGCGAACAGGCGGCCGAGCTGACCCCGGACATCGGGCATGGCTTCCTTGACGATATCGCGAAAGCGGTTCTTCTTCTCAAGAACCCAAGGCGTGTCGGTAAAGATGACTCCGTTCAAGTCCCGGTCCCGTGACGGATCCGGATTACCCTCGTAGACCATGGAGGGTGAGTATACCGGCAGCTCGCCGCCAAAATAGAAGGCGAATAATGGTTTGAACTGCCGTGCGATGGTTGGCTCAGCGACCATAACGATGCCGTCGGCATCCTGGCGCCGCCGGGGTTCGAATTCAACGTTAATGCCGGCAGTGCGTTCAACATCTATGGCCCGGTCGCGGGATACTTTGATGCCAAGCAGGTCGGCGGTGACGTCGCGGAGATTGTCCTCGCGGAAATAGCGTTCAATATCGAGGGCGATGCCTCCGTTTTGTGCCAGTTGGTCAAGTAGGGCGTTTTCCAGTCGGTCTCCCCAGTTGCCCGTGGGGATTAGCACAAGAATCTGGTCGATACCTTCTGCGTCAAGGCGATTGGCAATCTGCCTGGCTTCGTCTTCTGCCGAAAGCCCGAATTGGTAGAGTCCATCGGGGGCGGTGGCATCCCGTGGCAGATAGTTTAGGCCCAGAACCGGTACAGGCAGAGTCGACATGTCTGTGAGTGCTGCCAGGGACTCTTTTTCCAGGGGGCCGACGATCAGATCCTGTTCCTCTTTAGTCAGTTCGTCATAAAGCGAGCGAAAGTTCTGATCCGAGGTGTCGACGACTCGAATGCTGATTTTTCCGCGCTCCGCCGATTTGTCCTCGTAGTATGCGGCGAAGAAACCATCGCGGATGGCTGCGCCCGCACTCGATAATGGTCCGCTGAGGGGCAATGCCAGGGTGATTCTTTCGGGCCGGCTTTCTGCGAGGCTTGCAATCAATTTCAGTTCAGCAGGTAAAACACCGGCGGCGGGGTGGTCGGGCCAGTTATTTCGCCAGCTGCGGATCATCCTTCCCTGTTCGTCCAGATTGACGCCCGGCTGCCGCAGAATGCCGGCCAGTTCAAGCCAGCCCTGGGCTTCATAGCCAATGGCGCGGCCTTCCCTGTCGGCGAGCTGGGTGTCGGAGGCCTGTTTCAGGTTCTTCCAGATGTCGTCATGGACCGTTTGTGTATTGGCATTCGTGTCTGCTCCGGACAGCAGGATCAGGGTAATGGCTGCCGCGAGGTTGTCCCCGGCTAGCCGATAGGTTTGTTCCTGCAGTCTTGCAGCGCGGTTGATCAGGCTTCTTTCATAATTAAGGAAATGATCTGGCTCAATGTCTGAAACAATGTTTTTCGCCCAACCTCCGTCCTCGAGCGCAGTGGCGCTGGCCATGGCCAGCAGAAGCCGTTGGTTTTCTGTGGCCTCCGTGGCAGGCGAGAACTGCTCGCTCTGAAGCAGCTTTCTGGCAGCCCGGTGATCGTTTTGGCCCTGGAATCTGTCCGCCGCTTTCAACAGGTAAGCCTGTGCATTCTGCTGATTGGTTTCGCTGGCAGCGACTTCAAGGGCTTCTCCGGCGGTTTTGGCAACGTATGATTCAAGGTTCACGCTTGCGCAACCCGCAAACAGCACCGTCATGGCCAGGAGGATGGTGACGGTTTTCAGATTCTGGCAGTCTTTGGTCATGGCTGGCTCACAATACTCCGGGTTATTACGCTTGTGGCGCCGGGTAATCGGCGGCATGATGCCGGGAGCCCTGGTGCCCGCCGGGCTTCCCAATAATGGTTTGATTTATCAGGCCGCAAGTTTAACAGCTCCCGCGTGAATTCACATGACGTTGGTGTCATGCGCAGGGGGCGAAGAGAGGAATGTGTGAAATCAGAAAGCGAGCTGCCAGAACAGGCTGGCACCCTGTATATCGTTGCCACACCGATTGGCAACCTGGACGATCTGTCTCCCAGGGCTGTGGCTGTTTTGTCGCGGGTGGCGGTGATCGCCGCCGAGGATACCCGGCACAGTGGTCGGCTTCTGCAGCATCTGGGTATCAGCAAGCCAATGATGGCCTTGCACGAACATAACGAGAGGGACAGGGCTGGCCAGGTTCTGGACAAGCTTGCAGCAGGCCAGGACGTGGCTCTGATTTCCGATGCGGGGACTCCGCTGATCTCTGATCCGGGTTTTGTGCTGGTAAGGGAGGCTCGGGCTCGGGGTTATCGGATTACTCCGGTGCCTGGTGCCTGTGCGCTTATTTCGGCGTTGAGCGCGGCAGGGCTGCCGACGGATCGGTTTTTGTTCGAGGGTTTTCTGCCCTCCAAGTCCGGAGCGCGCAGGGCTGCCCTGGACCGCCTGGCGAGGGAATCCGCTACATTGGTGTTTTACGAGTCGCCCCACCGTATTGTCGATACGGTGGGGGATATTGCGGAGGTGATGGGAGCAGAGCGAGAGCTCGTGCTGGCCCGGGAGCTGACCAAAACGTTCGAGACTTTCTACGCAGGGGCGGCGGCCCATGTCAGGCAAACTCTGGAGGCGGACCCCCATGGCAGTCGTGGCGAATTCGTGGTGATGGTGCGTGGCGCTAGCGCAGAGGAGTTGTCGGTGGGGTCGGCAGAGGCGGACCGGGTGTTGGCGTTGCTGCTGACAGAGTTGCCGGTGAAAAAGGCGGCGAAGTTGGCATCTGAGTTAACCGGAATCTCCAAGAATGAGCTGTATCAGCGAGCGTTGTCTCTGAAGGCCTGATCTCAGGAAGTCGCTGGTTCGCGGTTTTTCTTGCCTGCCGCTGCAGGCTGGAGTATGGTCTCGCCCGAGCTCGCCAGACAGTCGCCGCCGGTTTTACCGGGGGAGGAAAGTCCGGGCTCCACAGGGCAAGGTGCCAGGTAACGCCTGGGCGGCGCGAGCCGACGGAAAGTGCAACAGAAAGTATACCGCCTAAGTGGCCGTGACATGTTCGCGGGCACCGGTAAGGGTGAAACGGTGCGGTAAGAGCGCACCGCGTGACTGGCAACAGTTCACGGCGATGGTAAACCCCACCTGGAGCAAGACCAAATAGGAATCCTATGGCGCGGCCCGCGCTGGATTCGGGTAGGTCGCTTGAGGCCTGCGGTGACGCAGGCCCTAGATGAATGACTGTCCCAGACAGAACCCGGCTTACCGGCGAGCTCATTTTTATTTCTCCGCTTGATGTGACATTTGTCATTCTCACCAGCAAGCTTTTATAGCCAAAAAATCTTAGAGTTCACTTGCCATCTTCAGAACTGACTGCAGGTGATTGATTTTTAGGTTTTTCTTTTCCGTAATCTCCAGCTTTTAGCCAATCTTGTTCTGTAACCTCTTGTCGTAAAAGGAACTTTTACGGGTGTGGCGCTGTTCGCGGCGCTTGCATTGTGTATTGCGTGTTTCTATAGTGTGCACAAGTGGGAAAAAGTGGTTTCTAGTGGTTATTTGTGGTTTCTAAACCCCGGAATTGATGCAAATGAGCAATTTTCTTGGCAGTCATGCCATCAATATGGATGCGAAGGGTCGCTTGGCGATCCCCGCCAGGGTGCGCGAAGAGCTCGCACACGCCTGCAGTGGTCGCATTGTATTGACGGCCAACGCCGATGAAGAGCGCTGTTTGCTGATGTATCCGGAACCGCAGTGGGAGGCATTAAGGCCACAAATTGAAGCGCTTCCCAATATGAATAAGGCTGCCCGCAGGTTGCAGCGACTGCTGTTGGGTCATGCCACGCCTTTGGAGCTGGACTCGGCGGGGCGCATCCTTGTGCCACCCACGCTGCGCAGTTATGCGCGCCTGGAGAAGAAATTGATGCTGATTGGTCAGGGCAAGAAGTTGGAGTTGTGGAGCGAAGAGCGCTGGTTTGCTTGGCTTGACGAGTCATCGGATGAAGACGAGATGCCGCCGGAGATGGAGGCGTTGTCGCTATGACAACCGGCCGCGGGCATGAGCCTGCCGGTCAGTACCGGCATCGTTCCGTGCTCCTGGACTCGGCGGTGGACTTGTTGGTCAACGATCCAGATGGCGTTTATGTCGATGGCACCTTTGGTCGCGGAGGTCACAGCCGGCTGATTCTGGGGCGGCTCGGGCAGGGCGGAAAGGTTCTGGGCATCGACAAGGATCCGGACGCAATTCAGGTGGCCCGTGACCTGTCGGCGAGCGATGCTCGGTTCCAGCCGTTTCACGGTTCGTTTGCCGAACTGGGTGTCGCCGCTGAAGCCCAGGGGTGGATGAAGGTTAATGGTGTTTTGCTGGATCTTGGTGTTTCATCCCCGCAGCTGGACGATGCCGCCAGGGGGTTCAGCTTTATGCGCGATGGGCCGTTGGATATGAGAATGGACCCCGGGCAGGCGCCAAGTGCGGCGCAATGGTTGGCCGAGGCGGACGAAAAAGACATCGCGAATGTCATCTGGCGATACGGCGAGGAGAAGTTTTCCCGCCGTATCGCTCGTCTTGTTGTGGAGCGACGCAAGGAAGCGCCCCTGGAAACCACGCATCAGCTGGCGTCACTGGTCAGTGAGGCGGTGCCTAAAAAAGAGAAACACAAGCATCCGGCTACCCGGACGTTCCAGGCAATCCGGATTTTCATTAACCGGGAGCTGGAAGACCTGGAGGTCGGGCTTAAAGCGGCGGTTGAAAAGCTGATGCCCGGTGGAAGGCTGGTGGTCATAAGCTTCCATTCGTTAGAGGACCGGCTGGTCAAGCGCTTCATGCGGGATCTGGCTCGTGGGCCGAGGCTGCCTAAAGGTGTGCCGGTGACGGCGGAGCAGGAAGCATCGGCATTCCGGTTGATCGGCAAGGCGAATAAGGCTGATACAGAAGAAGTGAGCGACAACGTGCGGGCGAGGAGCGCGGTTATGCGTGTACTTGAACGGATACCGGAACAACACAAGTCAGGGAGCGCGTAGTCATGGGCGCGGTAGCTATTGAACAGCCAACAAAAACAGCGCGACTGAATAGAAGGCGAGTCAGGGACGGTGTCGCCACTGCGGTCAGATTGTCGCACCAGGTCTTTGCCGCACTTCAGCAGAAGCGCGTGTTGATCACCGTGGGTCTGGTGATGCTGTTGATTGTGTCCTCGTTGGGCGTTGTTGTCAGTGCCCATGAGAACCGTGAATTGTTTAACTCCTTGTCTCAACTGCAGGAGCAGCGGGACAACTACCAGCGTGAATGGAGTCAGTTGCTGCTGGAGCAGAGTGCTCTGAGCGCCCACGGACGGGTAGAACAGTTGGCCTCCGAGCGCTTCGGGATGGTCGTGCCGGGCAAGCAGGATATCGTTCTGGTGCCTTTGATGGCGCCGCTCGTCGGGTCGCGTTAAGCGAAAACAACAAACCGCAAGGTGAAGACAGTGTCGGACCGGGGAAAGACAGCAACATGGGGCCAGCGACTGGCTGCCGGGCTTGAAGCCTGGCGGTACGGCACCGTGTTGGGTGTTTTTCTGCTGGTCGTCGGTGCCCTTGCCTGGCGGTTGGTGGATCTGCATGTGGTGGACAACGAGTTTCTGCGTAAGCAGGGCGATGTGCGCACCATTCGGGTGGAAAGCATCGATGCCCATCGTGGCGTGGTGACGGACCGGCACGGCGAGTCGCTGGCAGTGAGTACGCCAGTCCAGACCATCTGGGCGAATCCATCCGAAATCGACGCAGATGAGCCGCGACTGATTAACGTCGCACGTCTGTTGGGGCTACAAGAGGCCAGGCTTCGGGAACGGTTGCGTAAGTATTCAGGCAGGGAGTTCATTTACTTGCGCCGTAAGCTTCAGCCAGAGATTGCACGACAAGTGCTGGCAATGGGCGTTCCGGGCGTGTACAGCCGCCAAGAGTATCGTCGCTACTATCCTGCTGGTGAGGTGACGGCTCACGTGGTCGGGTTCACGAACATTGATGAGAATGGTCAGGAAGGCATCGAGCTGGCCTACAACCAGTGGCTAAGCGGTGAAAGCGGTCGCAAGCGGGTGCTCAAGGATAACCGTGGTCGTGTGATCAAGGATCTGACGTTGATCCGGGACGCGAAGCCTGGTCGCAACCTGGAACTCAGCATTGATTTGCGGCTCCAGTATCTGGCCTATCGGGAGTTGAAAGCTGTGGTCGGCGCGCACGATGCCAGGGGCGGCACTCTGGTGATGCTGGACGTGGACACCGGTGAGGTGTTGGCCATGGTGAACCAGGGCTCCTATAACCCCAACGACCGCAGCCAGCTGAGCCCCGACCGTTTACGGAACAAGGCCATTACCGATCTGTTTGAGCCGGGTTCCACGATGAAACCCGTTTCCATGGCGGCAGCGCTGGAGTCGGGGAAGTTCAAGGCTTCCAGCACTATAGACACGGCGCCTGGATACCGGCGCTTTGGTCGTTTCACGATTCGTGATCACCGGAATTATGGAGTGATCAGCCTGACTGACGTGATTGCAAAATCGAGCAACGTCGGCATCAGCAAGATTGCCACCGAATTGGGGGGTGACACGATCCGCGATCTTTATGCCCGCCTGGGGCTTGGCCAGCCAACCGGTATCGGGTTCCCCGGTGAAGCCGTTGGCGTGCTGCCAGCACCACCAAAGTGGCGCGCTGTCGAAGAAGCAACCCTGTCTTATGGGTATGGCATGAGCGTTAACGCGCTTCAACTGGCGCAGGCATACATGGTCCTGGCCAATGGCGGAATCCGCTACCCGCTGAGTCTGTTGAAGGCCGATGAAAAACCCGTTGGGGAACGAGTTCTTTCCGAAGAAGTCTCATTCCAGATCAGGGAAATGTTGCGAGAGGTGGTCGAGAACGGTACTGGAAAGCGCGCTCAACCAGGGTTCTATTCTGCCGGCGGCAAAACCGGGACGGTGCACCTGGTGGGCAAGAACGGATATGAAGACAGCCAGTACAAGGCAATATTTGCCGGTATGGCTCCTATCGACAATCCGCGGATTGTCACGGTTGTGGCTGTCGATGCCCCCCAGTCCGGTGAATACTACGGTGGCGAAGTGGCCGCGCCCGTATTCGCCCGAGTAATGGGGGATGCATTGCGGCTGCTGAACGTAAAGCCGGAACTGGAACTGGGCGAGGCAAAAGCGCCGCGTCAGGCATCCGGGGAGCGGGGTTAGGGTTATGTGTATTACATCACTCAGCACATTGTTGCAGGGAATCGCACCGGTACCGTCGGTGTTTGATGTCACAATCCACGGCCTGAAGACCAACAGCCGTGACGTTAGGGCGGGCGATGCATTTGTTGCCCTGGCCGGTGCCCGAACGCCCGCCGACCACTACATCGAACAGGCGATCGGTGCGGGTGCGACGGTAATTCTGCTGGAGTCAGCGCAGCCAGATGAATGCTACGAGCATGACGGTGTTCTTATCGTGCCGGTGACGACGTTGCGTGCGCACCTCGGGAAGATCGCGGATCGGTTTTTCGAGCATCCCTCCCAGCGATTGCGTCTGATTGGCGTTACTGGAACCAATGGCAAAACCTCGGTAAGCCACTACTTGGCGACATTGCTACAGGAGACCGGTACCCCTTGCGGCGTTATCGGCACCCTCGGCTATGGCATGCCCGGTGCGCTGCAGGAAGGTGCACACACCACGCCGGATGTCGTGCAGGTAAATCGAGTGCTGTCAAAAATCATTGCCCAAAGCGGACGCGCAGCAGCGATGGAAGTCTCTTCACATGCTCTCGAGCAGGGGCGGGTCGATAACCTGACCATGACCGGTGCAGTGTTCACCAACCTTACCCGGGATCATCTGGACTACCACGGTTCCATGGAAGCTTATGGAGCCGCAAAGGCCCGTCTTTTTCATAGTGAGGAGCTGCATTTTGCCGTTATCAATTTCGATGATCCGTTTGGCAGGCAACTCTATGAGCAACTTGACGGCAAATGCGACCGTGTCCGCTATAGCCTTCATGAGGCCCAGACCGAGCTCTGGCTGACAGAGTTTGCACCCTCCATTGACGGGTTCAGCGCTAGTGTGGACGGGCTTTGGGGGAGGCTTGACATATCCGCCCGGGTGTTGGGGAGCTTTAACGTCAGCAATATTCTTGCAGCCATGGCGGCCGTGCTCAGCCTGGGTGTGCCGGTAGAGCGGGTTCAGCAAGCGGTTGAGCGGTTGTCGCCCCCACCGGGACGGCTGGAGCCCTTCGCGGGCAGTAACGATGTGCGTGTTGTTGTGGATTACGCCCATACCCCGGACGCCCTGAACAGTGCACTTGCCGCCTTGCGTCCTCATGTTGGCGGGCGGCTCTTCTGTGTATTCGGCTGTGGCGGCGACCGCGACACCGGCAAGCGTCCGGAGATGGCCAGGGAAGCGGAGAAAGGGGCCGATGTCGTGATCGTGACGGACGACAATCCGCGCAGTGAAAATCCGGATGCCATTACCTCCGACATCATCGCTGGGTTTGAGTATCCGGACCAGGTTGCGGTTATCCATGATCGCGCAGAGGCAATTCGCCAGGCCATTCATTCTGCCGTGGCCGGGGACATTGTACTGATTGCCGGAAAGGGCCATGAGGCGTGGCAGGAAGTGGCGGGCCAAAGATTTCCGTTCAGCGATGCTGAGCAGGTTCGGCATGCGCTGTCGCTGAATGGAGGTGTCGCATGATGCGGCCCTTCGCGCTGGCCGAGGCCGTCAACTGGCTTGGCGGCACTTTGGCCGTTGGTGATCTGGACGGCGTGATGTTTCAGGGTGTCTCGACCGACACGCGCCGAATCGCCAGCGGAGACGTGTTCGTGGCCCTTCGAGGTGAAAACTTCGACGGGCATGATTATCTGGCCGTGGCAGAGCAGGCTGGAGCTGTGGCTGCCGTTGTAGACCAGGCAGACCCGAATCTGGCCCTTCCGCAGGTACGGGTTTCGGACACAATAGGTGCATTGGCAGACTTGGCACTGGCCAACCGAAATGCCAGCACCGCACGTTTTGTGGCGATCACCGGCAGCAGTGGCAAGACCACGGTGCGTGAAATGGTGGCTGCCATTCTTTCGCAGGTGGGCAATACCCTCGCCACCGAAGGCAACCTCAATAACCATATTGGCGTTCCCCTGACACTGTTCAGGCTGTCGCCGGAGCACCAGTTGGGCGCGATAGAGCTTGGCGCCAGCGCTCTGGGGGAAATTGCCCACACCGTCAACATTGTTCGGCCGGAGGTTGTCATCCTCACCAATGCCGGGCAGGCGCACCTGGAAGGGTTTGGCGGCTATGACAACGTGGTGCGTGCGAAGGGTGAAATTATTGATGGCGCGCCAGAAACCGGTCTTGTGATTCTGAATCGTGACGATCCGGCCTTCGATCAATGGCGTCAGCGGGCGGGCCAGCGTCGGGTCGCAGGTGTCAGTGGCCGGGCAAGTGAGGGGGCTGATTACGTCCCCAAAGATATACGCAGCGATGGCGATGTCCGGATGTTTCGCGCACAGGGGCCGGACGGTTGGTCGTGTGACATCAGGCTTTCCCTGCAGGGTGAGCACAATATTGCCAATGCATTACTGGCGATTGCCGCTGCGCGCGAGCTGGGTGCCGATAATGAGGCGATAAAGGCGGGGCTGGCGGCTCTGAAACCGGTAAAGGGGCGCCTGCAAATGATGGCGCTGACACCGCAACTGACTGTCATCGACGATAGCTATAACGCCAACCCAGCCTCCATGAAAGCTGCTTTGGATGTGTTGGCGGCACGCTCTGCCAGCCGTGTGGCGGTATTGGGGGCGATGGCTGAATTAGGGCAGGACAATCTGGCGCTGCACCGAGAGGTTGGTGAGTTCGCCAGGGCGAGGGGCATCGAAAGACTCCTCGCCGTGGGTGCTGGTTGTGAAGGATATGTTGAAGGTTTCGGAGACGCCGCTGAGGTGTGTGCGAGCCACGACGACGCGGTACGTCGTCTGTTTGAGGGGCCTGCCGAATCGCAGACGGTACTGGTCAAGGGTTCTCGCAGTTCCGCCATGGATCGCGTGGTGGAGGGAATAAAAGAAAAGGTGGGTAACGCATGCTGCTCTGGCTGACAGAGGCTCTTTCACAGTACTTTTCCGCGCTGACGGTTTTCCAGTACCTGACCGTCAGGGGGATCTTTGGTGTGTTGACTGCACTGCTGATCTCCCTGCTGATTGGCCCGGTGATGATTCGTAAACTCAGCCAGTATCAGATTGGCCAGGCGGTTCGTGACGATGGCCCGCAAACGCACCTGAGCAAAGCCGGCACGCCGACCATGGGTGGCGCGCTCATTCTGGTGGCTGTGGGGGTCAGCTCATTGTTGTGGGCGGACCTGAGCAATCGGTATGTCTGGGTGGCGATTCTGGTCACGCTTTTGTTCGGTGCGATTGGCTGGGTGGACGACTATCGCAAAGTGGTAGAGCGCAATCCTAGGGGGCTACCCGCTCGCTGGAAATATTTCTGGCAGTCAGTGATCGGAGCGACAGCGGCGGTAGTGCTGTTCATGAGTTCCGCACTGCCTCAGGAAACGTCGCTCTACGTGCCATTTTTCAAGAATGTGTCGCTGACCCTGGGGCCAGTGTTGTTCATTTTGTTGAGTTACTTCGTGATTGTGGGTAGCAGCAATGCGGTGAATCTGACCGATGGACTCGACGGCCTGGCTATTATGCCAACGGTCATGGTAGCAGCGGCCCTGGGCATCTTTGCTTACGTGTCTGGCCATGCGCAGTTCGCCGATTACCTGTTGATTCCTCATTTGCCTGGAACCGGTGAGTTGATTGTGTTCTGTGGCGCGCTGGTGGGTGCGGGGCTGGGGTTTCTTTGGTTCAACACCTATCCCGCCCAGGTGTTCATGGGCGATGTGGGCGCGCTTGCTCTTGGCGCGGCGCTGGGTGTTGTGGCGGTGATCGTACGGCAGGAAATCGTATTGTTCATCATGGGCGGCGTGTTTGTTATGGAAACCGTCTCCGTGATTCTGCAGGTGGCGTCCTTCCGGCTTACCGGCCGGCGGATATTCCGCATGGCGCCGCTGCATCATCATTTTGAACTGAAGGGCTGGCCGGAGCCGCGCGTTATCGTGCGCTTCTGGGTTGTCACTGTCGTTCTGGTACTGGTTGGCCTGGCCAGCCTGAAACTGAGATAGGGAAGTAAAGCACCATGGGTGTCATCGTTTCAGATCGTCGAACGCTGGTTGTAGGGCTCGGTAAAACCGGGCTCTCCTGCGTGCGCTATCTGTGCGAAAAAGGCCGCGACGTTGCCGTGGCTGACAGCCGCCTGTCACCGCCTGGCCTGGACCAGCTCAGGGCGAAATGGCCGGACCTGCCCGTTTACCTGGGTGAGTTTGATGTAGAGCTGTTTGCTGGTTTTAACGAACTGGTGGTCAGCCCCGGGATCAGCGTTGCCGAACCTGCTATTCGCGGTGCGGCCGATAAAGGGGCGGTCATTCGCGGTGACATTGATCTGTTTTCCGAAGCTGCGGATGCGCCGATCATTGCCATTACCGGTTCCAATGGCAAGACCACGGTGACCACGCTGGCCGGAGAGATGGCCAGGGCCGCTGGCCGCCGCGTGGAAGTCGGCGGCAATATCGGCACTCCGGCGCTGGAGCTGCTGGGTCGCGGTGCCGATCTCTATGTTTTGGAGTTATCGAGCTTCCAGCTCGAAACCACCCGGGAACTGAATGCCCTGGCGGCCACGGTGCTGAACGTCAGCGATGATCACATGGATCGCTATCCGGACAAAATGGCCTATTTCCAGGCCAAACAACGGATTTTCAACGGCTGTCAGAACGCCGTGGTCAATCTGGACGATGCCCTGAGCACGCCCATGGCGAGGGACAACCTCCGGTTCCTGTGTTTCGGTTTTCACCGTGTTAACCCGGATACGTTCAGTACTCGAGATGACGACGAAGGCACCTGGATTACCTTCGGTTTTGACAACCTGCTGTTGGCCGAGGAATTGGGCCTGATGGGCCAGCACAATATCAGCAATGTGATGGCGGCATTGGCACTTGGACACGCTGCCGGATTACCGATGGACGTAATGCTGGAAACTGCCAAGCGTTTCAAGGGGCTGCCGCACCGGTGCGAATTCGTTCGGCGGGTGAGTGATGTCGACTACATCAACGACTCCAAGGGCACCAATGTGGGAGCGACGGCCGCCGCCATTGAAAGTCTGGTGCCAGCGGGTGGGAAGATCGTGTTGATTGCCGGTGGTGAAGGCAAGGGCGCTGATTTCTCCTTGCTCTCTGAACCCGTGTCAACTCATTGTCGCGCGGTTGTACTGATCGGCGCCGATGCCGGAATCATCGCTGCGGCCCTGGGTAATCGGGTTGAGACGATCAATGCCGCTGACATCGCAGACGCTGTCCAGAAGGCGAATAGTCTGGCCCAGCCGGGTGACCGGGTACTGTTATCGCCAGCCTGTGCCAGTTTTGACATGTTCCGTGACTATGAAGATCGTGGCGATCGTTTTCGTAAACAGGTGGAGGGGCTGTGATGCACGCTGATCTGTCCCTAACCAGCCATCACGGCCTGTTTCGCGACCTGCGCCCGCTGCCACTACTGATTATCAGTTCCGCTGCGTTGCTGGTCATGGGGATTGTGATGATCTCCTCCGCGTCCATGGACATGGCGGCGGAAACCATGGGCAACAGTTACCACTATGTGATCCGTCAGCTTATTTTCGCCGGTATTGGCTGCGTGCTTGCGCTTATCGCCGTCAACGTGCCGATTTCCTGGTGGGAGCGTAGCGGGTGGTTGCTGCTCGGGGTCGGTTTGCTGTCCCTGCTTCTGGTGCTGACGCCACTCGGGCGTACCGTGAATGGCTCCACCCGCTGGATTTCGTTCGGTTTGTTCAATGTCCAGGTGTCGGAAATTGCCAAGCTCTGCCTGATTGCCTACCTGGCCGGATACGTGGTGCGTCGTCGGGATGAGTTGTTGAACACCTGGCCCGGATTTCTCAAGCCCCTGGGCGTACTTGGTATTGCCTCGGTGTTGTTGGTTATCGAACCGGATTTTGGTGCCACGGTGGTTCTTGTCGCCGCATCAGCCGGCATGATTTTCCTCAGTGGCGTTCGGCTTAGCCGCTTTATGCCGCTGATCGGCGTATTGGTGGTGATGGGAGCGGCGCTGATACTTACTCAACCCTATCGCTTGAAGCGGGTTGTGAGCTATCTCGACCCCTGGAAAGACCAGTTTGATACCGGTTACCAGCTTACCCAGTCGTTGATTGCGTTCGGTCGTGGAGACTGGGCAGGCACCGGGCTGGGTAATTCGGTACAGAAACTGTTCTATCTGCCGGAAGCTCACACTGACTTTATCTTCGCGATCATTGCTGAAGAGTTCGGGTTGTTGGGGTCGCTGATGGTGTTGGGTCTGTTCACCGTGCTGGTGGTGACAGGGTTCGTGATTGCCAGAAGGGCCGAGAAAGCGGACATGCCATTCGCTGCGTGTTTCTCCTACGGCATTACTCTGCTGATTGGTTTGCAGGCAGGTATCAACATGGCGGTCAGTACCGGCCTTCTACCCACCAAGGGATTGACCTTGCCGCTTGTAAGCTATGGCGGTTCAAGCCTGATGATTACCGCTGTCTGCATTGGTGTTCTGGCACGGGTGGAGATGGAACGGCTGGACCGCGAAAAGCTGGCCAGCGAGAAGACCCGTAAACCGGCGGCCAGGGGAGGTGCGGTTTATGACTGATAAGCGGCGCTTTCTAATGATGGCTGGTGGTACGGGTGGCCATGTTTTCCCTGCGCTGGCGACGGCGAGACAACTGCAGGACAAAGGCCATGAGGTTTTCTGGCTGGGTTCTCGTGGTGGTATGGAAGAGCGATTGATCGGCGAAACCGATATACCGCTGTCGCTGATCCAGGTCTCCGGGCTTCGGGGCAAGGGTCGTCTGGCTTTGTTGACGGCACCATTCCGGCTGATGCGTGCTCTGGGGCAGGCCTTTACGATCGTTCGTGCCATCCGTCCACATTGTGTTATTGGCATGGGCGGCTTTGTGACTGGCCCCGGCGGCTTGTCTGCCTGGCTGAACCGGGTGCCGCTGGTGATCCACGAACAGAATGCCATTGCTGGAATGACCAACCGCATCCTGGTGCGCTTTGCCCATACCGTGTTGGAGGCTTTTCCCGGGAGCTACGGCACAAATGTGGTCACCCGCTGTACTGGCAACCCGGTCAGGCAGGACCTGGCCGAGCTCGCCGAACCCGATCAGAGGATGTCCGGTCGGGCGGGCGCACTGCGGTTGCTTGTGGTAGGTGGCAGCCTTGGTGCCCAGGTGTTTAATCGCACGCTGCCAGCGGCGTTGGCTCAGATGCCGGAGGCCGAACGGCCGACGGTACGCCACCAATGTGGCGAGAGGAATATTGAGGAAGCCGGTGATGCCTACCGTGACCACAGTGTGGACGCATCGGTGGAGCCGTTTATCAAGGATATGGCAGAGGCCTATGGCTGGGCTGACATTGTGCTCTGCCGGTCTGGAGCACTCACCGTTTCTGAGTTGTGTGTCGCCGGCATAGGCGCTGTTCTGGTGCCGTTTCCCCATGCGGTGGACGACCACCAGACCCGGAACGCACAGCAAATGGTTAACGCGAAAGGCGCCATACTGATCCCGCAACCAAAGCTGTCGGCTGATCTACTGGCGGAAACCCTGACCGATCTCGGCAAGGACCGCTGCCGGATTTTGGACATGGCGAAGGCCGCGAAGACGCTGGCTCGCCCCGATGCAACGGAGAGAGTCGTGAACTACTGTTTGGAGGCCGCAAATGGCTGAATCCACAAATCCCCCGCTGGTCTATCAGGTGCCCGAGATGCGCCGTATCCGCAATATTCATTTTGTGGGGATCGGTGGCGCTGGCATGAGCGGTATTGCCGAGGTACTGAAGAACCAGGGCTACGATGTGTCGGGCTCTGACATTCGTGAGAGTGCGGTTACCGACCGGCTTACCGGCATGGGTGTTGAGGTATTCATCGGCCATCGTGAGGAAAACAGCGCCAGTGCTGACGTTGTTGTGGTGTCGTCTGCGGTAACAAGTGATAACCCAGAAGTATCGGCGGCCCGTAACCGACGGGTGCCGATCGTGCCCCGTGCAGAAATGCTGGCGGAAATCATGCGCTATCGCCATGGCATTGCTGTGGCAGGCACTCACGGCAAAACAACCACCACCAGCCTCATTGCATCGGTTTTGGGTGAGGCTGGCCTGGATCCCACGTTTGTGATTGGTGGCAAGCTCAATAGCGCCGGAACCAACGCGCAACTTGGTGGTTCCCGCTACCTGGTAGCCGAGGCCGACGAAAGCGATGCCTCTTTCCTGCACCTGACGCCGGTGATCTCGGTGGTGACCAACATTGAAGCCGACCATATGGACACCTATGGCGGCGATGTTGGGCGTCTGAAGCAGACGTTCGTGGACTTCCTCCACAATTTGCCATTTTACGGCGTTGCGGTGATGTGTGTGGATGACGACTTCGTGCAGGAAATCATCCCGAGAATCTCTCGCGCCATCATTACCTATGGCATCGACAATCCGGACTCTGACTATCGGGCCGAAAACATCGAATCCGATGGCCTGCGGACACGATTTGTCGTTCGCCGCCCGGGTGGTCGCAGTGATCTGGATGTGGAACTGAAAATGCCGGGCCGCCACAACGTACTCAATGCCCTGGCGGCCATTGCCGTGGCCACCGACGAAGGTGTGGACGATGCCGCCATCTGTAGTGGTCTCGCAGGTTTTGCAGGGGTGGGACGTCGTTTCCAGGTCTACGGCGATTACAACACCCGCAAGGGCGTTGTCACCCTGATCGATGACTATGGGCACCACCCCACGGAGGTGGAGGCCGTTATTCGAGCTGCCCGTGATGCCTGGCCTGATCGCCGATTGGTCATGCTTTATCAGCCTCACCGCTACACCCGAACCCGGGATCTCTACGAGGACTTTGTCAGGGTACTTTCGGACGTGGATGGACTCTTGCTGATGGACGTGTATTCGGCGGGTGAGCCGGCGATACCGGGTGCGGATGGCCGTGCATTGTGTCGCAGCCTGCGGCAGCGAGGCAGCGTGGAGCCGCTTTTTGTGGAAGAAAACGGAGAGGTCGAAGCCCTGCTTGCCAACACGTTACAGGACGGCGATCTGCTGATTACACAGGGCGCGGGTGATATAGGCGGAGTGGCTGCGCGACTGGCAGCCGCGGGAGTGATTGCGGATGAGTGAGATGGCCAAGACTGTGGATTCACAAGGGTATCAGGCCGATCCGGAGACGCTGAAGGCATTGGGGCGGGTGGCGGTCCTCATGGGCGGTGATTCCGCCGAGCGTGAAGTGTCACTGAAAAGCGGGCAGGCCGTACTGTCGGCGCTGGTATCCGCCGGAGTCGATGCCTATGCCGTGGATGTGCGCGGTTGTTTGCTGAAAACCGTGGAAGAGCCAGAGTTTGACCGGGTTTTTATTGCCCTGCACGGGCGCGGCGGGGAAGACGGCACGATTCAGGCCATCCTGTCTCAGGCTGGTATTCCCTTTACGGGAAGTGATGTGCTGGCCTCTGCACTGGCCATGGACAAGCTGCGTAGCAAATACGTGTTCGAGGGCTGTGGCCTGCCAACCCCGAAGTTCCGTGCCATGGGTTCCGTGGAGGAAGCCGACAGCCTATTACAGTCGCTGTCGTTACCGTTGAGCGTAAAACCCTCGCGGGAAGGCTCCAGCATTGGCATTCGCAAGGTGAACAGTGAGCAGGAGTTGGTTGAAGCCTATACGCAGGCGGCCGCACTGGACCCTCTGGTACTTGTCGAAGAATGGATTGAAGGCCCGGAATTTACCGTCAGCCTTTTGCAGGATCAGGCGCTGCCGGCCATTGGTTTGAGCACGGATCACGTTTTCTACGACTACGACGCCAAGTACCTGGCCGACGACACCCGCTACCAGATCCCCTGTGGGCTGGACCCGGACAGCGAGCTGAAGCTCCAGCATCTGGCGCTGGATGCGTTCCGGGTGCTGGGCTGCCGAACCTGGGGCCGGGTAGACATTATGCAGGACCGCCAGGGTGAGTTCTGGATTCTGGAAGTGAACACGGTCCCGGGAATGACGGACCACAGCCTGGTGCCCATGTCGGCTCGGGCGGCCGGTATCAGCTTCGAGGAACTGGTGGTGAGGATCCTCATGGACACGTTGGAGGCAGGCGATGCTTGAAAAGCTGCTGATCCGGAGCCGGGCGGTACCGTCCGACCCACCGAAGCGCAGGGGAGCGACCTCTCTTGGGCCGGATAGGGACCGGTTTGGTTTGCTGAAGGCCGTGTTGGCTGCTGTACCTTGGGGGCAGGCAGTGATGGGCGCGGGTATTGTCCTGTTAGCGGCATTGGTGCCCTGGGGAACCAGTGAGGTGTTGGGTGCCATGGATCGCCAGGTAATGGCTATCGATGTGAAGGGCTCGTTGGTAGGTGAGAACCGGACGGCTCTGGAGCGTAGTGCCGGCAAGTGGATTGGCCGGAGTTTTTTTGCCACGGATCTTTCTGACATCAAGGAAAGCCTGGAACAGCGCCCGTGGGTGGAGTCGGCAGCGGTCAAGCGCGCCTGGCCCGACCGTCTTCAGATCGAGATTCGTGAGAAAAAGCCGCTGGCGTATTGGAACAGCAATCGGCTGGTGAGCCGTAACGGGGAGTTGTTTACTCCGCCCAACCCCGAAGTAGCCGGCCGACTGCCTCGGTTGGCCGGACCGGACGAGCGCGTGAAGGAAGTGATCAATATGGCAAGGATCATGTCGGATACGCTCACAGGCCACAATCTCGGATTTGCCGGGCTGAGCCTTGAGCAGCGCGGTGCCTGGACACTGACCCTTGCCAACGGCATTGAAGTGGTTCTGGGCAGAGATCAGGTTGAGGCGCGTTTTGAACGCTTTGTCACGGTTTATCAGGAACGGCTGGCATCGCGCTCAGACGAAGTCAGACGGGTGGATGCCCGCTACAGCAATGGGGTGGCGGTTCAGTGGAAGCCGGCAGAGACGGCCTCGCGGACAAAATCATAGCAACGCTAAATTCAGACCTACGGTTTGGTGGAATACATGTCATCGGATGAAACGGAAAACATGATTGTCGGCCTCGATATCGGAACCTCGAAAGTGGTTGCGATTGTCGGCAAACGTAAAATGGACGGGACCATTGAGGTGGTGGGCATCGGCTCCAACCCATCCCGTGGGCTCAAGCGTGGAGTGGTGGTCAACATCGAAACCACGGTCCAGGCCATTCAGCGCGCGGTGGAAGAAGCTGAGCTGATGGCGGGCTGCCGTATTCACTCCGTCTATGCGGGTATCGCCGGAAGCCACATCAAGAGTCTTAACTCTCATGGCATTGTGGCGATCCGTGACAGGGAAGTAACTCAGGCGGACATAGATCGTGTCATTGATGCAGCTCAGGCGGTTGCGATCCCGGCGGACCAGAAGATCCTCCACATTCTGCCCCAGGAGTTCGTTATCGACAGCCAGGAAGGCATCAAGGAGCCGATGGGCATGTCCGGTGTGCGTCTGGAAGCCAAAGTACATCTGGTGACCTGTGCAGTGAACGCCGCTCAGAACATCGATAAGTGTGTCAAACGCTGCGGACTGGAAGTCGACGACATCATCCTGGAGCAGTTGGCGTCCAGCCACGCCATCCTCACGGAAGATGAAAAGGAACTGGGTGTCTGCGTGGTGGATATTGGCGGCGGAACCACTGATATCGCAGTGTTCACCGGTGGCGCGATCCGCCATACAGCAGTGATTCCCATTGCCGGTGACCAGGTGACCAACGACATCGCCATGGCGTTGCGGACACCGACGCAGAATGCCGAGGAAATCAAGATCAAGTACGCCTGCGCCTTGACTCAGCTGGCCGGCGCGGATGAAACCATCAAGGTGCCCAGTGTGGGCGACCGGGCGCCGCGGGATCTGTCCCGCCAGGCGCTCGCCGAGGTGGTGGAGCCGCGTTACGAAGAGCTGTTTACCCTGGTGCAGTCTGAGCTTCGCCGTTCGGGATTCGAAGACCTGATCCCGGCCGGCATCGTGATTACCGGCGGTTCCTCCACCATGGAAGGCGTAGTGGAACTGGCGGAAGAGATCTTCCACATGCCGGTAAGGCTGGCCTGTCCGCAGGCGGTCTCCGGGATGACGGAGGTAGTCAACAACCCCATCTACGCCACGGGCGTTGGGTTGTTGATCCATGGCTTCCGCCAGATGGATCTGGGGCGGGCGCCGGCGCTTAAGGGTGAAGATGCACCCACGCTGTTTGAGCGCATGAAAGCCTGGTTTACCGGTCATTTCTGACGGTGAGCCGGGAGAAGACATACACGAAGGTATCTCGAAAATCATAATCTCGAAAAATCAGTCTGGAAAAGGCTGATAAACAGCACGAAGGAGTAGGGGAATGTTTGAACTCGTCGATAATGTCCAGCAAAACGCTGTCATTAAAGTAGTGGGTGTTGGCGGTGGTGGTGGTAACGCCGTACGCCACATGCTCAACAGTGATATCGAAGGCGTGGAATTTATATGCGCCAATACCGACGCTCAGGCCCTGACGGACCTGGATGCACGTCAGATCATTCAGCTTGGTGGCAACATCACCAAAGGGCTGGGTGCCGGTGCCAACCCGGAAGTAGGGCGTCAATCTGCTCTGGAAGACCGTGATCGCATCGCCGAGTCGCTGAAAGGCGCCGACATGGTGTTCATTACCGCCGGCATGGGTGGTGGTACTGGTACCGGTGCAGCGCCTGTGGTGGCGGAAGTGGCCCGTGAGATGGGCATCCTTACCGTTGCCGTGGTGACCAAGCCGTTCATGTTTGAAGGCGGCAAACGCATGAGTGTGGCGGAAGCCGGCCTACAGGAACTGGAAGAAACCGTTGACTCCCTGATCACCATTCCCAACGAAAAGTTGCTGGCGGTCATGGGTAAGAAGACCAGCTTGCTGGACGCCTTTGGCTCTGCCAACGACGTTCTGCTGGGTGCCGTTCAGGGTATTGCTGATCTGATTACCCGCAACGGTATGATCAACGTGGACTTTGCGGACGTAAAAACCGTCATGTCCGAGATGGGCAATGCCATGATGGGTACCGCGCGTGCCACAGGCGAGAACCGGGCCCGCGAAGCTGCAGAAGCCGCTGTACGCAGTCCGCTTCTGGAAGACATCAACCTGCAGGGCGCCAAGGGTATCCTGGTCAACATCACTGCCGGTATGGATCTCAACCTGGGCGAGTTCTCAGAGGTTGGTGATATCGTTCGCGAATTCGCCTCGGATTCTGCCACGGTGGTTGTGGGTACCGTGATTGATCCGGAAATGACCGACGAACTCAAGGTGACGGTGGTTGCAACCGGCCTGGGCGGCGACCGCGAGAAGCCAACCAAGGTGGTGGACAACACCCGCAGCCTGGATGGCACAACGGATTACAACCAGCTTGACCGTCCTGCCGTTCTGCGTCGCCGTGCCGTGGCTCACGGTAATGTGGCGATTGATCAGAGCAAGGACAGCGAAGAACAGGGAGTCGACTATCTCGATATTCCCGCATTCCTTCGCCGTCAGGCTGACTGATAATCTGTTGCAAATGTATTCGGTAATGGAACCTTTGTAACCGAATTACGTGTGCTGTCTATCAGTCCGGACTTGTGCCGGGAGGCCAATCAAAGGTTAACGATTGGTTAAATGGTATTCAGTCTTACTTTCTGGTATTCTCCGGGCAGAATTATGCCCAGACTATATCGCATTTTTGTGACGGAAATATGTACCGATGATCAGACAACGGACACTTAAGAACACCATCCGCGCCACCGGCGTTGGCTTGCACTCGGGGGAAAAAGTGTATCTTACCCTGAAGCCCGCTCCGGTGGACTCGGGGATCGTTTTTCGCCGTACCGATCTCGACCCTGTGGTTGAAATCCGTGCCTGCGCGGAAAACGTTGGTGAGACCATGCTTTCCACGACACTGCTGAAAGACGGTGTCCGGGTTGCAACAGTGGAGCATTTGTTGTCAGCCATGGCTGGTCTCGGGATTGATAACTGTTTCGTCGAGCTCAGCGCCGCGGAAGTGCCCATTATGGACGGCTCTGCCGGTCCGTTTGTGTTTCTTCTGCAGTCCGCCGGTATTGCCGAGCAGGACGCCGCCAAGCGTTTCATTCGCATCAAGCGCGAAGTGACGGTTGAAGAAGGTGACAAGAAGGCGACTCTGCTGCCTTTCGAAGGCTTCAAGGTCAGCTTCGGTATCGACTTCGACCACCCTGTTTTCAAAGGGCGCGCCCAGACCGCCACCGTTGATTTTTCCAGCACGTCGTTCGTGAAGGAAGTCAGTCGTGCACGAACGTTTGGGTTCATGCGTGATATCGAGAAGTTGCGTGCGATGAATCTGGCGTTAGGCGGAAGCGTTGACAATGCCATCGTTGTTGACGATTACAAAATCCTCAACGAAGACGGTCTGCGTTACGACGATGAATTCGTCAAGCACAAGCTGCTGGATGCAATCGGTGACCTCTACCAGTTGGGCAACAGCCTGATTGGCGAGTTCCGTGGTATTAAATCCGGCCACGACCTGAACAACAAGCTGCTGCGCAAGCTCAGGGCGGAAGAGGATGCGTGGGAAGTGGTGACCTTCGACGACGAGGCTGCTGCCCCGATTTCCTACATGAAACCTGTGCTGGCGGCGGGCTGAGGCAGGACGCCTTAATCCCGGACGTGGCTTGCGAGTTTTTCGAGAACCTCGCGTAATTGTTTGTCCTTCGTGTGCCCGGCTTCCTCTTTGAGGAGTCGGGCATTTTCGTTACTGAGGGGCGTCATTTTTGCTTTCGGCCGCTCGCTGAATCGCGGTGGAGCGACTTTGACCTTCAGTTTCCAGACAAAGCGGAATAGCTCCTGCTTGCGAAGCTCTTCCATGATTTCATGCTGGCGGAAACGAATCTGGCTGGCGGTGGTGGCTGCCGTAGCCGACAAAATCAGCTCCCCGTCACGGCAACTCACAAACCGCGTGCCTTTCGCCAGGCTTTCCGGAAGCGCAGCGATAACGAGTTGTTCTGCCTGAGTGTGATGCTGGGCTTTCGCCATCAGTTCACGCAGGGTTGAAGCTCTGGAGAAGCTGTCCGGAGTCAATTCGAGGTCGGTTTTCTTTTTCATGGCAATCAGTAGTTCTCGACGACAACGGTAACGATTGGTTACACTTCGGCACGGTTAATAGGCAGAGCCTGTATTACACTCGTTTTACATTGTCTGGTGTGTGTATGTCCACGGGCGACTGCTATTTTATTAAACGTAGTCGTTGCAATGGATAGCACGTGCGTTTTCAGGCGCGATTTATGCTGCCCAGGATTGAGTAGTCGGATAGGAAATCCGCAATCTGGCAAAGGATGCCCAGGCAGGTCCAGTCAGAACACTCTGGATGCAACACTACAGGATCAGGTTGCGTCCCCATGAAACCAGAAGACGATATGAATATTATCCTCGTTGGCAAGCGCCATGGGAAATCCCGTACGGTTTCGATAAATGCCCCTGCCCTGGCAGGACTGGTCTTTGTCGTGGTCGCACTGTTGATACTGGCGGGTTGGTCTGGTTATAAGGTGGCGGTGAGCCAGATTGAGCCGGCCGAGCCTGCGGAATCGGAGTTGGTAGCGCAGTGGCAGACCCGGCTGAGCGAACAAAAGACCGAGCTGGCCCGGATCGAGCGGAACGTCCAGCAGCAGGTTGATGCCTTGACGCTGCGGCTGGGTGAGATGCAGGGGCGTCTTCTCAGGCTTGATGCTCTCGGGCAGCGCTTCCTGGAGTCGGGGCTGGTGGCCAGCGACGAGTTCGACTTTGACCAGCCAGCGGCTGTTGGTGGCCCTGAGGAAAGTCTTGATGGCGACTCTTTCACAGCGCCAGAGTTGACCAGCATGATTGATCAGCTTGCCCGCCGCATTGAGGATCGGGAACAGCAATTGCGCATGCTGGACATGGTCACCTCCCGCCAAAAGCTCGAAAAAGAGCTTTTTGTGGAGGGCCGTCCTATTACCTGGGGCTGGCTGTCCTCAAAATACGGCTATCGTTCCGACCCTTTTACTGGCAAGCGTACCTGGCACGCAGGTGTGGACTTGGCTGGCAAGGACGGTAGCGACATCATTTCCGTAGCTGGTGGCGTGGTCACCTATGCCGACGAGCGCTACGGCTATGGCAACCTCGTTGAGGTGGACCACGGTGATGGCCTGGTAACCCGTTACGCCCATGCCAAGACCATCAAGGTAAAGGTGGGAGATGTTGTCCAAAAGGGTCAGGTGCTGGCGCTGATGGGCAGCACAGGCCGTTCCACCGGACCTCATGTGCATTTTGAAGTTATCCGCAACGGTAAATCCGAGAATCCGGAAACCTACATCAAGCGGGCTAGCCGCTAGCCGCTTGATAGAGGCGCCTGTAAGGGCGTCTGATTTCTTCCCGTTGTCCCCGTCCGGCACTCTTTTTTCAATCTTTTCAGCGTTGTGACAGGCTTCTGTGAGGCCTGACTTTTGTACTGCTGCGAAATAAGGTTAGAATGCCGGCTTCCTCCGTTTAATCAAAGAAGCAGTGGTCTATGTTCACAAAGCTTGCAACCAAGATGTTCGGCAGTAAGAACGCCAGAGAAATCAAGCGGATGCGCAAAACCGTATCGCGTATTAATGAGCTTGAAGAGCAGTATGGCAATTTGTCCGACACCGAGTTGCAAGGTAAGACTGCGGAATTTCGTCGCCGCTATGACGAAGGCGAGGGCCTTGACGCATTGCTTCCGGAAGCGTTTGCCACCACTCGTGAGGCGAGTCGTCGAGTCATGGGGATGCGCCATTACGACGTGCAGATGATCGGCGGTATCACGCTTCACGAAGGCCGTATTTCCGAGATGAAAACCGGTGAAGGTAAAACGCTGGTAGCGACGCTGGCCGTATACCTGAATGCGTTGACTGGCAAGGGCGTGCATCTGGTTACCGTGAACGACTACCTGGCCCGCCGCGATGCCGAGTGGATGGGAAAATTGTATCGCTTCCTGGGTCTGCAGGTAGGTGTTGTAGCGGCCGGTCAGCCCCCTGAAGAGAAGCGGGCTGCCTATCAGGCGGATATTACTTATGGTACGAACAACGAGTTCGGCTTCGACTATCTTCGCGATAACATGGCTTTCAGCACCGAGGACAAGGTGCAGCGTGGCCTCCACTTTGCCATCGTGGACGAAGTGGACTCCATCCTGATTGACGAAGCCCGTACCCCGTTGATCATCTCGGGCGCGGCGGAAGACAGTTCAAAACTCTACCTGGCGATCAACGAGCTTGTGCCAAGCCTTGAGTTGGGCGAAGTCAGTGAAGAAGGTGAGCCCAGTGGCGATTTCACCATCGATGAGAAATCCCGTCAGGTGGAACTGACCGAAACCGGTCATGAAAAGGTGGAAGAGTTGTTGTTGGAACGGGGCCTGCTTAAGGAAGGTGAAAGCCTGTATTCCGCCGCCAACCTTAGCCTGTTGCATCACGTCCACTCGGCCCTCAGGGCTCATCATCTGTTCCAGAAAGACGTGGATTACATTGTCCAGGGCGATCAGGTTGTGATCGTTGACGAGCATACAGGTCGAACCATGCCGGGCCGCCGTTGGAGTGAAGGCCTGCACCAATCTATTGAGGCCAAGGAAGGGGTTCGCATTCAGGCAGAGAGCCAGACCCTGGCTTCTACCACCTTCCAGAATTATTTCCGTCTATACGATAAGCTCGCCGGCATGACCGGTACCGCTGACACTGAGGCGTTTGAGTTTCGCCAGATTTACGGCCTGGACGTTGTTGTTATTCCTCCTAACAAGCCTATCCAGCGAATCGACTACAACGACCTGATCTACCTGACCCAGGACGAGAAATTTCACGCCATTATCGATGAGATTAAGGACGTGACTACTGAGGGCCGACCAATCCTGGTGGGGACGGCCTCAATTGAGGCCTCAGAGCTTCTGTCCATGCTGCTCAAGAAGGCGCGAATTGATCACAAGATCCTTAACGCCAAACAGCACGAGAGTGAGGCTCAGATCATTGCGCAGGCAGGTCGTCCGGGTGCGGTGACCATTGCCACCAACATGGCTGGCCGTGGTACGGACATCGTGCTGGGTGGTAACTGGGAATTTGAGGTGGCGGGCATGGAAACCCCCACAGAAGAGGAAGTTGCACGCATCAAGGCCGAGTGGACGGAGCGTCACAACCAGGTGCTAGAGGCTGGCGGGCTGCACATCATTGGTACCGAGCGTCACGAATCCCGCCGCATAGACAATCAGCTTCGAGGCCGTGCCGGTCGTCAGGGTGACCCTGGTTCATCACGGTTCTTCCTGTCGCTGGAAGATAACCTGATGCGAATATTCGCGCCTGATCGCGTGAAAAGCCTGATGCAGGCCATGGGCATGAAAAAAGGCGAGGCCATCGAGCATCGAATGGTCACCAACGCCATTGAAAAATCTCAGCGCAAGGTAGAAGGCCGCAACTTTGATATGCGGAAAACTCTGCTGGAGTATGATGACGTTGCCAACGATCAGCGTACGGTGATCTATGATCAGCGTAACGAGGTTATGTCGTCGGAAGATGTTTCCGAGATGATTGATACCATCCGTGAGGATGTGGTGGATTCGCTGGTTAGTGAGTTCATTCCACCGCAGAGCATGCCGGAACAGTGGGATGTTGCTGGCCTGGAGAGCCAGCTGCAATCGGAAATGGCCATCAACCTGCCCATCCAGGCGTGGCTGGATGAGGACAGCAAGCTCTACGAAGAGAATCTGCGTCAGCGTATTCTGGACGAGATTGTTGCAGCGTATAAAGCCAAAGAGGAACTGGCTGGCTCCGAGCCCATGCGCAAGTTCGAGAAGCAGGTATTCCTGCAAGTGCTCGACACGCTCTGGAAAGAGCATCTTTCAAACATGGACCACCTGCGCCGTGGTATCCACCTGCGTGGCTATGCCCAGAAGAATCCCAAGCAGGAGTACAAGCGCGAGGCCTTTAACCTGTTCGAAAGCATGTTGGAGACCATGAAGCGTGATGTGGTCCGGGTGTTGTCCCATGTCCGTGTTCAGAGCCGCGAAGAAATGGAAGAGGTGGAACGTCGCCGCAAAGAGGAGCTGGAGCGGGAGCTTGCCCAGGCGCGACTGCGCCACGATGAAACCAGTGCTACCGCTCAACACAGACAGGACGATAGCGCCGGTGAGTCTGGTGCCCAGCAGCCTCAGGGCACGCCGGAGACCTTTGTGCGACAGGACCGAAAGGTAGGGCGAAACGAGCCTTGTCCATGCGGGTCTGGCAAGAAGTACAAGCAGTGTTGTGGAAAGGTCAACTGATTTCCGCCGCTGAGTGAGCGAACTAAGGCCCGCACCCTGATCGACAGGCTGCGGGTTTTTCGTTTGGTAACCGGTGTTCCGGCCGGGTTGCCGGGTAGAAGCCGATCATGACGAAAGGAGAGTGAAGATGGCAGTTGGTCCAGGAACCTTGCCGACGTTTTTTCCGGTGGCCGGCGTCAGGCTGGGTATCGGCAGTGCCGGTATCAAGAAACCAGGCAAGAAAGATCTGGTGGTTATAGAGTTGGCGCCGGGTAGCCGAGTGGCCGGTATTTTCACCCGTAATCAGTTTTGCGCGGCCCCTGTTCACGTCACGCGAAGCCATCTGGCAAGCGATGCACCGCGCTACCTGCTGATCAACACCGGCAATGCCAATGCCGGCACCGGCGAACAAGGCATGAAGGATGCCCAGGCCTGTTGTCAGGCGTTGGCGGATCACGCCGGTGTCCCCGCTGGTAGCGTGCTGCCGTTTTCGACAGGGGTTATCGGGGAGCCACTACCGGTTGGTAAAGTTGTCAGCGCGTTACCGCAGGCACTGGCGGATGTCTCCGAGTCCCACTGGGCTGAAGCAGCGTCGGGGATCATGACCACCGACACTCGTCCCAAGGGTGCCTCGCGCCAGATCGATCTGGATGGCCAAACGGTATCCATATCCGGTATCAGTAAGGGGGCGGGCATGATCCGCCCCAACATGGCTACCATGCTGGGCTTCATTGCCACCGACGCGAATATCGCACCGGATGTGTTGGCGAGCCTTGCGTCAGAATTAGGAGAGACGTCGTTCAATCGGATTACCATCGACGGTGACACGTCCACCAACGATGCCTGCATGCTGATTGCCAGCGGTCAATCTGGCGGCCCTGAGATCTCGGCCGATAGCCCGTCCCTGCCAAAGCTCAGGGAAGCGCTGCGCGAGGTGTTCCTCGAGCTGGCGCACGCGATTGTTCGCGACGGCGAAGGTGCCACCAAGTTTGTCACCATTGAAGTGAGCCGCGCGACATCGGTACAGGAGGCGCTGGACGTTGCCTATACGGTCGCTCACTCACCACTGGTCAAAACTGCACTGTTTGCATCCGATCCCAACTGGGGGCGGATACTGGCTGCCGTAGGGCGTGCTGGTGTCGACGGGCTGGACCTGAACGCCCTCGAGATCTGGCTGGGAGATGTGTGCCTGGTTCGCAATGGCGGCCGTGCTGCGGATTACAGCGAGTCCCGCGGGCAGGCCGTGATGGACGGTGAGGAAATTACCATCCACATTGATCTCGGGCGGGGGAATGTCAGTGAACGGGTGTGGACCTGCGACTTTTCCCATGACTACGTCACCATCAATGCTGAGTATCGCACCTGATTATGACGCCAGTTCGGGAAATACACGTTGCGGTGGGCGTTGTCTTTCGTGATGGGAAGGTATTGATCGCCCGTCGGCCAGGCCACGTTCACCAGGGTGGTTTACTTGAGTTTCCGGGGGGCAAGGTTGAGGCTGGTGAAACGGTCCAGCAGGCACTGGTCAGGGAAATTCGGGAAGAGACCGGGTTGCGGATAGATCCGGACGTTCTTGAGCCGGTCATTGAGATTCGCCACGATTACGGGGACAAGCAGGTGTTTCTTGATGTCTGGGAAGCCTCTTCCGCTGAAGGCACTCCCGAGGGCCGTGAAGGGCAGGCGATACAATGGCTGGAGGTCGAAGACCTGGCGGATAGTGATTTCCCCGCCGCAAACCGTCCGATTATTCGCGCGCTGAAGTTGCCTCGTCGCTATGCTATTACCGGTTCTACTGGCAACTCCTCGGCATTCCCTGAACGACTTCGCCAGTGCTTGTTTGAAACACGCCCACAGTTGTGCCTGTTCAGGGCGCCGGAATTAAGTGACGAAATGTACGAGCGATTGGCGGGCTGGTCACTGGAGGCCGCTCGCGCCAGCGAGTCCGTGTTGATGCTTCATGGCGCCCCGTTGCTGCTTGAGCGTCTGCCCCAGGCCGCCGGTTTGCACCTGCCGTGGCGGGAAGCCAGGCAGCTTTCAGCTCGGCCGATACCCGAGGGGTACCTATTGGCAATCTCCTGTCACGATGAAGAGGAAATTGCCCATGCTGAACAGCTCCAGGCGGACTTCATTACCGTGGGCCCGGTAAAGCCTACGTCTTCCCATCCCGGTGTGACTGGAATTGGGTGGGAGCGTTTCCAGGTGCTGGCCGCAGGCGCAGCAATTCCTGTCTACGCCCTTGGTGGGCTTAGCGCTGATGATGCCCGAATGGCACGCCAGGCTGGCGCTCAGGGTATTGCAGGTATTGGTTTCTGGTGGCCAGGAAACTGATGTTTAACCTGCTGCTGGGCCTGTACGCTCTGGTATGATAGGCCTGCTAAGACCGTCTTTTATCAACGATTTCGGGAGACACCGTGAGCAAACTGACGCATCTCGACGACAACGGCGCCGCGCGCATGGTGGACGTTACGTCCAAGGCTGTTACCGAGCGTGAGGCCAGGGCTGAGGCGCTGATCCGAATGGCGCCGGATACTCTGGCAATGATTGTGGAAGGGCAGCATCCCAAGGGGGATGTGCTGGCGGTGGCGCGGGTTGCCGGTATCATGGCGGCCAAGAAGACCCACGAACTGATTCCTCTGTGCCACGCGTTGAACCTGACCTCGGTAAAAGTAGAGCTGACGCCGGGCAAGGACGGTGCTTCGATTCACATTGCCACTCGCTGCAAGCTCTCCGGCCAGACCGGTGTTGAGATGGAGGCCCTGACGGCCGCCAGCGTGGCGGCACTGACCCTCTACGATATGTGCAAGGCCGTTGATCGCGGTATGGTCGTGGACAATGTCCGCCTGTTGGAGAAAAAGGGTGGGCGTAGTGGCCACTGGTCTGCTTCTGACTCCGGTTCGTAGGATCCACCATACAGAGACTACGCCAGGGCGCTGGCCTCGTGATAGAATGCGCCGCTCGATTGACTGAACCACGAGGAAACACTGTGGCTGTTCGTTACATCCAGACTTGCCGGCTGCCAACCCCTTTCGGCGTTTTCGACATGCACGGCTTTGAAGAGCCGGACACCGGAAAGGAGCACGTGGCGCTTACGCTGGGTGACCTCAACAGTCCGGAGCCGATGCTGGCGCGGACCCACTCCGAGTGCCTGACCGGTGATGCCCTGTACAGCATGCGCTGTGACTGTGGTTATCAGTTGGAAGAAGCCTTGCGCAGTATTGCCCGCGAAGGTCGGGGCATTCTTATGTATCTGCGCCAGGAAGGCCGGGGTATTGGGCTGCTGAACAAGATTCGTGCCTACAACCTGCAGGATCAGGGTGCGGATACCGTGGAAGCCAACGAACAGCTCGGCTTTGCGGCTGACTTGCGGGACTACAGCATGTGCCGGGATATGTTGGCGCACCTGGGCATTCGTAGCCTGAGGCTGATGACCAATAACCCCCGCAAGGTAGATGCTTTGACCGATCTGGGTATAGAAATAGCGGAGCGCGTCCCTCTGCATGTGGGGCGCAACCCCCACAATGAGCATTACCTCAATACCAAGCAGAGCAAGCTCGGACACTGGTTCGAGACCCACCAGGACGACGATCCCGCCGTCTGATGTGATCTCTTCGCGTGCTTATTGAACCGCCTTTAGCGACTGGTTGTACTTCATTCGCTCCAGGCGGGTTTCAATAGTGTGCCTGATACCTTCGGCATCCAGTCCACAGGAAGACAGCAACTCGCCGTGCTTACCGTGATCAATGAAGGTGTCTGGCAGGCCGATCTGGAGCACCGGCTGGCTGACATCCCGGCTGTTCAGGAATTCCGTCACCGCGCTGCCCGCTCCGCCGGCAATGGCGTTCTCTTCAATCGTAACCAGCAGGTCATGCTTTTCCGCCAATGCCAGGATGAGCTCTTCATCCAACGGTTTTACAAAGCGCATGTCGGCGACAGTGGCGCCCAGAGACTTGGCAGCCTCCAGGGCAGGCGTAAGCAGGGTGCCGAAGTTGAGTATGGCAACCCCTGAGCCTTCTTTCACAAGCTGGCCTTTGCCGATCGGTAGGGGAGCCAGTTCGCGGACCATCTCTGCACCCGGGCCTGTGCCCCGCGGGTAGCGCACTGCCGCCGGCCCCTCAAACAGCATACCTGTGTGCAGCAGTTGCCGGGTTTCGTTTTCGTCAGAGGGAGTCATCACGATCATGTTTGGGACACAGCGCAAGTAGCTGATGTCAAACGCGCCTGCGTGAGTGGGGCCGTCTTCGCCAACCAGCCCGGCGCGGTCAATCGCGAACAGGACGTCCAGGTTCTGTATGGCCACGTCATGGATCAGCTGATCGTAGGCACGCTGCAGAAACGTCGAATAGATCGCCACTACGGGTTTGGCGCCGTCACAGGCAAGGCCTGCAGCCAGGGTGACGGAATGCTGCTCAGCAATGGCGACGTCGAAATACCGGTCCGGGAAGCGCTGGGAGAACGCCAGAAGATCGGAGCCTTCACACATGGCGGGGGTGATACCCACAATGCGGTCGTCCGCTTCGGCGGCGTCGCAGAGCCATTGGCCAAATACATTGGCGTACTTCAGCTTCGACGGCTTCGGGGCAACCGGCTCTGGCTTGCTGGGCGGCACCGGTTCGATCTTGTTGATGGCATGGTAGCCGATTGGATCGGCTTCGGCCGGGGCGAAACCCTTGCCCTTGGTGGTGACCACGTGGAGGAATTGCGGTCCGTCCAGTTCGCGGATGTTCTCCAGGGTTTCCAGCAGCAGGGGCAGGTCGTGGCCGTCGATGGGGCCGATGTAGTTGAAGCCCAGTTCCTCAAACAGCGTGCCCGGGGAGATCATGCCCTTGAAATGTTCCTCGGTCTTGCGAGCAAGCGCCATCAGTTGCGGGGTGCCTTGCAACACCCGTTTACCGCTGTCCCGCACCTGATTATAGGTGCGGCTGGCCAGCAGTTTGGCAAAATAGTTCGACAACCCGCCCACATTGCGGGAAATAGACATATCGTTGTCGTTGAGGATCACCAGCATGTTGGCGTCCAGGTGCCCGGCATGGTTGAGGGCCTCGAATGCCATGCCGGCCGTCATGGCACCGTCACCGATGACGGCAATGCTCTTGCGACCAGTGCCCTGCATGCGGGAGGCGATGGCCATACCCAGGGCGGCGCTGATGGAGGTGCTGGAGTGACCAACGCCGAAGGTATCATATTCGCTCTCCGCACGTTTCGGGAAGCCGGCCAGGCCATCCTTTCGGCGGATGCTGTTCATGCGCTCCCGGCGCCCGGTCAGGATTTTGTGGGGATAGGCCTGGTGGCCCACATCCCAGACCAGGCGGTCTTCCGGGGTATTGAAGACGTAATGCAGGGCAACGGTCAGTTCCAGGACACCCAGGCCGGCGCCGAAGTGGCCGCCTGTCTGTCCCACCGACCATAGCAGGAAGGCACGTAGCTCCCTGGCGAGCTGGGTCAGTTGCTCTGCTGCCAGCTCGCGCAGTTGCCCGGGAGTGTCAATCCTGTCCAGAAGCGGCGTGTTGGGCCGTTGGGACGGGATTTCCTTAAAAGTATATGTATCCTGCATCTGCTCGGGTCTTTTCCGGGTGATTCAAAATGTGGGTTCTATTATAGGGGATGAAGGCACCCGGTTTCATACTGATTGGGCCAGCCGGGCCCCTCCAGTCCTTCATTAGTCAGTGTGCATGCCTGAGCCGTTGATGATCAATGGGTGCGTTCCACTACGTAACCGGCCATGTCCCGGAGCAGGTCGCCTTCCTCGCCAAACATCTCGATGCTGGCCAGTGCGGACTCGAGCAGCTGTGACAGGTAGTTTCGGGCGCCGTCAGCGCCCATCAGCGAGGGATAGGTTGGCTTGGATCGGGCCAGATCCGAGCCCTGGGGTTTGCCGATCACAGTCGTATCGCCCTCGATATCCAGCAAGTCATCCTGCACCTGGAAGGCGAGACCGAGGGTTTGCGAATAAACCGTGAGGGCCGCCAACTGGTCTTCGTTCACCTCGGGTGCGGTGAGGGCACCCATCCGGACGCTGGCCGCAATGAGTGCACCGGTTTTGTGGCGGTGCATATTTTCCAACTGCTCAACGGTCAGCTGCTTGCCGACGGACTCCAGGTCAATCGCCTGTCCGCCCGCCATACCCTGGTGGCCGCTGGCGGTCGCCAATTCACGTATCATTGCAAGGAGCACCTGATCATCCAGTCCCGGTGCTTCGGCCAGCCAGCCGAACGCAAGGGTCTGCAGCGCATCGCCTGCCAATATGGCGGTGGCTTCGTCAAAGGCGATGTGCGTGGTGGCGCGGCCCCGGCGCAGATCATCGTTGTCCATGGCGGGCAGGTCATCGTGAATCAGCGAGTAGGCATGAATCAGTTCCAGCGAACAGGCGGGAACGATCGCACTTTCCTGAGGTTGGCCAAGCGCCGTGGCTGCCGCCAGGCAAAGCGCCGGCCGGATGCGCTTGCCGCCGCCCAGAACGCTGTATCGCATGGCCTGTTGCAGGCGTTCAGAGCCGTGGCCGGATGCACAAAGCTGGTGCTCAAGTTGGGCATCAATCTGATTGCGGCATTGCTCCAGGAAAGCCGCCAGGCGGGTGTTCGGAGTTGACATCAGGCAGGTTCGTCCGGGCTAAAAGGACGTGTTTCCAGTGTGCCATCGCTGTTTTCCACCAGTTGTTCTACCCGCTGTTCCGCCGTCTTGAGCGCTTGCTGGCACTCGCGAGTCAGCTTTACGCCGCGCTCGAATGCAGTAAGAGACTGCTCCAGGGAGAGTTCGCCCTGCTCCAGATCATGGACCAGTTTTTCCAGCTCATCCAGGGATTTTTCGAAGTCGGCGATGGACGCCGCGCTTTTCTCACCGGCCATAAAGGGCCTCCGGTTGCTTCGCGGAATTTGGCGGATTATACCAAAGCTTCAGGCCGACCGCTGCCAGCAGAAATGCCTTGTGCCTTCCTTTTTTCCCTCCGGTCCCCAGCACTGCTCCGTCACCCGGACTTCACCGACGGCGCTGACCGTGACCACTGTTGTGGCACGGGTGCCGTAGTCACTGCCGACAATGAACGGCGAAGACAGAAAGCGCTCGGTGTCCTTGCCAACACCAGTATCCGGTAGTTCATGGTCGGGCGCCGGCGTGGTGTCCTGCAGGCGTTCGATAAGATTATGATGGAGGTCATCAGTGCGGTCCTCCGACGCACCTTCAAGCAAATCGGTCACCGAGTTTCTCAATCTCAGCAGTTTTGGCCAGGGGGTCTGCAGAAGGTGGTTGCTCAAGCCGTAGGTGCCGCGATGAACATGACGCCCGGGGTGGGCGTCGCGGTTGCTGTAGTACCATCCTGCGTACTCGTCCAACCTGACCAGATTGAATCCTGAGTAATCGCTTTTTCGTGTCTGCAGCCGTGCCGCGAGTGCATCGCTGTTGTCTGCCAGCGCCTTCAGCGGCAATTCGCCACGGGAGTGGGCTCCGGGTACCTGGGAGCCTTCCCGCACATTGGTCACGGCGGCAACACTTCCATCCTGATCAATTGCGAGCCAGGTGCCGCCTGACAGCAAATCCCGTCCCGCCAGGACGTCACGTCCGGCGGTTTCGCTGTGCCACCAGTCCATGGCCGCTGTGGGCCGGCGAAAGAACTCATCACGATTTGCTGCCACTACCAATGGAAAGGCAGGATGCTGCTGAACGCTAAAAACAATCAGGCACATGGTGGCGGGCTCATCAGTCGCGAGTGAACAAAAGGGATTCGATGTGTATCATACCAGCCTGATTTGCTGTCTGCGTGTGGCTGAGTATGACCCTTTTTGCTGTTGTTGGCCTGTACCTTGCGCTGGGCGCCCTGGCGGGCACCATGGCCGGCCTGTTCGGAATTGGTGGCGGGCTGGTTATTGTTCCGGTGCTTATTTTCAGTTTTAACCTACAGGGTGTCAGTGGCGAGATTGCTGCTCACCTGGCTGTGGGCACCTCGTTGGCCACTATCGTCTTCACCTCGATCAGTTCAATACGGTCCCACCATCTCCATGGCGCTGTCCGCTGGGGAATCTTCCGCCCGATGGCGGTTGGTATTGTTCTTGGAGCCGTGCTGGGTGCCTGGACCGCATCCATGCTCAGTGGTGAGGCCCTGGAACTTGTTATTGGTGTGTTTGTCATTCTTGTGGCCCTGAAAATGCTCTTCGGAGCCAATCCGAAACCCGGCCGCGATGTGCCCGGTTCCGTGGGGTTGGGTAGCGCCGGCGCTGGTATTGGTTGGGCATCCGCTATTTTTGGCATCGGCGGTGGCACACTGACGGTTCCGTTCCTGAGCTGGTGCAATGTGCGAATGCAGCAAGCGGTGGGCACCTCCGCCGCCTGCGGACTGCCCATCGCTGTGGCCGGCGCGCTGGCAAACATTGGCACCGGTTGGCAGAATCCAGCTCTGCCCGAACTCAGTGTCGGGTTTATCTACCTGCCAGCGTTTGTGGGTATCGTCCTGACCAGTGTGTTGTTCGCCCGGGTTGGAGCCAACCTGGCTCATCGCCTGGACGCGGCCCTGTTGAAAAAGATCTTCGCCATCTTTCTGATTGTCGTAGGTATCCGTTTTCTGTTGTGACCTGAGGGGTTATTGATGCTCCAGCATCCGCAAATCGATCCGGTGGCCATTGCCATCGGGCCTTTGAAAATACACTGGTATGGCTTGACCTACCTGGTCGGATTTCTTGTGGGCTGGTGGCTGGGCCGCCTTCGCGCCCGCAAGCCCTGGTCGCCCATCACTGAAGAGCAGATGGGCGACATGCTGTTCTATATTGCCCTTGGCGTGATATTGGGCGGCCGCTTTGGCTATGTGATCTTCTACAATTTCAGCGCCTTCGCGGCCGACCCGTTAATGTTGCTGCGGGTCTGGGAAGGGGGGATGTCTTTCCATGGTGGCCTGCTTGGCGTGATTTTCGCCATGTGGTGGTTTGGCCGCAAGGTGGATTGCACCTTCTGGCAGATTGCGGATTTCGTCGCACCATTGGTGCCGGTTGGCCTGGGTGCTGGTCGCATAGGCAATTTCATCAACGGCGAACTCTGGGGCAAGCCCACGGATGTTGCCTGGGGCATGGTTTTCCGCACGGCTCCAGACAGCTTGGCCCGCCACCCGTCCCAGCTCTACCAGTTCGCTCTGGAAGGTGTCCTGCTGTTTATCATCTTGTGGTGGTTTTCATCCAAACCAAGGCCCCGCATGGCGGTCTCAGGCCTGTTCCTGGCGTGTTACGGCATCTTTCGATTCCTGGTGGAGTTTGTTCGCCAGCCGGACCCCCAGCTGGGATACCTGGCCTTCGACTGGCTGACCATGGGGCAGGTGTTGTCGTTCCCGATGATCCTGGCGGGCGCCGTTCTGATCGTTATTGCTTACCGGAGAAACGCTGAATGAAAGCCTATCTCGACCTGATGAAAGACGTGGTGGACAACGGCATGGACCGCGGTGACCGCACCGGCGTCGGCACCCGCTCGGTCTTCGGCCGCCAGATTCGTTTCAACCTGCAGGACGGCTTCCCGCTGGTGACCACCAAGAAAGTCCACCTGCGCAGCATTATCCAGGAGTTGCTGTGGTTCCTGCAGGGCTCTACCGACAACAACTGGCTGAAAGAGCGCAACGTGTCGATCTGGAACGAGTGGGCCCTGGAAAACGGCGACCTGGGGCCGATTTACGGTAAGCAGTGGCGCAGTTGGCACTGCCCGGACGGCAGTACGGTGGACCAGATCAGCGAAGTGATTGACCAGATCCGCCACAAGCCGAACTCCCGCCGGTTGATCGTCTCCGCCTGGAACCCGGCTGAGCTCCCGGACGAATCCATCGGCCCCCAGGACAACGTCCGCCAGGGCCGCATGGCCTTGGCTCCGTGCCATTGTCTGTTCCAGTTCTACGTCGCCGATGGCAAACTCTCCTGCCAGCTTTACCAGCGCAGCGCCGACTTGTTCCTCGGGGTGCCGTTCAATATTGCATCCTATGCGCTGCTGACCCACATGATCGCCCAGCAGTGCGATCTGGGTGTGGGGGAGTTCGTCCATACCTTTGGTGATTGTCATCTGTACCAGAACCATCTGACCGACGATATCGTGTTCGAGCAGTTGAAGCGGGAGCCACGGGGTGTGCCCAAACTGGTGATCAAACGGAAGCCTTCATCGATCTTTGAGTACGAGTTGGAGGACTTTGAGTTTGACGGTTACGAGCCTCATCCTGGGATTAAGGCGCCTATTGCTATTTGATCTCTAGCTGGGCCTGGCCCTTTTATTTTGGTGCCTGCAGAACAGCGTGTGGGGACTTTCGAAAAACGCCTCGAGACGTCCGTGTGCGGCTTGGGCTCCGCCATCCATGGCTCCGCACATTTTCGAAAGTCCCTACACGCTGCCCTGCGACCGAATAGCAGAGTTCGATTATCTGAAAGGGTTGGTTTGGTTGGGGGGGGCGCGATGATTCAAGATTTACTACTGCTCTGCATTGAAGTAATTGTGGATCGACCATCTGTATGGCCGAATCGCAAGAGGGCAGGATAACCTGTCTAAAAATGTGCGGAGCCATGGATGGCGGAGCCCAAGCCGCGCAGGGATGCCTTGAGGCGTTTTTTGGACAGGTTATCCCGCCCTCTTGCAGCTCCCAAAGCCAAAGGCCCTGGAATTCGGACTCCCAAGCAAGAGGACAAACAATGAGAAAAGCTTTAATAGTGGCTATGTCCCGCAACCGGGTGATAGGCCGAAATAACAAGTTACCCTGGTACTTGCCGGGCGACCTCAGGTACTTCAAACAGGCCACCATGGGAAAACCCATCATCATGGGCCGGAAAACCTGGGACTCCATTGGCAGGCCGTTACCCGGACGGATGAACGTGGTAATTTCCCGAAACCCGGAATGGGAAGCGCCCACCGGAACGGTTGCAGCGAAATCACTGGAAGACGCGTTGGTCAAAGCCGAAGTTCAGGCTGAGATTGAAGGCGGGGACGAAGTGATGATCATCGGTGGCGGCCAGATCTACGACGAAGCCTTGCCGATGGTGGACCGGATCTACGTCACCCAGGTGCACGCCGAGGTGGAGGGAGACGCATTCTTTCCGAAAGTGAACTGGGATGAGTGGGAAGAACTCGGACGGGAGGATTTCTCCGCGTCCGATAATAACCCTTACGACTACAGCTTCGTCGTCTACCAGCGCCCAAGTCAGCCTTGAGCGCCTAAGTCAGCAGATCAGCCCTGACGGGGTGGGCGTTTACCAGAAGGCTTGCCACCCTTGCCGGGAGGCTTGCCCTTCGGGCCTGGGCCGCCGCGACCCTTGGGGCCCTTCTTGAAGCCGGGTTTGAATCCTGGCTTGCCGCCCGGACGGCCACCTTTACGGTCACGACGTGGCGGTGCGGTGGCAGAAACCACCGGCAGTGCTTCCGGCTGTTCCAGGGGCAGTGAGCCCGGCTGGGATGCCTCCAGATAGCAAGCCAGCGCACCGGCAACCATCGCAATGTCCATGTCGTTGCGTTCGGCAATTTCATCGAGCAACGCCATCGCCTTGCCCAGTTTGCCATCTTCGGCAAAGCCCAGAAGCTGTGACTCAAACTGCTCTTCGCGCATCTTCTTCAGAGCGTTGGGCGAGGGCAGCTCATAGGATTCCATCGGCGAATTGGTGGCGCGCTCAAGCGTGCGCAGCCAGCTGCGCTCACGAGGCGTGACCAGCAGAATCGCCTTGCCATCACGACCGGCACGGCCGGTGCGGCCAACCCGGTGAATGTAGGCTTCGGTGTCGTAAGGCACGTCGTAGTTGATTACGTGAGTAATGCGGGGGACATCAAGGCCGCGGGCCGCAACATCGGTTGCCACGATAATATCTTTCTTGCCGCGTTTGAGGTCTTCTACCGTTTGCTCACGCTGGCGCTGGTTTAGGTCACCGTTCAGCGGCGCTACGGCATGGCCGCGTGCGGATAGTTTTTCAGCCAGCAACGTGGTTTCCGCTTTCGTCCGCACAAAAATAATGGCGGCGTCGAGCGGTTCCACTTCCAGAATACGGGTCAAGGCGTCCAGTTTGCGTTCGGCATACACTGGCAGCACAAACTGCGAAATGCGTTCAACCGTACGGGTCTCGCTCTCGATTTTCACTTCCGTGGCGTCGCGCAGATAGGTCTGGGCGACCTTCTTGATCTGCGGTGGCATGGTCGCTGAGAACAGTGCGCGTTGGCAGTTTTCCGGGGTCTTCGCCAGGATGGCTTCCACGTCATCGATAAAGCCCATGCGAAGCATCTCGTCAGCTTCGTCCAGAACCAGGGCTTTGAGGCTGCCCAGCTTCAGGGTGCCCTTGCGCAGATGATCCAGCATGCGGCCAGGGGTGCCCACAATTACTTGGGCACCGCGACGCAGGCCCTTGATCTGCGGGAAGAAGTCTTGGCCGCCATAGATAGGCAGTACATGAAAGTTGCGGAACTTGGAGGCATAGGTGGTAAACGCCTCGGCCACCTGGATGGCCAGTTCCCGCGTGGGTGCCAGAACCAGGATTTGCGGTTCCATAACAGACGCGTCTATCCGGCTCAGTAATGGCAGCGCAAAGGCAGCGGTTTTACCGGTACCGGTCTGGGCAACACCCAGCAAGTGCTTACCAGCCAACAGCGCAGGGATCGTCTGGGCCTGTATGGGAGAGGGCTTTTCATAGCCAACGGCAGCAACTGCTTCAAGGACAGCTGGATCCAGGCCGAGGTCGGCAAAAGACAAATCAGACATTAATGTACTCAGAATTCGGAGGGTAGGGCATTGCAATGCAATGCGTGTTGTGGCGGGGATTATAACTGGTTTGTTGTGTCTTTAACACGGCAAATGCTGTAGGCGCTGTAGGTAGTTGCCGGCGGGAACGGTTGCGCGGCGGGACGATATTGGGCAATCTGCGGATTATTTTAAATAGGATGCTAACAGGCGTGTGTATGAATTTTGATGAATTAATGAAGATAGGGTGCAGCGGTGATGATGTGGTTGTCCCTTCGACCTGGGCTCAGGGGCGCGCCTCTTTTGGAGGGGCGGTTGCGGCTTTGGTGTTTAACCGAATGGCTGACGTTGTTTCATCCGATAGGCCGATGCGGTCCATGCAGGTGTCGTTCGTGGGGCCTGTAACACCTGATGAACCTGCGACGGTTGAGGCGGAGATTCTGAGAGAGGGTAAGGCCGTCAGTCAGGTCATGGGCAGAATTGTCCAGGGGGGAGAGCTGAAGTTGGTGGCATTGGCGAGTTTTGGCGGCGACCGGGAGTCTGACGTTTCGGTAGATGCCGAGCCGGCGCCCGAGGCGAAGCCGGTGGAGCAATGCTTCGGCCTGGATTACATTGAAGGCGTTACACCGGAGTTCATTCAGCACATTGAGATGCGCTGGGCTTTTGGCAATCTTCCGTTCAGTGGTAAAGGTGGTCGAGAGCTTGGCGGCTGGATGCAATTCCGGCAAACGCCAGAAACCTTTTCGGATGCCCACATTGTCGCTCTGGTTGATGCGTGGCCGCCTGCTGTTTTGCCATATGTGAAGCAGCAGGTAAGAACAAGTTCCTTAAGCTGGGCCCTTGAAATTGTGCACCCCAGGCCAGTTCTGGCGCCGGGTGACTGGCTGTTGTACAAGGCAGAGATTGATAAGGCAGGCGCGGGATACGGTCATACCCAGGCGGGTATCTGGACCGCTAGTGGAGAGCTTGTGGCGTTGAGCCGGCAAACGGTTACGGTGTTTGGATAACGATAGTGCCAACGGTCATCCCTTTCTTTGAAGTAAGGAATCCTCGTAAAGCCAATCGAAACGATGGAAGTGCTGGCTGCTAGTGTGATTGCGGTTGTGATCATAGTGGGTATCGCCTGGCTCTCGTATATGCCAATGATTCCCGAGATGGTTCGCGCTTGGTCTGAGCACCTCCGTATTGGGCACGCCGGCAACGGTTAATTGCGCTGGCTACTTGACCGGCGCTTTGCTGGTTACCCGGATCAGCAATTTCGGGCTAAAGGTGGGGCTGTACTAACTAGTGTCCATAGAGCCCCCCCCATTTTTAGCCAGTTTAGTTGATTTTCGGCAATAGGGATTGAACTGCGAGCTATCGACTAATGGAAGACGCCGAAATAATGACCTGTTTAACCGTCTTCTGATCGATCTGCCCAAGTTCCGGCCACGGGCGTGCATTGCATGGGTTTTCCATGTGTCATTCTAGTCGTTTTCCAGGTCGGACCTGCAGACTAACCCGGACCGAGGCGTGCCAGCCGCGCCAGGTTATATTAGAGCCGAGGCCCAGACAAACGCTTTGAAGCCATCGTGACCTTTCCACGCCGTTTTTTCGGCCCCGAAGGCACTTTTCAACTCCGACCCCAAGATGGTGGCGTGTCAAATCGTTCTGCCATTTTTGGCAGGATAGGGACGCTTGGGCCCCTTCAGTGACCTGCTGTCGGGCGTGATCCGCTTGCCTCAATACCAATTGTGCAAGCTTCAGAAACGCAGGGAAAAGCGCGTCCTTGGTCGACTTTTCCGACAAATGAAAGGTCAGTTGCTCATAGCTCAAACTCAGTTGCTGCTTCAACAGCAAGCAACGCAATATGCTCTCTGCACTGAGGCCGGTTCTCTCCACGGCCGATATCTAAGTATTAATCAGATCCTCAGCCACCAGATCCAGGATCTCCGGGTGCCTGTCCAGAACCTTCGAGAGCTCCTGGAGTTGGATGCCATGCCCATGATTTGAGTAATGTTCGAATATACTGGTCTGAGCATTGTGGGTTTCTCGCATGCTGGATCTCCTTGGTTGTTGGATGTTTTGGGTTTGCATTTTAGACTTACCAGAGTCAGGGGAGTATCCATTATCATAGATTTTCTTATAAAATCAGATGCTTATTAGTTTCGGGATGGGCTCTAGGTGATTTGGGATAGCAGAATGAGAAAAGCCGGAGGCTCTCTCCGACTTTTTACGGTCAGGCTTGATTCATTGTTTGCTAGCTTCGGCAGAACCGACGCCACCCTGATAGTTGGCAGGAATAAACTCGTAGCCCTGTTCTGCGCTTTTCAGATGGCCCAGGCCGGGAAAAGACAGATGGGCGGAGCCTACCCAGTAACCCGTTTCCTGGGCATCGGAAAAGGCCGTGGCTCGGGACTCAGTTGCTTGTTCACTGTCCACATCGAGCCGGATGGCAATGTCCGGCTGCGGGAACTGAACTGCTGCTACGTGAATCAGGTCGCCCCAAAGCATCAGCGTGTTGTCACCGCTTTCTACCATGTAAAGGCTGTGACCTGGTGTGTGGCCGCTGGCGGACACCGCGGAAATACCAGGTACCAACTCCTGGTCTTTGTCGAATGGCTTGAACTGACCGGACTCGACATAGGGATTGAGGGAGGTCATGGCGCCTTTGAAAAACCCCCTGGAATCCTCATCAGCAGCCTTCAGGTTGTCTTCGTTAAGCCAGAAATTCTGGTCTTCCACGCTGGCGCGAACGATGGCGTTGGGAAACACAATCTCGCCGTCAGACACCAGGCCGCCAATATGGTCCGGGTGCATGTGCGTGATGTAGATTTCATCGACATCTGCAGGCTCGTAACCGGACGCTTTCAGATGCTCAACCAGTTTCCCGAGTGTCGGTCCAAACAGACTGCCAGCGCCCGTGTCCACCAGTACCAGATGGTTGCCGGTGTTAATCAGATAACCGTTAACAGACGTGTCGAGCGGCGTAGAGAGGAAGTTATCCGCCAGGGTGTTATGCACGTGTTCTTCGGTGGTGTTCAGCAACAGCTTGTCCACCGGCAGCTTGACGGTGCCATCAGAAAGGGCGGTGATTTCGAAGTTACCGAGCATTGTGCGGTAATAGCCTGGGGCCTGCTCTTTTACCATCGGGGCTTCTGCTTGGGCAGCGACCGAGAACAGAATACCTGCGGTCAGGCCGGTAATGCGAGTCAGCATGGTACACATACGTAATCCCTTTTCGTGTTGTAAACAGACTGAATGTTTGGGTGTGGGGCTAATCTTCGTTGAAGGTCTTCATTCTGATCACGCCGCTTCGGGGGATCGACCAATGGATGAATAGTGCGAGTGTTGATCAACCACTCTGGAGTTGCTGAAGATCGCAGGTGTCGGCGTGGCTGAATAACACATATTGCTGAACGTCGTAGCCCGCTGTCAATGGCCATTTCTTTAACGGCAATAAGCGTTTATGCCAAGGCAAGCTTGAGCCTTCATTTCTTCATATGATCACGATACCCTGCCATCATTTTCATCATCCAACCTTGGCTCTCTTCTGACAAGGGGCTAGCATCGTCTAGGCCTGAGAGTTCGTCTTCGAAAAATCGGATCTGAGCCGCCCGGATATTGTCTTGGAGCTAGGTGATGAGGCCGCTTGGCACCAATGATGACACTGATTACAGACTTCTGGTGCAACAGCCACGTCAGGGCGGTTTGTGCCACATTGATAGGCTGAACTTTTATATTCTTACCCTCAGCAATTTCCCGCATTACTTTGATGACCTCGCTCACGGTTGACCGGTGGGAAGTCAAACTTGATGCGCCGGTTTTCTTCGAAAACGAACAAGCCATAGTTGTCGAGCATTCGATTTCGCAAATTTGGTTCCTCAGAAAACCAAGGCAGGTTATGGGTTGTCATAACAAATCACCTATACTTTGTGAAAAACTGCGAGATGTAGAACCGAGTCGTTATTATAGGCCACGAACGTTAGTACGCATTGACAAAAACTCCCATCTGGTTGAACAAAAACGGTTAAACCGGATGGTATTGGGGCGACAAAACCTGCAAAACGGCATCGCAAACCGCATCCGGTCGCTCCATCGGCAGGAAGTGGGTTGTTCCGGAAAGAACGCTCACGTCGGCTGAAGGCTGCAAGGTGCGAAAGCGTTTGCGCGCTGCTGGCGAAAAGGTTGACTGGCGTTCTGCAGCCAGCGCAATAACCGGACACTTCACACTGCGAATACCGGGCCAGGGGTTGTGTTCGGTATTGGCGAAAATGGCGCTTTCCCAGTCCGGTGAACAGGCCAGGCGGACCTGATCGTCCTGTGGCACGAAGGCATGCTGGACGTAGGCTTCAAGCCATGCCTCGGGCCAGGTCTTGAAGCCGCCGCGGCCACGATAATTGCTCAGGGCCATAGCGTGCGACTCGAATACACTGCGCCGACGTGCTGCGCCGGCCGCCAGCGCAAAAC
>NZ_JBUPZY010000015.1:0-80686 GCF_055524115.1 Marinobacter sp. V34 | reverse complement strand
ATGGCTTCATGGCCCTGCCAAGAATCGGCAACGAAGTCATCGTCAGCTTCCTGGACGGCGACCCGGACCAGCCGATCATTACTGGAAGAACCTACCACGCCACCAACACCCCGCCGTACGCGCTGCCTGAGCACAAGACACGCACCACACTAAAAACCCAGACTCACAAGGGTGAGGGCAGCAACGAACTGCGATTCGAGGACGAAGCGGACAAGCAACAGATCTACGTTCACGCCCAGAAAGACCTGGACTTGCTGACCGAGAACAACCGCACTGAAGTCATCAAAAACGACAGCCACCGAACGGTGGAGAACAACGACTTCCGCCATACCAAGGGCAACGACCACGCCACGGTGGATGGGGAAAAGCGGGAACAAACCGGCAAGGACCACAGCTTCAACGTCACCGGCACCCTGCACCTCAAAGCCGGCACCGCCTGGCTCAGCGACTCCGGCACCGAGCTGCACATCAAGGCCGGTCAGAAAGCCGTGATCGAAGCCGGTGCGGAAATCACCCTCAAGGCCGGCGGTAGCTTCGTGAAGATCGATCCCAGTGGCGTTGCCATGGGCGGTGCTGCCATCAAGCTTAATGCCGGTGGATCGCCGGGTAAGGGCAGTGGGCAGATGGTTCAGGTGCCGGAAATGCCGGGGTTGGTTGAGAAAAATGGTGGGGCTGTTGCGCCTCAAGACCTGCCGGAGATGGCCCAAAGGCCGATGGCCAAGCCAGACCAGATACGCGCCATCAAGAATGCCGCGAATCAGGGTAAGGGTATCTGCCAGGTTTGCTCGCCAGAATCACAAGGGGCGGTCTGATGGATAAGCTGACTGAATTTCCCGACAAGGGCAGAACGTTCATTCTTGTCGATGGTGCAAAAGTGAATGATTTGTCCCAGATTATTTATCGTGAACTAGAAACACCTCATTGCGATGCGCTCTACAGGGAAACTGAGCTTGCTGACCTATTGGAAATTTCACCGTGGCTGGTTGAAACGGGAATAGACAGCTCTCTGGCGCTTAGATGTTTCGAAGAATGGAAGTCTCAGGGTGTAGCGATCGCAATGCAGTCTGACTGCAATTTTGAAGGGGTCATGGACCATTTTCGTGGATTGCTTATGGCCAGGTTGGTGATGGGGGATGACGTTGTTTTCCGATTCTATGATCCTGAAATCGCTCGGCATCTGTTGAAGATGGATTCATCAGGTGAAGATGTGAGGCGATTGATGGGGCCTTGTAGCCTGTTTGCCATTCAGGATCGTCGCACGGGTGAGTGGGAGTTCTTTCACAATGACCAACCCAATAGTGAGCAACAGGCTGAGATGTTCAGCATTCGTGAGGAACACCAGGTTGCGATGGAGAGAGCGGCGGAAGAGACGGCCCTCAGGAAGCTCGAGCTTCACGTTGCAAACTACTTTCCCCATTTGCTTCAAAAAACGAATGCAGATGGGCAGGATTGGGGGGCAGTCTCTGCGCTAGTCGACGGAGCAAAAGCGCGGGGATTGTACAGTACCCGCGATATCGCCCTGTATATCAATACAATCGGCTGGCTTGGGCACCATGCATTCGAAGGCAATGAAGTACAGACTCTGTGGAAAAAGAATTCCGCAGCGCCAGGCAGAGCCATAGCGCGAATTGCAGAATTCGCCGAGAAAAAGTCAACGGAGGGACTGGTCCATGGGTAGCGCTAACAGCTCAGCGTTTTTACAGGGTGGAGATGACATCGATTCATCGGCACAGATGTGCCCGCTCCAGCTAAAAACCGTCGCATTGTACCCGGCTCGTTGGGCGATCAGTCAGGAAGAGGTTGCCTTGCCCCCTAACTTCCGCCCACCGTCCGTGGCGCTTGGAACCACTCATTACTGTGTTCGAAAACTGACACCCGGTTGGGTCTACATGTTCTCCGAAGTTTTCGGAACGCTGCATGAATACCGGGTCAATGAGCAGGGCCTGATAACCGAAGTACAGCCCGGTGTGAACTCTGTACTGCTTCCAGACGTCGATGCTGAAAGTGCTTTGCCCGCTATACATCACCCGGCCGAAGGAAAGGTGCTTCTGAAATTCGTGCAGCATCGATGGACTGTGCGTTTGCAGGAACTTGTACGAACAGATGCACAGGTTCGTGACGAGCATATGCAGTCGTTCGACTTGAGCGGGCTTCTGGAAAAGCGTGAAGGCGCAAATATCAGTGAAACAGAAGCTATAAATGGAGTGGTTGAAGATTTTCGGCCAGAGCCAATGGATTTCGAGTGGAGCCTGACGGATTTCGCACAAGGAATCAGTGAGTCGGATTTGCAGGGGCAGTGCAAGAAAGAAACTGAGTTTTCATACTGCGTTGCGCTTGACGACGAAATCGGTATCACCTCCGAGCTGGGCCAACTGCATGCCCTTCATGTAAACCTGATTACGAATCACGCGGAGGAGAACGCATACGCCTACACCACCTCCCAGATGGTGGATGCGCTCATTGCCCGTGAAGCCAGCAAGAAGGAATCTGAAGACGACCGGCAAGAAGTGACCGAGGAACTGAAAGAACGAATTCGTTCCGCCGACAAGGAAGCGTTTGTTGAAAGCTACCACAAACAGATTGAAGAATATGATCAGGCCCGGACATCGGTATTCGATGACTGGAAGCAGTGGGTTGACTCCGACCAGTTGGCCAGAAAACTGGAGTTCAACGACTGCTACTGTGCGGAAGGGTTCGAGGCGGTTGAGCAAGAACTGGCAGATATACTGGATGGCTATGTTGGTGCGGAAAAGGGCAAGGACGACGCCGAACAATGGCTGGAAGCGGACGAAGGCGAAGGCGGCACTGTCGGTAACATGCTAAACACCGTGTTGTTCCTGGCATCGGCCGCAAACGGTATTACCCAGAAACTCAAAGACCTCCCCGGCTTTGACTATGGCAGTCTGAAGATCGTGGACAGTATCTTCGACATGCCGGCACATGTGCGAGTGAGCACTGCCACCGATACTCTGATGCTGGAGTTTGCAGCCCCCGCCGCAAAGATCGGGACCTGGGCAAAAGACCCCCAGACTTGGCCGCAGTGGAAAAAATGGACCAAGGCCGTCCAGAAACGCTATGGCATTGATGTCCACCGACAGGGAATAACTCTGGATACCGCGACGGATCTGCTCACGGCGGTCCACCGCAACTCACTGGAAGCCGCTGGCCATAACCTGTCTGAACTTACAATGACGCCGCTGGCTGCCGGCATGGCGGATGTAAGGCTCAGGAACTACCTGAACAGAACCTTGATCGATGTGTTCCATCTTACCCCAGACTTTAAAGACAATCCCTTTGGCTGGCTCCATACCCGCCTGGATCCGGTGGTTGAGAACATTAAACAGAACCGGGTCAAGTTTATCGGAGCCGTGACCTTCTTCCATGCGATTAATGTGGCAAGCCTGTTCTCCGGCCTGGATAGGACCCAGCAGGATGTGATGCTGGGCGACCGGTCCATCCTTGACCGGTGGGGGTACTTTGCATCTGGCTTTTGGAGCATCGGTGAAGGTGTGGTTAACCTAAGTGGCTTACTGATTAAAGAGGAATATGCCAAAGCTTTGAAGGCTAGTGTGTCGGCCGCCGGACCTAGGGTGTCGGTGGTTTTTGATGGATTGAGGTTTGTTGGTAGAGTCTCAGAAATCACAGCGAATCTTGCGAGAATCACGGTGAAGGCCCTCCCCTACGTCGGAGTTTTGCTGTCGATAGGTCTGGAAATGCACAGGGGCTACAAGGCCTTGGATACGGGCCATCACATGATGGTCGTCCTGTCAGGGGTCCAGATCGGGCTGAGCATCGGTATTACTTACCTGGCGTCCTTGGCGGTAGCGGGTGCCATTACCGGGGCGGGTATGGCCGTTGTGCTTGTGGTGGGTGCGATTCTGATAGCAGTATCCTTCGTCATTAGCATGGTACAGCTATACATTGCCCGGTCCCGGGTTGAGGATTTCCTGTCATTGTCATTCTGGGGTAACGCGCCTACGCTGCGCTATTGGGATGAACAGTCCAGGCCATCCAGCGCGGAACTGCTGGAGGAAAGCCGAGCGATTGTTTCGCAGGATGGGGGAATCGAAGTCAGGCGTTACTTCGAAGCAGAACTGGACGCGTTTTACTACATGCTGTTCTCTCCCATTGTGCGGGTAACCGAGCACATTGGCCGGCATTGGGACATAAACCGGGGGGAGCATCAGATCATGTCGGAGATGACTTCCTTCGTGGTGTATTTCCCAGGTTTTATTGATGGGACTTGTGCGGTTTCCATCAAGCTGTTTGAGGCGAACAGAAACTGGTTCTCTGCTGCTGATTCGAACGATATCACCGATGTGTTTAATAGCAGGAGGAAGATCGACCCCTCTCCCCAAGGGCTGATGTACGGGTTTGCCCATTACAACCACGATAAGTGGGAACAGCTTGAACTGCTGGTTGAGTACGAAAAGGACGGCCGCAAAGTCACGGGTGAAAACGGGCTTCGTTTCATTCTGGACGGTAACGATGTAGAGGAACTGGGTGTCGATGAAAGACTCGCCTTTGAAGTGTGATTTTCCGGAAACGGATCTGGAGCAACAGCTGGAAAAGAAGTTGTACCGTACCCATGGTGCGCGTCTTGCCAGCCCACCGCCCCGGAAGGTAGCAGGGATTTCCGGCTCCTCTGATAGGATGGAGCACAGTTTTGCCTACATCGGAGAAAGGTTCATGGACACTCGAACCGCGTTCTTGTCTCTTCGTTCGGGCCTTCCGGCCATAATAAATCTGTTCATGATTGTTGTGCTTTTATTGGGTTGGGTTATTAGTCTGTTCTATTCAAAAGCCTTGCTGGCGGTATTGGTCGTTTTCGCCCCGGCCTGGGTGGCCGTCTACCTGTTCGAAATTTTCTTCCCACTCACGCTGCCGGTCCGGATTGACCGAAAGGGGGGGGTCGTCTATGTCGGGCACCGGGGCACTTTCTACCGGATTCCCTGGGACGAGCTGGAGGTGACTTTTTCCTACAACTGGCAGTATCTGGGCTCTGGCGTTGTGTGGGAGCGGCAATACTACGCCCACCTGTTCATGAGGGATAAGCATTATTTTTGTGGAAAGCCTCCCAAGATGCCCTTGCAGCGTAAGAAAATTTCTTCTGGGTTCAACGAGGAGAATATGTATCGGAAATGGAATTTTATTGTCAGATATTATAACGAAGGGGCTCTAGAAGAGGATCTCGATAATCTCGCTTGGGTTAATTATGATTCCTTTAAAAACGACCTAAAGAAAAAATCAATAGGCGCCTCAATTATTGAGTTTATAGGGGTTGTTTTTTTTATCCCGAGTATTATTTGGTGGAGGTTTACCCCGTTCAAGTATAAGTGGCCGAGGGAAATTGAGGCTATTTTTGGTAAGGCTGATTATTACTGATTCTGGGTCGAGAATTTCCTGTCACTACACTCTACCCCATTTAAGTACTGATCAAGCATGTGAAGGGTGGCCGGAAAGTCACGGGTGAAAACGGGCTCCGTATCATTCTGGACGGTAACGATGTGGAGGAACTGGGTGTCGATGAAAGACTCGCCTTCGATCTGTAATGCTCAAGAAATTAGAGCACTTAAAGAAACTATATCGCAACGATTACGATCAGCTCGGCAGATATCGTACTTGTAAAGCGTAACCGTAGTCCCGTATACGGAGATTAAAAAATGAAGAAAGGACTCCTAATCCTCCTCTGCCTACTAATCACCCCGATCACCCAAGCCGGCACCTACCGCTGGGTGGATGAAAACGGTCAGACCCACTTCGGTGACCGTCCGCCCGCGAACGCAGCCTCTGATGAGGTCAAACTGAAAGCACCAGCACCGTCTTCGGATGCCGCCGCCCGTGCGCGCAAACAGCGGATGAACGAATTCCTGGAGCAATCCGAGCAGGAGCGGGCTGAGCGCAATGAGGCGAATGCCAAGCAAGAGGCCAAAGCGGCGAAGCATGAGGCCCTGTGTGAGTCATTGCGGGCGCGGTTGAAGCACCTAAAGAGTGTTTCAGGTATGTACCGGCTGAACAAGGACGGCGAGCGTGTGTTTGTCGACGATGAAGAAAATGAGCGTATCCGTCAGGAGTTTCGGGCTAAGGTAAAGAGTGAATGCGGCGCCTGATTCCGTTCTGGTTTGCTTTCGCCCTCTTTACCGCATTCAACGCCCATGCAGAATCACCAGAACTGGCGTTGGCCGGTGTGTACGAGGAAGGTGTTGCCCTCGAGGATTACTGGGTCAGCGAGAAGCTGGATGGCGTGCGGGCCTATTGGGACGGTGAGCAGTTCTGGTCCCGGGGTGGCAACGAGTATCGGGCGCCTGACTGGTTTACCGAGGGCTTTCCCGATATGCCCATGGACGGCGAACTCTGGATGGGGCGGGGCCGGTTTGCGGAACTGTCCGGGGCGGTTCGCCGGCTGGAACCGATAGACCAGAGCTGGCGCCAGATTCGGTTTATGGTGTTTGACCTTCCGGCGCTCAATCAACCGTTTTCCGAACGTATCCAGGCAATGGAGGGGGTGTTGCAACCATCACCGTCTCCATTTCTGGCAATAGTGGCACAACGCAAGGCCATGGATCATGAGCGTTTGATGTCGGCGCTGGATAAGGTGGTGTCCGAGGGCGGCGAGGGTTTGATGCTGCGTCGTGGCAGCAGTCTTCATTCAACTGGCCGTTCAGATGATTTGTTGAAGGTGAAGCGATACGACGATGCCGAGGCGATTGTGGTGGCGCATCTTGCCGGTAGCGGGAAATATGAAGGCATGCTCGGGTCGGTACGAGTGAGACGAGGTGACGGGCGGCAGTTCCGCATCGGCACCGGGTTCAGTGAGGAGCAACGAGAAAGTCCTCCACCGATTGGCGCAACCATTACCTATAAATACTACGGTTTCACGTCGACGGGCCTTCCGCGGTTTGCCAGTTTTCTGCGGGTTCGCAATGACGAACCCACGTCGCCGTGAGTCAGCGTCGGTGAATTACGATGTCTTCACGTGTAGCCTCGAACCGTATGCTACAGTAAATCTAGCCGTGGTCGTTTTACCTCTTGCCATGGTTGCTGAATAGCCGCATTGCAGGGATCGTTCTTCAAGCGGTGTTCAGTGAACAGAGTGTATCGTTACCGAAAGCCGAAATAGCAGTATTACTTACTGATAAGGAGGCAACAAATGGAAGCGAAATCCAGTCAAAACGATTATGAGCAGGTCAGGCAAGACCTGCAGCAACTTCGTGAAGACCTTGCAAAACTCACCAAATCTGTTGCTGATGGGCAAAAGAGCAATATCAGCAGCCTTCGTGATGAAATCCGCCGAGAAAGCCGCGAGGCTTTTGATCAGGTAAGGCATCGCGGAGATGAAGCCTTCAACCGTGCCCGGGATGCAAGCAGTAAGGCGGTGCACGATGTTGAGCACAAAATTGAGGAGCGGCCGTTCCTGAGTGTTGTGCTCATGTTCCTGGCAGGCTTATTGGTTGGTCGGTTGCTGGACCGCTGATCATGCCCGATTCAGCCTGGATACAGGGCGTCTTGCGCAAGGCAGTCGCGGCCATCATTGGATTTATGTTGGCCTTTGTGCTGCTGGTTGCCCTGTTGATTACCGGCTTTTACATGCTCGTCAATGCCGCCACGCTGGCGTTGTCACCCGTGATGGGTGAAGCCGGTGCCATGGCGGTGACGGGCGTGTCTTGCCTGTTGCTGCTGGCGTTGTTCTTCTACCGGATGACCCGGCCGGCTGCCTCCAAACCGTCTGCCAATGAGAGCGAAGGGTCGTCATCGGCCTCTCCGCTTGATGCCATTAGGGACCTTGTCCGTAACAACCCGTTGGAGGCAGCATTCGCGGCGTTCACGCTCGGTGTGGTGGAGCAAGGCGACCCTCGCCTGAAGTCTCTGCTGTTGCAGGGGGGCATGGTCCTGATGAAGGAAGCGGAAGCCGAGCAGGCCAGAGACAAAGATAAAACGGACTCACGGGAAAGTGGCACGGACGCGCCAGTCACATGATCGTCACCTGAGCGTAACCCCCCGCGCCGACAATAGCCGTGCAGTACCATTCATTGCACAGGGAGATTGTTATGAAGTTACGCACGTTACTGGTTATGGCATTACTGATGCCTTTATTCTCCATTGCCAATGCGGCACCGGATTGGCATGGAGAAGGTGAGCACTGGACACCGCCAGGTCTTGAAAAATGGCACGATAAGTGGCCGGACCTGAAGGACAGATTTCACCGCGGCAAACGCGAGGTCCATCTGGGCCCGCGTCCCTTCTGGCTGGTTGAAGACATGGATGAGGGGCGCCTGAAAGACAGGCTGCAGTCCTGCCGCGCCGACAAAATCCGGCCCACGGATTTCTCCATTGGTCATCGTGGCGCGCCTTTGCAGTTCCCGGAGCACACGCTTGAGTCCTATGTTGCGGCGGCCCGGATGGGTGCAGGCATTGTGGAGTGCGATGTGGCGTTTACCAAGGATCGGGAGCTAGTCTGCCGTCACGCCCAGAACGACCTCCATACCACCACCAACATCGTGACGATTCCGGAACTCAACGCCAAGTGTACACAGCCGTTTGTCCCGGCGGACCCGGAAAGCGGCACCGAGGCGCAGGCAGAATGCCGTACCAGCGATATCACGCTGGAGGAATTCAAGTCACTGGAAGGCAAGATGGACGCCTTCAATCCCATGGCAACCACGCCGGAGGAGTATCTGGAAGGAACTGCTGACTGGCGCACGGAGCTTTACAGCAGTCGCGGCACCCTGTTGACCCATAAAGAGAGCATCGAACTGTTTAAACGTCTGGGTGTGAAGTTCACGCCGGAGCTGAAAACGCCGGTAGTGGAGATGCCGTACGAGGGCGATTACAGCCAGGAAGATTACGCCCGCCAGATGATCCAGGACTACGTTGAAGCGGGCGTGAACCCGAAGGATGTCTGGCCGCAGTCGTTCCTGCTGGATGATGTGCTGTTCTGGGTCAACGAAACGCCCCGGTTTGGCCGGCAGGCGGTATTCTTGGATCAGGAGCCGCTGACACCGGAGAATTCCTCCCTGGCGTGGATGGAAAGCCTGTCGGCGCAAGGCGTGAATATCCTGGCCCCCGCACTGTGGAAGATGTTGACCCTCGATGGCCACCAGCAGATCGTGCCGTCGGAATACGCTGAAAACGCCAGAGCAGCCGGGCTGGATATGATCGCCTGGACGGTCGAGCGTAGTGGTCCGTTGGCTAATGGCGGTGGTTGGTATCACCAGACCATCACCGACGCCGTCAATAACGACGGCGACGTGTTCAACGTGATTGATGTGCTGGCCCGGGATGTCGGGGTGATTGGTATTTTCTCGGATTGGCCAGCAACCACCACCTTCTACGCCAATTGCATGGGGTTTGCCGGCCGGGGCCACTGAAAGGCAGTTGCCCCGACGCCGTAAATTGGTGAAAATTCAGCCAATCGTTAGCGCCGCTATCGGAGTAGACTGGTGATAACTCATCAAACGGTAGCGGTTGTGCATGGATACAGACACCAGCCCGGTGTGGCAAAGACACGCCTCGGCCATCCTCAGCGGGTTCCTTGGGGACTGGCTTGAGGCGCGAAACAACCCTTTGGCGGTGCCCATGGAGTTCTTCCACGGGCGCTCGCCCATTGACTTGTCGGCACCCGCAGTGGAGTCGCCCGGTTCGACACTGTGCTTGTCCATACATGGTTTGATGGAACTGGAGACGGTTTGGGATCTTCCGGGGCAAGCCGATACTCATTACGGGTCCTTGCTGGCGGACGAAGGGCGTTCCATCACACCCCTTACCCTTCGCTACAACACGGGTCGACCGATCTACCGCAACGGTGAAGATCTTGCCGAGCTTCTGGAAACCCTCGTCCACCATTGGCCGGTGCCTGTTGAGCGGATTATCCTGATGGGCCACAGCATGGGCGGATTACTGATCCGTAGTGCCTGTCATCATGGCCAGCACCTTGCTCATCACTGGGTCGAACAGCTCGCCGATTGCGTATACATTGGTTCTCCACATGATGGTTCCTGGCTGGCGAAAGGCGCGAAGGCCACGGCCGACCTTATGAGTCAGGCGCCACGGGATTACCTGCGCGTGGTGGGCGAAGTGATTGATCTGCGCAGTGAGGGGATTCGCAACCTGTCCCGAGGGGAGGTTGTTAACGAGAGTGGCCGCGAGCCACCTTTGCTCCCGGGAGCAAGGCACTACGTCGTCTGCGGCCTGCTGGCGAGGTCTCGTCAGCACCCGGTCAACGCTCTGTTTGGAGATGCGCTGGTGCATGAATCCAGTGCTCGTGGCCACGAACGGAGGGGCTGGTCACTCAGTGGTGTCGCCAGCTTCCCTGGCGTTGACCATATCCGTCTGGCCCATCACCCGGATGTGGCCAGTCAACTGAAGGAGTGGTTGTTATGAGCGAACATAACCGCAACTGGTGGGCTGGTGTTGCCGATATGACAGCCAGTGGCCTGAATCACGGCGCTCTCAAGGTGGAGCGAATTCATCTGTCGATTGCGGATGAGACCTTCGATATTCTGCAAAGAGTTCCGATTGCCAGGCCCTGGAGTGAGGCTGTTCGCTCCGTTCACCACGGTATTTCCCGTCTTTCCTATCGCAGTGTTTCGCTGGCGGCTGCCAGTCTTGAAGCATCCATCAAATACGCGAATTCACCGAAAAATTGCGAAGCTGATATTGACTAACATGAAAATGAGGTGAACAGACTGTACTGCGCATTTAACCCATATCCCGCCAATTTATAGGTAGCCTGAGTTCAGGTAACCGGCATGACGCTTTACCGGTTAATCCAATAGGAAACCAATCATTTCCGAACTCAGAAGGATGGATGCGATATGAGCTATAAATCCGGTTTTGCCTATGTAACGGTTCTGGCCTCGGCCATGTTGGCTGCCCCGGTTGTGTCAGCCCAGGACAACACTGATCGCGATAGCTCAGGTGTTTACCTGAGCGGCAGTTATGGTGGCTACAAATCCCATGGCGGCGAGTTTGATGACAAAAATGATCTGTTTGGCCTGGGGTTGGGCTACCAGTTCAACCAGTTCTTCGCCCTGGAAGCCGAGTACATTGATTTCGGCAACTTTGGCGATGACGACGTTGATGGCAAGCTAAAAGGGATATCCCTCGGCTTGATGGGGCGGCTGCCATTGACGGATAGCTTTGGTGTCTATGCCAAAGCTGGCGCGTTTGCCTCGTCGTTTGATGTAGACGCGTTTGATGAGAGTGAGACCTACGATGATGTCAATCCGTTCGTTGGTGCCGGTGTTGATTTCCGGGTCACCGAGCAGTTGACCGCATTTGCGGAATACAACCGCTACAACGTTGATATCGACGAGGATAATTTTAACGGCCAGGTCAACAACGACGGGCCGGATTTCGATACCGGCCGTGTTGGTATGCGTTTCCAGTTCTAATAGAAACGCGTAATAGAACCCGGGGCGGGTTTGCCCCGGGTTCTTCGTGAGGTTCTTTTATTCCCTTCTTATTGAACGTTTTCCAGCTCGCCAAACTGCTCCGCGAAAAGCGCTGACGACAGGTAGCGCTCGGCGGAATCCGGCAGGACCACCACGATATTCTTGCCCTGGAATTCCGGCAGCTTGCTGATCCTCACTGCTGCCACAACCGCTGCACCACAGGAAATGCCACAGAGAATGCCTTCCTCTTGCATCAGCCGATGTGCCATGTCCATGGCTTCCTGATTGCTGACTTTTTCCGCCCGGTCCACCAGGTCCATGTCCAGGTTGCCCGGAATGAACCCGGCGCCAATGCCCTGAATCTTGTGGGGCGCTGGTGTCTGGTCCTGGCCGCTGCGGGCCTGGGTGATGATTGGCGAGTCTTCCGGCTCCACGGCAACGGTGGTGATGGCCTTGCCTTTGGTGTTGCGGATGTAACGGGTTACGCCGGTCAGGGTGCCGCCGGTACCAACACCGGATACAAAAACGTCGATGGCGCCGTCGGTATCGTTCCAGATTTCGGGGCCAGTGGTGTCTTCGTGGATACGGGGGTTGGCCGGGTTCTCAAACTGCTGTGGCATGAAGCAGTTGTCCGGGTCTTCAGCAACAATTTCCTCCGCCTTGGCAATGGCGCCTTTCATGCCCTTCGCTGGCTCCGTAAGCACCAGTTCCGCCCCCATGGCCTTCAGTACTTTGCGGCGTTCCAGGCTCATGGATGAGGGCATGGTCAGTTTCAGTTTGTAGCCCCTGGCGGCAGCCACGAAGGCGAGGGCAATGCCTGTGTTGCCACTGGTAGGCTCAACGATGGTCATACCGGGCTTGAGAGCGCCACGCTTTTCTGCATCCCAGATCATTGCAGAGCCAATTCGGCATTTTACGGAATAGGCCGGGTTGCGGCCTTCTATCTTGGCCCAGATCGTGGCCCCTTCATTGACCCGGTTGAGCTTGACCAGCGGGGTGTTGCCGATCGACAGGGAGTTGTCTTCGTAGATCTTAGCCATGGTGTCGTCTCCTTTGCGGTTTCCTTGTCGCAAAAGGATAGCATCAGCTTGCCCTGCCTGGCTGCCTGATCTTCAGTGGGGGGCGTCAGTGGTCAGGGCTTCCAGGCGGTTGCGGCCGTTTTGCTTGGCGAGATACAGCGCTTTGTCTGCCAGCCGAAGAAATTCCGCCGGCACCGTGTCCTTGCCCGGTGTGCCAGTGGCCAGGCCGATGCTCACGGTAAAGCGGATCTGCTCATCATCGCAGCAAGTGGTTAGCCCCGCCAGGCCCTCGCGGAATCCTTCCAGGCGTGACACCAGCTCATCACGGTCGCTGAAGCTGGTGAATATAACAAACTCCTCACCGCCGAACCGGGTAAGGCGGTCGGTGTCACGTCGAAAGTGGTTGCGCATGGTGTCCGCCAGCGCCACCAGACAATGGTCGCCTGCGTCGTGGCCGTAGGTGTCGTTGATTTCCTTGAAATGGTCTGCATCCACCATTGCAACAGCAAACCCGGCTCCATGCCGCTGACACCAATGGAAGCTCTTGTTGAACTCACGGTCGAAATAGCTGCGATTGCCGATCTGAGTCAGGTCGTCCGTTACGCTGAGATGCGCAAGGCGGTCATTGGCCGCAGCCAGTTCACGATTCAGGCGACCGAGTTTTCGGTTCCAGTAAAACAGCAACCCCAGGAGCACCACGGCACCCATGGTGATCTGGAACATCAGTGTGTAGTCGACGGTCTGTTCCAGTTTGAGGCCTGCCCATTGCTGTTCAATGGCTTTAAGCTCCGCTTCCGTCAGGCTGGACACCAACTTTTGCATGATGTTGAAGAGCTCGGGTTGATCATTTCGGGTGGCGACCCCCAAGGTCCAGTCTGCGGGAATTCGCCCGAGCACTTTCAGGTCCGCCAGGCCCAGCTCCTGCATGTTGTAACTGGCTGTGGACAAGGTGCCGAGATACCCCGCCAGCTTCCGCTCCTGAACCATGCGCAGTCCGATTTTTTCGCTGGGCACTTCCACCAGATTGAGGCTGGGATTGGTTGTTCTCAGCAGTTCCAGAAAAGCGTAGTCCTTCGCCACGCCGACCGGCTGGTTCTTGATGTCGTCCAGTGTATTGATGTAGGGGGCTTCCACTCGCCCCAGAAGCACGCTGGGAATCTGGATATAGGGTTTTGTGAAATTCAGGTATTCAAGCCTCTCCGGTGTTTCCATGGCCATGGAGAGCAGATCGCAGTGTCGATTTTTAACGGCTTTGATGGACTCGGACCAGCTATCGACGGGAAGAGGGGTGAACTTGATATCGGAGCGATCCGCAAACAGGGTGAAGACATCGGCGGAAATCCCGAGGTGTTTATCGTCTCCGCTGAGGCCCTCCAGTGGAAGCCAGTCAGGATCCACGCAGATGGTCAGTCTTCGGTTGCGATCGGCCAGCCAAGCCTGTTCGGCGTCGGAGAACGTTAACGGTCCGGTGACAGGCGGCCGGTCACGACGGACGGAGGCACCGAGCCAGCGATTCTCGATAGTGCGCATTTCCGTTGGGCTGATAGCACCCAGTGCGGCGTCCATTATAGAGGCGAGCGGCTCAAGAGCGGGACGTACACCAAAGCGCAGGTCTTCTCCCGGGATTCCATCAAGGGTCATTTCACCGGCAATATTCACTCCGGCAATGCGAAGCTCCCTCACCCAATAGTTACCGTTAGGCAGGGCTGCCAAGGCAACATCGACTGAGCCCCCTGCCAAAGCCTGGAACATGGCCAGCTGAGACGTGAAAGAGAACACATTATCGCCCAGCGCCTCACGAAGGGGCCCCTCGTAGTAGATGCCCGAGCCAATAGCGACTTTTAGTCCCTGCAAGTCTGTCGGTGAGTCGAATAGCAGGTTCTTATCCAGAGTGAAGGCGACGTTGGGAATGATGTGGTAGGGCCGGGTGAAACGAATGAACGCCTCACGCTCGTCGGTTTTTGAGATATTGGCCATGATATCGATATCACTATCCAAAAACCGGGGATACAGTTCCGACCATTGCCCCGGCACCGGTACGATTTGCAGGCCGGTCAGATCCGCTATCCGGTTCAGCACGTCGACTGACAATCCTTGCAGCGCATTGGCGTCATGAAAGCTGAAAGGCGCATAGTCACTCATAAAGCCTACCCGTATCGGGCCGACCTCGCTGATATAGCTCTGATGGGCATCACTAAGGGTAAAACCCGCCGATTCGGCAACACTGGCACCGCCGTATTCCTGCCAACGGTCGAACAGTTCCCGGATGCGCTCCTCTGGAATGGCTGCCACGCCGCGGCTGACCACGTTAAACAGCTCGTCGTTTTCTTTCAGAACGCCGAGCCGAAAGTCTTCTTTTGACCACTCACCCAACGGGGCGGGGCCTGCAATCTCCAAAAACCGGAAACCGGCCTGGTTAGCGTAGTAGTTCAGGGTCAGTTCCGGACCGATGATGCCGTCCACCCAACCGAAGGCCAGAGCCCGGATCAGGCCGGGAATGGAATCGTAGGTGACGAGTGGCACACCCGCCGTTTCAAGTGCATCGCGGAAATAGGCGTCACGCACAACGCCAACGCGGTGGTCGGTGAGGGATTCCAGGGAATCCATGTCTTTGAGCGGGTTAACCGGGTCATGCATCAGGTGCATCTGGCGAACGTGGTACGGGGCGGTAAACTGTATGGTCCTGGCCCGGTCCTCGTTGTAGGAGATGCCCTCGATAACGTCGAGTTCGCCGCGCCGGAATGCACCGAACACTTCCGGCCAGCTGCCCGCCCGAAACTCAACCTCCACACCCGACTGACGGACCACTTCGCGGACTATATCGATAGAAAAGCCGGAGGCAGTGCGGCCCGACATGGACGTGTACGGTTTGTTGTCGGCTACGATTCCAATGGAAACGGGTTCTTCTACAGTGGGCCAGGCAGGCATCGACAGGAGGGTGAGCGCCAGTACACCATAAATGCCAGCAAGCAGTGTGATCAGAGATGGCTTTTGCCAGGCAATTACAGCGCTCATCGGGTGATTCACAATTCTGTGGTGATTAGTAAATGAGTGTAGTCGTTGGCGGGTTGTTTGCCCAATAGCGAGGTAACTTGTGGTCTGCGATTGCCGGTGCGTGATGGTAGGATGTTGCGACATCAGTACGTTATGGGAACGACCATGGGCCTTTTGTTTGAACAGATCGACAGCCAACCTTCATCGTTGGGAGAGATCACGCTCCGCCGCCGTCGCATTCCGGCGTTGGGCAACCGTGATATCTACGAGGTGAAGCTGGGCGAAGAGTTTCTCATGTCCAGCATGTTTGTGGACGCGGAAGTAGCCCTGGCGGACCTGGGCCTGAATGCTGTCGAGGGCGAACAACTAAAGGTGGTGGTCGGCGGCCTCGGGCTCGGCTACACCGCGGAAGCGGCCCTCAAGCATGAGCGGGTGAGCGAGCTGCTGGTTGTGGACGCCCTGGACACGGTCATCCACTGGCACCAGCAGGAAAAGGTTCCGTTGGGTAAAGTGCTGAATGCCGACCCGCGTTGCCGCTATGTGCTGGGCAGTTTCTTTGATCTGGCGGTATCGGAATCCGGTTTTGATACCGAAGCGCCAGGCAAGCTATTTGACGCCATTCTGCTGGACATTGACCATTCCCCCAGAGCCCTCCTGAACGAGTCCAATGCCAGTTTCTACAACGCTGAGAGTTTAGGCAAAATGGCGGCTCACCTGCGCCCTGGCGGCGTTTTCGCCATGTGGTCCAACGACCCGCCGGACGAGCCGTTCATGGACGTGTTGGCAACACTGTTCACGGATGTGGACGCAAAGGTGGTGTCGTTCTACAACCCGTTCCAGAACCGTGAGTCCACCAACACGGTGTTCCTGGCCAGAAGGCCGCTCAGTTGACGGAGCGGCCGGTGTAGCTGGAGAAATCCGGCCTTTGCGGTTGGTGTTGATCATCCGTCATGTAGGCGGATGTCAGGATGAACTCGGCGGTGGCCCGGTTGCAGGCGACGGGGATGTTCCACAACGCGGCAATGCGTAGCAGGGCCTTGATGTCCGGGTCGTGGGGCTGGGGCTCCAGTGGGTCCCAGAAGAACACCAGCAGGTCAATTTCCCCTTCTGCGATCTTGGCGCCAATTTGCTGGTCGCCCCCGAGTGGGCCACTGAGCAGGCATTCGATGTCGTCCCGGCCCAGGTTTTCCTTGAGCAACCGGCCAGTGGTGCCGGAGGCGTAGAGTCGAAGAGAGGCAAAGCGGGTCTGGTTGTCGGCAACCCAGTCCACCAGTTCTCTCTTCTTGTTGTCGTGGGCGACCAGAGCGACGGATTTAACGGCCATTTGCGGTAAAGTCTCCTTTTTGGGGTAGTGTCCGGTAGTGGGCTCCAGTGTTTCATATTCGTGATAAACGCGGAACAGGAAATAGGTGTTATGTCGACAGATCACGCCATCAACTGGGCAGAAACGCCCGCCGCCGTGTGGCGCCGCCACCGTCAGGGTCTGAGGGCCATTCGGCGGCTCGACCCGGTGGGTTGGTCCGATCTGACCGGCATCGAGCGACAGCAGAAGGCCCTGGCCCGTAACACCGAGCGCTTCCTGGCCGGTGAACCCTCGAACAATTCGCTCCTCTGGGGCGCCCGGGGCACCGGCAAATCATCGCTGATCAAGGCACTGCTTAACCGGTATCGGGAGCAGGGGTTACGGATGATCGAGGTGGACAAGGACGATCTGGTGAACCTCCCGGAAATCGTCGACGACATCGCTGAATTGCCCTGGCGGTTCGTGATCTTCTGCGACGATCTTTCCTTTGAAGTCGGTGAGTCTGGCTATAAGGCGTTGAAGAGTGTTTTGGAGGGGTCGCTGGAGTTGCCGCCTGAGAATGTGAGGGTGTACGCCACCTCCAATCGCCGCCACCTGATGCCGGAATTCATGGACGATAACCTGAAAAGTGAAATGCGCGGGGGCGAACTCCATCCGGCCGAGGCCATCGAGGAGCAGATATCCCTTGCGGACCGGTTTGGGCTGCAGTTGTCGTTTTACGGCTTTCCGCAGGATGTATACCTGCAGGCCATTGATGCTCTGTTTCCGCAAGTGGATGACCGTGAGGCGCTGCATCTTGAGGCCATTCGGTTTGCCACCAGTCGGGGGGCTCGTAATGGCCGCACGGCGCAGCAGTTCTACCGCCAGTTTGCCGGCGACCCGGATGCCTTTGGTAAGTAGGCTGCTGGTTACTGTCGCCGTGCCAGCCTGATAAACCGGTGGTGGATCATGCGCACGCCGATGAACACCAGGGTCAGCACCACCGGTATGGCAATGCCCAGCACCAGCGAGGTGTTGACGTCGAACCCGGCGTCATCGGCGGACTCCAGCGCCAGTTTCAGCAGGGCCAACAAGTAGTAGCTGATGACCACCACGGAAAACCCTTCCACCGTATGCTGCATCATCAACTGGATTTTTGAACGCCGGTCCATGGAGCTCAACAACTGCTGGTTCTGACTCTGGATCGCCAGTTCCACCCGCGTACGCACCATGTCAGAGGCCCGGTCAACTCTGCGCGACAGGTCCTCCAGGCGTTCCTTCACCGATTCGCAGGTTTCCACGGCCGGTGTCAGTCGTCGGGTCATGAATTCGGTGATGGTGAGGTGGCCCGACAGCTCATCTTCCCGCAGCTCCTCCAGGCGGGTCAGCACCAGCTGGTGATAGGCCCGCGTCGCGGAGAAGCGAAAGGTGGCGTGGGCGCGAAAGGCTTCGATGCGGGCCGCGATGTTGGTCAGGTCCGCGAGTACCTCACGTTCGTCGATGTCCTGGTTGTCCGCCAGGGACTGGGTAATCACCGCCAGCTGTTGGTCCATGTCGTTCAGCGAAGGTGTCATCTCCCGTGCCAGTGGCAGCGCCAGCAAGGACATCAGGCGATAGGTCTCGATCTCCATCAGGCGTTGTGTCAGGCGGCCAAGCTGGCTGTCGGACATGTCCCGGTTGAGGACCATAAAGCGGCCAAATCCATCGCTATGGAGCCTGAAGGTGCCCCACACCCGGGCCTTCCCTTCCCAAGGGCTGCTGCCCACCAGTCGTTCTCCCTCGAACCAGTGGCGGATGTGCGCCAGGTCGGTTTCCGGGCCGCTCGAGGCTTGCTGCAGGTCAATATGAAAGGCCGCCACCACGGTACCGGTGAGTTTCTCGAGCCAGCCTTTGGGCAGCGACGAGATACCGGTGTTCTGGAAGGGTTGATGGTCATTCCCGATGCCCAGATTGATAAACGTGTAGGAGGCAAACTCCATGTGCATCTCACGCCGGATCCGCAGGGAGCCGAAGGTGGCCTCATAGCAGCTGACGTCCTCCAGGGGCTCGGGTTGCCCCAGCATTATATGCAGGTCCTGCCAGTGACGGAACTGGGAGGCTCTTTGCTCCGGGGTGGTTATCAGCGCAATGTGGGTAACCTGGGCCGGGCATGGCAGCACGTGGAACGGCCGGGAATGGAGTTCGTTGTAGAGCTCTGCCCGGAGAGGGTGCAGGTCCAGCTGTTTGAGCGGCGGGTTCAAGGCTTGGTCCTTTGACGGCGATTGATGGGCCTATAACCGAACAATAAAGGCTTGCGGGCACTTCCGAAAGACGACTTGTGGCTTAAGACTCTGGTCGGGGGCGCGATGGCAGCAGTACTGTAAAGCGCACGCCACCGGTATCATCGCTGGCCATCACCTGACCGTTGTGGTGCTCGGCGATCAGTCTCACGATCAACAGGCCCTGGCCCAGGTGCCCTTCCTGATGGCCGGTCCGCACGGACACGAAGGGGCTGAAAATATCACTGGCGAGGTTCTCCGGCAGAGAGGAGGCTTCATTGAACACGCTCAGTTCCAGTTGTCGGGCGTTCTGCGTCAGCCGTATTTCAATGTTTCCCTGCGCTGGTGTGAAATCCCGGGCGTTGTCCACCAACTTGTCCAGAAGCTGAACCAGCAGTTCCGGGGAACCGTGGCACCGGCAACCGTTGGCAGGCCCGATGTAGTGAATACGGTGGTCGGGGTCCAGCTCCTGATAGGCGAGAGTGGTTTGGGAGGCGACTTCGGCCAGATCAAAGGTTTCCTTTTCGGCGTGGTCAAAGCTTTGTTCCAGCCGGGCTGCCTCGCTCATACCCTGCAATATCTGGCTGAGGCGGTCGGTGGCCGAACGGGCTCGCTCGATGTAGCTGGCCTGATCAGCCGGGTCTGTGGTTTGCCCCAGATTCTCCAGGGAAGAACGCACCACGGCCACGGGGGTTTTCAGTTCGTGGGACAGCCGCCGGGAGAAACTTTCCAGATAGTCCGTGTAGCCCTGAAGGCGGTCCACCATTTGACTGAATTGCCGTGACAGGTCGCCCAGTTCGTCTTTCGCTTTTGCGGGTGGCAGGGTGCCTAACACGCGGCCGTCATCGTCAACACTGGCACTGACAGCCCGCTGCAGTCGGGTAATACGCCAGGACAGCCAGCTGGCGTAACCCAGCAGAACCAGCATCAGGCCAATAATCAATAACACGCTGCGGGAAATGACCGAACCAAGGGTGCTGCCAGACAGCGCCAGCAACTGGTCCAGCGATTCTTCCAGAACCAGCATCCGGCCGTCACCCAATGGTTGTTTCACCAGCATGTAGGTGTCGCCGTCCCGGTGACGAACCAGCCCCTGTGATGGCAGTTCCCCGGCGTCCATGCGATGGGTGTCCGCATTCAGACGTGAAGGCTCAGGCTGGTAGAAACTCACCAGTGCCCGCAGGCCGTTCAGGCTGATGCGTTCCAGGATCTGCAGGGGGCTGAGGCTGTCGAATTCGGGCTCATCGGTTTCGGAGTTGCGGGTCTGGCGAGCGATTACCCAGCCGTCCGGCTCCAGAACCCAGGTACCCTGGCCCGGAGCAATCATGGCCGCAAGTCGGTTTTCGAGTTGTGGCATTCGGGTGACGATCTGGGCTGAGGTGGGGCCGGCAGAGACGCGTTCTTCACCGCTGTTTGCAGGCCTTTCCGCAGGCCATGTCACCTGGAAGCCAAGGCGGGACGAGGGAGCCGGTCGCGGCAATCTCAATTCAGCCTGGTAGCCGTTGCTGACCGCCTGCCAGTAGCCGCTGATGCGATAGTCTGCCGACCCTTCGCGCTCGGGATCAATGGCGTTGATGGCCCCTGGTGCCTGAGTGCGAATCAGGCGACGGGTTGTCTGTTTCTCGTCGATGACCTGGAGTTGGATCTGGTCATGGGGGTGCTGAGGGTTGCCGGGATTGAAGAAGTCAGCGGTTCTGCCGCTGACACGAATCAAAAGGTAGAGATGGGTTTGATCGACGGCAGCCTGCCAGGATAACTCGGGTCCGTCTTTGTCGATGGCTTGTTGTGTGCCTTGCCACTGCTGTCGGGATTCTTCCTCGTCGTACCCGGGCCAGTCGTCGCCATAACCATCCAGATTGGGGCTGCGGGACAGGAGGTCGGCATAGATAACGCGGGTGCCCGGCGCAACCGTTGGGCTCCCGGCAAGCTGTTCCGCGGCAAAACCGGCCGTACGTCCGGCCTGGCTCTGCAACTGACGGGCAGCCTGGTCACGCAGGGCCTGGTCCAGTTCCAGCACGAACTGCAGGCCCGCCCAGGGAATCAGCAGCATCAGCAGGCTGGCAATGAAGAGTTGGCGCTTAAGGGTCAAAACTCAGGCCTCATGGGCGTTCCAGCGGTAACCCATGCCATAGGCGGTGTGAATGCCGTCGAACGCGTCGTCAATCTGCAGGAACTTGCGGCGTATACGCTTTATGTGTGAGGTCACCGTGTTGTCGTCCAGTACCGTGCTGGCGGCTTCCATCAACTGGTCGCGGCTACGCACGTGGCCCGGGTGCTGAACCAGAGAATGCAGCATCCAGAATTCGGTGACTGTCAGGTCGATGGGCTGGCCGTTCCATTCCGCCGTCATACGGTCCACATTCAATGCCAAGCGGCCCCTGTGCACCACTTCGTCCGGTTGCTTCAGGGCCTCGGCCCAGGCATCGGCCCGTCGCAGCAGGGCGGTAACCCGGGCCAGCAGGTGGTCCATGCTCATGTCCTTGGTGACATAGTCATCGGCGCCCAGCCGCAGGCCGTGAACGGAATCGATATCGCTGTCGCGAGCCGTCAGGAAGATGATCGGTACGGTCTTGGACAGGCTGCGCAGGTCCTGGCACAGGGTAAAGCCGCCTTCGGGCTCATCGCCGAGTCCCACGTCGATAATGGCCAAGTCTGGCAGGGCAGTGCGCAATACCTGGAAAGCACTGGTGCGGTCACCATAGGCAGACACCCGGTACCCCCGGCGCTCGAAAGCGTCACGGTAGTTTTCCCGGATGGCGGGTTCATCTTCAATCAGCACGATGTGTCGCTTCATAACCGGCAACCATTCCCCTGTTAATACAGGTTCCTATTTAACCATGGCCTGTGGCCAGAACAAGGTAAAGCGGAGGGTTTGCCACAATTCATCATTTTTTTATCGCCGGATCGCCAGATTGTGGCACCGGATCGCCGCTTCCATGGGCTGAAATAGTCGCCAGTTGCCACCAGGCGTGCTTTTTCAAACACAGTGATACAAGGAAGCGAAACAATGCTGTTGACCAACCTGGGACCCTATTCACCAACCGCCCCGAATGGTGGGCGACAGAGTGCTGGTATGACAGGGAGCAAGGTCTCCCCCCGGCTGCGGCGCTGGCTGGAGGGGATTTCCCTGTGGCTGGCAGTGCTGCTTTTCCTGTTTGTGCACCCGGTGTACGCGGAGGCCTCCGAAGCAGGACGCGAAGGCGCCGGTGAGTTTCATTTTGTCGATGACGCCGGCCAGCGACTGGGCTCCGCCACTCTGCTGACCACAGACTACAAAGTAACCGTTAGCGGTCTGATTGCAGATACCCGCTTGCGCCAAAGCTTTCGTAATACCAGCCAGCAGTGGCGGGAAGGTGTGTATGTGTTCCCGTTGCCGGATAACGCGAGCGTGTATGGCATGACCATGACCGCCGGCGAGCGGGTGATTGTGGGCGAGGTCCACGAAAAGCAGGAGGCCAAACGCCAATACACCAAGGCGAAGGAGGAAGGTCGCAAGGTGGCCCGCGTGGACCAGCAACGCCCCAACCTGTTCACCACCCGCATGGCAAACATTCCCCCCGGCGAAACCATTACCGTTGAACTCAACTACCAGCAGGCGGTGCGTTACCAGTCCGGCGAGTTCGAACTGCGCTTGCCCACCACGCTGACACCGCGCTATATGCCTGGCCAGGCACTGGACAACGAGCCCGCGCAGTGGTCGGGAGGTTGGGCCACGCCTACCACTACCGTGCCGGATGCCGATCAGATCAGCCCGTTCACGGTGCTGCCGGAAGATGTAGGGCCGGACAGCCACCGGGCCACCGTTGCCCTGGAAATCAGCGCCGGCCTGCCGGTGAGCCGAGTATCGAGCCCCAGCCATCGCGTGACCAGTACCTGGAACGGCAACACCGTGGAGGTGGCGCCCGAATCCCGGACCGTGCTGATGGACCGGGACCTAATTGTGCGCTGGGCACCGGCCCGGGTTATGGAGCCCGCAGCCGCGGTGTTCCAGGAACAGTGGCAGGGTGAGGACTACCTGCTGGCGTTGGTGGTGCCCGGCGTTAATGGAAATCAGCGGCTGCCAAGAGAGCTGGTGTTCGTGATCGACACTTCCGGTTCCATGGCTGGCGAGTCGATCCGTCAGGCCCGGCAGGCGTTGCTGCGGGGGTTGGACACACTCGATGCCGATGATCGCTTCAACGTTATCCAGTTCAACAGTCAGACCCACGCCCTGTTTATGGAAGCGGTTCCCGCCAGTGGCAATAACATTGCCCGGGCTCGTCGTTACGTGAAAGGGCTGAATGCCGATGGCGGTACCGAGATGGCCCCGGCGCTGGATGCCGCGCTCGAGACGGCCGGTGATACGGCTGGTGATAGCGGCGACGAGTCCCACGCCAGGGTCAGGCAAGTGGTGTTTATTACCGATGGCGCCGTCGGCAATGAAAGTGCCCTGTTCGGAAGAATTCGTGATGGGCTGGGCAGCAGCCGGCTGTTCACCGTGGGCATCGGTTCTGCTCCCAATATGCACTTCATGCGGGAAGCCGCACGCTATGGCCGCGGGACCTACACTGCCATCAGTGACCTATCGGACGTGGCCCGCCCGCTGGACGAGCTGTTCGGTAAGATGGAGGCGCCGGTGCTGACTGATATCGCGGTCAGTTGGCCGGACCAAACGGCTGCAATCGAAGCCTTCCCTGACCGAATTGGCGATCTATTCAGGGGGGAACCCATGGTGCAGGTTGTGCGTGGCCTGCCGGCTGAAGGCGCGCTCGATGTTTCCGGGCGTCTTCCGGATGGCAGTCGATGGCAACAGTCGCTGAGCCTCGAACAGGCCGCCAACGGCAAGGGCCTGCATCGCCACTGGGCAAAACGGAAAATCGATAGCCTGATGGATAGTGGGCTGACCGGCCAGATTGATGACGATGCGGGGCAGCAAGTGACCCGTCTGGGGCTGGAACATCAGTTGATGACAAAGTACACCAGCTTTCTGGCCCAGGACAAAACCCCTTCCAGACCGTCGCAGGAGGCCCTGGAAACCGACAGCGTGCCCACACTGCTGCCCGCCGGGAGCCAGGGCACCATGTTGCGATACCCCCAGACCGCAACCATGTCTCCCCTGCTGATCGCTATTGGCCTGATTGGGCTGATGTTCTCGGCTGCGATCACGCTCCTGAAGCGGAGGGTGTACCCATGAACCGATTAATCCTCCTGTTGGCGACAACGTTTGCGACTGTCCTTGCGGTTGGCCTGTGGATTCCATTCAAGGCCCTCGTGGCGCAGGAGCTTCTGGAGCTGGCTTGGGCCGAAAGCCAGGCACGGCAGCAGGAAACCCGGCCCTGGCCCTGGGCAGATACCTGGCCAGTGGCCCGTTTGATGGTGCCTGAAACCGGTCAGTCACTGATTGTGCTGGACGGAGCTCACGGCGAGAGCCTGGCCTTCGGGCCGGGGCAGGTGGTGGGGAACGACGGCCGGGCGGGCCCGGTGGTAATTGCGGGCCACCGTGATACGCATTTCCGGGGGCTGCAGCACCTGGAAACCGGCAGCCGGGTAAAGTTGCAGGATCGCGATGGCGACTGGCGTTCATTCCGGGTGGACCGTATCCGCGTTGTCGATAGTCGGCACGAGCAGATCAATACCGCGCAGTTGCCCAGGGATTCGCTGTTGCTGGTGACCTGTTACCCGTTTGATGGCCTGGAAAACAATGGTCCGCTACGCTATGTGGTGGAGGCCACAGCCGAGTCCCTGGTGACGGCCGATAAGACCGTTAACGTGCTGGCTCGGGAGACTGTTGCCGGAACCTGATTTTGGCGTACACTTGTGCGCCAAAAATTGCATCAGGATTGTTTTTAATGGGAATGCCGAGAAAGTTGCTGGCCTGGCTGATGGTGCCGGTCATCTGTCTGTTCGCACTGGTTCTGTATGTCGCCCGGCCATTTAATCCGGACAATAACCGCTTGCTGGCACGAACGATTGCCCGCGTCGGTCGTTTGCTCCTGGGTATGGAGCGCCCTCTGGAGGGGGTCGACAACATGCCGAAGGACCGGCCCACGGTTGTTATTGCCAATCACCAGCACAACGATGATCTGTTCGTGATGGGGGATTTGCTGCCACCCCGCACGGTGACGGTGGGTAAATCGTCGCTGATATGGATCCCGTTTTTTGGCCAGGTGTTCTGGCTCGGAGGCAATGTCATCCTCAACCGGGGTCGCTCTCACAAGGCTGTTGCGGTGATGCAGGCGACCAGCGAGGCAATCAGCCGTGACCGCAAGAGCCTCTGGGTATTTCCGGAGGGCACCCGCAGCCGCGGCCGGGGCCTGCAATCGTTCAAGAAAGGTGCTTTCCACGCGGCCGTTGCCTCCGGTGCGCCCATCACCATGGTCTGCGCCAGCCAGTATTATGATCGTACCCTGGGATGGTCCGGTCGTCGCGAGCCGGTTGCCATTCGGGTGCTCCCTCCGATTGAAACCGCAGGGCTCACGGTTACGGATATTCCCCAGTTGATGGCCCAGTGCCGCGAGCAAATGGAAGCAACCATCGCAGACCTCGAACCAACCCTCTGAACGTGTCCCACGAAACTGCCTGCTTCCTTACGGAAGTGCTTGAAGCGCCGAGTAAAACAGGGCAGTCTTTCGGGGACTGTTTCGCTGCTCGGAGATGCATGCAATGAACCTTATTCTGTTTCTGATTATTGGTGGTGTGGCCGGTTGGTTGGCAGGCCTGATCATGAAGGGTCGTGGCTTCGGCGTACTGGCCAACATCGGTATCGGTATTGTCGGGTCCGTTCTGGGCGGTTTCGTTTTCCGACTGTTGGGCCTGGCTGCGCAGGGGGCCATTGGAGAACTGGTTACTGCCACGGTGGGTGCGGTGTTGCTGCTTGCCGTTGTTAGCGCGATCAAGAAGGGCTGATTATGATCGTACCTGTCTCTGCCGTTTTTGCGGCCGTTCTCGGCCTGCTGTTGCTGGTGTTGTCGGGGATGGTCTCCCGTTTCCGTCTGAAGTATAAAAAAAGTCTGGGGGTCAACGACGACCAGGACTTCCAGGCGGCTGTCCGTGCTCAGGCGAATCTGGTGGAATACGCCCCCCTGGGGCTGGTAATGCTCGCGATTGCTGAGTTGAACGGCGTTCCCAGCGGGCTGGTGTACTGGACGGGGATGGCCTTTGTGGTGGGGCGTGTGTTGCATGCCTTCGGCATGATCAATGGCCGGGGTGGCCCCCATATTGCCCGTATGACAGGTATTCTGCTGACCTGGGTTGGCATCCTGGCCATTGCTGTATTGCTGCTCTGGAACGTGTTCCAGGTCTACGGCTGAGTCTCCCGCGGGGGCGACGCGGCCCCCGGATCTCTCATTTGTAAGGCAGGGCTCCTAGAGCGCCCGTGCCATTTCCATGGTGACATATTCCAGTTCCAGCCGGCGGTTGGCGGCGTGGTCTTCCGGGCGCGCCAGCGGGCGATCACTGCCCCAGCCACTCACCAGAACCTGGCTTTCTCTGACGCCTTCGCGAACCAGAAGTTTGGCTGCGCTGCTGGCCCGCAGGCGGGACAGGAAATGGTTGTATTCACTGACGCCGAAATTGTCGGCATGGCCATGGATTCGCACTGAAACCCCCGGGTTGTGTCTCAGGTAGAGCGCGTGCTGACGCAGGATGGCCAGATCCTGCTCATCCAGGCGGTGCTTGTTGAAGCCGTAGTGGAACCGCAGCCGGTGTGGTTTGCGGGGTGTGTCGTCCGATGCCAGTGAGGGCATTGGCAAGCCTGATTCGATGGCCGCTCTGGCAAGTAGATCCGGGTTGTCCAGTATGAGTACAGTCATGGCAGTTTCCTTGGTTGCACGTCCTGTTTTTCTTATTGTCCCGGCAACTATTAGCTGTGGCCGAGACAACGGCAATTGGCGATTGGTCGAAACCCATACTCCGTGCTCGTTTCGAGCATCGTGCGATTCGCCCCTTTGCGGCTGCCCTGATTGAATGTCATTTGTATGACCATCGTGTGACAACCGCAGAGTAGCCTGTTTGTGGTGCCGCGCACAGTTTGTTTTGCCCGTGGCCGGCTAAACCGCTTCAGAATCCATTACAACGCGAAAAACTGGCCATGCTGTGGTAAAAAGCACCTCTCAAGGGACAAATTATGATGAATTGTGACGGCCCATGCTGATTATCCCCGCCGAAAATACCGTGAACTGGAAGCGCCCACCCTGGGTTACCCTCGGGCTGATCACGACGTGCCTGCTGGTATTTTTCTTTTATCAGGGCGATGACAACCGGTTGATTGAAGAGGCCGTCGAGCAGTACCTGGAATCGGACCTGAAGTTGCTGGAAGCTCCGGTGTACGAGGACTACCTGCAACGTCAGATCCGTTTTGAAGGGGATGAAGACCGAGTCTACGAACTGCAGAGTTTCCAGCAGTTACGACAGGAAGGCGAGGACATGTGGCTGGCCTATAGCCTGCTGTCCGACCGTGAGTTCTACCAGTACATGTTGAACAACCAGGATGTGCTTTGGGCACCGGCGGAACGCAGGCGCTGGATGGAGCAGCGGGGCGAGATCCAGGGCCGTCTGATCGACAAGCTCAGTTCGAACCAGCTAGGGCTGGTGCCCGCGGAGTTTTCTCTCTATACGCTGATTACCTACCAGTTCCTCCACGGCGGTTGGGGACACATCATCGGTAACCTGGTATTCCTTTTCCTGCTGGGGTTCACCGTTGAAAAGGCTCTTGGCCCAGGGCGTTTCCTGCTGGCGTACCTGTTGTGTGGTGCATTGTCTGGCGTGGTGTTCACCGCGTTTTCCATGGGTAGTCACATCCCACTGGTGGGCGCATCCGGTTCCATTTCCGGGCTGATGGGCATGTACGTGGCCATCTACGGGCTGCAGAAAATCCGCTTCTTCTATTTCGTCGGTGTGTACTTCAACTACTTCCGTGCTCCGGCGTTGGCAATCCTGCCTGTATGGCTCGGCAAGGAAATCTACGATTACTGGTTCGCCGGGGCCACCGGCATTGCCTACATGGCCCATGCGGGTGGTTTGGTAGCTGGTGCAGGAATGGTCTGGTTACTCGGCAAGAGCTGGTTGCAAGTGAAGGAGGAGTTTTTCGAGCCAGAGGAAGACGAACAGGATGAGCGTTTCACCACCGGCTACAGCCAGGCCATGGCCAGCCTCGGACGCATGGATTTCGACCTGGCCCGGCGCCAGTTCGAGGCGCTGCGGGAGCACTACCCGGACCGCACCATCCTGTTGGAGCATCTTTACCAGTTGGCGAAGTTGCGCCCGGAATTGCCACAATACCGCGAGCGGGCCCGGGAACTGATGAACGAGTCCCTTAGCCGACGCCAGCCGGAGCGAATGGTTGAAATCTGGCAGGAATACCTGGGCAAGGGCGAGGGCCACGCGCCGCTTGACGCAGAGGATCACAACCGGGTGTTGTTCACCTGCCTGCGTAATGACGACCTGAAAGCCGCGGAGAAAGCCTTTGAACGCCTGCGCAGTGCCGGTGATCAGCTCCTGGCCAGCGAAGCCTGCCGCTTGCTGGCCGAGGAGTTCGAAAAACGCGAGATGACGCCCAAGGCTCGCCACTACAGGCAGTTGTTGCAGCAAGCCTAACTCGTTGCTGGACTGCCGAGTGCCGGGGAAGCTTTTCCAAAACCGTGCGTAGCCATGGATGGCGGAGCCGAGCGTACAGGGATGTATTCACAGCGTGTTTTGGTAAAGCTTCCCCGGTACTGGGCTTTACTCCTGAACTGCGAAAGAAGCCTTCGGGCCTTTCAATGGCTCCCGCTTCTCGACCTGCTGCAGGTACACATCGACCTGCTGGTGCAGGGGATGGTTCAGGCATCGCTTCTTGACGAAGTTCAGGAAGGCCGACGCTTTTTCCCACTGCCCCAGGCCATTCGCCAGCGCCTGAGCGACCAGCAGATAAGCCGGGGCCAGCTCCTCGCTGTCCGGGAAGCGCTTGTGGAAATCCTGCAGCAGCTTCAGTGCCGGTTTGAAGTGTCCACGCTGGTAAAGGCAGCGGGCGCAGCGTACCGACAGTTCCGGGTCGTCCAGTCGGAATCCCGGCTCCACTGTGTCGATAGCCGCCAGCAACGCTGCTATACCCTCGCCATCGTTCTGTTCCGCCAGCATGTTCAGTAACCGGGGGTGATACCGATACAGTTCCGGAACATCGTTGCGGGCGGTCAGCAACTGATGCAGTTGTCCCAATCGCAGGGTGTTCTGGGAATCCCGTTTCAGGGCTTCCTTGAGCATAGACTGGACTCGGTCGTAGTTACCGTCCTTAAGGTTCATATCAATGTCGGCGTCAAACCGTTGGGTGCGGTCGCGGTTCTGCATTTCTCCGGCGTTTTCGTCATCCTGTAGATCGCTGGCAAATCCCAGTTCCTCCTGGTACTGGAACAGCAGGTAGCCCAGCATGTGGAACAGGATCAGCGTAAAGGTGCTGTTGAGAAAGCCCGCCAGTGTGCGGGCAACACCCGGAGCGAAGTGGGTGAGGGCGAAATCCTGGGCCGCCCCGGACGCCAGGGTCAGCAGGATCAGGTAGCCATACAGCAGGAAGTAGGGCGTGCCGATGCGCGAGATCAGTACCGCCAGGTTCATGGGGTTTACTGCGGCCATCACCGAGCGCTCCATGGCCAGCACCATGATGCTGGCGGGCAGGGCCAGGATCACGAAGGCCACGGCCAGGAACATCAACAGCGGCCCGCCGACCATGGCAGCGGCCGCCACCATGCCGCCCATAAGCGCAAACACCAGTAGCTGCAGGATCACAATGTCAAACCCGCTGCCGGTGAACGCCACTGCTACCGGAGGCGGTTTCATATGACCCTCGGCGGTGTGGCTGATAACGGCGTAGGTATACTTCAGCAGTGCCAGGGCGAGCACCAGCGTGATAATCAGGCCGATGAGGTTGCCGCTGAGGAGCAAGGGCACCAGCGTGCAAATGGCAATGACCATCAGTGGATCGGTGTGGAACGGGTAGCGGAAGAATGCGCCGATCCGGTTCCAGAATGGCACTGCCTCCGTGGCGGCACCGAGATAGCGCATGGCACGGCTGCAGTGAGGACACAAGGCGTGTTGTTTTCGAGTGTCTGCATCCGGCATACAACGGGCGCAGTAGTGTATCTGGCAATCACCGCAATGCCATTTTGCGGGTTCGCCGGGATGGTAATGGCAGTCGTGTTTCACAATGGGCCCGGTTCTGGTACATCGAGGGTTTGAGGGGCAATGATGGCAGAAGGTCGGGTAGACTGTCACCGAATTTGCTGCGTACCAGTATGGGTGGACATCGCATTAACGGAGGTTTTTTGGAGCAGGCGGCGGATCTGAACCCGGTCGGGCCGGATAGCACTGGTCGTAACGACAATCGGTACACCTGGCGGGGCATCCTGTCCCTGGCCCTCAAACACAAACCGCGGTTGGTGAGAGCGAACATGCTCGCTATCCTGGCCACGGTGGTCAGCGTGCCTATTCCGCTACTGTTGCCGGTGCTGGTGGACGAAGTGTTGCTTGATGAGGCTGGCCCGGTGTTGCCTGTGATGCAGGCGATGCTGCCCGAGGCATGGCACCTGCCCACGGCTTACATTGGCCTGATGGTGTTAGCGGCATTCCTGCTTAGATCGCTGTCGCTCACCTTCAACGTGCTTCAGTCCCGTGAGTTCTCCAAGATTTCCAAGGATGTGGTATTCCGTATCCGTTCCCGACTGCTGGGCCGGCTGCAGCGGGTGGCTATGTCGGAGTATGAAACCCGTGGCTCAGGCGGTATCACCAGCCATTTCATTACCGACCTGGACACCATCGACCAGTTTCTGGGCACTACGATCAGCCGGTTCCTGGTGGCAAGCCTGACGGTTCTGGGCACCGCCATTGTATTGATGTGGGTGCACTGGCAACTGGGGCTGCTGATCCTGCTGTTCAACCCGTTGGTCATCTTCGCCACTATGCTCATCGGCAAACGGGTCAAGGAACTCAAGCGTCAGGAGAATAGCGCCTACGAGGATTTTCAGGGCGACCTGACGGAGACCCTGGACGCAATCCACCAGCTCAGGGCTGCCAACCGGGAACAGCATTACCTGCGCCAGTTGATCAGCCGCGCCCGCACGGTTCGCGACCATGCCATACAGTTTGAATGGCGCAGCGATGCAGCCACCCGCGCCAGCTTTGCGCTGTTCCAGTTTGGTGTTGATACCTTCCGCGCGGCCGCGATGGTGACGGTGCTGTTCAGTGACCTGAGCATCGGCATGATGTTCGCCATTTTTGGCTACCTGTGGTTTATGCTCACACCGGTACAGGAAATGCTGAATATGCAGTACGCCTGGTTTGCCGCCAACGCGGCGCTGGGGCGCATTAACCGATTGTTGGAGCTGGAAGAAGAGCCCCGTTATCCAGCATTGGAGAATCCCTTCCGGGGCCGGCATACCGTTGGCCTGACCCTCAAGAATATCCACTTCAGCTATGGCGAGGAAGCCGTGCTCAAGGGCATTGACCTCCACCTTGAGCCGGGTGAAAAAGTCGCGGTTGTGGGCGCCAGCGGTGGCGGAAAATCCACCCTGGTGCAGGTCATCTTGGGTATGTACACACCACAACAGGGGCAGGTACTGCTTGGCGGAGTGCCGGTTCAGCGCATCGGGCTTCCCTGTCTGCGGGAGAATGTGGCCACTGTGCTACAGCACCCAGCCCTGTTCAACGACACCGTGCGACAGAACCTCACCCTGGGCCGTGACAAGAGCGATGCCGAACTGTGGCAGGCGCTCACCATTGCGCAACTGGACCGGACCGTGGCGGACATGCCCCACCAACTGGACACCATGATTGGCCGCCAGGGGGTGCGCCTGTCCGGTGGTCAACGCCAGCGGCTTGCCATTGCACGCATGGTGCTGTCGGACCCTTCCGTGGTCATTCTTGACGAGGCCACCTCCGCACTGGACGCCGAAACCGAATTTCAACTGCACCAGGATCTGGAGGCTTTCCTGCGTCAACGCACCACCCTGATCATCGCCCATCGTTTGAGTGCCGTGAAACAGGCCGATCGTGTCTACGTGTTCGAAGACGGCTACATCACCGAGGAAGGGCATCACGACGAACTGATTGCCCGGCAAGGGCTTTACGCCCAACTTTACGGTGACCGACAGGCTTGATGGGTGTGTAGGTATTCATCGCCGCAATACCGAACATTCACGGAACCGCAGTTGAAGTCTCGTTAATCGGTGCAATAGTTATAGGAGACTTTCAAAACCAGGGTCTTTGCATCAGTCTATTGCCATCTGCGGTCAGTACGCTGATGCAAAGGCTACTGCTAAGCCTTCCGGAATCTTCGGATAATTAAAAAGGAGGCACCTCATGTCAAAACAAAGCCTGAGTAAAGACAGTCTCAATACCCTTTCCAGCCTGGAGGCTGGCGGCAAGACCTATCACTATTACAGCCTGCCCAAGGCTGCCGACACCCTTGGCAACATCGACAAGTTGCCGTTCTCCCTCAAGGTGTTGCTGGAAAATCTGCTGCGCAACGAAGATGACGCCACCGTGGACCGGGGCCATATCGATGCGATGGTTCAGTGGATGAAAGACCGGAGATCCGATACCGAAATCCAGTTTCGTCCCGCCCGTGTACTGATGCAGGACTTCACCGGTGTGCCCGGTGTGGTGGATCTGGCGGCCATGCGGGAAGCGGTCAAGTCAGCCGGCAAGGACCCGGCAATGATCAATCCGCTGTCACCGGTGGACCTGGTGATCGACCACTCGGTGATGGTGGACAAGTACGGTGATCCGTCGGCCTTCAAGGACAACGTCACCATCGAAATGGAACGCAACCAGGAGCGCTATGAGTTCCTGCGCTGGGGGCAACAGGCGTTTGACAACTTCCGCGTGGTGCCGCCGGGGACCGGTATATGTCACCAGGTGAACCTGGAGTATCTGGGTAAGACCGTGTGGAGCAAGGACCAGGATGGAAAAACCATCGCCTACCCGGACACCCTGGTGGGAACGGATTCGCACACTACCATGATCAACGGCCTTGGCATCCTCGGCTGGGGTGTGGGTGGTATTGAAGCGGAGGCGGCGATGCTGGGCCAACCCGTGTCCATGCTGATTCCCGAAGTGGTCGGTTTTAAAATCACCGGCAAATTGCGGGAAGGCATTACTGCCACCGACCTTGTGCTGACCGTCACCGAAATGCTGCGCAAGAAGGGCGTTGTCGGAAAATTCGTGGAATTCTACGGCGATGGGCTGAAAGATATGCCCGTTGCTGATCGGGCCACCATTGCCAACATGGCACCGGAATACGGCGCCACCTGTGGTTTCTTCCCGGTGGATGAGCAAACCATCAAATACATGCAGCTTACCGGCCGCGAAGATGATCAGCTTGAGCTGGTGGAGGCCTATGCGAAAGCCCAGGGCCTCTGGCGCCAGCCCGGTCAGGAGCCGGTATACACCGACAACCTCGAACTCGATATGGGTGACGTCGAGGCCAGCCTCGCCGGCCCCAAACGCCCGCAGGACCGGGTTGCCCTGAAGAACATGAAGGCGTCGTTTGAACTGCTGATGGAAACCGCCGAAGGACCGGGGGAGTCTCGCGAAGGTAAACTGGAATCAGAAGGTGGTCAGACCGCGGTTGGCGTACAGGACAGTTACCATCATGCCGCCAGTCAACCGATGGAAATGAACGGCACCAAAACTCGTCTGGACCCGGGTGCGGTTGTGATCGCCGCGATTACCTCCTGTACCAATACCTCCAACCCGAGTGTGATGATGGCCGCAGGCCTGATTGCCCAGAAAGCCGTGGCCAAGGGGCTGGACACCAAGCCCTGGGTGAAAACGTCGCTGGCACCCGGCTCCAAAGTGGTGACGGATTATCTGAAAGTGGGCGGCTTCCAGGATGACCTGAACAAGCTGGGTTTCAACCTGGTTGGCTACGGCTGCACCACTTGTATCGGTAATTCCGGCCCACTGCCCGATGCGGTTGAAAAGGCCATTGCCGACGGGGATCTCACCGTGGCTTCGGTATTGTCCGGTAACCGCAATTTCGAGGGCCGCGTGCATCCGTTGGTGAAAACCAACTGGCTGGCATCGCCGCCCCTGGTAGTGGCCTACGCCCTTGCCGGTAACGTTCGGCTCGATCTTTCGAGCGACCCCCTGGGTGAAGACAAAGACGGTAATCCGGTTTATCTGAAGGATTTGTGGCCGAGCCAGCAGGAAATCGCTGAAGCGGTCGAGAAGGTGAAGACCAGCATGTTCCACAAGGAGTATGCGGAAGTCTTCGACGGCGACGATACCTGGAAGGCGATCAAGGTACCTGAAAGCAAGGTGTACGAGTGGTCGGGCAAGTCCACCTACATCCAGCATCCGCCGTTCTTTGAAGGCCTGAAGGAAGAGCCGGATGCCATTGATGATGTCAAGGATGCAAACATCCTGGCGTTGTTGGGGGACTCGGTCACCACCGACCATATTTCACCAGCCGGGTCATTCAAGCCTGATAGTCCGGCAGGCAAGTACCTGCAGGAACGGGGCGTGGAACCGAAAGACTTCAACTCCTACGGTTCGCGCCGGGGCAACCATGAGGTGATGATGCGTGGCACCTTCGCCAACGTGCGCATCAGGAACGAGATGCTGGATGGCGTTGAGGGTGGGTTCACCAAGCACATCCCCACCGGTGAGCAGATGCCCATCTACGATGCGGCAATGAAGTATCAAGAGGAGAGCACGCCGCTGGTGGTGATTGCCGGCAAGGAATACGGCACTGGCTCCAGCCGTGACTGGGCTGCGAAAGGTACCCGCCTGCTGGGCGTGAAAGCCGTAGTTGCTGAGTCCTACGAGCGGATTCATCGCTCCAATCTGATTGGTATGGGGGTGATGCCCCTGCAGTTCCAGGATGGCGTTGACCGTAAGAGCCTGAAGCTGACAGGAGAGGAAACCATCAGCATCAAGGGCCTGTCCGGTGACATCAAGCCGGGTCAGAAACTCGAAATGACGGTGACTTATCCGGACGGCAAGACCGAGACCTGCGAACTGTTGTCTCGGATCGACACCGCCAATGAAGCGGTCTATTACCGCCATGGCGGTATCCTGCACTACGTTGTGCGGGAGATGCTTAAGTCGGCATGACTGTAGGGTTGTAGGGCCCGGCGGGTTCACCTGCCGGGCCTTAATGCCCTGTTATCGATTACCCCGTCACTGGCAGTTCCAGCCAGAATGTTGCGCCCTCGCCCGGCGTGGATTCATAGTCCACCGTACCGTTCATCCGTGTTATCAGCTCCCGTGTGATCGCCAGGCCGAGCCCGGTTCCGCCCCTGGTTCTTCGGTCCGACGCATCCGCCTGTGAGAACTTCTGAAAAATGTGCGCCCGAAAATGTGGGGCGACACCCTCGCCATGGTCTCTGATACACAGACGAACCGACTCTCCACTCTGGCGGGCGAAAATGTCGACGCACGATCCTGCCGGAGAAAACTTTATGGCGTTGGACAACAGGTTGGTGATGGCCTGGTTCAGACGCTGACGATCCACATGCACCGTCAAGGCTGGCAATTCAGACACCTGAAGGTCAATGTCCCACTGTTGGGCGAAGGTTGCGATGTTTTCAACGCTCTCGTGAACAAGGTCCTGCAGAGCATAGTTCTCACTACGGAAGGGCATTTTGCCGGCCACAAGTTTTTCCATATCGAGTAAGTCGTTGATCAGGAAGGTAAGCTGCTGGCTGTTCCGATAGGCAATGTGTGCCAGTTTCGAGGCTTTCTCCGGCAGCTCGCCAGCGGCATTGTTGGCGAGTAGTCCGAGGGAACCAGAGATCGAGGTCAGTGGGGTGCGAAGCTCATGGCTGACCGTGGAAATGAACTCGTTCTTCAGATGATCGACTTTCTTTCGTTCTGAAATATCCTCGGTGATCAGCCAGATAACGGGTTCATTGCCGTAATAGTCCAGTTGCAGCCCATGGAGCATGATGGGGGCGAGTTCGTGCCCAGGCGTCATGAAATAGCCTTCACGGCCGCTGAGTCTGGCGTGTTCCTGAAGGGTTTCCTGAACCCCGGGTTTGTTTGCCAGCGGCTCTCCGTGGACATCAAGCGGTTGGTCGAAAAAATCCAGCGACTGGACGGATTTGCCAAACTGGCTTTCGAACGTTGGATTTGCGCGGAGCAGTCGATGGGAGGTGACACTGAACAGCCCGATGCCCATGGGTGCCAATTCGAACAACCCCCAGAGGCGCCGCTGCATCTCGCGATCCCTCGACATAAGGTTGGTGAGCCAGAAAACAACACCGCCGACAAAGATCAGCATCGCGAACAGGCTGCCACGGAAAAACCAGGGCTGACTGGGGTGGTCTGGCCAGCCTCCGACGGGTTCGGCAAACACCACCCAGGTAGCGCCCCTCATGCGAATCGTGCTTTTGACTGGATCTTTCCATTGAAAGGGGCGCGTTGAGAAAAAAATTGACTGGGTGTCGTTGACGTCGGCCGACGACGAGATCGCGACATTGAACTCGTCTTGCAACGTATCCAGCCCTATCGACGAGTAAAGTTTCTGAAGGTCCAGTATCACTGAAATAACACCCCAGAAATCGCCCGAGGCCTGCTCGAATATGGGAACTCGCCCCGCCAGCCCTTGCCCGCCCTGAACCAGGTCAATGGGGCCGGTGAACACCACGCGCCGGGTGTCGAGCAGCATTTCGATCTGATCTGGCGATAAGCTCTGTGCGGTCAGGTCGAGACCGATCGCAGTCCGATTGCCGTCCAGGGGGTAGACATGTCGAATCACGAAATCCGGAGCCAGGCCAAGATTTCGGAGCTCCGGTGCCAGGCTGAAGATGACCGACGCCAGTTCCCGGAACCGTTGCCCGTCGATATCGGGTTGTATTGCGACGTTGGCGGCCAGCCCCCACACAGTCTGAATGTTCTGCAGGATGGCGCTTTGCAACTTGAGGCTTATCTCATCCGTCTTTTCCTGCCATTGCTGACGGACATCGTTTCGGTGGCTGGAAGAGCTGGACGCATCAAGGGAAACCGCGACAACAATAACCAACAGCAGGGCGCCCAGTCTTGAAGCCCAGATCAAACGATGAAACACGTTGGCCCGCGTTTGTGCCGCCATTATCGATTACCCATCGCTCTCGTCGGGTTTGATATCCAGCCAGAACGTCGAACCGTAGCCCTCGGTCGACTTGAATCCCACACCGCCCCCCATTTGAGACATAATCTCCCGGGTAATCGCCAGCCCGAGGCCTGTGCCACCGCGGCCTCGGGTGTCGGAGCTGTCAGCCTGGGCGAACTTCTCGAATATCCGAGGCCTGAAGGCGTCCGGTATGCCTGTGCCATAGTCCGTGACTTCGATGCGAAAAAGGCCGTCGTGAATGTGTGTGAGTACAACAACATCGGCTTCCTGCGGGGAAAACTTGATGGCGTTGGACAGTAGATTGTCGAGCGCCTGGCCCAGGCGCCGGGCATCGATAACGGCGTTGACCCGGGGATGGTGGTTCTCAAACCGAAGTGAGACTTGCCAATCAACCGCGTAGGTTGACGCCCTGTCCAGGCTGTCCTGAATGATCGCGCTGATGTTTTCGCTGTGCATCCGCAGGTCCATTTTGCCGGAGATCAGCTTTTCCATATCCAGCAGATCATCAATCAGATGCCTTAACTGATCGCTATTGCGAGCCGCGATAGCCACCATGGTCTTGACCTTGTCAGGCAGGGAGCCAAAAACGCCGCCCGCGATCAACCCAAGGGAGCCTGATATGGAGGTCAGGGGGGTTCGTAATTCATGGCTGACGGTGGAGATGAACTCGCTTTTCATCCGGTCCACCTTGCGGCGCTCGGATATGTCCTCGACCAGCGACCACACCAGCGGCTTGCCTTCGATACGTTCGATTATGAAGCCCTGAAAGAGGATCGGGAGCCGAGTGCCGTTCTTGCACATGATTTCCTGCTCGACGGGACCGAATCGCCCGCGTTCCTTTAGATCAATGATAGCCTGCTGTGTTTGTTCGTCGAAGGCTCTGGGCGTGACATCCCAGTAGTTCAGCCCAAGGAATTCTGAATAGGAATATCCCGTAAAATTCAGGAGCGCCGCGTTTACATCAAGGTTTCGGCCGCTCCGGAAATCGGTGAGCAGTATTCCGATCGGTGAAAGCTCGAAGAACGTGCGCAATTGTTGTTCTCGCTCCTGAAGCTCAAGCTGGGCGCGTTTTCTTTCATGAATGTCGGCAATAAAGCCGTGCCAGATCGAGCTGCCGTCTGGTCGCCGCTCAGGGGTTGCCCGGCCCTGGACCCATTTCCAGGACTCTCCCGGTGTTCTGATTCGGTACTGACAGTCCCATACGTCCAAGGTCTCCCGGGATTGACGGATAGCTTCCTCCACGGCACTCAGGTCGTCGGGGTGTATGGTTTCAAAGGCCGCCGTTGCATCGTCTTCGACGTCCTCCGGAGCAAGGCCATAGATGCCTCGGATGCCCTCGCTACTATATAGGAATCTCGAATGGCCACTCTGTTCTTCGAGATACTGATAGAGCATTCCGGGAACGTTTTCCGATAGCTTTCTCAGCGTATCCTCGTGGGCGTTCTGCTGGAGGAGGGATGCCATCCATTGCGCCAGCCATACGATGAATACACGGTCCAGGTCTGTGAACGGTCTTGGCCTTGGCGAAACCGATGAAAAATTGAGTGTTCCGAAAAGTTTGCCATCAAACTCTATTGGCGCGGCGATATAGCTCTCGAGCCCCATTTGGGCATAGCAGAACTGGTTTCGGTATCGAGAATCGGCCATATGGCTGATGGCCAGATGGTCGCCCTTTTCGAGCATCAGAGCGCAATAGGTCTCCTCGACCGGTAATGACAGGCCGACATCCAGCGCTGAATCTTCGGGTGCTCTGAACCATCGAACGGTGTAAACGTCACTGGTGACCTCACTGACAATACCGGTTTCCAGTTCAAGATGTTGACAGCCGAGATCAAGCGCGATGTCTATTTTCTGGTCCAGAGGAGCAGAAGCATCCACTGTCAGGTTGTTTAGTGCACTCAGAACCCGGTTGTTTTCAAACTGTTCATGGCGGAGCTTCTTGGCCTCGAAATCATTGATTTCATTGTCCACGCCCCGTGCAATTTCCAGAAGCAGTGCCCGCTGGGTGTCGTTGAGCGATCTTGGTTGGGTGTCGATGATACAGAGAGTACCAAGGCGATACCCTTCATGGTTGTGGATTTGTGCGCCAGCGTAGAAGCGTATATGAGGTGGTCCGGTAACGAGTGGGTTGTCGGCAAATCGGGAATCTTCGAGGGTGTCCTCAACGATAAACAGTTGATCGCTGAGGATGGCGTGGCCGCAGAAGGAGACGTTTCTCGGGGTCTCTTTGGCATCCAGGCCCTGGCTGGATTTGAACCATTGTCGCTTGTCGTCAACCAGTGATACCAACGCGATAGGTACCTCGAAAGCCAGTTTGGCCATCCGGGTAAAGCGATCGAATCGCTCCTCTGGTGGCGTATCGAGCAGGTGAGTCCGCTTCAGGGCGAGAAGCCGTAGTGCCTCATTGAGTGGGTTTTCTGGGGTTATCATGAGTTTTCTTCCCCATCAGCGATCGCCAGCGATGCTTTGTCGGAAGCGGGAATGTCGACCCAGAAATGCGCACCCTGATCGTTATAGTAGCCAATTTCAGCATTCATCAGTGTGGCCAGTTCACCGCATATGGCGAGCCCCAGCCCCGTGCCCTTAACCGATCTCGTTGTGCCGGTCTCCGCTTGTGCAAATCGTTTGAATACGCTGTCGGCAAAGGAATCGGGCACGCCCGAGCCCTGGTCACTGACGGTGATCCGTACCCATTCCGGAGAAGGGCTTCTGGCGCTTATCCTGACAGCGCCCCCTTTGGGCGAAAATTTGATGGCGTTGCTGATGTAGTTGTCCAGAATCTGCCGTAGCCGGTGTTTGTCACAGAGTACGAACAGCCCATCACATTCCCCTGACGCAAGCTGGACATCATATTCGGTCGCCATGGTGATGTTGTCCTGAACGGCACCGTGCAGGATCGGGGCAATAGCTTCAGTCTGGATGAGTACTTTGAGGCTGCTGTCGGACAGTTTGTTGAAATCGAGCAAGTCCGCCACCAGCCGTTGCAGGCGTTCTCCATTCCTCAGTGCAAGGCTGGCCATTTCCTGGCTTTTGTCGTTGAGCTGCCCGGTTACACCAGAGGTGAGCAGTTTCAGCGCTCCGGTCAAGGATGTGAGCGGTGTGCGAAGTTCGTGACTGACGGATGACATGAAGTGATCCTTGAGCCGGGCCAGGTTGTCTCTTTCTTCCAGAAGTCGGTTGAAGGCGCTGGCCAGATTTCTGACCTCGGGAATACCGGCTTCGTCCAGTCGCATGGCAGAGTCCGGTTTTTCGGCCATACGCCGTATTCGATCGGCCATTCGGTCGAGTGGCGACATGGTGTTTTTGACCAGCAGGTAACTTAACGCGGCGATCACCAGGGTAATCAGCAGGCTGATACTGAAGAATCGGAGAAAAGACTGCCGGGCAGGTGTTGTTGCCTGGTCATAGGGCACGGCACGGACAAATACCCATCCCAGCCGTTGCAGGTGATTGGTGGCGTATATCAGGCGTTGGCCACCCTGGCCAGTGATCTGCCCGAAGGTGATGCCGGATAACGCTGCGTCCGTCAGCGCATCAGCGCCGGGAGATGGCAGGGGTTCGATACTCTGGGAGCCCCTGCCGGAATCAACGTACAGAAAATTTTCTGTGTCGATGATTTTCTCGATACCCTGTGATCCATACAAACCCATGGCGCGTTTTGCCGGTAACAGGCTGGTCTTACCCAGATCGAGGGTGCCACCTGCAAACCCGAGCAAGTCTCCGTCATCGGTTTCGATGGGGGCCAGAAAAGACAGCAGTGGCCTGCCAGTGGTCCGCCCGATAATGGGTTTACTGACTATGGGCTTTCGTTTTACCAAGGCTTCCTGGAAGTGTGGGCGATCCAGATAGCAGGTACCAAGACGATTTGGGACGTAAACATTTTCTGCCACGGCACATCCGTTCTCATCGAAAATGAGAAGAGCCGCCGGAAACAAATCCTGGATTGCCGTTTGGCGATTCAGCGCTATCGCCAGAGCATCTTGGTCTGGAAGTTTGTCGTCGGCAAGTTGTGAGGCGAACGTTGCCAAAGCATTCAGTCGAAGCTGCAGCTTCTGGTCGACCTGCTCCGATGTTCTTGCAGCTTCGAGAATCTGGCGATGGGTTAGCAGGTCTTCGAAGTCCTGCACCAGGGCCTGGTAAGCGATTGCAATAATGGCCAGGACGGTTACAAGACTGCCGCCGCCAATAATCATGGCTACGCGACTACTAAGGGAGAGCGATTTGCCTGATCGCAATGAAGTGCCTCGCTGTTGCGTTTTGCAGGATAATGTTCTGTGATGAAAGAAGATTAGCCTAGTTGAACCGGTTATATTAGTAAAAAATCGAGGCCTCAGACCTTTTATGGGAACAGATCCAAAAGCGGATATCGCGGACAAACTCGCGCAATTGCGACTCAGCTTTCGTGGTAAGGCGGAGGGCGAACTCGATCAGTTGAGCAAAGTCGCTTCAAGGATGACCGGGGGTGGTCAGGGGCAGCGCCTGCTGCGTGGCGATGTGATGGCGGCCTACCAGCTGCTTCATCGCCTGGCGGGTTCTGCCGGGACCTTTGGATACGCAGCGTTGGGGGCGGAGGCCCGTAGACTGGAACAACGCCTGAAGCCATTGGTGGAAAAGTACCCGGTACATGCCGACAACAGCCCGGATGTTCCCGGCGAGGAAACCCCGCAGGTAATAGATACCCTGGCGCAGGCCGGGCACCTGCGTTCTTTGCTGGACGAAACGTTGGTAGCAGCAACCCGCCGCACCAATGATCCTGAGCGACTAAATAATCATTACAGTCTGACGGCCTCGGATATTCATGTGGTCCTGTGTGGGTTGTCAGAAGGTTCGCAGGTGTTTCTGGAGTACGCACTCTCAAACTACGGTTTCTCGATATCGCGCCAGGAGGCCGCCTCGCTCTCACTCAGCGAGACGCCGGGAGTGACTCTTGTGGTGACTGATGAGGACGCACTGTCAGCGGTATCAGCAGCTCTTGATACGAAGGCCGGGAACGAGAACTCACTGAAACCACCGCTCATCTGCATCGGCCGCAGGGATGATTTCCGAAACCGGTATATCCTGGCCGATACCGGGGCAGATGCACTGATTACGGAACCGGTTGATGCGACCATACTGGCGGAAAACATTGAGCGTTTGATCAGCGAACAGAGCCGGACCGTGTCCGGAAAAATCCTGATCCTGGATGACGACGAAGATCTTGCAGGGCACTACCGGGCGGTTCTGGAGGGAGCGGGTTTTATCGTTCGCGCCATCAGCAATCCCGAGACGGTGTTGTCGGAACTTTCGGAATTCTCCCCGGACATCATGCTGCTGGACGTTCGTATGGGGGTTTATTCCGGGCCAACAGTGGCGAAGCTGGTCCGTTTTGATCCCGAATGGGTAAGCCTGCCGATCATCTACCTTTCGTCTGAGCAGGATAAGCAGGTTCAGCTCGAAGCCATGGCAAAAGGGGCTGATGAGTTCCTGACCAAACCAGTGTCCGACAGCTATCTTGTGCGCGCGGCCCAGATCCGCTGCTATCGCGCCCGTCAACTTAACGAGCTCTTGATACGGGACAGTCTTACCGGCCTGCTGAAGCACTCGTTCATCAAGCAGGAAGTTGATAAGGAACACGCCCGGTGCAAACGACTGTCACATTCTTCCGTTGTCGCCATGCTGGACCTGGACCATTTCAAGAAGGTGAATGATCAACACGGGCACAGAACGGGCGATATCGTCATTAAAGCACTCGCAAGCCTGCTCAGGCGACGTTTGCGTTCCACCGACATGATCGGGCGGTACGGTGGGGAAGAGTTTGCGGTGGTTCTGCCGGAGTGCTCGACTCAGGAAGGGCAGTCGGTAATGACTCAGATCTGCGCTGCGTTCGCAGACCTATCGTTCAACAGTGATGGCGTCAGCCTGTCGGTTACCCTCAGCGTCGGTATTGCCGCGCTGGGTTCATTTGAGTCCGGTAGCGATGCGCTCAATGCAGCGGATCAGGCCCTTTACGAACGAAAGAAAGCGGGCAGGAACGGCGTGACCATTTTCCATCAGGGATGAAGCGTAACGTTATGAAGGCACTTATTCTGGAAGATGACACCCTGTTGGCTGATCTGCTGGAAACGGTGGTTGGCGGGCTTTATCCGGGAATTGATATTTTCGTAACGGCATCTGTCCGGGGTGCCCTGGCACATTGGTCCAAACACGGTTCTGACCTGATGATCATCGACTGGAACCTGCCGGATGGCTCCGGCCTTGAGGTTATTCGCGCTGTCCGCGAGAAGAGCAGCAAGACAGCTATTGTCATGATCTCCGGCCGGGCTGACAGGGAATCGGTTCTGAAAGCTGCGCGCTATGGCATCAATGGCTATGTCAGCAAACCGTTCAATGTGGAGATGGTGTACGAAAGACTGACAGCACTGGTGGATCCAGCAGACTTTGATCGGGAGTCGCAACCCGACCTGGAGCCCCTGCTGCAGACGTCGGTGGAGTCCGTTATTCAGCTGCCTTCGGCCATTGATACGGCTCGGGTTCTCGAGTTGATGGAGCGAAAACAGGATATTTCCCCATCGCAACTCGCTGAGCGGTGGAATGGCGAGGTTGCGCTGACAACTCGTCTGCTTGATGTGGCCAATAGTGCCTCGTTCCAGAAAACCGGTGAGCCGGTCCGCAGTCTGCGTGACGGAATTGCAACCATGGGTGTGGATATGGCTTTGCGGCACGCTATGGCAATGTCGCTGGACATCTGCGGCCAGTTACGTGATGCCCGTTTGGCGAAAAAAGCGACAGGCTTTCTGGAAACAGCCGAAAAGGTGGCCCAGGAGGCCGTGCGGATTGCGCTGCGTATCGGAGTCGATCAATCCGAGGTGCATACGGCGGCACTGCTCAGCCGGGTAGGCGAACTGGCTGTGCTCAAGGTGATGCAGCAGTGCCTGGATCGCAAAGGCCGGGTTTCCGATGAGCAGATTGAGGACGGATTAAAGGCCTGGGCTCAGAATTATGGGAATCGTCTCAAAGTGCAGTGGCATTTGCCTCTGCAATTGCGGGAACTGATCGGCGCCGTTCATTTTCTGCCTCGTGACGCCACGAGCGAGTCAAAACTGGTTATGCGTGCCTCCGCCTTGATAGCGGATGGGCAGAATCAGGGCGAGGAGTGTTTGCGTTTGCTGCGCAGACTGGGGGTGGATAACCACGATAGGGAGTCTGACGATGACTAGCCAGGTTACAGAGCTTCAGCGAATTCTGTATGTGGAGGACGATGCCGACATTAGGGCCGTGGCGGAGCTGGCACTGGAAACCGTTGGGGGATTTTCGGTAAAGAGCTGCAGTTCCGGCCAGGAAGCCGTAGCCGAAGCACCGGATTTCGCTCCCGAGCTTATCCTGCTGGATGTTATGATGCCGGGCATGGATGGCCCGTCAACGTTCCATGCGCTGCGGGAAATCCCCGCATTGAGGACGACACCTGTGGTGTTCATGACCGCTAAGGTGCAAACTGAGGAGGTGGCGTTCTACAGGGAGTTGGGAGCGGTTGACGTGATACCAAAACCATTCGATCCCATGACTCTTGCGGATCAGATACGTGAAATATGGACGTCCAAGGTGTGAATATGGTTACGAAAGAATCGCCAGAGGCACTCAAGCACAAACTCAATCTGGAAACGTCCCGGATCAATTGGCATGACCTGCAGGTTTATTATGCACGTGGTCATGTCGTGAAAGTGATCCCGGAGCTGGATCTTCTGGATGTGGCGGCAGAACTGTCAGCGGACAACAAGGCCCAGTTTGAGCGTTGGTTGGCAGACAACAAAGTGGGCGATGTTGCTCCGGATCTTGCCCGCCATTGGTACGATGACAACACGGAACTCTGGGCGGTGGTGATTGCACCCTGGGTGCTGGTGCAGGACAGGTCCGGGCATGTACTTCACTGAAACTCCTGGAATCAGGCTGTGAAACTGCATTATTTTCATGGGCGTGGCCCTCTACGGGCACTGGTCATGGTACGGGAACAGCGCCGGGTAGAGCTTTTCATCAAGCCAGTCGGTGAGGACGTCTGGGCATTGGTGGCACTCAGCGGCTCGGTGGACGGTCAACCAGAGAAGCATCGCTGCCAGGGCCCCTATCGTTCCATTTCCCAGGCTGAAGCGGTGCTGCGCAGTGTCGCGGGTGCGCTGATGGGTCAGGATTACCAACCACAACCCAACGACTATGTGGTCTGGTCGGTGATGGCCCAACGCCTGGCGCGCACCATCCGTACCGATCGCGATGCCAGCGCCGGCAAGTTTCATTTTGATCCCGATCAGTACGAACCTATCGGCTGATCTTTCCCACCCATATACATTTTTTCGAGGACTTCATGCTGACCGGCGCACTGCTGATCCTGGCACCGCTTTTCCTGGGTTTTGCCCTGGCACTTGAGAACCGCCATCTGATGACGGCCATTCACTACGGCGTTGAGGGGCTGGTGTATTTTATCCTCGCACTCTTGGGGCTGAGTCTCGGGCAGATGGAGGGTGTTGGTGGTCAGCTGGCCAGTATGGCGTCCCAGGTTGCAGTGCTCGTGGTGGTACTGTTTGTGGCCAATATGGTGGGGCTGTGGTTGTTTCACCGCTGGCAGCCGATGGCAGTGCGCGAGGATCATGTGGACCAACCTCGTGGCTATCGCCGCCTGTTTCTTGCGGGGTTGAAGCCGCTGTTGGCGGTTGTGGTTGGTGGCTTGGCCGGCTTCTACTGGCTGCCGGATCTGCCGATGGCGGAGGACGTGGCGACCTGGTCGTTAATGCTGCTGCTGTTCCTGATTGGCCTGCAACTGCGCAATGCCGGTCTGTCTCTTCGTAAGCTGCTGCTCAACCGGCAGGGACTGGGCATTGCGTTGGCGCTGGCCGGGAGTTCTCTGCTTGCCGGTTTTGCAATGGTGCCTTTGCTGGACGCCGCCTGGCATGAATCGTTGGCACTGGCGTCCGGGTTTGGCTGGTATTCCTTGTCCGGTATCGTGATTGGCGATGCCCTGGGGCCATCCTGGGGCGGTGTCGCCTTTCTCAACGATGTGATCCGCGAGATTATCGCCCTTGCGATCATTCCACTGTTGATCGGCCAGCGGCCGGCCATGGCGATTGGCTATGGTGGTGCGACTGCCATGGACTTCACCCTGCCGGTAATCCGCAGCAGTGGTGGCCTGGACTGCGTGCCCGTGGCGATTGCCTCGGGGTTTATCCTGTCGCTCCTGTCTCCCATCCTGATGGCGGTGTTCCTATCCATGGGCGGGTGATGTCTCAGGTCAGGAATTTTCTGACGTCGATTTTGTAATCGTCCGGGTCCACTGAACGCAGAATCCGATCCTGGGCACCCGGTTTGGCCAGATCCAGGGTATCGACGGTGATGGGCATGCGAAAACGGGTGTTGTACATCACACGTAGCACCGGCAAACGCTGGTCTTCGTCGTTGGTTTCGATGACGACCCCGAGACGGCCGCTTTCCAGCAGTACCAGTGAGCCAATAGGGTAAAGACCCACACATCGGATGAACTCTTTCACCAGGGCGGCGTCCAGGTGTCCGCCGCTCCACTCCAGCAGTTTCTTGAGACCCTGGGTCGGGGTCATGCCCTTGTGATAGACGCGGTCGGAGGTGATGGCATCGTAAACATCGGTAATGGCTACCATACGACCGTATACGGAGATCTCATCGCCTTTCAGGCCCTCGGGGTAGCCACTGCCGTCCAGGCGCTCATGGTGCTCTGCGGCGGTGACGATGGCCAGCTCGCCAATCCCGTCTGTTGCCTTGAGAATATCCCGCGAATGCCGCGCATGGGCCTTCATGACCTCAAACTCCTCTGGCGTCAGCCGTCCTGGCTTGTGGAGAATGTCGTCCGGCGTGAGTATCTTTCCGATATCATGGAGCAGCGCACCAACAATGGTTTGGTGCATTGCCTCCGAAGGGAGCTTGCGATAGCTACCAAACAGAGACATCAGCACGCTGAGATTGACCGAATGCTCCAGTAGGTAGTTATCCTTTTCGCGGATGCGCCCGAGGCAGCTGAGGGCATTGGCGTTGCGCAAGATAGAGCTCTGGAGCTCGTCGGCCAATTGGTGAATGGGGGCTATATCGATGGCCCCTCCAAGCTTCACGCTGTTCATCAGGTTGCCTACCAGCCCCTGAGCCCGGTTGTGCACCTGCTGGGCGAACACCATTTCCTCGGCAACCGCCACCCGTTTGAAAACGCCGGGCGCCTGCTCACCGGCGCGTTGCAGGGCGGATTCGTTGCGGCGGTCTACCTCATGGGCTGGTTCCGAGTCCTGGGAGTCCAGGCCCTTGGAGACATCGATGTAGACGTAGTCCACCCCCATCCGGCGGATTTTCTCAACGGTGTCCTCTTTTTTGATCACGCCGCGACGTCGCTGGGTGTTGTGAGGAATCCAGTCGTTGTTCAGGTCGGCGATGTACATGCCGACCTTGAGCGCGGAGACGGGGATGCGTTTGATCATTGCCGTTGGAAGAACGTTCTCAGACTGTTGTCATAGGTTGTAGCCAGTACGTTCTCCAGCGGTAGTTGTTTCACTTCGGCGATTTTTTCGGCAACAAATGGTATGTAGAAGGGCGCATTCTCCTTGCCGCGATAGGGAACCGGAGTCAGGAACGGCGAATCCGTTTCCAGCAGGATCTGCCCGATCGGCGCCATGCGCACGATGTCACGGACATTTTCCGCTTTGTTAAAGGTGGTAATGCCATTAAAGCCCAGGCACCAGCCTTCGTCTAGTGCGTATTGCGCGAGGCCCGGGCCGGACGTGAAGCTGTGGATCACGCCACGTCGCTTAAGAGTGCCTTCGAACTCCTTTAGGATGTCGATGGTGTCGTCATCGGCTTCACGGCTGTGGATGACCACGGGCCGGTCGGTGTCGCAGGCGATCTGCAACTGGCGGCGGAACACGTCACGCTGGACGTCCCGGTCTGCGTTGTCGTAAAAGTAGTCCAGACCAATTTCGCCCACTGCCACGATCTTGTCGTCTCCAGCGTGTGCGCGGATTTCGGCTTCGGCGGCATCGGAATATTGTTCGGCATCATGGGGGTGGACCCCTTGCGTGCCATACACCCAGGGGGCTGTCTGGCTCAGTTCACGCACGGTAGCCAGGTTGTCCGGTGACACGGCAATGGTGATCACACGCTCGATATTGACCCGCTGCGCTTCGGCCAGGGTGTCCGCCAAGGGGCGATCCTTGAGGTAGTCCAGATGGCAGTGAGTTTCGATAATCGGTTGATCGAAAACGGGAATCTCGCGACGTTTTTTGCTCATTGTCGGTTACTTCACTCCATCGCAACCATAACGTTGGCTGCTATCCTGAGAACTTGGTCACAATAGTTTATCAGCTTGTTCGATTGTTGACCTACATTGCTGCCATAGGGAGAGGTACATGCACATTATTGTTGTTGGTGCTGGCGTGGTTGGTGTAACCACGGCGTACGAGCTGCAAAGCCGGGGCCATCAGGTAACCGTGCTGGAGCGTCACAGTGCGGCGGGCAACGAAACCAGTATGGGCAACGCCGCCCAGCGCTCCTATGGCGTGGTCTATCCCTGGGCGGATCCATCCATGGTGTTGAAGGCCTTACCCTGGCTGTTCAAAAAAGACGGCCCGTTAAAGATGTCGGTACCGCCGTCCATGGAAACGGTGCGGTTTATGTTGGCGACGCTGCGCTACGCCTGGTCGCCTGGACTGTTCGGCCTGAACAAGCGCGCGATGATGCGCCTTGGCATCCATAGTCGTGAACGCTTCCTGGCCCTTGAAGAGGAGCTTGATCTGCCGTTCGACGGCGGCCACCAGGGCCTGCTTCACCTCGCCAGCACCCCGGAAACCCTGGAAAACTACCGCGAAACCCAACGGCTGCTCGACGAACTGGGTATCCCCTCCCGACTGCTCACTCCTGAACAGGTTCGCGAAGTAGAGCCCGGCATGACCGGGGATGGTCCCCTCTACGGCGCTCTGAGCTATGACACGGATGGCACCGGTGATTGTCATCTGTTCTCCCGTGAGTTGGCCAAGGCCTGCGAAACCAAGGGGGTGCAGTTCCGCTACAACACGGAAACCGAACATCTGGTGGCAGATGATCAGCGGATAACGGGGGTGGCCATCCGCAAGGACGATGGCACATCGGAGACTCTTGAGGCTGACGCCGTGGTTATCAGTGCCGGGTGCTGGTCGGGCCATCTGACCCGTCCTCTGGGTCTTGAATTGCCGATCTATCCGGTGAAGGGCTATAGCTTTACGGTACCTTTGAAAGATCCTGGCCGCGCTCCGGTGTCGACCATCCATGATGACAACTACAAAGTCGTCTCAACCCGTTTGGGCGAGAGGCTACGGGCCTCGGGCTTCGTGGAATTGGACGACTTCAATCGTGATATCCCCGAAGCCCGGCTGGCCACCATTCGCAAATCCGTGGAATCCCGTTTTCCCGGCTGTGCCGATCTCAAGGCCGCTGAAACCTGGACTGGTTTCCGTCCCATGACCCCGGACGGCCCTGCCATCATTGGTCGCGGCCCCCGGGAGAACCTGTTCCTCAACACCGGGCACGGTACGTTTGGCTGGACTCTGTCGGCGGGCAGCGCTTCGGTTATTTCCCAGTTGATTGATGGGGAGACGCCTTCGGTGTGTCTGGACGCTTTTCGGCCTGGGCGATTTGACGAATGACGTTACCTACGGCGGCGAGTGTACACCACGACACTGACGCTTTTTACCGGCGCTGGCAGCGCTTGAACGATTGGCTGGCGCAGCATCGCGAGTTCTGGCATCCGACGCCATTCGCCGACCCGAGCCCGGCCTGGACGAGGAACTGGCCGGCATTGTCGGACCGGGTTGCCCGGCTCTCCGACAGCGACTGTGAGCAATGGGACGATGATCCTGTCGCGCTGGCTGAATGGGTGGCCAGGGAGTTGCCGTCTCTACAGGGCTTCAGTGAACTGACCGACATTCAGCCGCTTGCTGTTGAATCCGTCGATCGGAGCACCTTGCCTGAGGTCCGGGCAACGGATATGCCTGGCCGTAAGCGACTTCAGGCCGGTGCATTTGTAAGCGCTATCCAGCCCCTGAAGCAGGACGTGCTGGACTGGTGTTGCGGTAAGGGCCACCTGGCCAGGACCCTGGCGCCCCTGTGCGATGGTGACGTAACAGGGTTTGAATGGAACGTCACCCTGGTTGATGACGGCAACCGCCTGGCCCGGAAGTTCGGGGATGCGGTTACCCTGAAGTGCCAGGATGTCATGGCGGATAGACTGACGATGCCGCCCGGCGTCCACGGCGTCGCCCTGCACGCCTGTGGCGATCTCCATCGCAGGTTAATGCATAAGGCGGCTAGCGATGGGCTGCCAAGGGTGAGCTTTTCACCTTGCTGTTACCACCTGACGGAAGCGTCGGACTACCAGCCTCTTTCCAGGCGCGTCGAAGCTTCGGAGAATGGTTTGGAACTGACCCGCAACGAGCTGCGACTGGCTGTCAGGGAAACGGTTACTGCTCCGAAACGGGTGCGTGAGCAAACCCGCAGGATCAGTCGTTGGCGTCTCGGGTTCGATGGCCTTCAGAGGCAGCTTCGAGGCGTGAATGCTTACCTGCCGCTGCCGTCGCACCCATCGCGCCTGATGAACGGCGATTTTGCCAGCTTTTGTCGCTGGGCCGCTGGCAATAGAGGGCTGGAATTACCCGGGGACACAGACTTTGGCGCTTGGGAGAATCATGGCGAGCGGCGAAGGCAGGAGGTGCGCCGCCACGAACTTGTACGCCACCTTTTCCGGCGGCCACTGGAACTTTGGGTGGTGCTGGATTATTCCATGTTTCTTGAAGAACAAGGGTATGACGTTCAGTTGGGGACTTTTTGTGAGCGCCAGCTGACACCGCGCAATTTGCTGATCGACGCCGTAAAGAAAAATTCGGGCGGCTAAAGTGCTCAGGGCTTTCGGTACACCACGTTTTCCACGCAGCCGTCCCGAAAGTACACGTAGGTCAGCTCATAAAGGGCCCCATAGTACTTTGTCTGGTACACCCAGGTTTCCTGCGGCGTGGGGTAGGTTTCCGGGGGCCGGCCGAAGGCTTTTCGCACATGCTCTTTGGTCATGCCTTTCACCACTTGCTCCCGTACCAGATAGCGCCGCAGGTCAGTGGAGTTAATGAAGCGGCAGGTATCGCCTGTTGCCTCCGGTGTGTTCTTTTCCTGTTCTTCCACCGTGTCATCAGGCTTGGGTGGCGGAGGGAGATTCTGACCAAAATTCCCGCCAATCTGATTGTCCCGGATTGTCACTGTTTCGGCGTTTTCGCCGCAAGGCTGGTCGGAAAAGCGGATGTCATCGTCGGTTTCACAGCGATAGATCTCGGCCCGGCCGGAGGCAGGCAAAAGCAGCACAAAGATCAACAGGAGCAGGGGGTGCTTCACTGGAACCTCCACTCTACACGTTTCAGTTTTTTGGCGCCCGTGCGGTGCTTCCGCGTACAACAAGCTGGGTCTTGAGCGACTGATCAAGTGGCACATTGCGCTGTTTGAGAATGTCCAGCAACAGCTTCATGGCCGTGCGGCCAATCGCTTCACGAGGTTGATGCACAGTGGTGAGTTCCGGCTCACAGTATTGGCTAAACCCGATGTCATCGAAACCAATCACCGATAGCTGATCCGGCACCACAACGCCTGCATCACGCGCCGCCTTGAGTACACCGATGGCCATTTCATCGTTCTGGCAAAAAATCGCTGTGGGGCGCTCGTTCTCTTGCTGCAGCAGGGTTCGGCCCTGCTCATATCCTGAATGGAAGGTGAAGTCCCCCTCCACAACCCAGCCTGACGGAATGCTTAGCCCAACGTCTGCCAGTGCGCGATGAAAGCCACCAAGTCGGTCCTTGCAGATTGGGTTTCGGGCCGGCCCGGTGATCGTGGCGATGCGCTGGTGCCCCAGTGATACGAGGTAATCGGTGGCCTTGTGAGCGGCTTGTTCGTTATCAATATGTATGGTGGGCATCGACAGGTTGTCGAAGTACTCGCAAGCCACGACCAGGGGGAAACCGGAATCGACCTGGCGCTCCTTGACCAGCGCCATGGGTACGTCGGTGGATAGCAAGATAATGCCGTCTGCCTGATTGGAGGGAATCAGGTTGAAATACGAAGTCACGCGATCGGGATTGTTTCCCGCATCGCCCAGCAGAACCTGATAACCCGCTTGATGGGCCACCGATTCCAGGCCGCTGATCACGTCGGAAAAGAATGGATTGGCGATGTTTGGCAGGATAACCACGATGGTTCTGGACTCGCTTCGCCTCAGGTTTCGCGCCGCTGCATTCAAGGAATAACCCACCTCGGCCACCGCCTTGGCGACACGCTGCCGGGTGGCGTCGGAGACTTTTTCAGGATTGGCCAGCGCACGGGACACAGTTGCTGTGGAGCAATTGGCCGCCCTGGCAACGTCTTTAATCGTCGGCATGGGATGACTTCTTCTGTGCGAGTTGCGCGATGTTACCACAGTCTTTGCGTGCCCCGTTCCTGAGAGTGCATGAGTGCAGGTTACTGATAATAGTGCAATCGATTACATAAATCTAAGGCTAATACTTCTGTTTGCGTTAACAACAAGCTTTTTTGGCGACTATTCACTCAAAAACGTATTATTTCATGGCTTGACGTCCGGGTTTTGGATTGCTTTAATGTAATCGATTACAAACAAAAACAAGCAAGGCCGATTATTATGAAAACCATCCAGGGGCCAGGGCTCTTTCTGGCACAGTACGTCAATGACGAAGCACCCTTTGACTCGCTTCCCGCGCTTGCCAAATGGGCATCGGATCTTGGTTTCAAGGGGGTTCAGATACCGACTTGGGATCAGCGGCTGTTTGATCTCGAACGTGCCGCGGAGGATCAGGGGTACTGTGATTCCATACGGCATATGCTCAGTGCGCAGGGGCTGGTAATTACCGAATTATCGACGCACCTCCAGGGCCAGTTGGTCGCGGTTCATCCAGTTTACGATTCGCTGTTCGATGGCTTCGCGCCGTCTTATCTCCAGGGCGATCCGGAAGCCCGCCAGGCCTGGGCGGTGAATCAACTGAAGCTGGCCGCCAAAGCCAGTCGCAATCTCGGGCTCAGGGCCGTCGGTACCTTTTCTGGTGCGCTTTTGTGGCCGTTCCTGTACCCATGGCCGCAGCGGCCAGCGGGGCTGGTTGAGGCTGGTTTCGAAGAACTCGCCAAACGCTGGTTGCCAATTCTCGAGGCCTACGATGACGCGGGCGTTGATCTTTGCTACGAAATTCATCCAGGTGAAGACCTTCACGACGGCGCCACCTTTGAACGTTTCCTGAACGCGACGAAGCACCATCCGCGCTGCTGCATCCTCTATGACCCGTCGCACTTCGTGCTGCAACAGCTCGACTATCTGGCGTTCATTGACCACTTCCGCGATCGCATCCGCATGTTTCACGTCAAAGATGCCGAATTCAATCCTTCTGCCCTGCAGGGGGTTTATGGCGGTTATTCATCCTGGGTGGAACGTGCGGGCCGGTTCCGTTCACTGGGTGATGGACAGGTGGACTTCAAGGGTATTTTTTCCCGGCTGACCCAATACGATTTTGATGGTTGGGCGGTGATCGAGTGGGAATGTGCATTGAAGCATCCCGAGCAGGGTGCGGCAGAAGGTGCGCGCTTTGTGAATGAACACATCATCCATGTGACCGACCGCGCTTTCGATGATTTCGCTGACGCCGGTGTGGATGACGCGGAAAACCGTCAACTGTTAGGTCTGAAAGACTAGGGAGAATGCTGTCATGACGATCACCAAGCGCATTCGACTTGGCATGATTGGCGGTGGTCAGGGAGCCTTTATCGGTGGCGTCCACCGTTATGCCGCCCGACTGGATGACCGCTATGAACTGCAGGCCGGCGTATTCAGCAGCCGGCTTGAGGTTAATCGCGCCTCTGCCGAAGAATTGAGGGTTGATCCGGCCCGTTGCTATTCCAGTGTGTCCGATTTGCTCAATGGCGAATCACGACGCGACGACGGCGTTCAGGCTGTGGCCATTGTCACCCCGAATTTCCTTCATTTTGAGGCCGCCAAGGCCTGCCTGGAAGCGGGTCTACATGTTATCTGCGAAAAGCCGATGACGGTCACTGTCGACGAGGCGCTTGCTCTTGCAGCGTTGGCCCGGGAAAAGAAGGTTCAGTTTCTCCTGACCCACCCCTATGTCGGCTATCCCTTGGTGCAGCAGGCTCGGGTGATGGTTGCTCGGGGCGATCTGGGGGCGTTGCGTATGGTCAATGTGGAGTATGTGCAGGAGTGGTTGTCGGAACCGCCCGGGCGAAACAACAAACAGGCCGACTGGCGGCTCGACCCGGAGCGTGCCGGTGCAGCTGGCTGCCTGGGAGATATTGGTACCCATGCGTACCAGCTTTCCGCCTTTGTTTCGGGCTTGACGCTCGATTCCGTCAGCGCCGATCTCGGCGCTATGGTTGAAGGCCGTCAACTTGACGACAATGTACACGCACTGCTGCGCTATACCTCGGGCGCCAAGGGAATGCTCTGGGCCAGCCAGTGCGCGCCGGGATTTGAGAATGGCTTGCGTATCCGGGTGGTCGGTGAGCAGGCATCACTGGAATGGGCTCAGGAGAACCCCAATGAACTCTGGTATGCGCCGCTGAATGCACCGCGCCAACGGATCACCCGGCGGGATGACTGGTTGGGTGTCGACATCAATCGCGGTGTCAGGATTCCGGGCGGGCACCCGGAGGGGTATATCGAGGCGTTCGGGAATCTTTATCAGGGTTTGGCCGATCAGTTGAGCAGCCACGTTGATCACGGTCTTCCCGATGTCCGCACCGGCGTTGATGGATTGTATTTCATGGATGCTGTGCTGCGCTCCAACCGGGCCGATGGTGCCTGGGCGACGCTGCCACCCCCAATAGGCAGGGAACCAATGATAGGGAGGGGCGGCGATGAGTGATCCCGTTATTCGAACTCATCATCTGTGCAAGTCGTTCGGGCCGGTCAAGGTGCTCAAGGGCATTTCGCTCGATATTTTTCCGGGCGAAGTGCTTGGAATATTGGGTGAGAACGGCGCTGGTAAGTCCACATTGCTTAAGCTGATCAGTGGTGTCTATACGCCAACCAGCGGCACTATCGACATTCAGGGGCAATCTTTCGATCAGTTGGACCCTGTGCTTTCGCGGCGCATGGGTATCGCGATGATTCCTCAGGAATTCAACCTGGTGCCGACGTTGAAGGTTTACGAAAATGTCTTTTTGGGGCAGGAGCGTCGCCACAAAGGGCTACTCGACAAAACCACCATGCGGGAAGAAACCGCCAAAGTGCTTGCGTCGCTGGACGTTAGCCTTGACGCCAATGCCACCATCGGCGAGTTGAGCGTCGCCGAGAAGCAGATGGTGGAAGTGGCCCGGGTGCTGACGAATGACGCCAGGGTAGTCATTCTTGATGAACCCACGACCGTTCTGACGGATCGCGAAGTCACCGTACTGTTCAAAGTCGTCCGTGCCATGCAGAAACGTGGTGTGGCGGTGTTGTTTATCTCCCACAAACTCAAGGAAGTAAAGGATCTCTGCCAGCGCCTACTCATCATGAGGGACGGCGAACAGGTAGAGCTCTGCGATGTCGGCGCCCTGAACGAAGACGATATGGCGCGCAAGATGGTGGGCCGGGAGCTGTCGCAGACCTTCCCGGATAAGCAGGCACACCCAACCACCGCCGCATTGGACGTCAAAAACCTCCAGGTACCGGGTGTGGTCAAGGGCGTGAGCCTGACGTTGCACCACGGGCAGGTACTGGGGCTGTCTGGTCTGGTCGGTTCGGGCCGCACCGAGATCGCGGAAGCGCTGATGGGGCTGCGCCGACATTCCCGCGACCGGCTGGTCATCAACGGCAGGGAATGCGTGATTAAGTCACCTGGTGACGCCCACGAGCTGGGTATGGCGTATCTCTCGGAGGATCGCCAGGGCAAGGGCCTGGTGATGAACTTCAACCTGATCGAGAACATCACGCTGCTGAGTCTCAAAAAGTACGTTTCCGGCCTGATCTGTTGCTCAAAAGAAAGGGAGAAAGCCGAAGCGTTCCAATCGCAGCTCGCCATCAAAGCCGCCAGTCTGGATACCCCTGTTGGTTTACTCAGTGGCGGTAATCAGCAAAAGGTTTACCTGGCCAAGCTGCTGGATATTGAACCGGATATTCTGATTCTGGACGAGCCCACCCGTGGTATCGACGTCAACACAAAACGAGAGATTTATTACCTGATTCGCGGCCTGGTTGACCGAGGCAAAGCGGTGATCGTCATCTCCTCTGAACTGGAGGAAATCATCGGATTGTGCAATCACGTGCTGGTCATTCGCGAGGGGCGGGTGGCGGCTCAGTTGAGTGGCGATCAGATCAACGAAGAAGACATCATGCTCTACGCGGCTGGCGCCCGAGACCACGAACGCGAACCAACAGAACAACAAGGAATCGTATCATGAACCAGGCCAGACTCGCCGGTGCCCGACTTTCGGATCGTATCCGCAACAGCGGAATCGATCTCAGTATTCTTGCGCCGCTGATTGCACTCATTGTGTTGCTGGTTATCTCTTCGATTGCCAGCGAATACTTCCTGGATTTGCGCAACCTGACCAACATCATGAGGCAGGTGTCCTACACCGGTATTATCGCTATCGGCGTTACCTTCGTGATTATCGCGGCGGGGATTGACCTGTCTGTCGGGTCAATGGTCGCGCTGGTGGGCGTTGCGTTGGTTTATACCATCAACCAGTTCGCTGATCCCGTGCAGGGGGTTATTGTCGGCCTGATGATGGCTATTCTGACTGGTGCGCTGTTTGGCCTGATCAATGGTGCGCTGGTGACCTGGGGACGTATTACACCCTTTATTGCCACGCTGGCGACGATGTCGATCTATCGCTCGCTGGCGTTGTACTTCTCCGATGCGGGCGAAATGGTTTCCACCAACCCATTGTTCCCGGAGATTGGCGGCGGCTATTTTCTCGGATTGCCGATCCCGGTCTGGACGTTCCTGTTGGTTGCCATACTTGCGCACATCCTGCTTGCCCATACGCCTTTCGGGCGGCACCTGTGTGCGGTTGGCTCCAATCCGCAAGTTGCTCGTTACTCCGGTATTCGTGTGCAGCGGATCATCTTCACGACGTTCGTTATTGCCGGTGCCTGCGTGGGGCTTTCGTCCATCATGCTGGCTTCGCGCCTGAATTCCATCAGTCCCAGTGATGCCGGTGTGTTCTACGAGTTGGATGCCATTGCGGCGGTGGTCATCGGTGGCACTGCACTCTCCGGTGGCCGTGGCTCGATCTGGGGCACAGTTCTTGGTGCCCTGATTCTTGGCGTTATCAATAACATGTTGAACATGCTAGGAATTTCTCCCTACTTGCAGGGTTTGGTGAAAGGTGGAGTCATCCTGATCGCGGTCTTGATGCAATACAAACAGGACCGGTAACAGCAAGAAAAGGTGGCAAACGTCACCCGATAAAGCCGGCGCGTGGTGCGCCGGCCCACAACAACAAGACAGAAGGGAAATTGCTATGGGTATTACTCGCTTCCTCAAACGTGCCCTGCTCATCGGGGCTTTGGTTATCACCCCGTTCGCCGTCAGCCAGGCGGAGTACCGCATCGGGGTCAGTGTGCCGGCAGCCGACCATGGCTGGACCGCCGGCCTGCTATGGTGGGCCCAGAAAGCGGCGGATGATCTGGGCAAGAAGTATCCGGACACGGAATTCTTCGTGGTCGCGGCTAACTCCGGCACCAAGCAGGTGGCCGATGTAGAGGATCTGATGGTTAAGCAGATCGACGCGTTAGTGATCCTGCCGCATAACCCTGCCACGCTGCAGCAAGTGATTTCTGAAGCCTACAGCAGCGGAATTTACACCGTGGTTGTTGATCGTGAGCTGGAAAAAACAGCACAGAACGTGTTTTTGGCAGGGGACAATGCGGGTATGGGCCGGGAAGCTGCCAAGTTCATGGCCGAAAAAATGGATGAAAGCGGGAATGTCATCGTGATCGAAGGCATGCCCATTCCCATCAACACCCAACGTGTAAACGCCTTTAACGAGGTCATGGCTCAACATCCGGATATTACGATTCTGGACTCACAACCCTCTGACTGGTCGCCTCAGAAGGCGCTGCGTGTGATGGAGAATCTGCTCCGTAAACATCGTGATGTGGATGCCGTCTGGGCCGGTGATGACGATGTGTTGAAAGCCGTGATGCAAGCCATTGAGGAAGCTGGGCGCGAAGACATCAAACTGGTGGTCGGTGGCGGCGGCTCCAAGGATGTGATTGGTATGATCAAAGACGACCATCCGGTAGTGCAGGCAACTGTCACCTATCCGCCATCCATGGTGGCCTCTGCCATTGCTCTTGCCAATACCGGCGTTCGAGGTGGGACATTGGGCGATATGTACCATCATGTACCTGCCCGTATTGTGCTGGATGCGGAGCTGATCACCGAAGGAAACGCCGATTCCTATTACGTGGAAGATGCTGCGTACTGAAACCTATCCACGTAATCGCTCCCAATGAAAAAAGCCCCGGAATGGTACTTCCGGGGCTTTTTGATTTTCCGGTCAATATTGCTTAACGACGAACCTGAATACGAGCCTCAACCCGACGGTTCTCCGCGCGACCTGCTGCCGTCTCGTTATTGGCAACCGGTTCGGATTCACCGTAACCAACGGCGTTCACACGATCCGCACTGATGCCGAGGGCATCGGTCAGCCGGGTGGCGACAGCCTCAGCACGACGCTGGGACAGGAAGCGGTTGTATTCCGCCTCGCCAGTGCTGTCACTGTGACCGGCGATTTCCACGTTGGTTTCCGGATACTCAAACATGAAATTGGCGACGCGGCGAATTTCATTGTCGAAAGCGTCGCCGATCACCGAGCTGTTGGTTGGGAATTGTACGTTCAGCTCAATGGTCTCGACGGTTTCTGTTACACCTTCACAACCCATCGCATCCACGTCTGCGCCTGCGGTTGTGCCGGGGCACTGGTCCGCGCTGTTAACCACGCCATCGTTGTCGCTGTCCAGCTCACAGCCGCGGCTGTTGACGCTGGCGCCGGCTGGAGTGTTGGGGCACTGGTCCATACTGTTGGCAACGCCGTCACCGTCGTTGTCACGCTCACAGCCATTGCTGTCGACGCTCACGCCAGCAGGTGTTCCTGGGCACTGATCGCGGCTATCGGGCACGCCATCGTTGTCACTGTCTGCCGCTTTGCGCGGTGAGGGTTTCGAGTCCGCTACGGTGCGAGAGAAGGCAAAGCTCAGGCCAAGGGTTGCCTGGGTATCGAAGGTGCTCTCGTCAATGCCATGGAACTCGCGCAGGTCCGCGCGGATGGAAACGCTGTCACTGACGTTGTATCGGAAGCCCGCCCCGACGTTGACACGGGTCTCGTCGTGATTGGAGCCGGCGGTCTGGTAGCTCAGGACATCGTCGCCGAAGTCAGCGTGGCCGGCACCGGCCGACACGTACGGATTCCAGGCTTCGTCCTGGCCGGCAAAGTAATAGAGGCCGTCCAGTCGATATTCTTCGAAGTCGCTGCTGCCACTTACGTATTTGCGATCAGCATCCGCCTTGGAGTAAACGCCTTCCACGGCCCAGTTGGGGTGGAAGCGAAATTCCGCACCAATGCCCAGGGTGCCGGTTTCACTCAGGTCGCGTTTGTCGTCAAACAGCTGGAAGCCGGCAAATGGGTTCAGGTAAATGGTTTGCTCGCGTTCGGCGACTGCGGGTGTCGCCAGGGATGTCGTCAGGGCCGCAATGGCCAGTGGGCGCACGATGTTCATGCAGAACCTCCTGTTCAATTATCGTTGTTTAAAGTACTCGCGTCGTACTTTCGCATAAAGCATTGCTACTGCGTACTTACGTGAAATTTAAGTCAGGGGATTCAAAAAAACAAAAAAAGAGAGCCAGTGTTACGTCCGCAATTGTACTCAGGCCTTTGATGACATGGAGGTAAAATAAAGATGGGCACTTTTCTTGCTGAAATTCAGGGTGTCACCGTTGTCGAAAGCGACTTCGAAGGAACGTTCGTCCTCCCCCGTCACTGAGCCCGCACCAAAGATGGCGTGGCTGAGACGGGCTCTTGCCCAGAGCGGTGTCGTCTCCTCGGTCGTTGCTTCCGCGTTTGTTTGCAGTGTGACGCCTTGAAGGTGTGCATAGCGAAGACCGGTCGAGGTCAGTGGCACGTTTGCCGTCAGTGCGGCAGCGCTGCCGGTGGCCTGTTCGTCCAGCCAACGGCCAAACTCTCGGGATAACGGAAAACACAGCTCATCCATAAACCGGCTGGGCCCCTGGTCGCCCTCAAGATGCCGTTTTTCACTGAACGGGCGAGTGATCAGGTGGAGTTGATCCCGCGTGCGGGTCATGGCCACATAGAGTAGGCGGCGTTCACTCTCCAGGAAGGCCTTGGGATCGTCCTGTGCCCGGGGGCTGTAGGGCAGGTATTTCTCCTGCAGTCCCGGCAGGATAACGGTCGACCACTCCAGGCCCTTGGTACGGTGGATGGTGGAGAGTAAGGCGCCGCCCTGGCGATTTTCGCCCGCCTGTTTCTTCAGTGCCTTCAGGTGTTCCAGCGCACCGTCAATGCTGACATCAAGCCCTGACAGGTACAGCCGGAAGCCGCGGATGGTCTCGATGCGCTCGTCCGCGGTTTCATGGGTCAGGGCCAGGCTGCGAATGCCCTCATAGAGCTCGGTTTGTTCCGCATAGCGGGTAACCAGGTCCGCCACGGAGCTTTTGAAGCGCTCCAGCTGTGCCAATGTTTCCCCCAGCTTGCGGAGCTTTTTGGCCGCCATGGGTGCCAGTGCGTCAAAGTCCATGGCCAGCAGCCGCTCGTGCCAGCCCTCGCCGAACCCCGCCAGGAAACGGGCCAGTTGTTCGAGTTCGGGCTCCTTGAGGCCAACATGGGGGAAGCGCAGTAATTGCCGGGCAACATCAAGCCGGTCGTCGTCCGGCAGGTTGCAAATCCGGCCCGACACCACCATCAGCAGGCTGGTGATGGCCTGAACCTCGCGGCTGAACAGAGCACCCTTTCCAGCGTCGATACGATAGGGCACTTGCCGGGCCAGCAGTTTCAATTCGATAGGTACGCTCTGGCTCCAAACCCTGAACAGGATCGCGGTGTTGCCAAGAGCCTCCTCGTCCATGGGCTGGAGCAGTTTAAGGACGATGTCGCTGTCGTTTTCCTGCTGGTGCAGGGTGATGCCGGTCGCCGGTGTGGACGGATGGGAATGGCAAAGTACGTCCTTGCGACCGGTGTTGTGGCAGATCAGATGATTGGCCAGCAGCGCCACCTGATGACCATACCGGAAGGTATAGCTCAGGGTCTGCTCCAGTGGGCTCTCGAATTCTTCACTGAAGCGCTTGAGAATGAAATCGGGCTTGGCGCCCCGGAATTCGTAGATGGTCTGGTCCGGATCGCCCACCACGGTGACTCGCGCCCGGTCGCCGGCCACGTATCGCAGTAACAGATGCTGGATTTCATTGGTGTCCTGATACTCGTCCACCAGTACCAGGTCCATCTTATTGCCGACCAGGCGCTGTAAGGGCGGGTTCTGGTGGATGGCCATCACTGGCTCATAAAGCATGTCGGCGTAGCTGATGCGGCTCTGGGATTTTCGCCACTGTTCAAAGCTGTGGAACAAGTCGATCAGGTAGCGGTGCTTGTCGGAGTAGCCCAGTTCCTCGAAAACGATGTCCACCGGAGACAGGGTGGTTTTTACTAGGTCAATGAAGTTGACGGCGGTTTCGACAAAGTCTTTCTTGTTACGGCGGATCTCGTCGGCCAGGTCCTCGGGGGCCAATCGACGCGTGAGCTGCCAGGCTTGGTAGCTGATTTCCTGGTCGGTGAGGATTTTGTCGGAAAACCCTGGCAGGAAACCCTCCCGCACGAACCGTTTGTACAGCCGCAGGCCCATGGCGTGGTAGGTGCGAATTTCAGGTGTCGCCAGGCCCAGGTTGCGGGTTACTTCCTGCAGTTTGTGCTCAAAATCCACGCGGGCGGCGCGATTGAACATCAACACCAGTATGCGGTCTGGGTCGTGTCCTTGCTCGAGTAGGTAGCGGATGCGCCAGGCCAGTGTGGAGGTTTTTCCGCTGCCGGCAACGGCGGTAATCACCGCATGTTCAAATCCTGCGGTGATGATGGCCCTTTGCTCATCAGTGAGGTACTCGGGCAGATTGGAGGTTTCGGGTATTTGGGGTGGGGGCGACATGCTGTGTATTGTACCCGGCGACTGGTAGTGCTGATACTGGTGCCGCATAATCTTGATAACTTTTGCTTTTCTGCTGGTCGGGATTGACCGCATATTGGGTGCAGGAGGGTTTGGGGGTTCTCTTCCAAAACACGCTCAAGCACATCCATGTGGCGCTTGGGCTCCGCCATCCATGGCTCCGCACAGTTTTGGAAGAGAACCCCCAAACCCTCCCTCTGAATTTGGAGAATGATGTTATGGCTACAACTGCAGAACCGGTGAACGTGCTGGGTGAGAAGTTGGAAATTTGTGGTACGGATCCGGAAACCGGTTTTTATCGGGATGGGTGTTGTAACACCGGCCCGGATGATCTGGGGGCTCATGTTGTCTGTGTCGTTGTCACTGATGTTTTTCTGGAATATTCCAGTGCTCAGGGTAACGACCTCAGTACGCCGCGGCCTGAGTTTGGCTTCCCGGGGTTGAAAGAGGGGGATTCCTGGTGCTTGTGTGCCTCCCGCTGGCAGGAGGCATTTGAGGCCGATAGTGCGCCCCGTGTAAAACTGCGGGCCACTCATCGTTCGGCGCTGAAGTATTCGAAGCTGGAAGACCTCAAGCGCCATTCCGTGGATTTGAGCTGAGTGAATGGTTGACCAAACCGGGTTGAGCGGGCCTGATCTGGCCGGGTGGCAGACACTGCAAGCCGGATTGCGGGCTGCGGGGCATCGGCGGCTAGTAGTTCTGGAAGGCGAGCGGGACTCATCTCTTGCGTGGTTGCGAGCGCTGCTCCCTGTGCTGTCGGTTGCTCCCGGGGTTTGGACCGGGCCGATTGATGATCAACCTGAAGCGTCATTGACGGCCATTAAACCGGTCGAGGGTCGGCGCTGGCTGGGGCAGGAGCTGGCTTGCGTGGTCTGGGATGGCTGGCGCGGGAATCCGCCGGACGGTTTTGCGGCGTTGTCGGGAACCCTTGCGGCCGGTGGTCTGTTTTTCTGGTTGATGCCGACGCTGGAAGAGTGGGCCGGTTTTGATGATCCGGACTATCAGCGTACTGGTCTCGATGGAGCAAGCCATCACCCGTTTGCTGGCCGTTTGGCCAGTGTTGTATCCGCTGATTCTGATGTTGTCCGTATCAACCCCTCTGTGGACCCTCAGCCCCCACTACCACCGATTGTGTCGCCGCGCGATGCCTTTCGGGTAGGCGCCACCGCTGATCAGCGTGCGCTTGTGGAGGAGGTTGTCCGAACGGGGCTGGGGCGTCGTCGGCGGCCGTTGGTGGTCACCGCGGACCGGGGGCGGGGAAAGTCTGCGGCGCTGGGCCTGGCGGCGGTTCGTCTTCTGTATGAAGGGCGTCGGCGTGTGATTGTGACAGCGCCAGGGCCGGATGCGGTGAAGACGCTGTTTCACCACGCCCGCCTGGCCTGCGGGCGGGCGTCTGACTCTGACTCTGACATGGGCACGGACGATGTTGTGGTAGGCGATCAGGGGAGGCTGGAATACTGGCCCCTGGATCGGCTGCTTGCTGAAAAGCCGGAGGCGGAGGTGGTGATGGTGGACGAAGCCGCCGCCATACCGGCAGACCTGCTGAAGCAGATTTTGCTGGGCTGGCCAAGGGTGATTTACGCTTCCACGGTGCATGGTTATGAAGGTTCCGGTAGGGGCTTTGCCATCCGGTTTCGCTCGGTGCTGGATGCTGAAACGCCTCATTGGCGCAATACATCGCTTTCCACGCCCATACGGTGGTCGGCCTCTGATCCCCTGGAGCCATTAACGCGTCGGATGTTTTTGTTGGATGCCCAGGCGCCTGCAGTCAGTCATGACGATGTGGATATCGCCGTTGAACGCTGGAACCCGGGTACCGCAGAAGACAGCGAATTGGAGGAAGCCTTCGGTTTGCTGGTGGATGCCCACTACCGTACCTCTCCCGGCGACTTGCGCCAGTGGATGGACGACCCTGCCGTTGTGAGTTGGCGCCTGACACGCGGTGGCGTCCTGGTCGGCGTGCTATGGGCGACGGTGGAAGGGGGGCTGGACAGCGTGCTTGCAGAGCAGGTCATGTTGGGCAAGCGCCGCCTGCGGGGGCATCTCTTGCCCCAGTCCCTGGCGACCCACAGTGGATTTGCCGAGGCAGCCTGCCAGCGCCTGTTGCGCATTGTCCGAGTTGCCGTGAGTGCCGAGGTTCGCGGTGAAGGTCTGGGGCAGACACTGGTGGCGGCTGCAAGCGACTATGCACGCAAGCAGGGGCTGGACGGTATCGGTACCAGTTTCGGCGGTAACGCAGGGCTGTTGTCGTTCTGGCAGCGGTGCGGGTTGGAGCCAGTGCGGCTGGGCCTGAAGCGCGAAGCCAGCAGCGGAGAGTATCCCCTGCAGTTGCTCACTGGAGCGTCTGCGCATGGTAAGGCGCTCACGGATCACTTGCGTCGCAGGTTGGCGGAGCACTGGCTCACCCTTGTGCCGCGCAACTGGATGGACGCTGAGCCGGAATTGATTCTGCGGGTAACCTGCAGCCTTCCCGCTGGCAGACCGCTCAATGAGGATGATTTCAGGGATCTGCACAGTTTTGCCAATGGCTATCGGGGCTTCGATCTGGCCCTGCCGGTACTGAGAAAGCTGTCATTGCAGGCAGGTGTAATCGGCGTGTTGGCTGCGGAGCGTTCGCGCTCCCTTTGGGCCAGGGCCGTGCTGCAGGGCTGGTCGTGGCCCGAGTTGCAGGCGAAGGGGGAGTGCAGGGGCCGGGAGGCAGGCGAAGCGGAAGTGCGCTCGTTGGTGGTCGATATTTTGCAGAACCGGCCCGACTTGTGAACCGCTCGCTTTCATTGCCGCCCGCGACTGACCAGAATATCCGCAAAAATAAATCAACAGAGACTGAATCACCATGGCCCAGGGAACCGGCACTATTCTCGTGAGATTTCTGGCTGTCCTGATCACAAGCGCGCTGATGACGGCGTGCGCGACCGGCACAGATCCATCCAATCTCGAACCGCGTCGCGCGTCGGTGGCGGATACGCCCCTGATGGCGGCGGTTAGCAACGGAAACCTTGAACGGACCGAGTCGCTTGCAGCCTCTGGCATGTCTTTGAATACACTGACCGAGGCCGGTACACCGCTCTCGGCTGCGGTCAGGGCGGGCGAGGACCGAATTGTCTGGTTCTTGCTCAGCGAAGGTGCAGCGCCGGACCTGGCGACGGCGAGTGGCGTAACGCCACTGATGATCGCTTCAGGAGATGGCCACCGGCGGATCGTGCAGCTGTTGTTGTCTGCCGGCGCCGGCGTGAATGCGTCGGACGGTGAGGGTGCAACGCCGGTGATCCTTGCCGCCCGTAACGGTCATCTTTCCGTAGTGAAAGTTCTGTTGGCCGCCGGGGCGAATGTCAATGTGAATCAGGACGGTCATTCGCTGCTGATGCACATTGTTGACGGTGGGGATTTACTGACCGCCGAGATGCTGCTGGCGGCGGGTGCCGACGTTAACTATCGCGGTAGCGATGGGCGGACGGCGCTGGATTTGGCGCGTGCCAGCAACAACCGGGATATCGAGATGTTGCTGATCCAGGCCGGCGCCGAGCTCTGAACGCGGGCTTGCCGCCCGTTCAGAGCAGCGCCATGGGGTCGTTGCTATCGTCCAGTTCCGGTTCGAAGTGTTCTTCAATGACAGCATCAGGCACGTCCCTGACGGTCGGGAATGACCAGGCCGGCTTGTGATCCTTGTCGATCAGCCTGGCCCTGATACCTTCCCGCAAATCTGGTCGCCGGGTGCAGCGGGCGGCCATGGTGTATTCCATCCGGAATACGTCCTTCAGTGACATTTGCTGCGCCTTCTTTAGCTGGGTCCAGACCAGCCAGGCAGTAACCGGACAACCACCACGAAGGTTTTTCATGCAGCCTTGCCACCAGTCGCTGTCAATCTCCGCCGCCAGGAGGCTTTCAACTATGGCCGGTAGCTCATCGCCTGCGCTGAGCCTGGCGATGTCCTGCTCATGCCGCGCCAACTCACTGGTTGGCAGCGCCCTGTAATCCGGATGCTCAAGTTGCTTGACGAGCCGAAACAGACGGTTGTCATCAGCCGCTGATTCACCGGTCCAGCGCTCCTCCTTCAACCGCTCGATCAGTGAATCCACCTGGTCTGGCAGAATGGCCATGTCAGCCAGGCCGACCCTTAAAGCATCAGAGACGTTCAGCCGGGCTCCGGTCAGACCCATAAACAAACCAATGCGGCCTGGAAGACGATTAAGAAACCAGCTTGCACCGACATCGGGAAACAGGCCTATGGTGATTTCCGGCATGGCCAATGTGACATCGGGCGTTACCAGACGGTAACGGCAGGCGGAGAAAATGCCGAGACCACCGCCCATCACCACTCCGTGGCCGATGGCGATCACCGGCTTGGGAAAGCAATGAATGGTGTAATCCAGGCGATACTCGCGGGCAAAAAACTCGGCCGGTGCGTCTGGGTCTTCGTCGCCGGACAGGGCACCATAGAGTTCGCGGATATTGCCGCCCGCGCAGAACGCACGTTCACCGGCGCCGCGGAAAATAACCAGGCTGATGTGGTCGGCTTCGGCCCACTGATCCAGTACCGCCTGGATCTCGTGAATCATCGACGCGGACAGAGCGTTCAGGGTGGCAGGGGTATCCAGAGTGACCAGACCGATGTTGCCTTCCCTGCACGCGATTTCCTGAACCTGAATGGACATGTCGACTTCTCCGCATCGAATGGGGTGATTATTGATCCATCACATTTGAGCTTTGTTCTTGCTGTGCTATAAATTCACGCAACTTGCGCACCGGCAGGGTCCTGTCGGGCTATAAAACGATGAGAGGGTAAAACCAATGAGACTGAAATACCACACCCTGGCCGCCCTGTTTGCGTTGGGGGCTGCCGCTCCCGCCGTTACGATCGCCGCTGGTGATGCTGAGGCCGGCAAAGCCAAGGCCGCCGTGTGCGCAGCCTGCCATGGCAAGAATGGCATTGCGGCCATTCCGGGTTACCCCAACCTGGCAGGACAGAACGAGCAGTATCTGGCGTCGTCGCTCAAGGCGTACAAAAACAAGCAACGTAACGGCGGCCAGGCCGCCATCATGCAAGGCCAGGCGGCGGGCCTCAGTGAGGAAGACATTGCCAACCTGGCCGCCTACTACGCCAGCCTTCCGGCGGGTGGTGGGGAATAATCCCCATCATCGTCAGGGCATGGCAGGCGTTGCTTCGCTGACAATCCGGTAACTGGGTTCGTAAGCGCCGGAACCGGGCAGTTTCATCCGGTCCTGGGCTACGAACTCTTTCAGCATCGCTTCCAGGGGCGCCAGTAGCTCCGGGTCGCCAGAGATTTCAAACGGCCCTTTGGCCTGCACGTGGCGTATGCCACTTTCCTTGACGTTGCCGGCGACGATGCCACTGAACGCCTTGCGCAGGTTGGCGGCAATCAGGTGAACCGGCTGCTCCCGGTGCAGCGACAATGCCCGCATACTTTTGTGGGTGGGCTCGAACGGCATCTGGAACACCGGGTCGATCTTCAGCATCCAGTTGAAATAGTAGGCGTCCTGCATGGCCCGGCGGAAGGTCTCTACGTCCTTCATGCCCTGTTTCATCGTGCGGGCGACTTTGTCCGGGTCGTCGATGATGATTTCGTACTTGCTGGCGGCTTCATCGCCCAGTGCATTGCGAATGAACTGGTCGATCATCTCAAAGTATTCCGCATTTTCCTGTTGGCCGGTAAAGACGACCGGGAAGGGCAGGTCGGCGTTGTCCGGGTGCAACAGGATGCCGAGCAGGTAGAGAATTTCCTCGGCTGTACCCACACCACCGGGGAACACAATCACGCCGTGGCCCGTCCGAACGAAGGCTTCGAGGCGTTTCTCGATATCTGGCATGATCACCAGCTCGTTAACAATAGGGTTCGGCGCTTCGGCACCAATGATGCCCGGTTCCGTCAGGCCAATGTAGCGGCCGTTTTTCACCCGCTGTTTGGCGTGGCCAATGGTGGCGCCTTTCATTGGGCCTTTCATGGCGCCAGGGCCACAACCGGTGCAAATGCTCAGCCCGCGCAGGCCTAACTGGTGGCCCACTTCCTTGCTGTACTGATATTCGCGCTCGTTGATGGAGTGGCCACCCCAACACACCACCAGGTCCGGATGACGCCCTGCCTGCAGCACGCGGGCGTTGCGGAGAATGTGAAAAATCAGGTTGGTGATGCCCTCAGGGTCGTCCCGGCGCAGTCCCTCTGCGGACTCGGGGATGGAATAGGAATAAATGATATCCCGCAATACCGAAAACAGATGTTCCCGAATGGCGCGCAACATCTGCCCGTCCACAAACGCATGGGCCGGCGCATTGACCAGTTCCAGTTTGAGGCCGCGTGGTTGTGGAATCAGGCGAACGTCAAAGTCGGCGTGGGCTTCCATCAGGGTTTTACCGTCGTCGGTTTCAACGCCCGTATTGAGCACGGCCAGAGCGCATTGCCGGAATAGCCGGTACAGGCCCCCTTCGCTTTTGTCCTTAAGTCGGTTGACTTCGAAGTTGGAGAGGATTTCCAGGCTGCCTTCTGGAGAGACCAGGGCATTGATGGTGGATTCGGTCATGAACGGAGAAACTCCTGAATGTGCTGCGGGCCCAAGGTGATAGGGCGTTCCTTTTTTGTTTCAGTATAGCGGGTCTCGGGAATGCCCGATTTTGAGGCAAACCGTGAAACCGTTACACTAAGCGCTTTACTGTAATTACGCTACCCGACAGACGTCCGATTTATGAAACTCCTTATACGCCCCGCCGCTGAAGTGGCCATCAAGAGTAAACCCGTTCGCCGGCAACAGATGCGGCACCTGCGGCAGAATATACGCAAACTCCTGGCACGTCTGGACAACGATATTCACGTTGAGGGCTCCTGGGACCGGGTTGATGTGGCCATCCCTGATGGGCGCGGTCTGGCGGGCCCAGTGATTGAAGAGTTGTGTCGCATTCCGGGTATTTCGACCATCCAGGAAATAGGTGTATTTCCGTGGATAAGTATGGACGACGTGGCGGAGCAGGCGGTGGCAGCATATGCAGACCGTATCCGTGGCAAAACGTTTGCGGTTCGGGTCCGCCGCCACGGTAATCACGGGTTTCGCTCGATTGATCTGGAGCGTTTTGTCGGAGCCGCCCTTTTTGAAACCTCCGAGCCCAAGGGCGTAAACCTCCGCAACCCGGATATTGAAGTGCGTCTTGAGGTCAACGAGGACCATTATCACATTGCCCACCGCAAACACCGCGGTGCGGGCGGCTACCCGTTGGGCGCGGTGGAAACGGTGATGACCCTGGTTTCAGGTGGTTATGACTCATCGGTGGCGGCCTACCTGATGATGCGTCGGGGGCTTCGCTCTCATTTCCTGTTTTTCAGCCTGGGTGGTCCCGCCCATGAGATTGGCGTGCGCCAGGTGGTGCATTACCTGTGGGATCGTTACGGCGCCTCCCACGGCGCCAAGTTCATTTCTGTGCCCTTTGAAGGCGTGGTGGCTGAAATCATGCGTTCGGTTAACCATCGCCACTGGGGGGTGGTACTCAAGCGCCAGATGCTGAAAGCCGCTTCCGAAATTGCTGCCGCCAATAATGCCTCGGGCCTGGTGACCGGTGATGCAGTGGCACAGGTGTCCAGCCAGACGTTATCCAACCTCAACGTGGTGGACCGGGCCAGCAACGAGGTGGTACTGCGGCCACTGATTTCCATGGACAAGGAAGCCATTATCAACATCGCCCGGGACATCGGTACCGAGCCGTTTGCTCGCATCATGCCGGAATACTGCGGTGTGATTTCCCGTAAACCGGCTACCCGCGCCAAGCTTCATCGGGTGGAGGAAGATGAGGCCGCTATGGACGCCCGGGTTCTGGAGCAGGCCATCGCCAGCCGTCAGGACACACCGGTCAACCGCCTTCTGGAGACCACCCAGACGCCAGAAGAGGTGGAACTTGTACATACACCGGCTGTAAACGATGTAATTATTGACGTGCGCCACCCTTCGGAAGGTGAGCAGTCACCGCTTCACCTCACCAGCAATCAGGTGTTGGAGATTCCATTCTACGAGCTGAATGAGCGAATCCAGTCTATGCCGGGCGACAAGCAGTACCTGCTGTACTGTGATCGCGGCACTATGAGCCGCATGCACGCCTGTCATCTGAAAGCCGAGGGCCACACCAATATCAAGGTGTATGCCCCGGCGAACTGATGGTTACCCTTCCAGCCCCTTGAAGAACTGCTGCACGTTAGCGCTGAGAGCATCAAGGTCATAACCGCCTTCCTGCACAACCAGGGTGGGAAGGCCTGTGCGACGGATATCGGAACCGAGGCGACAGAAGCCTTCCGTGGAGACAGATACCTTGGCCTGGGGGTCGTTGTGGTAGATGTCGAATCCCAAGGTAAGTATCAGAACGTCTGGTTGGAACAGTCGAATGGATGCCAGTGCCTCGTCCAGTTTGTCGAAAAAATCTTCCTCCGAGGAGCCATGGGGCATCGGCAGGTTGATGTTGTAGCCAAGACCCTCTCCTTCACCACGCTCATCTTCATAGCCAGTGACCACCGGGTAGAAGTTGGTGGGGTCACCATGAATCGAGACATAGAGAACATCGCTGCGGTCGTAGAAGATTTCCTGGATACCCTGGCCGTGGTGCATGTCGGTGTCCAGGATGGCAATCCTGGGATAACGGGGTTTCAAGTGTTCTGCGGCAATGGCGGCATTGTTGAGGTAGCAGAAGCCGCCGGCGGCGTCCTTTCGAGCGTGGTGGCCCGGTGGGCGACAAACCGCGTAGGCATGGCGCTCACCGGCAACCAGGGCATCTGCAGCGCCGAGTGCCGTCTGGGCAGACCAGTAGGCCGCGTCCCAGGTGTTCTCCCCGATGGGGCAACTGCCATCGGCCTGGTAGCGGGCGGCTTCGGCGAGGATGCCTTTGAGGGCATTCGGTGATCGAACGAAGATATTGGAAATCACTTCGTCACCCCAGTCTTCCATTTTCGACCAACGCCGGTGGGCAGACTCCAAAAAGCGCAAATAACCCAAATCATGTACCTTTGAAATCGCCCCGGCACCCTGGTCTGCCGGCTGCAATACCGGAATACCCATGGCCTTCAGCCCTTCCAGCATTTGTTCGGTACGATCAGGAACTTCCTGGGGCTGACGCATCTGGCCGCGAGTGAAATAGGTCTTCGGAAGATGCTGATCCTGAGAGGGATGAAAAAACGCCTTCATGTTCCTGCCTCCTGATAATGACATGGTTCGAGTATAGGCCCCCGCCGGCGCTGGTCAAAACACCATGGTCTGACTTTACAGTGGCGGTTTCTGCATCCACTATGAGAGACATATCACACTGACGCAAACCCCAATTTATACATTCCGAGAACATTGCAAAAAGGAGCCGAGATGATCGAGTCACCACTGCTTCCCAAGCTGACTGGCTACATCGGCGGTCGCTGGTCTGAATCGCCGGACGGTAACACCTTCGATGTCTATAACCCGGCCACGGGTGAGGTGGTTGCCAGTGTGGCATCGATGTCTGAAAGTGAAGTGTACAAGGCAGTTGAAGCGGGCAAGTCTGCGCTTCGTTTAACCAGTCCCTATTCCATCGAAACCCGTCGCAAGTGGCTGGAAGATATTCGTGATGCGCTCAAGGCCAATAAAGAGGAAGTGGGCCGTATCCTCTGCATGGAACATGGCAAGCCGTTGAAGGAAGCTCAGGGCGAGGTGGATTACGCCGCCGGGTTCTTCGATTATTGCTCCAAACATATCCAGGCTCTGGACGCTCATACCCTGGCGGAAAAGCCCAAGGACTGTACCTGGACCGTGCATTATCGCCCGATTGGTGTGGCAGGCCTGATCACGCCCTGGAACTTTCCCATTGGCATGATCGCCAAGAAGTTGTCCGCCGCCCTGGCGGCCGGGTGTCCGTCGGTGATCAAGCCGGCCAGCGAGACGCCGCTGACGATGATTGCGCTGTTCGCGCTGATGGACAAACACGTCGACCTGCCAGACGGCATGGTCAACCTGGTTATGGGCAAGGCCAGTGTGATCGGCAAGGTGTTGTGCGAAAGCCCCGACGTGCCCATGCTCAGCTTCACCGGCTCTACCGAAGTGGGCCGCAAGCTGATACTGGATACGGCAGATCAGGTCAAGAAACTCGCTTTGGAGCTGGGTGGCAACGCGCCGTTTATCGTCTTTGACGATGCTGACCTCGATGCTGCCGCCGATAATCTGATTGCCAACAAATTCCGGGGCGGCGGGCAAACCTGTGTCTGTGCCAACCGAATTTTCGTTCACGAGAAAGTGGTGGATGACTTCGGCAAGAAACTCGCAGACCGGGTCAATGGCATGACCGTGGGTAATGGTTTGACGGAAGACGTTGACCTTGGCCCGCTGATCAACAAGGCCGGATTCGACAAAGTAAAGCGCCACGTGGAGGACGCCATGGAGCGGGGCGGTGAACTGGTGGCCGGCAAGAAGCCTGCAGACCTTGGCGATGGCCACCTGTTCTTCCCACCGACGGTTATTTCCGGTGTTACCCGGGATATGTGCTGTTCCCGTGAGGAAACCTTCGGTCCGCTGGTGCCGATGGCGACCTTCCGCACTGAGGAAGAAGTCATCGACGCCGGTAACGACACCGAATTCGGCCTGGCATCCTACGTGTTCACCGCCGACGCTGAACGCGCCCAGCGGGTGGCCGCCGGGCTGCGTTTCGGCCATTGCGGCTGGAACACCGGTACCGGGCCCACGCCGGAAGCGCCGTTCGGTGGCATGAAGGCGTCCGGCACCGGCCGCGAAGGTGGTCTGGAAGGCCTGTTCGAATTCGTTGAGGCCCAGACCGTTCCGCGCGGGTTTTAAGGTTCCGGCGTCAACAGGACCTTCACGGAGTCATCCACCAGGGTGGAATCGAGATAGCCGATACTGCCCAGAGTGGATGACACCACGCTCTTCATACTGTTCGCCGAGGATACCTCCCTCGGCGGATGGCCCTTTCCGGTCAGAACCTGCCGCGACCAGAACGACTTCAGCCAGGCGTCATTGCGCTCGGTGATCAGGTCATTGAACTCATCCCGCATGCTGTTGCCCGCTGGAAGCTGGAACGCGACCACGCGCTGGCCGTCAGGCATTCGTGAGCTGCGGTTCAGGTAGATGTCCTTCACCTGCTGCACGGTGATGGAATCCGGGCCACCGTGGTGGCCGATGATTACCAGTTCTGCCCGGGTGACGCTGCTCAACAGGCACAACGCGATGAGCAATGTGGGCACGGATACGCGTCGAATCGCCATGGTGTCCCTCCTGATCAAAATGCGGCATCAAGCCGGACGGTGTATACGTCGGTGCTGTCGAATCGGCCGCCGGGATTCCCAGCCAGGGCATCCAACTGGTTGCCAATCAGGCCCCCAGTGGTCTTGCCAAAGCCCCGGGCGTGGGTCCAGTCCACCTTCATGGCTACCGAGGTGGTCATGTCCCAGCGGAATCCCAGGCTGTAGGCCTGGCGGCGTACGTCCAGAACTTCAAGTGGAGTGCCGTCGCGCTCATAGTTGTCCTGGCTTTCGACCCACGAGGCCGTTACATAAGGCGTGACTTCCTTCACCCGATAGCCGAGGGTGATGTAGGCAGAGTCGGTGTCCTGGTAAAAGCCCTCTACCTCAACGCGGGTCAGTTCCGACATCAACAGCCAGTTGCCATCGTCGTAGGACAGGCCGAGCCCCATGAACTCTGTTTTCTCTTCGTCACCCAGAGCTGGTGTTCCGCCGATGGTGGCTTCTGCATGGGCGTAAACACCACGGAAGGTCCACAGGTAGTTGGTCCAGTTGGCGGTCAGGCCGGTGATGTTGCGCAACTCTACACTCACGGTCTGCCCCAGGGATGCGGCATCATCGTCGAGATGGCCGGCAAAGGCGCGGGCCTGGATAGAAGAACCTGACAGGTTCAGTGTGTAGGCAGCATCGGCGCCCAGGTAGCTACGAACCGGCACTGGGTCGTAAACGGCTTCGGGCGGGCGTGCCCACGGCTGACCGTAGCCGATTTCCAGCGTTTCGGATTCCATGAACAACGGCAGGCGCATTTTACCGGCGCGCAGTTCGGAGCCATTGGCGAATTGGTGGCGCAGATAGCCCCACTCCAGTTCCGTGTCCCAGTCTTCGCTACCACGGGACACCAACTGCAAGACCGCATTGGTATTGCGGCCAAGGGCAAAAGTGCTTTGCAGGCCGAACAGGCTCAGGGTCTCCAGGTCGGACTGTTCCGTCGCCTCGTCGTAACCTGCGTCGTTATTGGCGCGGGTATAGCCGGTGCTGAAAAAACCGTTCAGGCGAACCTTTTCCAGGCTCGATTCGGTCATCTGCTTCTGCATGGAATCCAGCCGTTGTTCCAGCTGGTCAATACGCTGGCTGTCATCGGCTGTGGCGGGAAACGACAGGGTGGCGGTCAGTGCAAGGGAAGTAAGGGTAACGCGGGTAGTGCTTCGGTATACGGAGTACATCGTACATCATCTCCTTTGATGTCTGGTCGCAAGATGCGGGCGCCTTCCTGGCTTCAGGGGACTTATGTCTTGCCCCTGCAATTTGTCTGGTGCGGGAAAACGGTGGCCAGCGGAGGAACAAAAGGTTCTTCCGGGCAACCCGCGGCGGGGAGTATACCCAAGTTGACGCCAGTTTCATAAACAGTGTTCACATTTTCTGTATCGCCACCCGACAGGTACGCGCATAAATAAATCGTAGGTCGGATTAGGCAAAGCCGTAATCCGACAAGCCAGCTCCATCAAACCCACATCCGGCAAACCCTCCTTTCTCCTGTTATAATTCTGCACCTGTTCATTTAACCAGTAGCGACCGGATCTCTATGGATGTCTCCCACATTATCGACGCCCTCAACGACGCCCAGCGCGAGGCAGTCACTGCCCAGAACGACCATTTGCTGGTGCTGGCGGGTGCGGGCAGTGGCAAGACCCGGGTGTTGGTGCACCGAATCGCCTGGCTGATGCAGGTGGACAAAGTACCGCCCACGGGCATCCTGGCGGTGACCTTTACCAATAAGGCGGCCAAGGAGATGCGTTATCGCATCGAGCAGATGATGCACATTCCGGCCCGTGGCCTCTGGTTTGGCACGTTTCACGGTATTGCACACCGACTGCTCAGGGCCCATTACCAGGACGCAGGCCTGCCGGAGAACTTCCAGGTGCTGGACAGCGATGACCAGTTGCGTTTGATCAAGCGGGTGATGCGGGAGCTACAGATTGATGAAAGCCGCTGGCCGCCGAAGCAGGCGCAGTGGTTTATCAATGGCCAGAAGGATGAAGGGCTGCGGGCGGAGCATATCCAGGAGAATCCGGGCGACCATTTTACCTCGACCATGCTGACGGTTTATCGCCAGTACGAGAAGCTCTGCAATCTGAGCGGCCTGGTGGATTTCGGAGAGTTGTTGCTGCGCTCTCATGAGCTGTGGCTCTATCGCCCAGAGCTGTTGAGCCACTACCAGAGCCGCTTCCAGCAGATACTGGTAGACGAGTTCCAGGATACCAACACCATCCAATACGCCTGGCTCCAGATTCTGGCAGGGAATCGGGTGCCGCTGACGGTGGTGGGGGACGACGACCAGTCCATCTACGGCTGGCGGGGCGCGAAAATCGAGAACATCCAGCAGTATCAGCGGGATTTTCCCAATGCCCGGCTGGTACGGTTGGAGCAGAACTATCGTTCCACCCAGCTGATCCTGAAAGCAGCCAACGCTGTAATCGCCAATAACGTCGGCCGGCTTGGGAAGGAACTCTGGACTGACGGTGTCGACGGCGAACCGATAAGCCTGTACGCGGCGTTCAACGAGCAGGACGAAGCCAACTATATTGCCGACACCATCAGCAGTTGGGTCAGTGAGGGCAACCTGCGCAGCGAGTCGGCGATTCTCTATCGTTCCAATGCCCAGTCCCGGGTGCTGGAGGAGTCCCTGATTCGCCAGGGCATTCCCTACCGCGTTTACGGCGGCCTGAAATTCTATGATCGCCAGGAAATCCGCAATGCCATCGCCTACCTGCGCCTGGTGCACTATCGCCGTGATGATGCTGCCTTCGAACGGGTGGTGAACATTCCGGCTCGCGGTATTGGTGCCAAGAGCCTGGCCGACATGCGGGCGTTTGCCACCGAGCGCAGTATTTCCCTGTGGGAGTCTGCCGAGCGGTTGCTGGAAGCCGGACAGGTTAAAGGGCGGGCCAAAACCGGTTTGCAATCCTTCATGGGCATCATTGAACGCCTGACGGAAATGGTGGACGACGCTTCCTTACATGGGTTGATGAAGACAACCCTGGAACTGAGCGGCCTCAGGGATTATCACGCTAACGAGAAGGGAGAAAAAGGCCAGGCTCGGGCAGAGAACCTGGACGAACTGGTGAACGCACTGTCGGGCTTTGAAGTGGAGGAGGGAGTTGATCCGCTGTCGGAATTTATCGCCCAGGCGGCGCTGGATGCGGGTGAGACCCAGGCGGAAGCCAACGAAGACTGTGTCCAATTGATGACGCTGCATTCAGCCAAGGGTCTGGAGTTCCCGCTGGTGTTCCTGGCCGGTGTAGAGGAAGGTTTGTTCCCTCACAGCATGTCGCTGGAGGAGCCGGGAAGAATGGAAGAAGAGCGCCGTCTGGCTTACGTGGGCATTACCCGGGCAATGCAAAAGCTGGTGCTCACTTACGCCGAATCCCGCCGCTTGTATGGCCAGGAGAAATTCCACGCGCTGTCCCGCTTCGTTCGTGAAATTCCGGGTGACTGCATTCAGGAGGTGCGGTTGCGAAACACGGTCAGCCGGCCAGCCATGGTAGCCCGGCCAAACGAAAGCCTGTTCAGCCAGGAACCAGACGTTGGCACGGGTTTCAGCCTGGGCCAGCGGGTACGCCATCCCAAGTTTGGCGAGGGTATCGTGATGAACTCCGAGGGTTCTGGCCATCATACCCGGGTACAGGTGAACTTTGATGAGGGAGCTAAGTGGCTCGTTCTTGCCTATGCGCCGTTGGAGGCATGCTGAGATCGGGAGTTGGCCCAGGCTTCAGTGGCCTTTCCAAAGAAGCGATTGAGCCATCTTAAATCGCTTGTCTTCCGACATCCATGGCTCCACAAATTTTTGTAAAGGTTGCCCCGTACCGGCGCTGGTGGTGGATGACTCTGCCGCGCTCGAAGACGGATCAACAAGGTGATGGGCTGACACGGGCCCTGCCTCGGAGCAGCGAGCCAGTCTTCCCGGTCAAGGCCCTCGACGACTGGCTGAAGCATGCAGGCACTCACGAAGGCCCCGTCTTTCGAGCCGTCAACCGCTGGGATCAGTTACAACCTCAACCCCTCTCGGGCGGGTCGGTGAACCGTGTCCTGAAGACACTGGGCAAAACCTGCGGCCTGGACTTCGCTCCAACCCTGAGCAGTCACAGCTTTCGGCGCGGTCTATCCACCGCTGCCGCTCGAGAAAAAGTGGATTTCGCACAGATCAAGGGTCAGGGTGGCTGGAAGCATGATGCAACAGTCCGGGGCTACATTGAAGACGGCGAACAGTTTAGGGAGAATGCTGCGAATAGCTTAATCGCTCAGGTAGCCGAGCTGGTCGAGAAGGGGGTTGGGTCCAGGCCCCGGCCGGTAACGCCGATCACCATGGCCAGCGCGAGGGTGTGTCGCGGGCCAAGGCGAAAGATGGCCAGTGAGCCGGACATGAAGCAATGGCTAGCATCGGCAGAGTGGCTGTAACTTATTGTTTAGCCATGGAAAAAACGGATCAGCCTTCGCTGGTATCCGCTATATAGGCACCGTCCTCGTCGTGAACCTCACCGCCGGTGACCGGTGGGTTGAAGGAGCAGATCAGGCGCATGTCTTCGGTTCCGCCATAGAGCGTGTGCCGATCATTTTTGTCCAAGGCGTACAGAGTGCCGTCCGTAATCTCATGGACTTCGCCGGTGACAAGGTCCTTGATGCGACCGTTGCCAGCAACGCAATAAACCGCTTCCAGGTGATGTTTGTACCAGAATGTGTGCTCAGAGCCGGCCTTGATAATGGTCTGTGGAAGGAGAAACCCATGCCGTCTTTCTTCAGCAGCAGGCGGCGACTGGTCCATTGCTTGTCGCTTACCTCACGCTCGGTACCAATGATGTCCTGTACTCGTACAATCTTCATTCACATTCCCCATTTTGTGATCGAACAGCTTTTTAGGCACGACGTTTTGACCTGCGCCCCTCAATGCGGCTCTGTTTAAGGGGTTGTTTACCCACCCCAACGATAACCCACGATCGTTGAGGACGTCCAGGTCAAAACATCACCTGACTACGCATAAGAGTCAGCTATCTTTAAAAGGCGGAAAGGCATAGGCGGCGACCGTCGGGAACCGAGAGAGCATGGCTTTGAGATCGTAACGACGGACATGCTGGCACGGTCGCCCCAGTGACATGGCGCTCGTGTCAGAGGCCCTGAAACAGTTGAGACCACCGCTGCCAATTGGCTCCCTGGCGCAATGGCCTGCTGGGCATAACGACGCACCTCGGTCAGTGTAAAGCCACTCACACGGCGAAGCTGAACCCGCATCGGGTGGCCCTCGCCATAGGTTTGCACCGCAGCGACAAAGGGGAATTTATGCTCGGCACCACGACCCGGTTTTCCCGACCGTTCCGCCGCCCAGATAGGCGTCATCAATCTCGATACGGCCGCTGAGCTTCTCTGTCTGGTTGTGATCGTGCATGACCTGCAGCACCTTGTGTTTGAGCTTCCAGGCTGCGTTATCAGCAGCGCCGAGATCCCGAGACAGCTGCAATTCCGAGAGACCGCTCTTGCGCTGGGTCAGCAGGTAGATAGCCAGGAACCGGGTGGTCAACGGCAGGTGCGTGGCATGAAAGATAGTCCCGGCACAGGTGGCAGACTCCCTGAATGGATGTGCCAATGACTGACCGGTCACCTGCCAAAACGTGGTGGCGCGGAGGTGCGCACCGATCTCAGGGCCTTTTTTCACTACGCCTACAGTCAGCGCTTCGCCGACTTCTTGTGCTGACTATCAGAACATCAAATTGTACTCGTTTGCGTTCCACGTTGGTTTTCGATAGTCAATTGAAAAGATTACGATTTTGAGGCGCTATAAATCCTAGCCAACAGCTGCTCGATCTGATCAATCTGTTCTCCATCAATGCAGATGAAAAGCGTCTGGTAAGCGGATTCGTAAATGTCGTCTATTCGGGAAAGTAATTCCCTTCCTTTTGGCGTCAACATTAGCACGTGTTTTCGGCGGTCTCCCGGATAAGGCCTTCGCGTCAGGAGCGTAAGCTCCTCTAGCCGTGCTACAAGAACAACAAGGGTGGGTTGCTCTATCTCCATGCTTTCGGCAATTTCCCGCTGGGTTGAGCCTTCGCCGAGCAATTCGAGGTGTAGCAAGACAGTGGCCAGCCCATGGGTCATGCCTATCTCTGAAAGCTGTTTTTCAAACTCCTTCGTCCACAGGCGATGAAGCTTGACGACGTTGAAAAAGAAATGCGGGGTTTTGTGCATTTTTTCGCCCTTGGCCATGGCCTGACTCAGCGACTTCGCAGCGCAAAAAAATCGCCCGGGTAGCAGTAAAGCCAATATGCAGCAGAGCTTCATTAATTCCAAGCAATTGGTGTCCGCGATGCGCAGACAGCGCCGGTTTCCTGAATTCAAACAGCTCGAACCTCTCTCAAAGCCTGCAATACCGGGGCTTTGGGCATATAATAGCACCTGACATCCATTCGCTCAGTCCGTGCTCTCAGTTCATACTGACCTTCACTTTCCGACAATCTCGAACTAAACTCTATACGCGCCCATGGCGGCCAGGCTAGGTGGGCCACTGCCTGAAGCAACATATGTCCCTTACCAAAAACGCTTACATATCCACAGCCCGCTTAAGATTTGGAAATAGCCGTGGAGAAAGGTGCGACTGCGTTTTTGATGCCTATTGCAAACCTTGCAACACGGTATCGCAAACCGCATCCGGTCGCTCCATCGGCAGGAAGTGGGTTGTTCCGGAAAGAATGCTCACGTAGGCTTCAAGCCATGCCTCGGGCCAGGTCTTGAAGCCGCCGCGGCCACGATAATTGCTCAGGGCCATAGCGTGCGACTCGAATACACTGCGCCGACGTGCTGCGCCGGCCGCCAGCGCAAAACGGTGAGACCGGCGTAGCCGCTTGGCCAACCAAAACATCCGGCCCTGCCAGGCATCCATGATCACGGGCTCCGCAAGAATCAGACCGCGCACTTTGTCTGGTCGTCGGGCGGCCGCCATGATGCTGGTGGTGGCTCCAATGGAATGGCCAGCAAGCCAGATCGGTTCATCCAGGCTGTCCAGTAGAGCGGTCAGGTCTCGATAGTAGATCTCCCAGCCTTGTAACATCGAAGCTTTTGCCGCACCGGCACCGGCACCGGCACTGGCCCTGTGCCCTCGCATGTCCCAGGCTACAACATTAAAAGAGTCGGTCAGGTTCTCCAGCAACGGCGTGTAAAGGCGGCCGTGGAAACCCGTCGCATGCGCCCAATGCAGAGTTGGCCGTCCCGGACATTGG
>NZ_JBUPZY010000014.1:0-98300 GCF_055524115.1 Marinobacter sp. V34 | reverse complement strand
GATATTTCGTATCCGAAATACCTCGGCCAGCGCCCACACGAATTACTTGGTTAACTTTTTAAAGAGCGTTCGGGGCTTGCCCGATCAAGGTGGCGTATTCTACATCGAATCACCGCCTTGTCAACCGTTTATTTTGACTTCGATTTAAAACCGAAAAACTGCCAATAAATTCAAACGGTTGCCTTTCAATTTCTGGCCCGCCTCAGTGGCGTTCCCCTCGAAAGAGATGCGCATTCTACAGAGCCCTGAGAATGTGTCAACGAGGTTAATCAATTATTTTTACTCTGTTTCGGTTAGCACCTATAACGCCGCTCAAACGGTGAGCAAAAAGCTCATTATTTAGACCGAGATCACGTCGATTCGCCTGCCGAGCGGCGCGATTTTCTAAACAACGCAAACACCGGCCCCGAGAGCGCATAAAGAAGGAACCCGCTAAACAGGACCGTTGCTGGATCGAGCGCAACAACCACAAACATCAGAACTACCAGCAGTATTGCAGCGAAAGGCACTCGCCCCCGCATATCAAGGTCCTTAAAGCTCTTATAAAGAATATTGCTGACCATCAGCACGCCACAACCGCCAACGACCACAATTGTCATAAAGGTTAGCCAACTCGCAGGCTCCATTATATGAAAACACCAGACCAATCCAGCAACGCACGCCGCAGCTGCGGGACTAGGCAGCCCAACAAAGAACTTTTTGTCCATGGACCCGATCTGGGTGTTGAATCGCGCCAACCGCAAAGCAGCACCAGCCACATAGATAAAGGTGATGGCCCAACCAACCTGGCCGAGGTTGTTGAGCGACCAGAAGAACGCCACCATCCCCGGCGCCACACCGAAGGCGACCATATCCGCGAGACTGTCGTACTCCTCGCCAAACTTGCTCTGAGTATTGGTCAGCCTGGCAACACGTCCATCAAGCCCATCCAGGATCATGGATACGAAGATCGCAATCGCAGCATTGTCGAATACGCCGTTTGCGGCGGAAACGATCGCGTAGAAACCAGAGAACAGCGACGCCGTTGTCAGCGCATTGGGCAACAGGTAAATTCCCTTGCGACGAACCGGCGCTCCCTCTACGAGCTCTTCTTCGACGACTTCGCCGGACTCGATGTCATGCTCATGACCAGACGCGTTTGAACGCCCCTTAACATCTGTCTTTTCAGCCTGTGTTTCGGCCTGCTTCTTTTCATCAGTCATTCCAATCACTCCGGAAAGCATTTAGGCGGAGTATATACGAAAAACGCGGCCACCCGGGCCGCGTTTTTCAAACCAGTCCGAAGTACCGGATCAGTTTTTGTCTTTGTCCACAATCTTGTTCGCGGAGATCCAGGGCATCATGGAACGCAGTTTTTCACCGACTGTCTCGATCTGATGCTCGGCATTAATGCGGCGACGGGCCGTCATGGACGGGTAGTTGCTGCTGCCTTCCTGAATGAACATCTTGGCGTATTCACCGGTCTGGATGCGCTTCAATGCGTTGCGCATGGCTTCACGGGATTGCTCGTTAATGATCTCAGGACCGGTCACGTACTCACCATACTCCGCGTTGTTGGAGATGGAGTAGTTCATGTTAGCGATACCGCCCTCGTACATCAGGTCAACAATCAGCTTCAGCTCGTGCAGACATTCGAAGTACGCCATTTCAGGCTCGTAACCCGCATCCACGAGTGTTTCGAAGGCCGCCTTTACTAGCTCAACGGTACCACCGCAAAGAACCGCCTGCTCACCAAACAGATCGGTTTCAGTCTCATCTTTGAAGGTGGTTTCGATGATGCCGGTACGGCCGCCACCGATACCACTGGCGTAAGAGAGCGCCAGGTTCTTGGCGTTACCGGAAGCATCCTGGAAGATAGCAATCAGATCGGGGATACCGCCGCCACGGGTAAATTCGGTGCGCACAGTGTGGCCCGGTGCTTTCGGGGCGATCATGATCACATCCAGATCCTTGCGCGGCACGATCTGGTTGTAGTGGATCGCAAAACCGTGGGCAAATGCCAACGTAGCGCCCTGCTTCAGGTTCGGCTCGATTTCGGCATTATACAGTTGCGCCTGGAACTCGTCCGGCGTTAGGACCATAACCACATCCGCTGCGGCAACTGCTGACGGAACGTCACTGGTTTTCAGGCCATAAGCTTCCGCCTTGGCAATGGAAGAAGAACCTGGACGCAAACCAACCGTTACATCCACACCGGACTCTTTCAGGTTGCACGCATGAGCGTGACCCTGTGAGCCAAAGCCGATGATGGCAACTTTCTTGCCCTGGATGATGGAAAGATCACAATCCTTATCGTAATAAACCTGCATGGAAAACCTCTATATATTGTATTGGCCTTTTAAAGGCCGTCATTGTACAGAATGATGTCAGCGCCTGTTACAGACTTAAGACCTTTTCACCACGGGCGATGCCCGAAACCCCGCTGCGAACGACCTCAAGCACACCCGAGGTACCCACCGCCTGAATAAAGCCGTCCAGCTTCTCACTGGCACCGGCCAACTGGACGGTATAGACGGAGCTGGTGACATCCACGATCTGGCCACGGAAAATATCGACCGTGCGTTTAATTTCGGCACGCTGGGACCCGGTCGCCTTGAGCTTGACCAGCATCAACTCGCGCTCGATGTGGGAGCCCTCGGTCAGATCCACAAGCTTGACCACTTCAATCAGCTTGTTGAGCTGCTTGGTGATCTGCTCGATGACTTTGTCCGAGCCTGTGGTTGTTACCGTCAGGCGCGACAGGGTTTCGTCCTCGGTCGGCGCAACCGTCAAAGTTTCAATGTTGTAGTTACGTTGCGAGAACAGACCAACAACACGGGACAGTGCACCGGGCTCGTTTTCAAGCAAAACAGAAATGATTCGACGCATGATCAGACCCTCTCCGTCTTGCTGAGCCACATGTCCTTCATGGAACCACGGGCCACCTGCATCGGGTAGACGTGCTCAAAACGGTCCACGTAGATATCAACGAAAACCAGCCGATCTTTCATCGCCAGCACTTCTTTGAGCTTAGGCACCAGATCTTCCTTCCGGTCGATACGGACACCGACATGGCCATAGGCCTCTGCCAGCTTGATGAAGTCAGGCAGGGACTCCATGTAGGACTGGGAATGACGGGACTCGTAGTTCATGTCCTGCCACTGCTTGACCATACCAAGGGCCTGGTTATTCAGATTGATGACCTTTACCGGAATATCGTACTGACTACAGGTCGACAGCTCCTGGATATTCATCTGGATACTGCCTTCACCGGTAATGCAAAGCACCTCGTCATCAGGGAAGTTCAACTTGACCCCCATAGCCGCCGGCAGGCCGAAGCCCATGGTGCCAAGGCCGCCGGAGTTGATCCAGCGATTGGGTCTATCAAACTTGTAGTACTGCGCTGCAAACATCTGGTGCTGACCCACATCGGAGGTCACAAAGGCTTCACCGTTGGTAAGCTTCCAGAGCGCCTCCACCACTTCCTGCGGCTTGATGACATCCGGGCTGGTTTCGTAACGCATGCCATGAAACGCCCGCCACTCTTCGATCTGCTTCCACCACGCGGCGATTGCGTCGGTGTCGGGCTTTTCCTCACTCTCTTTGACGAGAGTGATCATTTCCTTCAGCACTGCATCCACCGGGCCAACGATGGGAACGTCCGCATCAATGGTTTTGGAGATGGAGGCCGGGTCGATATCGATATGGACAATGCGGGCACCGGGACAGAACTTCTCTGTCGCGTTGGTCACCCGGTCATCGAATCGCGCACCCACACACAGGATCAGATCCGAATGATGCATGGCCATGTTGGATTCGTAGGTGCCATGCATGCCCAGCCAGCCGATGTGTTGAGTATCGGAGGCCGGATAACAACCAATGCCCATCAGTGTGTTGGTTATCGGGTAACCCAACATCCTGACCAACTCGGTCAGTTGATCCGTCGCCTTACCCAGGATGACACCGCCGCCCGCATAAATAATGGGACGCTTCGCCGCCATGAGCATATCAACGGCTTTCTTGATCTGCCCGGCGTGGCCACGAATGGCCGGATTGTACGAACGGAGCTTGACCTTCTTGGGGAAGACATACTCATAGCGTTCGTTCGGCGTTGTCATATCTTTCGGGATATCAACAACAACCGGCCCGGGGCGCCCTGTCGAGGCAATGTAATAGGCCTTGCGAACGATCTCGGGAATCTCTTCCGGATGACGGACGCTCAGGTTATGTTTCACAACGGGCCGGGAGACACCGATCATATCGGTCTCCTGGAACGCATCTTCGCCAATCAGGGTGGATGCGACCTGACCGCACAGAACCACCATCGGGATGGAGTCCATAAATGCGGTGGCGATGCCAGTGATGGTGTTGGTGGCTCCAGGACCCGAGGTCACCAGTACGGTGCCCGGCAATCCGGTGGCACGTGCGTAACCGTCGGCCATGTGGACCGCTGCCTGCTCGTGACGCACCAGAATGTGCTTAACCTTGTCCTGCCTGAACAGCGCGTCATAAATATGCAGCGCTGCACCACCCGGATAGCCATATATGTATTCGATCCCCTCATCTTGCAGGGACCGGATCAGCATATCGGCGCCAGACAATAACTCCACGATGTTCTACCCTCTTCTACGAGTGAATGAGCCGGGAAACGTCCCGGTTGCCTGGATGTCCGGATACCATGCTTCTTGTGAAAGCTGAACCGGATACTCCGCCACACCAGCTAAAAGAGGTTGTCTCCTGGCCGGCCGCCCTCCTGAGGGTTGCGGAGAACGACCAATCAACGGGTTGCACGTAAGCAACAACCAGTCCGCGACCTGCGCGGGGCATTCAGTGTGGTAATTAACGGGGGATACTCGCTCGGGATTGCCTGCCGTATTGACCCCAGTCTTCAGGCAATCGGTAATTTTGACAGCGCTAAACTCCCTGTCAATAGCGGCAACGCTATTCTCTGTCCTTCCCCTCCGAACGTCTGCCATACTTTGCTCAACTATTTGAACCAGATTAAAGAAAGTTGCCTTTACAAATGGCATGATAAACATAGGCTAACATAGAGACTGTGCCGCTACCGGCGGTGCTTCGACAAGGCTAACGCGGAATGAGCAACGGCATGAACAGAAAAACCCTCACCCTGGCAGCACTTCTGGCAGCGACACCTGCAATGGCTTTCGCGGCTTCCGTGTATAAATGGACTGACGAAGACGGGGTTACGCACTTTGGTGATCGGCAGCCAACCGGGCAACAGGCACAGTCTGTCAATATACGCACTGGCACATCATCCGAGAACAACCGCATGAGCCCGCAAGAACAGGTGGAAGAGCTCGAAAGCCGAGAAGCCGAGGAAAGCGAACGACGGGAGGAAAGCGCTGTCGAGGAGGCCCGCCGCAAACAACGGGCAGCCAACTGTGAAACAGCACAAGATAACCTGGCGGTGATCCAGAGAAACAGCCGAATTCGCATCGAAGAGGAAGGAGAACTTCGCTACCTTACCCCAGAAGAAATTGAGGAAAAGAAACAGCAGTTTGAAACAATAGCAGAAGAAAACTGCGGTGAGGCTTCCGAGGCCTGATCCCAACGAACCTCTCAGATCCATAACAAGAAAGCGGAGCACAATGCTCCGCCTTCTTGATCAAACCATCACGCCTTCGCGAATTCCAAGCCGTGATCCTTGACTGAACCGCGAATGGTATCGCCAGGCAGGAAATCTCCCTGAAGCAACCTCTGGGCCAGCGGGTTCTCAATCATCCGCTGAATAGCCCGCTTCAAAGGACGAGCCCCATAAACGGGGTCGTAGCCAACTTCCGCCAGCAGCTCCATCGCAGCGTCGTCCAGTATTAACGACATCTCCTGCTCCTTCAGGCGTTTTCCGAGAGCATTAATCTGAATCCGGGCAATGCCCTGGATCTGACTTTCAGCCAGCGGATGGAACACCACCACTTCATCCACCCGGTTAATGAATTCCGGTCTGAAGTGAGTACCCACTACGTCCATAACATCCTTTTTCATCGACTCGTAGTTTTCCTCACCCGCTTTCTGTTGAATGATGTCCGATCCCAGGTTTGAGGTCATTACTATGACGGTGTTACGGAAATCTACCGTTCTGCCTTGACCATCGGTGAGGCGCCCATCCTCCAGCACTTGCAACAGGATGTTGAATACGTCCGGGTGTGCCTTTTCAACTTCATCCAACAGCAACACCGAGTAGGGGCGGCGGCGGACCGCTTCGGTCAGGTAACCACCCTCTTCATAGCCAACGTATCCCGGAGGCGCACCGATCAGCCGGGCGACGGAGTGTTTTTCCATGAACTCGGACATGTCGATTCGGACCATGGCCTCCTCAGTGTCGAACAGGAACGATGCCAGAGCTTTGCAGAGTTCGGTTTTACCCACACCCGTTGGCCCCAGGAACAGGAAAGAGCCGTTGGGGCGGTGAGGATCTGACAGACCTGCACGGGATCGACGAACTGCATTGGACACGGCCTCAACCGCTTCATCCTGGCCGATAACTCGGCCATGCAGGGCCTCCTCCATTCGCATCAGCCTGTCGCGTTCGCCTTCCAGCATTTTGGAAACCGGAATACCCGTCCACTTGGAAACCACTTCGGCGATCTCCTCGTCGGTCACGCGGTTTCGCAGCAGCTTCATCTCCATCATTTCCGCCTGGCTCGCCATATCCAGTTGGCGAGCCAGCTCGGGAATCTGGCCGTACTGCAACTCAGACATACGGCCGAGATCACCGGCACGGCGGGCATTTTCCAGATCTATCCGGGCCTGCTCCAGTTGACTCTTGATCTTCTGGGAGCCATGCAGAGCCGCTTTTTCGGTGTTCCAGATTTCTTCCAGGTCTGCGTATTCACGCTCGATACCGGAGATGACATCCGAGAGCTCGGAAAGCCGCTTCTTGGAGGCTGCATCGGTTTCCTTCTTCAAAGCCTCCCGTTCAATTTTCAACTGGATCAGGCGCCGCTCGAGGCGATCCAGCGCTTCGGGCTTGGAGTCCATTTCCATGCGAATCTGACTTGCAGCTTCATCAACCAGGTCAATGGCCTTGTCGGGCAATTGGCGATCGGCGATATAACGATGAGACAACCTCGCCGCTGCGATGATGGCACCGTCTGTGACTTCCACTCCGTGATGAACTTCGTAACGCTCCTTCAGACCACGGAGAATCGCGATGGTGTCTTCCTCGTTGGGCTCGGAGACCAAAACCTTCTGAAACCGACGCTCGAGGGCAGCATCTTTCTCGATATTTTCGCGATACTCGTCAAGAGTGGTGGCGCCCACGCAATGCAACTCCCCGCGCGACAGAGCGGGCTTGAGCATGTTGCCGGCGTCCATTGAGCCTTCCGCTTTACCCGCACCGACCATAGTGTGAATTTCGTCGATAAACAGAATGATCTGCCCTTCCTGCTTGGCCAACTCATTCAGCACGGATTTAAGACGCTCCTCAAACTCACCCCGGAACTTGGCGCCCGCAATCAACGAACCCATATCCAAAGACAGCACACGCTTGTTCTTGAGCCCTTCCGGCACCTCGCCATTGACAATTCGCTGCGCAAGTCCTTCTACGATCGCAGTCTTGCCCACACCAGGCTCACCGATAAGCACCGGATTGTTCTTGCGGCGACGCTGCAGCACCTGGATAGTTCGACGAATTTCATCATCGCGGCCAATCACCGGGTCCAACTTGCCAGCCTCGGCACGCTCTGTCAGGTCAATGGTGTATTTGGAGAGCGCCTGGCGATTTTCTTCCGCAGACGCATCGTCAACCGATTCACCACCCCTAACGTCTTCGATGGCACGCTCCAACGCTGATTTGTCGACGCCCTGCTCCCGCAGAACCCGCCCGAGACTACCCCGATCCTCAAGTGCCGCCAGCAGCAGCAATTCGCTGGAAATAAACTGGTCGCCACGCTTCTGCGCCAGCTTGTCAGCAATATTGAATAGCCGCCCCATATCGTTTGACATCGAGACATCGCCGGCAGAGCCCTGCACTTCCGGCAGGTTCTCGATTTCCCGAGCCACAGCCTGGCGTATCCGAGAAGGCTCGGCGCCTGACTGCTTCAACAGCGGCTTGATGGAGCTGCCTTCCTGGTCCATCAGCGCCTGCATCAGGTGCACAGGCTCAATAAAGTTGTGATCCCGGCCTACCGCCAGGGACTGGGCATCGGCCAGTGCGGTCTGGAGTTTGCTGGTCAGTTTGTCGATTCTCATAATCCCGTCTTCCCAAATCTCTGTCACTTAACCGATTGGAGACATCCATCGGCGACATTGCGTCTGCTTTGACAGTTAATGTAGGGGCGATTGATCGGAGTTCAAGCAGATCGGACAGGAAAGTGTCAGAAAATTGACGAGCATCATGAGATGAATATCAGGCTTGCCATTCTCCCTGTCTGCCCGTCTCGACGATACGAGAAAAAGTGCTCACTATCGGTCACCGTACAGAATTCACCACCGTAGACCTGGAGCACACCTGCCATCGCCAGCCGCTGCCGGGCAAGCTCATAGATATCCGCAAGGTAATGCGTTGGATTTCGAGGGTTGGCAACGAATGCATCATCCGATTGGGAATCATTCATCAGGAAAGCCTCCCTGACCTCGGGGCCAACCTCAAACTGATCGGGGCCGATGGCCGGGCCCAACCAAGCCAGGACTGCTGCGGGGTTGCCAAGATGCTCTACCGTTCGCTCCAGGACGCCACCATTCAAACCGCGCCAGCCAGCATGAGCAGCGGCCACCTGGCCACTGGCAGGGTTGCAGAAAAGCACTGGAAGACAATCCGCTGTCATCACCACACATGCCACCCCGGTTTGCGAGGTCACACTGGCATCCGCAGTAACCAACCCTGACTGCGGCAACTCAACAACGTCGGTACCATGAACCTGGTTAAGCCAACCGAATGACTGGGCGCCAGGCTCGGCCCACTGCCCAAGCAGGGACCGATTTTTCGCCACGTCATTGGGACGATCTCCCACATGCGCGCCGAGGTTCAGGGACTGCCACGGCGCCTGACTGACCCCGCCCACTCTCGTCGTGCATGCGGCTCGGGCCCAGGCCGGAGCGGGCCAGTCAGGCACAATCAACGGCAGCTCAGACGTCATTGTTCTCCAGCTCCTTAACGTGCTTGCGAAGTGCGGCCAGCAGACCTTCGATGTCATCGGGCAGTGGCACCTCCCACGTCAGTATTTCACCGGTTTGCGGGTGTTCCAATGTTAACTGACGGGCATGGAGCGCCTGCCGCTGGAAACTGGCAAGTGCGTCTCTCAATTCGTCTGTTGTGCCTTTCGGCAGACGTAGCCGACCGCCATACTGAGGGTCGCCCACCAATGGATGCTTCACGTGGGCCATATGCACCCGTATCTGGTGGGTGCGACCGCTCTCCAGCTTGCAGCGGACGTGGGTGTGCGCTGCAAAGCGCTCCACCAGGCGATAATGCGTTACCGCGGGCTTGCCGGTGGGCACGACCGCCATTTTCTTGCGTTCACGGGGATGACGCCCAATCGGTGCGTCGACCGTCGAGCCCCCCGTGAGGGTCCCAACAACAATGGCTTCGTACTCCCGCCCCATGGTTCGAGTCTGCAACTGGTCGACCAGCGATGTGTGAGCAATCAGGCTACGCGCTACCACCATGATCCCGGAGGTGTCCTTGTCGAGACGGTGCACAATACCCGCTCTGGGCAGGTTTTCTACTTCCGGGGCATGGTTGAGCAAGGCATTGACCAGGGTACCGTCAGCGTGGCCTGCCGCTGGATGGACCACGAGGCCCGCAGGCTTGTTAATGACCAACAGGTGCTCGTCTTCATACACAATATCCAGGTCTATCGATTCCGCTTCCCAACTGACTTGCGCTTCCGGCTCGGCGTCCAGATCGAGTCGGTCGCCCAGCATTACCTTGTCCCGGGGCTTACAGGTTTTTCCATTGACCGTCAGTGCGCCGCTTTTGATCCAGCCCTGCAGTCGGGAGCGCGAGTGCTCCGGCATCAGTTCGGCCGCAGCCTGATCCAGGCGGCGGTCGCTGTGCTCCGGTGGAATGGAGAAGCTGGCGATAATACGGTTTTCAGATGACATTGAGCCCCCGGGGCCGGTATGAGTGTTACGTTTGAGTCAGAATTTCTGAATCCACGGCGCGTGCCACTGCACATGTGAACGGATCCCCGTTACAATGGCCGACGTTTCGAATTTTGCCATTATACGGGATTCCGGCATGAGATCAGTTGTCCGATTACTGCTAGTCACCACCGCAGCGTTATTCATCAGTGCCTGCGCATCGAACGATAAGCAGGAAGAAGTACTGCCGGAACAAACCTATTACGAAAATGCCCGCGATGCGATGAACTCGGGCAACTTCAACGAAGCCGAGCAGAACCTCGACTATCTGGAAACCTACTACCCATTTGGCCGCTATGCGGAACAGGCCCAATTGGACCTCATTTATGCCCGCTACCAGAATCTTGACCTGGAAGGGGCCCGCGCGGCGGCAGACCGTTTTCTCAGACTGAATCCACAGAGCGATCACGCCGACTACGCGCTCTATATGCGAGGCCTGGCATCCTATAATCTGGATATTGGCCTGGCTGCCCGCTACTTCCCGGTGGACGTTTCGGCAAGAGACCCCGGCGAACAGCGCCAGGCGTTCCGGGACTTTTCCGAGCTGCTGAACCGCTACCCCTCCAGCGAATACGCTCCAGATGCCCGCCAGCGCATGATTGCGATCCGCAACCGCCTGGCTGAACTGGAACTTTACGCGGCACGATATTACATCAGCCGTGAAGCCTACATCGCAGCGAACAACCGAGCTCGATACATTATCGAAAATTATTCAACGACGCCGTCCGTCGAAGAAGCCTTGGTCATCCTGGCGGAAACGTTCCGTTTCATGGATCTGAAAAAAGGAGCAACGGATGCCGTGGCAATGCTCAAACAGAACTTCCCGGACAGCGCGGCCTTCAATGAGAACGGAGAGTTCCAGCCAGACATCCTCAAACGCGAGGACCGCTCCCTGTCTAGCGTGGTCACCTTCGGCCTGATGGGCGACGAATAACATTTGGCAGGGCTGCCCGAGCAATCAGGCAGCCCTACCGCAATCTACTTTCCACTTTTCCAGCCATTGGTAATCGGGTAACGCCGATCCTTACCAAACCCCCTTTCGGTAATTCTCACGCCTATCGGCGCCTGCCTGCGCTTATATTCGTTAATATCCACCAGCCGCACCACGCGATCGACATCCGCCCTGTCGAACCCCTGAGCCACAATGGCATCGGCACTGAGATCCCGCTCCACGTAGAGATTGAGGATCTGATCGAGAACGTCGTATCCCGGCAGGCTATCCTCGTCTTTCTGATCCGGTGCCAGCTCTGCCGACGGCGGACGGGTAATGACCCGCTCTGGAATCACCTGCGAAACACTGTTGCGATACCAGGCGAGGCGAAAAACCAGGGTTTTGGGAACGTCCTTGAGCACATCAAAGCCGCCGGCCATATCCCCGTACAGGGTCGAGTAGCCCACCGCCATTTCACTTTTGTTGCCAGTCGTCAGCACCAGCGAACCGAACTTGTTGGACAGAGACATCAACAGAACGCCCCGCAGCCGGGCCTGCAGGTTCTCCTCGGTGGTGTCAGGTTGCGTGCCCTCAAACGGGGCCGCCAATGTTTTCATAAAGGCATCGTACATCGGCTCAATGGAGAACACGTCGTATTGAACGCCCAGGGCCACGGCCTCGGCTTCCGCGTCTTCAATACTCATACCCGAGGTATAGCGAAAAGGCATCATCACCGCGCGTACCCGGTCGGCCCCCAGGGCATCCGCCGCAACAGCCAGTGTCACCGCTGAATCGATACCGCCTGAGAGCCCCAGGACAACGGATTTAAAGCCATTCTTGTTGACGTAGTCCCGCACTCCCAGGACCAGGGCCTTGTAGACATTTTCCTCCAGCGAAGGCTCCGCAATGGCAGGCTGCGGGATTGGCTGGCAATGATGTTCACAGACGAAGTCCACCGGATAGAGCCCTTCGCTGAACTGTGGTGCTTCGGCTGCGAGCACCCCGGAATGGTCGTAAACCACAGAGCCACCATCAAAGACCAGTTCGTCCTGCCCGCCGATCAGATTGACGTAGACAATACTGACCCGATTCTCAAAAGCCTTGCGCTCTACCAGAGCCTTTCGGCGCACCTGCTTGTCAATATCGTAAGGTGACGCATTGAGGTTGACGACCAGCCTGGCGCCTGCCGCGGCAGCGTCTTCCACCGGCCCTTCGCTCCAAATGTCCTCACATATGGTAATACCCACTGGCACCCCTTTGATATCCATGACCAGGGTATCCACACCATTCGCAAAATAGCGCTTCTCGTCGAAAACCTGGTAATTGGGGGGAAACCGCTTGAAGTAGCGCCCGGTTATATTTCCCTGCTCAATGGCGATTGCAGCGTTGTACAGTAGAGCGCCCTCCCGTATCGGAGCTCCCACGATAATAGCAGGACCCAAATGTTCCCCGCGCAAGGTTTCCAGCGCGTCTGCAACGCGCACATCCATACTGGGCCTCAACAAAAGGTCTTCCGGTGGGTACCCGGTAAGACACAACTCCGGGAACACAACCAGATCCGCTTGATGTTCCTGCTCCGCGCGTCGGGTCGCCTCAATCACCTTTTGGGTATTGCCGGGGATATCGCCCACCAGAAAATCGAGTTGGGCCATCACTACCCGAAGTTTTCCTGGCCCCTGAACATCCTTTTGCACGGACATAACGCAGCTCCTGTAACTCATTGCCATTAAAAGGCTATTATAACCCCGCAAGACATCAGAATTCTCGCGGGATATCCACTGGACGATGGCACAACCAATCACTCCTGATCAGCAACCCATGACCGATACACCACCGTCAAACCAGCGGGGCCGGCTGTTTCGGATCTATAACCACTACCGCGTCGTCGTCAGCGTTATACTGGTGGCGTTGCTGTTTGTGGACCCCATAAACTTCGACTCCCGCTTCCGATCGATGGATTATTACCAGGCCGGGGTGGTCTGCTATCTCGCCATCAATGGCTTCATCGCACTGATAATGCTGGCAGGTTTTCAGCCCAGAAGCCGCCATATCACTGTATCTATACTGATGGACATCCTGCTCCTGCATGGACTCCTGGTTACCAGCACCGGCATCACCAACGGGCTGGCCAATCTGGTTATTGTTTCTGTTGCTGCAGGTAACATCCTTACCCCTACCAGGATCGGCACCTTCTACGCGGCGCTGGGTGCTATCTGTTCTCTGGGCATCTCGGCCTGGTCCGTGCTGGTGTTTGATGACTCCGCCGATGAAATTGTTCGCGCTGGCTCCCTGGGCATTCTTTATTTTGCCGCAGCGTTTATCCTCCAATACATATCGCGGCGCATGCTGCGCAGTGAAGCACTTGCCAGTTCCCGCGCCCGCAGCATTGCCGAACTGGAGCAGATCAATCGTCAGATTATCCAACGCATGAGAACCGGCATTCTTGTGCTCGACCGGTTTGGGCGCATCCGCCTGGCCAATGCTGCTGCGGAAGAATTGCTGTTTGGCACGACCACCGAGGACACGAAACTACCCAGCCGGGGACGAAATCTGCCGCGACCGCTCCGAAGAGGCCTAGACGCCTGGCTGAAAGACCCTGCCCGCAGAACAGAACCTTTCCAGGCCACACAAACCTCGCCCGTGGTACAAGCCAATTTCACTCAGCTCGATCAGCAGCGCGGCGACCAGATTCTGGTATTTATCGATGACATGAGCAGGGTGACGCAACAAGCCCAGCAAATGAAGTTGGCTTCCCTGGGGCGACTAACCGCAGGTATTGCCCATGAAATTCGTAATCCCCTGGGCGCTATCAGCCACGCGTCCCAGTTGATGAACGAATCTCCCAACCTGGATGAGGGGGATCGCAAAATGCTGGACATTATCGAACGACACTCCCGCCGGGTGAATGGCATCATTGAAAACGTGCTTGACCTGTCGAGACGACGCGCTGCCGACACCGACCTGATTGACGTCGGCCAATGGTTATCCGCCTTCCGTGACGATTACCTGCAAACCCAGAGTAATGAACACCAGAAGTCCGACGACATTCTGCTTCGCACAGAACGCGAACTGCCCCTGGCGCGCTTTGATATCAGCCAGATTGAGCAGGTGATGGTAAACCTCTGCGACAATGGCCTCCGGTATAGTAAGCAGGCAACGGGCGAACGCCGCATCGAACTGTATGCGGGCGTTACCGGCGATGGTGAGCGCGCCTATGTAGATGTTCGCGATTTCGGCCCGGGCATCGCTCCAGAGCACCGCGTATCTGTTTTTGAACCTTTTTTCACAACCGACAAGAGTGGGACAGGGCTCGGCCTTTATCTGGCACGAGAACTGTGCGAGGCTAATCAGGCTCACCTGTCCCTGGTAGAAGGCAACCAGCCCGGCTGTTGTTTCCGCATTACATTCGCCCACCATGGACGGATGATCTAACAAATCCGGAAGCCCGGTAGTCTGAATAACGACATGGAACCGATAACAATCCAATGACCACTCATACCGCCCTGATCGTAGACGACGAACCCGATATCCGGGACCTTCTGGAAATCACACTCAGCCGAATGGGAATAACAACCCTGACCGCGCCAGACATCACCTGCGCGAAAAAGCTTCTGGGTGAACACAAACCACAACTCTGCCTGACAGACATGAACCTGCCCGATGGCAATGGTATCGATCTGGTGCAGTGGATACAGCAGAATACGCCTAGCACCCCGGTGGCCGTCATTACTGCCTACGGCAACATGGATACGGCCATTGAGTCCCTGAAGGCCGGAGCATTCGATTTTGTGTCCAAGCCGGTCGAGCTTCCGCGACTTAGAGAGTTGGTGAATAGTGCTCTCCGTTTGTCTGAAGCAGAAGCCAACACTCAGGACACAGACGATGAACCGGGCCTGTTGCTAGGCAAGTCAACAGAAATTCAGAAACTCCGAAGCCAGACTCGGAAACTGGCCAGAAGCCAGGCACCTGTCTTTATCAGTGGAGAATCGGGTAGCGGTAAAGAATTGGTCGCGAGAATGATTCATTTGCAGGGCCCTCGCCGCGACGGCCCCTTTATAGCTGTGAACTGTGGAGCCATCCCCTCTGAACTGATGGAGAGCGAGTTTTTTGGTCACAAAAAGGGAAGCTTTACCGGGGCCGTTGAAAACAAAGACGGCCTGTTTCGATCTGCCAACGGTGGCACTTTGTTTCTGGACGAAGTCGCTGACCTGCCTCTGGCAATGCAGGTAAAACTCCTGAGAGCCATTCAGGAAAAGGCTGTTCGCCCGGTTGGCGACACGAAGGAAGTTCCGGTGGATATCCGGGTACTCAGTGCGACCCACAAAAACCTTCCAGACCTGGTTCAGGAAGGCATTTTTCGGCAAGACCTGTTCTACCGGATCAACGTCATCGAACTGGCAGTTCCGCCGTTACGGGAACGCCCCAACGACATACCGTTGCTCGCCCGACACATTCTCGAAAGAATAGGTCACGAATATGAGTGCGAACCCGCCTCGCTAACCCCAGGCGCCATCGAGCGGCTCAAGCAGTACGATTTTCCAGGCAATGTCAGGGAGCTCGAAAATGTTCTGGAGCGCGCCTTTACGCTTTGCGATGCCGATCAGATTGATGCTGGGGATCTGCATCTTGGAAATGGCGTACAGACGGCGTCGTCACCCACGCAGGTTATCGCGGAAGGCGAGGTCAACGATGACGGGACTGCCCCTGTGCCGGATGGCGAGATTGATCTGGAGAACTACCTGGAGAGCATAGAGAGACAAGCCATCGAGAAAGCTCTGGAAGCCACCCGATGGAATAAAACGGCGGCCGCGAAGCGTTTGGGAATCAGTTTCCGAGCGCTTCGATATCGCCTGAAAAAGCTGGGGATGGAGTGAACGAAATCTCAGAAATCTCTAGTCGGTAACCATCGTTCATCGATTTAGGGTAAGATTCACATCGCTTTTCTACAGGATGTAAAAAAGCGCCCCGACCAAACCACCAACATGGATGTTGACTATGCAATACCCTGCCCAAACCAGGGGTTTCACCCTGGTTGAACTCATTCTCACACTCGCACTGATCGCAATGCTCGCCGGTATAGCCAGCACTTCCTGGACTCGGCTTATCTCCTCAACACGCCACACCGACTTGATCAACGACACTCGCCGAATGTTTGCCGTTGCACGATCCTACGCCGTTCACCAGAAAACCCTCACCACCGTATGCCCGCTTTCTCCCGCGCTGCGGTGCACCGATGACTGGAATAATACCGTCTCCGTCTTTCCAGACAGAGACAACGACAAGCGACCGGATGCCGGAAAAATCCACCGGGTGTTCACGCTCACAAAGGGCCAGTCCAGCCTTTATTCCCGAACAGCCGGGAGAGGCTACTTCCAATTGTCTGCCAAAGGTATGAGTCACGGCACCATGGGCAGCCTTGTCGCGTGTTCCGAGTCAACCAACGGAGGGTTTAACATGAGTTACCTGGCCCTCAATATCGGCGGTCGCATCCGGACACTCCACGACGAAGACGGGGATGGAAAAATCAGACTTCCCTGGGGAACGACCGTCACCTGCACTGACCCATGAAACACGAAAGGACTCGTGATCGGCCTTAAAGTGTGACTCAAGCCTCATCTTCAGCCCGCTGATACCGCCCATACCGGATGTTCGACCGTTCATCGAATAAGCGATGAATATCTTTGGCACCTTTGATTTACTAACCTGAGGCTTACCAACGGAATTTGGCATGTTGAAGAGAACCGCAGGTTTCACGCTCATAGAACTACTCATCACGATGGTCATTCTCGCGATCATTGCGACTGTCGCTCTCCCCGGCTTTGGCAGGCTGATAGACAGCAATCGGCTGGTAACCGGCACGAATTTGCTGGTGTCCTCCATTAAACTCGCCAGAACAGAAGCCATCAAGCGCGGCACAAACGTCACGTTCAGCACCGATGGTGGCCTGGAGGGCGGTTGGTGTGTGCACGAGGGCGATGACGCCGGGGACTGCGCCAACGACCAGATTCGCGGGTTCGAGTCACCTGGCAATCTTATCTTCACCGAAAGCGTAGGCGATCTGGTGTTTGACCGACGCGGGTTTCTTGTTCCACAAACCGCTCAAACCTTTACCATTGCTCCAGTCGGCTGTGCCAGTGGTGACATATCCTTCCGAAGGATCCGGGTAAGCCCGGTTGGACGAACCGAAGTAGATGACGGAGAAGTATGCCCGTGACTCCAACTATGATTCAGACCACTAAGCACTGCTCCGGCCTAACTTTTCCGAGACACCAGTCCGGTCTTGGCATGATTGAGATCCTCATTACAGTCCTGGTTCTTGCCATCGGCATACTGGGCGTTGCCTCAACACAAGTCGTTTCCCTGCAAATGAACTCTCAGTCCCAGAGCCGGAGCCAGGCGGTTCTGCTCGCGGAGGACTTGCTGGACCGAATTCGTGCGAATTCCGATAATCTCGGCGCCTATGCCTTGGCCCAGGACGACGCGCAGGGCGCCGATGGTGGTGATTGCGACACGTCTTTCGTACCGGCAAATGCTAACGTTGCAGCCAATGATATTGCCGCCTGGGAAAACAGCCTCGCCTGTCTTCTTCCAGAGGCTGAGCGTACTGTTGCGGTGGATCTCTTTACCAATGTGGTTACAGTCACCATAGACTGGGACCAGAACGACCAGGCCATGAACCCTGTAGTAGTGAGGACTCAGATTTGATCATGTCAAAGTTCCGCGTTTCCTCTACCCCCGATACCTGTCCTGTGGCCAGCCAATCAGGCTTGTCGTTGGTTGAACTGCTGATTGCAACAGCTCTCGGCCTCGTTCTTACGCTTGGTGTGATCCAAATTTATCTGAGCGGCAATGAGACCTATCGCCAGACTCAGGGCCTCGCCCACGCGCAGGAAAGCACCCGGTTTGTTTCTGCTGTTCTGACACCGGATTTCCGTTCCGCGGGCAGTTTCGGCTGCCTCGCTGAAATGGGCCGGCCGCTTGACCAGGTTGTCGACAACCGTCTGAATGGCGGTCTGGTAGTGCCTCTGGACCAGGCCCTCCAGGGTTGGGAGTACACGGGAACCGGCCCGGGAGACAGTGTCACGCTGGCGAACGCCATGGCAACGCCCGGCGCCGGTAACTGGGCCTCAGGAACCGCTGGCACGAACCTGCCCGCCAATCTTGCGGGCTCCGTGATCACCAATTCCGATGTCATTATTGTCAATGCCCTGACTTCTATTGGTGTGCCGTTAAACCCCGCCGTTCCCCAGAATGGTAACAGCATTAACCTTGCCGACAACTCTGGAGTGGAGGCCGGATCCGTCGTTCTGGCCACCCGTGGCGATTGCTCTGAAGGCGAAATGTTTCAGAAGAGCAACAATGCCAATTCCGATTCCATCGTAATGGCTGGCGGCAATGTCAACCCAGGCAACAACGGTAATAACTTCAATCTGAATTACGACCCTCAAACCCGAGTCTACCAATTTACATCGATGGCCTATTACATCGGCCAGGGCACCAACGGTGAACCCGCCTTGTTCCGGCGCATGATGACACCACTCCAGAACCCCCAGGAATTGGTCTCTGGCGTTGAAACACTGCAAATCCTATACGGCGAAAATACCGTTGGAACCAATGCTGCGGATGACTATGTCCCTGCCGACGAGGTGGCGGACTGGAGCACCATCGTGAGCGTTCGGTTCTCGGTCATGACCCGAAGCCAGGACGAAGTGCTGGACGAAGAAAACAATCGCAATTTCGACATGCTTGGCAGTGAAGTCTCCCAGGCAAACAACGGGGACCGGCGTGTACGACTCATCTCCGTCAGCACCACCGCACTCAGGGGGAGAATGTAATGAAAGCGGCCCGGAATCGAGTGAGACAGTCCATGGATAGTGTTAGCCCCCTCAATATGCGCCAGCGCGGGGCGACGTTGATCGTCGCGCTTGTCATGCTGCTGCTGATCTCCCTGCTAGCCATCGGGGGTATGCAGGGATCCGTAATGCAGGAGCGAATGGCGAGCAACGCTCACGACAGCGCAATTTCGTTTCAGGCTTCCGAAGCTGCATTACGACAGAGTGAAAACGATATCCTGAATACCCCAGGTACCCGTGTGACAGCCTTTAGCGAGGCAATACTCGACAGTCCGTGGGAGTGGGATGGCAACAACCCTGCCCGGTCCGGCACAGGGGTCGCCGGCCCGGATGTAAGCGCACAGCCCGCCTACCACCTTGCGCGCCTTGCGGATGTGTGCCCGATCGAACCCGGACAACCCTGCTTCGAACGCTACCTGGCAACGTCAAGAGCCCAGGGTGGAAGTGACGAAGCGGTTACCGTTTTACAATCTACGGTTTTGTTACCACCAGAGTAAACGTCGGCTTGTGTTGAACTTCGCCGTCTGACAAACATCACAATGAATTGCTGACTCCAACTGGAGAGTTTGCCATGAAAACGTTCAAGAAAGCATCGCACAAGCGCTCAAGTTACTCAAAGCTGGGCATTTTCAGCGCCAGCCTTGTGTTCTCAATCTGCACCATGCAATCCGCCATGGCACAGGTCAACTTGGCTCAGGTACCACTGTTTCTGAAGGAATCTGTCGATTCAAACCTGGTGTTTGTCTATGACGATTCCGGATCCATGGCGTGGCGTTACATGCCAGACAATCTTAGTGGTAATAGTGGCAATCGATACTACTACTCCAGTCGGGTAAATAAAGTCTATTACGACCCGACGATAACCTACCAGCCACCCTTCAAACCGGATGGTAGCTCTCGTTATCCGAATTCGAGTTACACCAATGCCTGGGTAAACGGATTTGATCAATCCGATGGTGCAGATGATCTGAGTGAATATATTCGCTTCGACAGCATCGGTAGCATTGAGGAAGGCTTTTACATGCAGTTCAACTCGTCCACGAGCTGCGATAGCAATCCCCGACAAGACGACTGTTATACCCCCGTTTTGTTGAACAGTGCCTCCGCCGACATCAAACAAAATTATGCAAACTGGTTTTCCTATTACAGCACGCGGACCTTGGCGGCCAAATCCGGCATTACGGAAGCCTTCTTTGACCTTCCAGACAATATTCGGGTTGGCTATGGCGCTATTAACGTCAACAACAACACTATTGATGGCGTAAACGACACAGATACCCTTGTCAGTGGTGTGCGCCCATACACAGCCGCGCGCCGCCAGCAATTTCTAACCTGGCTTCACAACAAGAGTGTAAACGGTGGCACCCCACTAAGAACGGCGCTCAGGGATGTCGGCAAGTACTATTCCCGTACTGACAATCGGGGCCCATGGGGAGAGACTCCTGGCACCAATGACAGTACCGCACACATAGAATGCCGCCAAAGCTTCTCCCTTATAATGACCGACGGCATCTGGAACGGAAGCAGCCCATCTGTCGGAAATGTCGACAATAAGCCGGGACCGTCCTACACCAACCCAGATCCCGACGGCTCCGATTTCAACTACACAGCCGTGTCTCCATTTACCGATGGGCATTCCAACACTCTGGCCGACGTTGCGATGCAGTACTGGAAAAACGACCTGCGCACAGACCTCGGTAACAAGGTCCCCGTTACATCGACCGACCCGGCATTCTGGCAGCACATGACAACCTTCACGATCGGACTCGGCGTCACAGGCGATATCAAAGAGGCCGATGCACTTGCTGCACTCGACCCAGACAGCGGAATCACCATCAACTGGCCTGAACCCGGTTCAGATCGCAGCCCTCAGAATATCGATGACTTGCTCCATGCGGCTATCAATGGTCGCGGGGGGTACGCCAGCGCGCAGAACCCGAAGGAGTTCGCCGACGAAATCAAGAGCTTCCTTGGTGACGTAATCGCTCGCTCACAAACATCTGCCTCATCCGCAGCTGTCAGTTCGGCGGTCTTGCGCGCTGACTCCCTGGGTTTCTTTGCGGGCTTCCGCAGTGAAGACTGGTCCGGAACTTTGTCAGGATTCAGCTTTGACCAAGGCAAACAACTCTGGGATGCCGAAGAAATACTGCGGCAGACGATCCCGACAGACCGGAAACTGATTACCCACAATGGGAATGGCGGCGTTGACCTGGAGTTCTCATCGGCCAGCTCACTTTCCAATCTCTCGGCTGCTCAACGCGATGCGCTGAATGCCGACCCAACACTGAGTGCCGCTCAAGACAACCTCGGTCACAATCGACTGGCGTGGCTCCACGGCGACGATGACGCTCACGCAACTTTCCGAAGCCGGGAAGGGACAGACGCCGGAGGTAACACCGAGCTCCGGCTACTGGGTGATGTCATCAATGCAAACCCTCAATTCGTCGGTAAGACCAACTACGGCTTTGCACGCCTTGGCGGTACCGAAGGCAGTAAGTACGGCGCGTTTCGATCTACTTCCACGTACCAGAACCGGATCGATGCCCTCTATGTGCCGGCCAACGACGGCGTACTGCATGCTTTTGATGGCTCAAATGGCCGAGAGCTCTTCGGCTATATCCCCTCCGAATTTCTGCTCCCCGCCGGCTCCAACAGTTACGCTCGCATATCCGAACTGATGCAGCCCAACTACAACCACAAATACTTCATGGATGGCACACCACGAGTACAGGATGCCTATATTAATAAGAACGGAAGCGGTTCCGAGTGGCGAACTGTGCTTTTGGGAACTATGGGCAAAGGCGGCAAAACGGTATTTGCGCTTGATATAACCGAGCCAGGATCATTCTCTCCAGCAGATGATGTGCTCTGGGAGTTTCAACACCCCAACCTTGGTTATGGAGTCACCGATCCACAGATTTCCCGCCTTGAGGACGGAACCTGGGTGGCTATTTTTGGAAATGGCTACAACGGGGCCAGCGGTCAATCCAGTCTGTTTGTTGTTGACCTCGAAACCGGCAGCCTCATCAAAGAGCTCCAAACCGGAGCCGGTAGCGCTGCGAACTCAAACGGCCTTGCCTCCGCCACCATCACCAGTTTTCCGGAAACAGATGCCATCACCCGTTATGCCTATGCTGGCGACCTGTTAGGCAATCTTTGGCGATTCGACCTTACCGGGAACACCAACGGGTGGGATGCAACCAAAGTATTCACCGCTAAGAGCCCAGCGGGCAACAGTCAACCGATCACTGTTGCTCCTCGGGTCGCACTCAACCCCAACAACAATGACGAACTCGTAGCGGCATTCGGTACCGGAAGCTTCCTGCGAAACGGTGACGAGGGTGACTATGACGTCCAGACACTGTACGCCATAAAAGACAACCTGAACGCATCCAGTCTGGAAAGAGCTGACCTGGTGCAACAGACCATCACCAGACAAGAAGAGGTCGTTGTGAATAGAGCGTCAGGGAACGGCACCAACAGCTTTACTGTCCGGGAAACCTCTGACAACCAGTCGACGAATCAGCAAGGCTGGTACCTGGACCTTGTCTATAACTCAAATAAACAGGGAGAGCGCGTTATCAGCCGGGCGACCTTCCCGTTTGGTGTAAACCCGGACCGGGTTCGATTCACCACCGTCATCCCTGATGATGACCCCTGCGGAAGTGGACGTACCGGGTTTATTATGGATCTCAAACTGACAACCGGCGTTCCTTCTGAGACCCCCGTCTTCGACCTGAACAGCGATGGTACCTTCAACGCGGGTGATATCGTAGGCGGCTATGCTCCAAGCGGCATTCAGGTCGGTTACGGCGGTGAAAACCGCACGATTGCGACCGAAGACGGCGACGCAGAAGTGGTGATACCAGGGCTGGACCCCAACAAACTATCACCGGGGGATCCATGCGAGGATGGTCTCTGTGCCCGTTCCCTGGACTCAAGCATCGGTCGACAAACGTGGGAGCAGCTTCGTTAAGAAGCTGCCTTGGCAGACAACGAGCCAACTATTTTTATTTGAGTAGCAGGAAAAAACTATGATTACTCGCTTACTACTGAATCAAACACACAAAGCTTTTGTCATTGCCTTGATCGTATTGACGGCAATAATGACAAATGGCATAGCATTGTCCGCTCAGGCTGACGACGAAGTCGTGGAGGGCAATCCGATGTCCCTCAGGAACGTCGCTTTTGAGGGAACCGTGAACTTTGTCCATCCCGATTCATTCATGCTGGTCATTGACGACTCCTCTTTCGTACTTGAGCGCGTCATCACGTTCAACGGTGGTACCTGGTCCCGGGAACAAGTCGTCCAGCGGCTAGCAGAAGGAGATCGTCTTAGGCTGGAACTCGGTGGCGTCGCGGATCAACGAACTGGCGCTCGCCTGGTACAAAAAATTGAAGTTCTGAACTGACCACGCGGGAATAGCGACCACTATTACACTAAGAGGGATAACGATTTTGAAGACTCACTCGAACTCAGGTTTTACGTTGATCGAGATGATGATTGCGGTCGCGATCATTGCCATCATCGCAGCAATAGCGCTTCCTCTTTATCAGAATCAGATGGAGCAAACCCGACGAACAACTGCGCAGTCAGATCTGCTAGAACTCACCCAATGGATGGAGCGCCGATACTCCAACGGTTTTGACTACCGCGATGCGGGTAATAACCCTGTTTTGCCATTCGTTCAATCGCCGCAGAATGGAGATGCGTTCTATAACATTAGTTTCGTGGGCAATGTGACGCGGGATACGTTCACTCTACAAGCAGTGCCAACAGGTCCTCAGGCAACCGACGATTGTGGAACCCTTACGCTGGATGAACAGGGCAATCGTGGAGCAGCACTAGCCCAAGGATGCTGGTAGATTCATCCCATCGGGCCGATGCCACCGAAGTTAGACTTCGATGGCATCAATCCTTAATTCTTTCGGCATCGAAAAAACGATATTCTCTTCCCTACCTTCAATTTCTTCGGGCACCTCACCGCCAAGTTCTCTCAAACGAGCAATAACCTCATTCACCAGTATTTCCGGCGCAGACGCACCCGCTGTCACGCCCACTGCTTGCTTGTCCACGAGCCACGCTGGATCTATTTGGTTTGACTCATCTATCAGATAAGCCGGAGTTCCCATACGCTCCGCCAACTCCCGCAAACGATTGGAGTTGGAGCTGTTCGGCGACCCCACTACCAGCATCAGGTCACAGTCACCGGCCAACTGCTTCACAGCATCCTGACGGTTCTGCGTGGCGTAGCAGATATCGTTCTTGCGAGGGCCCTGGATTTCCGGAAACTTTTCTCGTAAAGCGTCGATAACTCGGGCAGTGTCGTCCATGGATAGCGTGGTTTGGGTAACGTAGGACAGCTTGGAAGGGTCTTTCACCAAAAGCTCGGCCACGTCTTTCTCGTCTTCCACAAGATAAATGTCGCCACCGTTGCTATGGTCATACTGCCCCATGGTGCCCTCCACCTCCGGATGGCCATGATGGCCAATTAAGATGCACTCACGCCCATCACGACTGTACTTCATCACTTCCAGGTGAACCTTGGTCACCAGCGGACAGGTTGCGTCGAACACCTTCAACCCCCGGCGCGCGGCTTCATTTTGCACCGCCTGGGACACACCGTGGGCGCTGAAGATCACCAGCTTGTCGTCCGGAACCTCTTCCAGTTCGTCCACGAAGATAGCGCCGCGATTGCGTAGGTTGTCCACCACAAACTTGTTATGCACGACTTCATGGCGCACGTAAATCGGCGCACCGAACACATCCAGGGCACGGTTCACGATTTCGATGGCACGGTCGACACCGGCACAAAAGCCACGAGGGTTAGCGAGTCGGATTTGCATAGAATTGCCCTGAGATATCAAACAAGTTTGCGGAAGCCTGTAGGAAGACCGAAATGCGGTTAATGGGCCCGGCCAACAGGCTCCACGTCAATAATTTCCACTTCGAACGTCAGTGTACGCCCCGCCAGAGGGTGATTAAAGTCCACCTCGACCTGATCTCCTTCCACACGGCTAACCATGCCAGGCAACTCACTCTGCCGCGCATCCGCGAAAGAAATCATAACGCCCTTCTCAAGCACCATGTCCGCGCTGAACTCACTCCGCTTGAAGGTTTGCACATTGCTCGGATTATGTTGCCCAAAGGCCTTTTCAGGCGGCACTTCGAAGCTATTTCGCTCGCCCGCTGTCATACCCATCAGATACGCTTCAAAATTCTCCGGCAGGTTCTCGTCACCGATTTCCAGCGTTGCCGGGTCTTTCTCGAAGGTGGAATCAATGATCTCGCCATCACTGAACTTCAACGCAAAATGAAGCGTGACGCGTGTGCCCTGATCTATGGGAAGTTCTTTCATCAGCGATTGTCGCTCCTGTTGTCCGCATCCGGTTCCCGGGGTTTGCGGAAAATATCCAGAATCATCATGCCGGCACCAATGGTGATGGCCGTATCGGCGATGTTAAAGGCGGGGAAGTGGTAGTCATTCCAGTAAAAATGCAGGAAATCGACCACGTAACCATGAACAACGCGATCGTACACATTACCCAGCGCTCCACCGAGGATTAATACGATGGCAATCGCCGACCAGGTTTCATCGCGCCGCAGGGATTTCAGCCATACAACCAGCACCACGCTGACGACCAGCGCCAGGGAGACGAAAAACCAGCGTTGCCAGCCTGCGGCGCCGGCCAGAAAGCTAAACGCCGCGCCGGTGTTGTGCAGCAAGGTCAGATTGAACAGTGGCATTACCGGTACCGGATTGCCATAGGTCAGCATGGCCGTCGCCAGGGCCTTGCTCCCAAGGTCCAGCAAGATAACGAGCACCGCCAGCCAAAGCCAGCGGAGCTTGGAGCCGGTTTCTTCCGTATTGTTCATTACGCTTTCCACAAGGCAACTTCCATCAGGCAAACGAGCGGGACTCGCCCTGCCCTTCTACATTGGTCACACAACGACCACACAGATCGCTGTACTGTTCGCTCTGACCGACATCGGCCCGATGATGCCAGCAGCGCTCACACTTGGCGTGTCCGGCTGGGTTTACTTTCACCAGTAACCCCTCGTGGGATGTCGATTCCGCCCCATTGGCATCAGAGATCGGTGCTACTGTAGCTTCAGAGGTAATCAGCACAAAGCGCAACTCTTCACCAAGGTACTGCAAATCCCTGGCAAGGTCGCCTTCGCAGTAGAGCGTCACTTCCGCACTCAGGGAACCCTTTATCTCTCCCCGGCCACGAACCTCCTCCAGGCACTTATTTACCGCTTCTTTAACGCTGAAAATGCGGCTCCAGTAGTCACGGCCCAGTTCGGCGTTGTCTGGCAGCGCCGTCAGGCCTTCATACCAGGTTTCGTAGAACACAGTATCGCCACGCTTACCGGGCAGGTGCTGCCAGATCTCATCAGCAGTGAAGCTCAAAATCGGCGCAATCCAACGCACCAGGGCTTCGACCACATGGAACAGGGCTGTCTGGCAGGAGCGACGCTCGCGGCTGTCAGCCTGGGTGGTGTATTGCCGATCCTTGATAATATCCAGATAGAACCCGCCCAGCGTGGCCTCGCAGAAGTTGTACACCTTCTGGTAGATGCGCAGGAACGCGTAATTCTGGTAATCCTCATGCAGTTCCTTCTGCAACTGCAGGGCCTTGTCGACCATCCAGCGGTCCAGGGCTATCATATCCTCCGGTGCTACGGCGTGCTGCTCAGGATCGAATCCGGTGAGGTTGCTGAGCAGGAAACGGGCGGTATTCCGGATACGACGGTAACCGTCCGCGGTCTGCTTGAGGATGTCCTTGGAGACCGTCATCTCACCGCTGTAGTCGGTGGCGGACACCCAGAGACGCAGGATATCGGCACCCAGCTCGTTCATCACTTCCTGGGGCGCAATTACGTTGCCCAGGGACTTGGACATCTTGCGGCCCTTACCATCGACGGTGAAGCCATGGGTCAGCACCTGCTTATACGGTGCCACGCCGTTCATCGCGATGGAGGTTTTCAGGGACGACTGGAACCAGCCACGGTGCTGGTCAGAGCCTTCCAGGTACATATCCGCCGGAAACTGACCCAATTCGGTGCGAGGACGCAGTACGGATTCGTGGGTTACTCCGGAATCAAACCAGACGTCCAGGGTGTCCATCACCTTTTCATACTGATCCGCATCACGACCCAGCAGCTCGCTGGTATCGATGTCGTACCAGGCGTCAATGCCACCCTTTTCGATTTCCTTCGCTACCGCCTCAATCAAATTCTGGGTATCCGGATGCAGTTCCTGTGTTTCCTTGTGGATAAACAAGGTGATCGGCACGCCCCATGTGCGCTGTCGTGAGATACACCAGTCCGGGGATTGTTTGAACATTGCCTCGATACGGTTCTGCCCCCAGGCAGGCACCCAGCGCACGCCCTTGATGGCTTCCAGGGCGTCGTCACGGAGACTTTCCTTGTCCATGCTGATAAACCACTGAGGGGTGGCTCGGTAGATCAACGGTGTTTTCGTCCGCCAGCAGTGGGGATAGCTGTGGCTGAACTTCTCCGCCCGAACCAGCTTGCCCTCGCGCTCCAAAGCGGAACACACAGGATCGTCCGCCTTGTAGACATGAACGCCTGCAAACTCACCGGCGGCCTGGGTATAGGTGCCATCGGCCTTGACCAGGCTGATGGTATCAATGCCGTAGGCCTTGCCCACTTCAAAGTCTTCCATGCCGTGATCCGGGGCCGTATGGACGGCGCCGGTACCAGCATCGGTGGACACGTGGTCGCCCAGAATCAACGGTACCTGCTTGTCATACACCGGATGATGCAGATCCAGCTTTTCCAGCGTGGCGCCCGGTACAGTTGCCAGCACCTCATAGCTCTCAACACCCCAACGCGACATGATGCCATCCACCATGTCCGCTGCGAGGATCATCCGCTCCGGCCCATGTCCGGTATCGGACTGTACCAGAGCGTATTCCAGTTCAGCATGCAGCGAAACAGCCTGGTTTGCCGGAATGGTCCAGGGCGTGGTGGTCCAGATAACAACCGACACATCACCCGCACCTTTGTCGGTGCCAAACAGGTCGAGCACCCGCGCCTGATCGACGACCGTGAATCGCACATCGATCTGCACCGACGTCTTGTCCTGGTACTCAACTTCGGCTTCCGCCAGCGCAGACTGACCGACCACGCTCCAATACACCGGTTTGAACCCGCGCACGAGGTGGCCTTTGGCAACTATTTTGCCCAACGCACGCACGATACCCGCCTCGACCTTCGGATCCATGGTCAGGTAAGGCTTTTCCCATTCACCCATTACTCCAAGACGGATGAAATCAGCCTTCTGGCCAGCGATCTGCTTAGTCGCGTAATCACGACAGGCCTGACGGAAGGTCTTGTAATCCACCTTCACACCCGCCTTGCCAATCTCCTGCTCCACCTTGTGCTCAATTGGTAAACCATGGCAGTCCCAGCCCGGCACATAAGGCGCGTCGTAACCCATGAAGCTGCGTGATTTGACGATCATGTCCTTGAGGATTTTGTTGACCGCATGACCGATATGAATGCTGCCATTGGCGTAGGGAGGGCCATCATGGAGGATGAACTTGTCCCGTCCCTCGCGCTGCGAGCGCAGGTTGCCGTAAACGTCCAGATCCTGCCATCGCTGGAGCATGTCCGGCTCGCGTTTGGCCAGGTTACCGCGCATGGGAAAGGCGGTTTCAGGCAGATTCAGAGTGTGCTTGTAGTCGCTCATGGTAATGGTGTGTAGCTCAGGTTGTTAAATGTCGGTCAATGTCCGGCGGCTGAGGAGCCATGGCCTGCAATCCACGCCCGCGCATCGTCGAAGTCACGGGCAATCTGCTCCTTGAGGTCATCCACCGAGTCGAATTTCACCTCGTCCCGCAGGGCATGGCGGAAAACCACATCAAGACGCTGGCCGTAAAGTGTGCCAGCAAAATCAAACAGGTGCACTTCCAGGGACGGCTGTTTGCCATCCACGGTAGGGCGCAACCCGATATTGGCGACGCCGTCCATAACGCGGCCACCCTCAAGGGTAGCGCTAACCACGTAGACACCTTTCAGTGCGGGCGTATGGGGCAAAATAACGTTCGCCGTTGGCGCGCCAATCTGCCGCCCCAACTGACGACCATAAACGATCCGTCCTCGAATACGATAAGGATGACCCAGCAATTCCTCGGCGTCGTTGATTCGGTTCTCCGAAAGAACGCCTCGAATTCGAGTACTGCTGACACGTTCTCCGTGCACCGTCACTGTACGGGTGTTCTCGACCGTGAATCCGCGTTGTTCGCCCACTTCCCGCAACAGCGAGAAATCCCCTGCCCTGTCACAACCGAAACGAAAGTCGTCGCCTACGACAAGATGGCGAACACTCAGGCCATCCATCAAAACGTCTTCAATAAAGCCCATACCAGAGTAACTCCGAAACCGCTCGTTAAACCGCAGGCACAGAACAAAGTCGATGCCGGAGGCCAGCAGCAACTCGAATTTCTGCCGAAAGGGCATTAACCTCGGTGGGGCTTCACGGCCCTGGAAGAATTCACGGGGTTGGGGCTCAAAGACCATCACTACGGAAGGCACGCCGAGCTCCAGCGCTTTTTCATGAACCTGATCGATAATAGTCTGGTGCCCAAGGTGAACCCCGTCGAAATTCCCGATGGTGGCGACACACCCGTTCGCGAGCGGCGCTTCGTCCTGCTGCGAAAGGCTTTTCAGGTTGGTCAGGCCCCGGATCAGACGCATGTAAAGCGAACCCTTGTTTGCCAGCGGTGTATGGTTTCACTGGTGAGAAAACGCGCGATTATAACCTACCTGTGGCGAAAATGTCTTACCCGAACCCCGGTCAATGCCAACACAATAAAGTACACCGCTACACCCGAGACTACGAGAATACCCATATCCGTGGTCCGCTGAAGACCGCCGGCCATCAGCCACTGGCCAACAGGACGCTGTAGCCAGAGGATGACCGCAGCCAGGGCCGCATTGGCAAGTCCGATCTGGACCAGGAAACGGGGCCACCCCGACTGCCACCTCCAAGCGCCTTCACGGATTAGGCCACGCCACAGGAGTGCCGTGTTCAACCACGCAGAGAGCGAAGTTGCCAGCGCCAGCCCCGCATGTGCCAGAGGGAAAATTAGCGCCAGATTAAAAGCCATGTTGGCTACCATCGCGATAATACCGATTTTAACCGGCGTCTTGGTGTCTTGCCGCGCGAAATACCCCGGCGCCAGCACCTTGATCAACATAAACGCCAGCAGCCCGGCGGAGTAGGCCCGCAGGCTTTGGGCCGCCATGGTCACGTCGCGATCGGTAACCTCCCCGTAGTGGAACAGAGTGGCAATCAAGGGTTCGGCCAGTAACGCCAGTGCCAACGCTGCAGGCAGACCAATGAGCAAGACTGCCCGCACGGCCCAGTCAAGGGTTGCAGCAAACTGGTCCACCGATTCCGCCGCGTGCTTGCGCGACAGGCTGGGAAGAATCACCGTGGCAATGGCGATGCCGAATACACCCAGAGGCAATTCAGAAAGACGATCCGAGTAGTAAAGCCAGGACACGCTGCCGGTCTGCAGAAACGACGCGAGAACAGTGTCCAGAAGCAGGTTGATCTGGCTGACGGAGACTCCGAACAACGCAGGCAACATCAACTTCATGATGCGGCTTACCCCTTCGTGCCTATAGTCCACTTTTGGACGCGGCATTAATCCCAACTGCATAAGGAAGGGCAACTGAAAGAACAGCTGCAACGCCCCGGCGATAAACACCCCCCAAGCCAAAGCGATGACAGGCGTTTCCATCAGAGGTGAGAGAAAGATGGCCGCGCTGATCATCGCCAGATTGAGCAGCACTGGCGTAAACGCGGGAACGGCAAAGCGATCGTAGCTATTGAGGATGCTCCCCGCAAACGCCGTCAGTGAGACCAGCAACAAATACGGGAAGGTAATCCGCAGCATATCGCTGGCCAGGCCGAACTTGAGGTCGTCATCCAGAAAGCCAGGTGCAAACACAGCTGTCAGCAACGGCGCACCCAGCATGGCAACTGCCGTCACGCCCAACAGCACCAGCCCAAGGGCACCTGCAACCGCGTTGACCAAACGCCGAACTTCGGTGATGGATTCCTGCTGCCGATACGAGGAAAGCACCGGTACAAACGCCTGCGCGAAGGCACCTTCTGCAAACAAACGACGCAGGAAGTTTGGAATTTTGAAGGCGACGAAGAACGCGTCTGCGCCTGCCCCAGCACCAAAATAACGCGCAATCACCATGTCTCGGACCAAACCCAGGACCCGCGACAGCATCGTCATCGAGCCAACGACTCCAGATGACCTCAACAGTCCTGGCGGTTTGGGCAAAGCCTTTGGTGTTTCTGTATGCTCAGGTTCGGACGACATTGTTGGCCTGGACAATGGTTCAGTATTTTCTGGATGGCTCCGGGATACAGCAGGCCATATTTCGGTAATTCCCTAGGGCCTTAACGGGGCTCTCCGGCGATGAGCGGCGAGTTTACCACAGGGGCCAGGGACACCGGGATGAAATAGCGTTGAGCCTTGACATTTTTGGGCGTTGGCGGCATAGTTCCGCGTCATTTATTTCGACGCGCTGGTTTTGGCGCGCCCGCGATTTTTACGAATCGATTCACAAGAATTTCGTATTTCACAGATCTCAGGAGTTATACGGTGGCAAATACCCCGCAAGCCAAGAAGCGCGCACGTCAGAACGAGAAGAACCGCAAGCACAATGCCAGTCTGCGTTCCATGGCGCGCACTTATATCAAGAAGGTCCAGGCCAACATTGAAGCCGGCAAGCCAGAGGAAGCACAAGCTGCTCTCCAGAAAGCTCAGCCGATCATGGACAGCATGGTTAACAAGGGTGTGTTCGCGAAGAACAAGATTGCTCGCCAGAAGAGCCGTCTGAGCGCCCGAATCAAGACTCTGAAGAGCGCATAAAGCTCTTTCGGAACTTGAGATAAAAAAACCGGCCTGATGGGCCGGTTTTTTGTATCTGCCTCCAAAGTTGGGAGCAGCCTTTTAGACAATCACCATGTTGTCTCTATGGACCATTTCTTCGTCGGAGATATAACCTAACACCTCTGTTATCCGATCACTGGAGCGGCCGGCGATGGCCCTGGCTTCGTCGGCGTCGTAGTTGACCAGGCCACGGGCGATTTCTTTGCCGTTTTCGTCGACGCAGGAGACCATTTCACCCCGACGGAACTGGCCGGAAACACTTTTCACACCAACCGGCAACAGACTGCGACCGCCGCGGCAGAGGACGCTGACAGCGCCCTCGTCGAGAGTAAGCTTGCCGCGAGTTTGGAGATGACTGGCGAGCCATTGTTTGCGGGCGGCGATTCGACCCTGCTCTGGCAGAAGGAGGGTACCAATACTTTCACCGTCGCGCAGGCGGGCGATGGCTTTTTCGATTCGACCACCGACGATGACAGTGAAAGCGCCAGACCGGGCAGCCAAGCGGGCGGCGCGGACTTTGGTTTGCATTCCGCCACGGCCCAATACGCCAGCACCACCACCCGCCATGGCATCGAGCTCGGTGTCGCTGGCGCGGCGTTCTTCTACCAGTTTGGCGTCAGGATTTCTGCGAGGGTCTTTGTCAAACAGGCCGAGCTGGTCGGTTAGGATGATCAGGCCATCAGCTTCGATCAGGTTGGCGACCAATGCACCCAGGGTATCGTTGTCGCCGAAGCGGATTTCGTCGGTAACGACGGTATCGTTCTCGTTGACGATGGGCACCACGCCAAAATCGAGCAACGCTCGCAGTGTACTACGAGCATTGAGGTAACGTTTGCGATCAGACAGGTCGTCGTGGGTCAGCAGGACTTGTGCGGTATGCAAATCATGGCGCTTGAACTGGGCCTCCCAGGTCTGCACCAGCCCCATTTGACCAACGGCGGCTGCAGCCTGCAGCTCATGCAGCTGCTCAGGACGAGCTGTCCAGCCCAGCCGGCTCATACCTTCAGCCACAGAACCCGATGACACCACCACCACTTCAACGCCAGCAGTAACCAACTCTGCAATCTGGTCTACCCAAAGACCCAGGGCGGCGGCATCCAGCCCTTTGCCATCATTGGTAAGCAGCGCACTTCCTATTTTAACTACCAGGCGTCGAGCCTGGCGTAGCTGTATTCTTTTGCTCATGCTAACTCGGTCCATGGATAAGCCGGCGGGCAGGGCATTGCGGGACCGTCAAAAACAGGGATGTTTTTGTCGAGCGTACAGGGACGTATTCACAGCGTGTCTCGCAATGCCTTGCCCGCCGGCGCTACTCCACTATTCAGGGGCGTAAACCACCTCAACGTCGTAATCATCGTCGTCAAAGTCATCGTCATCATCGTCTCCCTGACGCGCCTCGCGTCGGATCTGGCGCTCCACCTCGATCCTGGCGCGCGCCTCTTCGTCCATCTGGCGACGGCGTGCGGCCTCGCGCTCGGCGAACTCGGGATTTTCTGCTTCTTCCTGGGCCTGATCTTCTATCCAGCGCATGACGGCCTGAGTCAACGGCTTGGTGCCTTCGCCGCTGAGTGCGGAGATACTGAACACAGGACCTTTCCAGTCAAGTTCATCGATGATGGCCTGGCAGTGTGCCTCACGGTCTTCTTCAGAGACCATATCCACTTTGTTCAGAACCAACCAACGCTCGCGACTGGCGAGGGTTTCGCTGAATTTTTCCAGCTCGTGCTCAATGGCACACACACTCTCTACTGGCGAAGAACCGTCGTAAGGCGCCACGTCCACCAGATGCAGCAGCAAGCGTGTGCGCACCAGGTGCTTGAGGAAACGAATTCCCAGCCCTGCGCCTTCCGCCGCGCCCTCTATCAATCCGGGGATGTCGGCGATGACGAAACTCTGATGAGCCTGCACGCTGACCACACCCAGATTGGGCACCAGGGTGGTGAACGGATAATCCGCCACCTTGGGCCGGGCAGCGGATACGGAACGGATAAAGGTGGACTTACCGGCATTGGGCATACCCAACAGACCGACATCCGCCAGCACTTTCAGTTCCAACCTCAGGTTGCGAAGCTCACCCTCAGAGCCTTTTGTGGTCTGACGCGGGGCGCGATTGACCGAGGACTTGAAGCGAGTGTTACCCAATCCATGAAAACCGGCCTGGGCCACTTTCAGGCGCTCACCGGCACGGGTTAGATCCCCCAACACTTCGTGGGTATCCATATCCACCACCGTGGTGCCTACCGGCACCGGTAACACAAGGTCGTCGCCCTTGATGCCAGTGCAGTTGCGGCCGGAGCCTGGCTGACCATTCTCGGCTTTGTGTTTACGCTGGAACCGGTAATCAATCAGTGTATTGAGCGCACTGTCGGCCTCCAGGTATACAGAGCCGCCGTCGCCGCCGTCACCACCATCGGGGCCGCCTTTGGGCACGTATTTTTCACGGCGAAAACTCAGGCAGCCGTGACCGCCCTTGCCCGCTTCTACAATGATGGTGGCTTCATCTACGAACTTCATCAATCAACCCTTTGCGCCCTGCGCATAAACTAAAAAGCCCCGCAGCCTCATGGAAGCTATGCGGGGCTCCAGGTGGCTCTGATATCAAATCATATCAGGGCCACCGAAGGTTCGACAGAACCCGAGATCGCCGCTGCTTACGCAGCCGGAACGATGCTCACGAACTTACGGTTCTCCGGACCCTTCACCTCAAACACGACCTGTCCGTTTGCAGTTGCAAACAGCGTGTGGTCCTTGCCAAGGCCAACGTTGTGACCCGGGTGGAAACGGGTGCCGCGCTGACGAACGATGATGCTGCCCGCGGATACAGTCTCGCCGCCGAAGCGCTTCACACCAAGTCGTTTCGACTCGGAATCGCGACCGTTACGGGTACTACCTGCTGCCTTTTTATGAGCCATTACAAGCCTCCTTATCTAAGGGGTTACTCGAGGGTCTTAGCCCTGGATACCCGTGATCTTGACTTCAGTAAACCACTGACGGTGGCCCTGACGCTTCATGGAATGCTTCCGACGACGGAACTTGATGATCTGGATCTTGTCGTGACGGCCGTGGCTAACCACTTCCGCAGTCACTTTGGCGCCATCAACAACCGGCGCACCAACCTGAACCTTCTCACCATCAGCGATCAGCAGAACGCGGTCAAACTCGACGTTGCCGCCTGTTTCCACTTCCAGCTTTTCCAGCTTCAGAGTTTCGCCTTCTTTTACACGGTGCTGTTTACCACCGCTAACAATAACTGCGTACATTAACGTTCTCCGCGATTGACCCATCCCTGCTCTTATCCACCTGGTTCTAAGGGAAGCGCTTCGGCAACCCTATAGTAGGGAGCGCAGGTTGGGATGAGTTGGGCGCGTGATTGTACGAAAACCGCCGCCGCTTTACAAGCCAAGTTGACACCGATCACCGCAATACCTAGCATTGCGGCACCCGCCTATTTTTCCAACGAAAACACCAGACAAGGGATCGGACCAGCCGCATGACAGCCCAGCGTATTTACGACACCGTCGCGGACGACTTCAGCCGCGTCAACGATCTGATCATCAAGCGGCTCTCATCCGACGTTCCCCTGGTCGAGAAAATCGCCCAATATATTATTGAGAGCGGCGGTAAACGCCTGAGGCCGCTGCTGGTTTTACTTTCAAGCCGCGCGCTGGGCTATGACCGGGACGATCACCTGAAGCTGGCCGCAGTCATCGAGTTCCTGCACACCGCGACACTCCTGCACGATGATGTGGTGGACACCTCAGACATGCGCCGCGGACGCAGCACCGCCAATGCGCGCTGGGGCAACGCGCCCAGCGTACTGGTAGGTGATTTCCTCTACGCCCGGGCCTTCGAGATGATGGTGGAACTCCAGAACCTGAAAATCATGGATGTGCTTTCACATGCCACAGCCGTGATTGCCGAAGGGGAAGTCCTTCAACTGATGAACGTTAAGAACCCGGACGTTAGTGAAGAAAAATACATGGAAGTGATCCACAACAAAACCGCCATGCTGTTCGAGGCAGCTTCCCACACCGGCGCGCTGTTGGCAGGCGCAGAGGAAGATCAGGAGCAGGCAATGAGCGCCTATGGCAAACACCTGGGCCTGGCTTTCCAACTTGTGGATGACGTGCTGGATTATCGAGGCGACGCAGAGGCCATGGGCAAGAATGTGGGCGATGACCTGGCCGAAGGCAAACCCACACTTCCGCTGATCTACGCCATGGCTAACAGCAGTGATGAAGAAAAACACCTGATACGTCAAGCAGTCCGTAAGGGTGGACTGGAGGACCTACCCAGGATCCTCGACATCGTGAACCGTTCGGGCGCACTGGAATACACCATGGATCGCGCGAAGGCAGAAGCCCAGGCAGCCCTCGACTGCTTGAAAGACATTCCCGAATCTGATCACCGGGATGCGCTTACGCTACTGACCGAAGTTGCGGTCGCACGGGTCAGCTGATCGCCCCAAACAGCCTTAGCCCTTGAGTTCAGGCCCCAGCGCTTCCCGGTTGTGGGCCGATGTGAAATCCAACTTCGGCCCCACCGGCACGATCTGTGTCGGATTGATCGTGCGCTGGCTCACATAGTAATGCCGCTTGATCTGCCGAATATTCACCGTATCTGGCACTCCAGGCACTTGATAAAGATCCCGCACGTACCTGGAGAGTGCCGGGAAATCCGCAATTCTCTGACGATTACACTTGAAGTGACTGAAATACACCGCGTCGAATCGAATCAACGTGGTAAACAACCGCCAATCCGCTTCCGTTAACCGATTGCCGGCCAGATAGCGCTGCCCCGAAAGACGACCCTCCAGCCAATCGAGGGAATCAAACAACGCTCCGTACGCCTCTTCATATTTATCCTGAGCAGTCGCGAATCCGGCCTTATAAACGCCGTTGTTCACCGTGTGATAAACCCGCTCGTTCACCTCATCGATCTCACCGTGAAGTTCTTCCGGGTGAAAATCCAGGTCACTCCGAACACCATCAAGCCCATCGAACGCCGAGTTGAACATCCGGATAATATCCGCAGATTCATTACTGACAATCGTCTGCTTGTCCTTGTCCCACAGCGTCGGCACCGTCACCCGTCCAGAGTAATCGGGCGCTGCCTTCAGATACACCTCGTACATGAAGCGCTTACCATTGGCCGTGTCCCGATGCGCTTCTTCATCCAACCGGAACTCCCAGCCGTTCTCCACCATGTCCGGGTGCACAACCGACACCGAAATATGTTTCTCCAGCCCCTTGAGCGCCCGAAAAATCAACGTCCGATGGGCCCAGGGACACGCCATCGAAACGTACAGGTGATACCGGCCCGACTCCGCCGGAAAGCCCCCCTCCCCGGCTGGCCCGGGCGAGCCATCCGCCGTCACCCAGTTCCGAAACCGGGCGGCCTCACGTTCAAACTTGCCGCCGGTTTTCGAGGTGTCGTACCACTGATCGTGCCATTTGCCATCTACAAGCAGTCCCATAAGACCTCCACTGAACGCATATTTTGTGGTTTGAGTGGGCGGCGCGCACTCTGTTGATCAAGGGAATCGGGGCAGGCCTTCGCAAACCGTGCATTGCCATGGATGGCGATGCCGAGCCCCCATGGATGGGTTCACGGCGTGTTTGCGAAGGCCTGCCCCGATTCCCGAGCCCCAAACTGGCCCACAAGAAATTAGAGGAAGAATACCGGCCACCCTGCTACGCTCTCAAACAATCAATTCTGGCCAACACATTCAGATAATTCGAACATGCACACAGCCATCACCATAGACGCCCTAAAAGTCCTCGATGCCATCGACCGCAAAGGCAGCTTTGCCGGCGCCGCCAACGAACTCTTCCGCGTCCCTTCGGCAATCAGCTACACCGTCCAGAAACTCGAAGAAGACCTCAACGTCGCCATCTTCGACCGCACCGGCCACCGAGCAGCCCTCACCCCAGCCGGGCGCTATCTGCTGGAAGAAGGCCGCACCCTGCTGGAAGCTGCTGAAAACCTGGCCCACACCACCCGCCAGGTGGCTCAGGGCTGGGAAACCCGACTGCGAATCGGATTCAACTCCCTGCTACCGGCCGAGTGCCTGTTTCCCGCTGTCAAAGAGTTCTATGAATTAGGCGTACCTGTGGAGGTACAGCTGGTGGAAGAGGTTTTCGCGGGCTCCTGGGATGCCCTCCAAAGTCGACGAATCGACCTGATCGTTGGCGCCGACCAAGTGAGCAAACCCGCGGGCTCATTCACAACCAAGCCACTTGGCGACATGGCCTTCGTCTACGCAGTAGCACCGGACCACCCCCTGACAAGGGCCTCTCAGCCATTAAAGGAGGAGGATATTGCTCGTTTCCCCGCAGCAGTAGCTGCAGATACTTCCCGCTCCCTACCCCCCGGCCACGCCGGCATATTCCGCCGCCAGCGAACCGTGACGGTTGCCAGTATCGACCAAAAGATCGCCGTACAAAAAACCGGCCTTGCCGTCGGTTGGCTCCCGGAGGCACGGGTGCGTGATCAACTGGCGAATGGCACCTTGATAGCACTCGAAGTCCACGAACCCAGGCAGGCTATCCAGCTTCACCTGGCCCGCCACGCCGAGGATCAGGGCAAGGCTCTGATGTGGTTCTGGGAAAAACTGGGAGACTCTCCAGACATTGCTGCCTGGCTGCAGCCCTGAATGACCGTCCAAAATAGTTCTGACTTCACAACACAGGCCTCCGGGGCAAAACGGCCAACAGAATAGTGGCGTAGTCGTTTATACTGCCCCCACGCAAGAACCTGTGAACGGAGCTCAAACCATGCGGCAGCTGTCTGAGCTGGATGCCTCATTCCTGTACCTGGAGTCAGAAACCGCCCCCATGCACATTGGCGGCATCTATCTTTTTGATGCCCGAGAACGCGACAAACCCCTGGCCTTCAGCACCTTTGTCGCCTATCTGCGAAGCCGGCTCCATGTGGTTCCTCTCTTCCGCCAGCGCCTGAAGGAAATACCCTTTCGGCTGGGGCGCCCCTACTGGATTGACGATCCGGACTTCAGTATCGAGCGGCACCTGGCTTACGTGAACCTCGGCAACCACGGCAAAGTCGACAGCCTGATGGGGCTGGCCTCGCGAATTCTGGAAGAACCGCTCAAACGGGATCGACCACTATGGCACATCACTTTTGTCGACGGATTCCAACTCGACGATGACGCAGACAGCAAAAGTTTCGCACTCATTGTGAAACTGCATCATGCCGCCATTGATGCGTTCAGTGGCGAGGAAATCATTGGCAAACTTCTGGAATACTCACCAAAAGCCAGAGCAATAGAAGCACCGCGCCCCTGGCACCCTCAGCCGGAACCGTCAGAAGAAAGGGTTATTCTCCAGACCGGTGCGAACCTGCTGCGCAAGCCTTTGCAGATGACATCCCTCGCCATCAGTGCCGCCGAAGCCACTGCTCGCGGGCTAATACAAAAGCAGATGCGAAAGCTGCCGTTGCCGTTCCCCCTGTTTTCCGCACCTCACAGCCCGTTCAACCGCCAGATTACCGCCAACCGCAAGATCGTTTCCGCCAGCCTGGACCTGTCCAGGCTAAAGGCCATCAAGGCGACGCTCGGTGATGTAACCCTGAACGACGTCGTCCTCGGCCTATGCGCGGAAACATTAAGTCGATACCTGGACAAGAGCAATGCCACAACGGAACGCTCTCTGGTAGCGATGACACCCATTTCCGTGCGTTCAAGCAGTCTTCGTAAGGCCACCGGCAACCAGATGTCCGCCATGTTACTGGACCTGGCCACCACCGAGCCCAATCCCGCTGAACGAATTCGGCGGATACACTGGAATGCGGTGGAATCCGAGCCCTACCGTGAAGCCATTGCAGCGGACAGGCTGACAGAGCTCCTGCCCTCCACCATGCTGGCACTCTCTGCGAGATTGTATTCCGAACTGCAGATTGCACAACGATACCAGCCGGTATTCAACCTCCCGATCACCAACGTACCCGGGCCACAAGTGCCGCTGTACTTACAAGGTTCACGGTTGGTGCGGCAGTTCAACTCCGCCCCCCTGTTCGACAGCATGGGATTGGTGATTGTTGCAGTGAGCTATCAGGGCAGTCTGACGATCAATTTCACCCTGTGCCCCGACGTAGTGGCTGACGGCGACTCACTGCCGGAACTGCTTGAAAACAGCCTGAAATCAATCGAATCGGCGGCTGAGACTTTGCCGCCGTATGAAGAAGACACGCGCGAATACCCCGACAGTCACCCGACTCTGACTGACGAGGCACTGAACGTCATGGAAGGTGCTCTGCGGAAAACGTTCAGGCGATTTCGCAACTGAACGGCAGTGGCGGGCGGCAGGCGGAGCCGCCGCCCGTCAGGATTGCGGGTTACTCGAAGGCCCAACGCAGGAAGGCACGCCTCTCATCCTCATTGGCCTGGCCCCAAAGCGACTTGAGCTCGCCCAGAGTACCCACGGAGTCGACGCTCGCGCCTCCGACACTTTCTCCTTCGCCACCAGAGCCGACCGGCGCCCTTGCAGCAGTTCGAGTGCCGGCAGATTGGCCATCCCAGGCGCTGGCGGTGGCTACAACATTACCGGACCCATCAACCACATCAGCAGTGAAATTATTGGCGAAAGCCTCGGCATCGCTCTTGTTGGCGGGAGGCTCGAAACTGAAACGGTAGGTATCACCCGCTTGCGCATTGATCATCACTGCCTGGGGCGCTGTTTCAACAACGTGCACTTTGGATTCGCCATTGCGGACCACGCCGCTCTTGGCCCAGATTGTCTTATAAGTAAACACAACCTGATTTTCGCCCGGTAAAAGCTCGTAGTTCAGGGCCAGGTCATCCATTAGAAAGTTACCGAGTTTGCGACCATTCACCTGCTGCACCCGGATTTCACCCGGGGACTCGAGGACGGCGGCCTGCGAGGAATCCACGGCGTCCCCCTCCCAGGTTTGGACGTTGCTCATGGTAGAGCTGCATCCCGCCAGCAAAACCATGGCAACAAGGGCCATTGCACTGAATCGTACTTTCTTGAAAAAGACTAAAACGTGATAGATACTCATGCTATATCCTTGTGCTGTTCGCCAGCTTTCACCGGCGGATAATCACTTGTGGTTGAAAGGCATTTTGAAGAGTGGCCGAGCCAAGGGCAAGACATGCAGCCTGTTTACAGTAACCCGATGACACTCCGGTTACGGGGAAGGCATCAAGTCTACCCAAAAAATGTAAAAAAATGTTGAATTCGGCAGGAATTGATTTAATTTTAAACAGTCATAGAATTGAAATAGCGCCCACACGTGTCACAAATGCACTGAAGGGCTCAGGAGACAACATGGATACCCAACGTCGGTCCGGAGAAAACGGCCCCGCACCGTTCCGAAGCAGTCGGTTCTTCTGCGTCGGGAGCAAGTGGTATTTCACCACCCGGGAGGGCTTCGACAGCGGTCCTTTTGCCTCCCGGCAACGCGCAGAAACCGGCCTCAGGCGTTTCCTGCATGTTGTGCGACTTCTTCCGGAAGAGCAACAGGTCCACTGATAGGGACTGTCCTCCAGTCTCATAACGATGCTCAGACAATGATCGGCATCAACCACCGGTCAATGGCGAGCAGGCACAGTAACGCCATGAAACCCGCCACGACATCGTCCACCATGATACCCAGCCCGCCCGGCAAGTACTCATCCAACCAACTAATCGGCCAGGGTTTGAGCACATCGAAAAGCCGAAACAACGTGAAAGCCATCAGAATGCCGTAAATGTTGTCCGGGATGAGTCCCAGCGCGATCCACATGCCCACAAACTCGTCCCAAACGATCCCCCCATGATCGTGGACCTTGAGATCGGCTGCCGTCTTGCCACACAACCAGATCCCAATCACGAAGGCCAGCAGGACAATTCCCCAGTAAGCCACGGGTGGCAACCAGGCAAAACAGAACCAGGCGGGAATCGCCGCAAGACTGCCCCAGGTTCCAGGCGCCCTGGCCGCTGTACCGCTGCCAAACCCAAACGCCAACAGGTGGACCGGATTACGGAGAAACCCTGGCGGCAGCAGTGCTTCAGTGAGCTCGGGTTCCTGGAGGTTGTCGTCGCTGCTCATGAATCAGTTCCTGAAATGGTCGTATCCTCCCGCTGACAGGTTCTCGATATGATCACCCCAGTCAATGGTTACACCCTCCCCGGCAGTAATCTCGCCAATAACCGTCAGCTCACGCCGGACATCCTCAGGGAGAATAGACCAAACCTGTGGAGGCAGGGTAACGCATAACTCGTAATCGTCTCCTGCGTTCAACGCCAGGCCAGCAGCGGACTGGCCCACAAGGCGTTTCAGATGTTGCGACAGCGGCAGACGACTCGCATCAATACTGGCCGCAACGCCAGAGGCCTCGAGAATATGCCCCAGGTCTGCCACCAGGCCGTCAGATACATCCACCGCTGCAGTGGCATGCCCGCGCAGAGCCCTGCCAAGAACAAGTCTGGGCTCCGGAAAATGATACCTACGAAGGACCGCCTGTACGTCCTGCCCGGGATCATCATCTTCAAGGTGGTCCAATGCCGCCCCAGACTCTCCCAGTGTTCCTGAAACACAAATGTAGTCCCCCGCCTGGGCACCAGACCTCAGGATGGCCTCACCTTTCGGTACCGTACCATGAACCTGCATGCTCAGGGTCAACGGGCCTCGCGTGGTGTCGCCGCCAGCCAACGCCAGGCCAAAGCGCCTGGCAGCGCTTGCCAGTCCGCAAGCATAGGCGCTCAGCCAGTCTGGATCTGCATCAGGAAGCGTTAACGCGAGGGTAAAACAAACCGGATCGGCCCCCATGGCGGCAAGGTCACTCGCGGCCACGGCAAGGCTTCGCCAACCCAGCTTTTCGGGATCGTAGTGATGGGGAAAATGCACGCCCTCGACCAGGGCGTCCACAGAAAAGACCAGATCCAGGTCTGACCCAATACGCTGAATGGCACAGTCATCACCGGGCCCCAGCAGAACCGCCGAGGCGTTGCCGACCTCGGCGATCGGGAAGAAATAACGGCGGATCAGCTCGAATTCACCCATCACTCAGCGGGGACGGGTCTCGGCCAGCCGCAGGCGGTGACTGAGTTTGTCCAGAAGGCTGTTAACAAACTTATGGCCTTCGGTGCCACCAAACTTCTTGGCCATTTCGATTCCTTCGTTGATCACCACTTTGTATGGAACGTCCAGTCGATGTTTGAGTTCGTACGCACCCAGGCGCACGATCGCCAGTTCGATGGCATCCACCTCATGGATCGGGCGATCGAGGAATGGCTCCAACAGTCGATCTAGCTCAGCCTGCTCCCGATGAACGCCCCTGAGGAGATCGCGGAAATAGGCCGCATCCACTTTCGACATATCATTGTCGACGATGAATTCGGATTCGATATCGGTGATCGAGCTCTTGCTGAAGTGGCGCTGGTAGAGGCCTTGCATCGCAAGGGCCCGGGCCCGGCGCCTGTCACCTGCCTTAGGTTGGCCCGCGGGGGCCGGTTGCGCGGCACTGTCTTCCGATGCGCTCATTATTCACCCAGCTTTTTAAAGAGGCTGACCATTTCCAGGGCCGTGATCGCCGCTTCGGCGCCCTTGTTGCCAGCCTTGGTGCCGGCACGCTCGATGGCCTGTTCGATGGAATCGACCGTCAGCACGCCGAATGTCACCGGCACGTCGGTCTCAAGGCTAACTGCACCCAAACCACTGGAGGCTTCGCCTGCCACATAGTCGAAATGTGGCGTGCCACCCCGAATCACCGCTCCCAGTGCAATGATCGCATCGTGATTACCGGTTTCCGCCACACGCTTGACCGCAAGCGGCATCTCATAGGCGCCGGGAACCCGCACAATCGTGATATCGGAATCGGCGATACCATGGCGACGCAGGGTATCAACAGCGCCCTCCACCAGGCTCTCAACCACAAAACCGTTGAAACGGCCGACGACCAGCGCGTATTTACCGCTGCAGTGAGTGAAATCGCCTTCTATTACTTTAATATCTGCCATGCATGGCTCCTTCATTGGCACCCCCGCCGTTACGATACGGGACTGCCGGGGTTCATTATTCGGGTGTATAGGGCACGTATTCCACGACTTCCAGCTCGAATCCGGAAATGGCAGAAAACTTGATGGGCGGGCTCAGCAGGCGCATCTTGCCAACACCAAGATCCCTAAGAATCTGTGAGCCGGTACCAACGGTAAAATAAACACCGGAGCTGCCCTTACCCGCGGACTTTTTATCCTGCTCGAAAAATTCGTGGATACGATCCTCAAGATTGTAGCTGTCTTCGGCGCTGTTGAGCAGGACAACGACGCCGCGACCTTCACTCGCCACCTTCTCCAGAGCATGATGCAATGGCCAGCTACGGGAATCGGCGCGACGGGCACCGAGCAGGTCACGCAGAGTATCGGTGATGTGCACACGCACCAGCACCGGGTCCTCGGCCGCAATATCCCCCATCACCATGGCCAGATGGGTTGAACCCTGGATATTGTCGCGATAGGTGCGCAAGTTGAATACACCGTACTCGGTATCCAAGTCGTACTGCTCAACGCACTCAATGGTGCGCTCGTTCAATGTCCGATAGTGGATCAGATCCGCAATCGTGCCGATCTTCAGTTCGTGAGTTTCGGCAAATTTTTCCAGATCTTCACGGCGGGCCATGGACCCATCGTCGTTCATGATTTCGCAGATCACGCCAGCGGGCTCGCAACCAGCGAGGGCTGCCAGATCGCAGGATGCCTCGGTATGGCCGGCTCGGCTGAGCACCCCGCCCGGGTCCGACATCAGCGGGAAAATATGGCCCGGCTGAACCAGGTCAGACGCTTTTGCATCGCGGGCAACAGCGGCCTGGACAGTTCGCGCACGGTCGGCGGCAGAGATACCCGTCGTTACGCCCTCAGTCGCTTCAATGGAAAGAGTGAACTTGGTCCCAAAACCCGATGCATTCTGCTGAACCATCAACGGCAGGCCAAGCTGTTCGCAACGATGGCGCGTCATCGGCATGCAAATCAGTCCACGACCGAAGCGGGCCATGAAGTTGATAGCCTCTGGCGTACAATGCTCTGCGGCCATCACCAGGTCACCTTCGTTTTCCCGATCCTCATCGTCCATCAGGATAACCATCTTACCCTGACGGATATCGTCGATAATGTCTTTAATGCTGTTCAGTGCCATACCGTATTTGCATCCTGTTGGTCTGCCCGCCCGAGTGTCGGTGCCGGCAGCCATGAATTTAGTAACCGTTATCCCGGCGCCAGGATCAATCGTTGATCCTCGCCCAGCTGACGGCGATCCAGCACTTTCCATTGCACCTTGTCCGCCATGGATTCCAGTGGCAGATTGGCCGTGGGCCGGCCGGTACTACCCAGGAACACCGGCGCCTGGTAGAGCCATAGCTCATCCACCAACCGCTCACTGATAAACGTGCCTGCCAGCGTTGGACCAGCCTCCACCAACAATTCGTTGATGCCCAGCTCCCCCAATGAGTCGAGCAACTCGCGAACATCAATGCCATTGTCCTTCCAGGCCACACCCGTCAGGCCCACGCCCAACGCAGCAAGGTCCTGTGCCGGCGCCGTTGCCAGTGTTGGGGAGGCGCAATACACCTGGACATTGCCTCCCTGTAGTATCGTGGCGCCTGGGGGGGTACGCGCGTCCCGGTCCGCGATAACCCGCAAGGGCTGACGAGACGGTTCCGTGGCATCGCCAATGTCACCCAATTCAGTCCGACGAACTGTCAGTGAAGGGTTGTCGGCCAGCACCGTGCCCACCCCTGTCAGAATGGCATCGCTGATAGCCCTAAGCCGCTGGACATCACGGCGCGATTCCGAGCCGGTAATCCACTGGCTCTCGCCGGAGGCCATGGCCGTCCTGCCATCAAGGCTCGCAGCCATTTTAAGCCGGACATAGGGTCTGCCTATGTTCATCCGCTTCATGAAGCCAGGATTCAATCGGACAGCCTCTTCCGCCAGCAGGCCTTCTGTTACGCGAACGCCCGCCTCTCGGAGCATATCCAGGCCGCGACCGGATACCGAAGGGTTGGGGTCCTTGGTCGCCGCAAACACGTGGGCGATACCCGCTTCGATCAGCGCCTTGGCACAAGGAGGAGTGCGGCCAAAATGACTGCAGGGCTCTAGCGTGACGTAGGCCGTTGCACCACGGGCATCTGGCCCAGCCTGACTGAGTGCGCGGGTTTCTGCATGGGCTTCGCCCGCACGTTCATGCCAGCCTTCGCCGAGAATCTCGCTGCCACGGGCGATGACGCACCCCACTCGCGGGTTGGGGTGCGTCGAATAGCAGCCACGCCAGGCAAGCTGCACCGCACGAGCCATAAAAGCCGTGTCCTGAGCGTCGATCATGCCTGTCCTTCGGAGGAATGGTTATCCGCCAATGCCTTGGCCACATCCACCGGGTCTTCGCCCGAGGTCGCCGAAAGGCGCTCAATCTCCTCCTTGAACTCGTTAACGTCCTGGAAGCTGCGGTACACAGAGGCAAAACGCACGTAGGCTACTTTGTCCAGTTGGCGCAGCTCGGTCATCACTTCCTCACCAAGCTGCATGGACTTTACTTCCCGCTCGCCAGTAGCCCGCAACCGGAACCGGATGCGATTCAGCGCTGCCTCGATCTCTTCAATGCTTACCGGGCGCTTTTCAAGTGCCTTCATCAGGCCCGACCGGAGCTTGTCCTCGTCAAAGGGCTGGCGCGTGCCGTCCTGCTTGACGACACGAGGCATAACCAGCTCCGCTGACTCAAAGGTGGTGAAACGCTCACGGCAGGACAGGCATTCCCTGCGGCGACGCACCTGATCACCCTCGGCCACCAGCCGGGAGTCGATTACCTTGGTATCCGCTTCACCACAGAAAGGACAATGCATATTCAGAAACTCCCGCAAACCATCGGGCCAGGCGTCAAAACCTGCCCGACGGCGCAATCAGGCTGTTTAGCCGGTGTAAACCGGGAACCGCGAGCACAGGCCTTCAACCTGCTCCCGAACCCGGCCGTTGACAGCTTCGTCTTCCAGACTATCGAGAATGTCACACATCCAACCCGCGAGATCGCGACACTCAGACTCTCCGAATCCACGCGTGGTGACCGCGGGGGTACCAATGCGCAAGCCAGATGTCACGAACGGAGAGCGCGGATCGTTAGGTACGGCGTTCTTGTTCACGGTAATGTGCGCTCGCCCCAGAGCTGCGTCTGCATCCTTACCGGTAATGTCCTGCTTGATCAAACTGACCAGGAACAGGTGATTCTCAGTGCCACCGGAAATGACATCGAAGCCGCGGGAGACAAACACTTCAGCCATGGCCTTGGCGTTTTTAACAACTTGTTTCTGATACGCTTTGAACTCGTCGCTCATGGCTTCCTTGAAGCAGACCGCCTTGGCAGCGATCACATGCATCAACGGACCACCCTGGCCACCAGGGAATACCGCAGAGTTCAGCTTCTTCTGCAGATCGGCATCGTCGCAGGCCAGAATCAGGCCGCCACGAGGACCGCGCAGGGTCTTGTGGGTAGTCGTCGCAACCACATGGGCATGCGGCACCGGATCCGGATAAACACCAGCTGCCACCAGGCCTGCTACGTGTGCCATATCCACGAACAGATAGGCACCAACCTTATCGGCAATCTCACGGAAACGGGCGAAGTCCAGTTCCTGGGAGTAGGCGGAAAAACCAGCAATGATCATCTTCGGTTTGTGCTCGACGGCAAGGTTTTCCACTTCATCGTAATCAATCAGGCCGGACTCCGGATTCAGCCCATACTGCACGGCGTTGTAGATCTTGCCGGAGAAATTGACACTGGCACCGTGGGTCAGATGGCCGCCATGGGCCAGGCTCATGCCAAGCACAGTATCGCCGGGCTTGAGCAACGCCATGAAAACGGCTGAATTGGCCTGAGAGCCTGAGTGGGGCTGGACGTTGGCATAAGCAGCGCCAAACAGTTCCTTGGCACGGCTGATGGCCAGATCTTCTGCGATGTCTACAAATTCGCAGCCGCCGTAATAACGCTTACCGGGGTAGCCTTCCGCGTACTTATTGGTCAGCGCGCTACCCTGGGCTTCCATCACCCTGGGACTGGTATAGTTCTCAGACGCGATCAGCTCGATATGAGCCTCCTGGCGTTTCTCTTCGGCCTGAATGGCGTTCCAGAGCTCGTCGTCAAAGCCGGCGATTTTCATATCACGATTAAACATGGATGCGCTGCCCCTATGTGCTTAGCTGCCCGAAAAAATGGGCCGCTATTCTATCTTACAAATGGGTAAAAAATCACCCTTTATGCCGTCCGCAGATACCGACACGCCGCCACCTGCGCTTTTTGCTCAATTGCTATCCCCGGTTGGTTTCGATACCTTACTCGGTCAATATTCATTGGTTGCGGCTACTGGCTATTGGCGTTACGGCCATCGGGCAGGGCGATCCGGGATACGCTGTAAATACGTCCCTGTACGCTCGACAAAATCATCCCTGATTTTGACGATCCCGGATCACCCTGCCCGATGGCCTTAGTCAGACACCATTTATAGTCGTTCCGACACTTACATACGCAAGAAGGATTCCGACACATGGCCCAATACGTATACGATATGAAAAGCGTGGGCAAGGTGGTTCCGCCCAAGCGTGAAATCCTCAAAGACATTTCCCTGAGTTTTTTCCCGGGCGCGAAGATTGGCGTACTAGGTCTTAACGGCGCCGGTAAATCCACGTTGCTACGTATTATGGCGGGTATCGATCAGGATTACATTGGTGAGGCCCGTCCTCAGCCGGGCATTAACGTGGGCTACCTGCCTCAGGAACCAGAACTGGATGACAGCAAGACCGTCAAGGAGATTGTTGATGAGTCGGTCTCTGGCATTCACGATGCCCTGGCCGAGCTGGATCAGGTATACACTGCCTACGCTGAACCAGACGCCGACTTTGATGCCCTGGCCAAGAAGCAGGGCGAGCTGGAAGCGTTCATCCAGGCTTCCGACGGTCATGATATCGAGCGCAAGATGGAAGTGGCCGCCGACGCCCTTCGTCTTCCGGCATGGGATGCCATGGTAAAGAACCTGTCCGGTGGTGAGCGCCGCCGCGTAGCACTTTGCCGCCTGCTGCTTTCAAGCCCGGACATGCTGCTGCTAGACGAGCCAACCAACCATCTGGATGCGGAATCCGTGGCCTGGTTGGAGCGCTTCCTTCATGACTACACCGGCACCGTGGTAGCCATCACCCACGATCGCTACTTCCTGGACAACGTTGCTGGCTGGATTCTGGAGCTGGACCGCGGCCAGGGCATTCCGTTTGAGGGTAACTACAGCCAGTGGCTGGAGAACAAGGAAAAACGCCTGGAGGTTGAAGCTAAGCAGGAAGCCTCCCGCCAGAAGACCATCAAGCACGAGCTGGAATGGGTGCGTAGTAATGCCAAGGGCCGCCAGTCCAAGAGCAAGGCCCGCCTAGCCCGCTTTGAGGAAATGAGCTCCCAGGAATTCCAGAAGCGCAACGAGACCAACGAACTTTACATTCCACCCGGCCCTCGCCTGGGCGACAAGGTGATTGAGATCGAGGGCATCAGCAAGTCCTTCGATGACCGCCTGCTATACGAAGACGTGTCACTCAGCGTTCCTCCCGGCGCGATTGTTGGCATCATCGGCGGCAACGGCGCGGGCAAGTCCACGCTGTTCCGCATGATCGGTGACTACGACAAACCCGATTCCGGCACCATCACCGTGGGTGAAACCGTAAAACTGGCCTATGTGGACCAGATGCGGGACCTTAACGGCGACAATACCGTCTGGGAAGAGCTCAGTGACGGTAACGACATCATCAAGATCGGCAATTACGAGACACCGTCGCGGGCCTACGTGGGCCGCTTCAACTTCAAGGGCTCTGACCAGCAAAAGCGGGTTGCCGATCTGTCGGGCGGTGAACGCAATCGCTTGCACCTGGCCAAGTTGTTGAAAGAAGGTGGCAACGTGCTGCTGCTGGACGAACCGACCAACGATCTGGACGTGGAAACGCTGCGCGCCCTGGAGGAAGCCCTGCTCAACTTCCCTGGCTCCGCTTTGGTGATCTCGCACGACCGCTGGTTCCTGGACCGTGTAGCCACTCACATCCTGGCGTTTGAGGACGACGGTGAAGTGGTCTACTTCGAAGGCAACTTCAGCGAATACGATGAGGACCACAAGAAGCGCAAGGGAGACTCCGCCATGGTGCCCCAGCGCATGAAGTACAAGAAGCTGGCCTGATGGCAAAAGCGAAAACTGCCTACGTCTGCACCGAATGCGGTGCAGACTATTCCAAGTGGCAGGGGCAATGTACCGCCTGCCAGGCCTGGAACACGATCAGTGAGGTTCGTGGCGTCAGTGGCGGCAACGCCAAGGGTGCCCGCGGGAGTCGCTTTGAGGGCTTTGCAGGTAGTCTCTCGGAAGTGAAAAGCCTGGACGACGTCAGTCTTGCTGAGCAGCCCCGCATCAGCTCCGGCATGCAGGAGTTTGACCGCGTGCTGGGTGGAGGCCTGGTGTCGGGTTCCGCCATACTGATGGGGGGCCATCCAGGCGCCGGCAAGAGCACCCTGCTTCTGCAGGCTGTGTGTCATCTGGCGTCCAGCGTTCCCGCGCTTTACGTCACCGGCGAGGAATCATTGCAACAGGTCGCTATGCGCGCCAAACGCCTGGGGCTGCCCACAAAAGACCTTAAGATGCTATCGGAAACCAGCGTTGAACGAGTAATGCAGGTAGCCGAAGCCGAAAAACCCCGCATTCTGGTGGTGGACAGTATCCAGGTGATGCATGTGGCCGAGTCAGAATCCGCACCGGGTAGTGTTTCCCAAGTCCGTGAAAGTGCAGCTTACCTAACCCGTTTCGCCAAACAGACCGGCACAATTCTGTTCCTGGTGGGACACGTCACGAAGGACGGCAGCCTGGCCGGGCCGAAAGTGCTGGAGCATATGATCGACTGCTCCATCCTGCTGGAAGGCTCCAGTGACAGTCGCTATCGCACGTTACGAGGCATCAAGAACCGTTTTGGTGCGGTCAATGAGCTCGGCGTGTTTGCGATGCTGGAACAGGGTCTAAAAGAAGTGAAAAATCCCAGTGCCATCTTCCTGAATCGTGGCGAGGAGGCCGCTCCTGGCAGCGTTGTGATGGTGGTCTGGGAAGGCACACGTCCGATGCTGGTGGAGATTCAGGCGCTGGTGGATATGGCCCAGGGCGGCTACCCAAGGCGCGTTGCAGTGGGGCTGGATCAGAATCGGCTGGCAATGCTTCTGGCGGTGCTGCATCGACATGGCGGCATGCATGTGTCGGATCAGGATGTGTTTGTGAATGTGGTGGGTGGTGTGAAGGTTAATGAGACCAGTGCGGATCTGGCGCTGCTGGCGGCCATTGTGTCCTCCTTTCGCGACCGCGCCCTGCCCCAGGATCTGGTGATCTTCGGCGAGGTCGGCCTTTCTGGCGAGATTCGGCCGGTACCCAGTGGTCAAGAACGCATTTACGAAGCTGCCAAGCATGGGTTTACCCGCGCTTTGGTGCCTAAGTCTAATGCGCCTCGTAAGGCTATTGAGGGGATGAAGGTGATTCCCGTTACCAAACTGAGCGATGCGTTGTCGGCTTTGGAGGAGCTTTAAGGCTCGGTTTGTAGCCTGCTTGTTTGGTGCTTGGCGGGATTGGAAGGGCCTTTCCAAAAAACGCTTCAAGCACATCCCTGTGCGCTTGGGCTCCGCCATCCATGGCTCCGCACATTTTTGGAAAGGCCCTTCCAATCCCGCCTGCCAACTTCGCAGTGTCCTCACGAACTCCCTATCCGTAGGTCGGATTAGGCAAAGCCGTAATCCGACAACTAACCTGAAAACCACCCCAAAAAATCTCAATCAATCAAATGCGCAAACTCCCTCTCCAACAACGCCTGATCCCCCAGGTTCAACTCCACCAAGCGTTTTAGATGAGTCGCACTTTCAAGGTCAATATACTGGCACTTGAACCCCAACCGCTGCTCTTCGATATGCCTCAACTCCACTGCCATCACAATCCCTGTTTCGTGGTCGTCGAGGTGGATAATCACCTCGCAGGGCTGTTTCAGCGGTACGTTCCACTTCTCCGGCCGCTTTACCAGCACGCCCTTCAGTGAAATATCCAGCACTTCACTCACCCACACTTCCTCCTGCCAATGCAGTTCGCATTCGGCATCGAAGGAGATTCTGTGGAAGCGGCGTTTTTCGGGGGCTTTGGTTGGCAAGGGTTACTCCTGTTGACCGGTCTCGTCTGTTATGACTATAGACCGCACAGGAGCTTCTATCTAGCGCTAACACCAAACAGAAGCTCTGTGGAGCGTTAACGCAGAAGTCGGACAGAGGGCGGTTTTGGGGCTTTCCAAAACCGTGGAGCGCCAGGGATGGCGCGACCGAGCCCTACATGGACGTATTTACGGGCGTGTTTTGGAAAGCCCCAACAACCACCCGCTACTCCCAACCATCAGTCTTGCAGGTGATACTCCGGACTCAGCTCAGTCACCGCACGGATAAACGCCCCGGCGTGCTCCGGATCAACGTCCGGGGTGATGCCATGCCCGAGGTTGAAGATGTGCCCTGGCCCGGTGCCGTAGCGGGACAGGATATCGGCCACTTCCTGGCGAATCCGCTCAGGCGGTGCATACAGCATAGTCGGGTCCATATTGCCCTGCAGGGCCACCTGATCGCCAATGCGAGCACGAGCGTTGCCGATATCCGTTGTCCAGTCCAGACCGACCGCGTCAGCACCGGATTCCGCTATCGACTCCAGCCACTGGCCACCATTCTTGGTGAACAGGATCACTGGCACACGGCGACCGTCATTCTCCCGAATCAGACCGGCGACAATTTTCTTCATGTAGTTCAGGGAAAACTCCTGATACGCCCAACTACTCAGCACGCCGCCCCAGGTATCGAAGATCTGGACCGCCTGGGCACCGGCACGAATCTGGCCGTTCAGGTAATCAATGACCGAGTCCGCCAGATGATCCAGCAACTGATGCATCACCTCCGGCTGGCCGTACATCAGCTTCTTGGCCTCGCGGAAATCCTTGGAGGAACCGCCTTCAATCATGTAGGTGGCGAGTGTCCAGGGGCTGCCAGAGAAGCCGATCAGCGGGACGCTGCCATTGAGCGCGCCACGGATGGTGGACACGGCATTCATCACGTAGTCCAGGTCTGTTTCCGCATTGATCTTGGGCAACGCCGCTACGTCTGCGGCGGAGCGGATCGTGTTACGGAATTTCGGGCCCTCGCCGGTTTCGAAGTACAGGCCCAGCCCCAGGGCATCAGGGATGGTAAGGATGTCTGAAAACAGGATGGCAGCGTCAAGCGGGAACCGCTCCAGCGGCTGTAACGTCACTTCACAGGCCAGCGGTGTGTTTTTGCACAGACTGAGAAAGTCTCCGGCTTTGGCCCGAGTCGCTCGGTATTCCGGCAGGTATCGACCTGCCTGGCGCATCATCCACACTGGTGTGCGATCAACGGGCTGACGCATCAGCGCACGCAGGAAACGGTCATTTTTCAGCTCGGTCATAGCATTCCCAGTCTGCTGTCTGTCAAAAGTTTGGAGGGCAATGATACCCGGTTTGTGGCAATAAAAAAGGGCGGCCCGCCGTCTGCAAGCCGCCCTTCCAACCCGGATGAAACCGGGGGCTGTCAGATATCCAGGTAATCCATGATACCTTCCGCCGCCTGGCGACCCTCCCAGATAGCCGTTACGACCAGATCCGAACCACGGACCATATCGCCACCGGCAAATATCTTGGGATTGCTGGTCTGGAAGCCGAACTCCACTTCCTCCGGAGCGCTGACACGGCCAGAGTCGTCAGTGTTTACCTTCAACTCGTCAAACCAGTCGGCCGGGCTCGGGCGGAATCCGAAGGCCACCAGAACTGCATCGGCCGGAATCACTTCCTCACTGCCAGCGACCACTTCCGGACGACGACGGCCGTTTTCATCGGGCTCGCCGAGGCGAGTCTGAACCACTTTGACCCCCTCAACCCGGTCTTCGCCAATAATGGCGATCGGTTGGCGGTTAAACATGAACTTAACGCCCTCTTCCTTGGCGTTAGACACTTCCCGGCGTGAGCCCGGCATGTTCTGCTCATCACGGCGATAGGCGCAGGTAACGCTGGTCGCCTGCTGGCGAATCGAGGTGCGATTGCAGTCCATGGCGGTATCACCACCGCCGAGCACGACCACGCGTTTGCCTTTCATGTCGATAAAATCGTCTTCGTCTTTCTCGAACCCAAGACGACGATTCACGTTTGAGACCAGGAATGGCAGTGCATCATGAACGCCTGGCAGATCCTCGCCCGGGAAGCCCCCTTTCATGTATGTGTAGGTTCCCATGCCCATAAAGACAGCGTCGTACTCTTCGAGAATATCGGCCATCATCACATCCTTGCCCACTTCCGTGGACAGACGGAACTCTACACCCATTTCCTCGAATATCTTGCGGCGGCGGCTCATCACCGATTTCTCAAGTTTGAACTCAGGAATCCCGAAGGTCAGTAGTCCGCCAATTTCCGGGTAAATATCAAATACCACCGGCTTTACGCCATTGCGCACCAAAACGTCGGCACAGCCAAGGCCTGCAGGGCCGGCACCGATTACGGCCACTTTTTTGTCGGTCCATTTAACGGCGGACATGTCGGGCTTCCAGCCCAAAGCAAAGGCCGTATCGGTAATGTACTTTTCCACCGACCCGATGGTGACTGCTCCATAGCCATCGTTCAGGGTACAAGCGCCTTCACACAGACGATCCTGGGGGCAGACCCGGCCACAGACCTCCGGCAGGGAGTTGGTCTGGTGACAGAGCTCCACAGCCCTCATGATATTGCCTTCCGACACCAGCTTCAGCCAGTTGGGGATATAGTTGTGTACCGGGCACTTCCACTCACAATACGGATTACCGCACTCCAGGCAGCGATGCGACTGCGACGCGGCATTATCCTGGGTGAATGGGTGATAGATTTCACCAAACTCTTTTTTGCGCTTCTTTGCCGGTACTTTTTTCGGGTCGACACGCCCTACTTCGACAAACTGGAAGTCGTTACTCAGTCGTTCTTTCATTATGACGCTCTCATCAGACTCAATTTCGACGCGGGCGCTGCCTCACCAGCAACGCCCCCAACCTGTTTCAACCGCCTTTACTCGGGGCGTGCCCGGGTGCTAGCCAGCAGGCTGCGAAGGTTCGCCGCCTTGGGTTTCACCAGCCAGAAGCGGCCAATGTAGTCATCGAAATTGTCAAGAATATGCTCTGCCCACTCGCTCGCGGTTTCAGAAATATGCTCGCGGACCACACCGCGCAGGTGATTACGGTATGACTCCATTTCCTCGCTGGATATCCGCTGAATCTCCACGAGTTCATGGTTGTACTTGTCCACGAAGGTGTTGTTCAAGTCCAGCACGTAAGCAAAACCGCCGGTCATACCGGCGCCAAAGTTGTGGCCGGTACTACCAAGAACCGTGATCAGGCCCCCCGTCATGTATTCGCAGCAGTGATCGCCCACACCTTCTACCACCGCATGGGCGCCGGAGTTACGAACACCGAAACGCTCACCGGCGGTGCCAGCGGCAAACAGCTTGCCACCGGTTGCGCCGTAGAGGCAGGTGTTACCTACGATCGAGGTGTCCTGGGTTTTGAAATCGCTACCGGCCGGCGGCCGAATCACCAATTTGCCACCGGTCATGCCTTTGCCGACATAGTCGTTGGCATCGCCTTCCAGAAGCAGGTTGAGACCGCCCACGTTCCAGACACCGAAGCTCTGGCCGGCGGTGCCAGTCAGATCCAGAGTGATAGGCGCCGAGACCATGCCCTGGTTGCCATGCAACTGGGCAATCTCTCCGGACAGGCGAGCGCCAATCGACCGGTCACAGTTGGTAACCCTGTAGGACCAGGTACCACCAGCTTTGTCGGCTATCGCATCCGCAGTGTCTTTCACCATCTGCTCGGCAAGCTTGCCTTCGTCAAACGGATGATTGCGCTCCACTTGGCAGGTGTTGGGCTTATCCGCCGGGATGTGGTCATTCGACAACAGGCGCGTCAGATCCAGCTTCTTCTGGCGCGGGGTGTCGCCGGGTAGGCGCTCCAGCAGGTCAACACGGCCTACCAGCTCCTCCAGGTTGCGAACACCCAGTTTGGCCATCCACTCTCGGGTCTCGGTCGCAACGAACCGGAAGAAATTCATGGCCATTTCTACCGTGCCCTTGAAGTGCTCCTCCCTGAGGTGCTCGTTCTGGGTCGCGACGCCGGTGGCACAGTTGTTCAGGTGACAGATACGCAGATACTTACAACCCAGTGCCACCATTGGTGTGGTGCCGAAACCGAAGCTTTCAGCCCCCAGGATGGCGCCCTTGACCACATCCAGGCCGGTCTTGATACCGCCATCGGTCTGCAGTCGGATCTTGCCTCGCAAGTCATTGGCCCTCAGAGCCTGTTGGGTTTCACTCAAACCCAGCTCCCAAGGCGACCCGGCGTAACGGATGGACGTCAGCGGACTGGCTGCTGTACCACCGTCATAACCAGAGACGGTGATCAGGTCAGCATAGGCCTTCGCCACACCAGCGGCGATGGTGCCAACACCGGGTTCAGAGACGAGCTTTACCGAAACCAGGGCGCTAGGGTTAACCTGCTTGAGGTCGAAGATCAGCTGCGCCAGGTCTTCAATCGAGTAGATATCATGGTGCGGTGGCGGGGAAATCAGCGTTACCCCTGGTACCGAGTAGCGCAAACGGGCAATCAGGTCATTAACCTTACCCCCAGGCAATTGGCCGCCTTCACCAGGCTTCGCACCCTGAGCCACTTTGATCTGCATAACATCGGCGCTACGCAAGTATTCCGCAGTTACACCGAAACGACCAGAAGCCACCTGCTTGATCTTGGAACGTTTTTCGGTGCCATAACGAGCTGGGTCCTCCCCACCCTCACCAGAATTCGAGCGACCACCCAGTGTATTCATAGCCACTGCGAGAGCTTCGTGCGCCTCCGGAGACAGCGCGCCCAAAGACATTGCAGCTGAATCAAACCGTGGGAAGATGTTCTCCACGGGCTCCACGTCGGACAGGTCAATTGCTTTCACGTCCTTACGGAAGCCAAGCAGATCCCTCAACGTTGAGACCGGGCGCTCATTCACCAAACCAGCGTATTCCATGTACTGCCCATAATCCCCACTGATCACAGCCTCTTGGAGCTTACCGACCACGTCTGGATTGAAGGCATGATATTCCTGGCCATGAACATATTTCAGCAGCCCCCCTTGGGATATGGGCTTGCGATGCTTCCAGGCAACGGACGCCAATTGTTCCTGGTCCTGCTGGAAATCAAAGAAGCCGGCACCCTGAATTCTGCTGGGTACGCCTTTGAAACAAAGGTCCGCGACGTCATCCGCCAGGCCAATGGCCTCAAACAGCTGCGCCCCCCGGTAGGAGGTGATGGTCGAGATACCCATTTTGGACAGAATCTTCAACAACCCCTTGTTGATACCCTTGCGGTAGTTATTCTTCGCGTCAATGGGATCCATCATCAGCTCACCCGTACGTATCAGATCGTTGAGAACCTGATACGCAAGGTAGGGGTACACTGCCGTGGCCCCAAAGCCAAATAGGACAGCAAATTGATGGGGATCGCGGGCCCAGCCGGTTTCTACAAGAATGTTGGAGTCACACCGGAGACCTTTCTTGACCAAGTGGTGGTGAACAGCACCGGTTGCCATCATTGCATTGACCGGCAGTTCCCCTTCCTTCAGGTGTTTATCGGTCAGAATCAGGATCACCTTGCCATTACGGGCAGCCTGTTCAGCTTCATCACAAACATTGCGAACAGCCTGCTCAAGCCCCACTTCCGGGCTGTAACTCATATTGATATGAGCTACTTCGAAGCCGGGCCGGTCATTATTTGCGATCTTAAGGTATTTCGCTGGCGACAACACCGGTGTCGTCAAGATGATTCGATTCGCGTGCTCAGGCGTTTCCTCAAACACATTGCGCTCCGCACCAATGCATGTCTCCAGCGACATAACAATGGACTCGCGGAGCGGATCGATGGCCGGGTTGGTCACCTGGGCAAATTTCTGACGGAAATAGTCCGCCACGTGCCGAACCCGACTCGACAGAACCGCCATCGGAGTATCATCCCCCATAGAGCCGACCGCTTCCTGGCCGTTTTCCGCCAGGGGCCTCAGCACCTGATCACGCTCTTCATAGGACACCATGAACATTTTCTGATGAATATGGAGATCATCTGACTGCATCAGCTTGAAATCAGGCGTGTCCTGGTTCAGCGTGGTTTCCACTCGCAACGAGTTCTCTCGCAGCCAGCGTTTGTAGGGTTGGGCCGACTTCAGTCGATCGTCCACATCCTTGGTGTGCAAGACTTCACCAGACTCAGTGTCAATGGCCAGCATCTGCCCAGGACCGACGCGCCCCTTTGCCACAACATCTTCAGGCTTGTACCCGTACGTTCCGATTTCAGAAGCCAGGGTGATGAAATCGTCTTTGGTGATGACCCACCGGGCCGGGCGCAGGCCGTTACGGTCAAGCATACAGACAGCATAGCGGCCGTCGGAAAGAACCAGGCCTGCGGGGCCATCCCAAGGCTCCATATGCATGGAGTTGTATTCATAAAATGCCCGCAGCTCCGAATCCATGGTATCCACGTTCTGCCAGGCAGGCGGGATCATCATTCTCACGGCACGGAACAGGTCGACACCGCCGGCCAGCAGCACTTCCAGCATATTGTCCATGCTGGATGAGTCTGAGCCAGTCAGGTTAACCAGCGGCTGCAGTGTCTGTAGGTCCGGCAGTTCCGGTGCGCTGAATTTAGCGGCACGGGCAATCGCCCAGTTACGGTTTCCGTCAACGGTATTGATCTCCCCATTGTGGGCGAGATAGCGGAACGGCTGCGCCAGTGGCCAGCGCGGCATGGTGTTGGTAGAAAAACGCTGATGGAAGACACAGATGGCGGTCTGCAGGTCCGGATCGCCCAAGTCCTTGTAGAAGTTCGCCAAATCCGCCGGCATCATCAGGCCCTTGTAGGCCAAGGTCCGGTGAGACAGGCTACAAATATAGAATTCGGAATCATCGGCCATGTCTCGCTCAGCGTGACGGCGACCAACAAACAGCGCAATGGCGAACTCCTGCTCGGTTTTACCAGCGGGGACCACAAACACTTGCTCTATCCAGGGCAGACAGTCGAGCGCCATCGGCCCAAGGCAGCTGTCGTCCGTAGGCACCTTGCGCCAACCCATGATTTCCAGGCCCTGCTCTGCCAGGCGCTTTTCCACGGCAGCACGGCCAGCAGCTGCCTTGTTCTCATCCGGGTTAAGGAATACCTGGCCCACGGCGAATAGCTCTTCAGGTTCTTTGCCAAATTCTGTTTTGGCGGCCTTGCGCAAAAAGGCATCCGGGCTCTGGATCAGGAGGCCACAACCATCGCCGGTCTTTCCGTCTGCAGCGATACCACCACGGTGGGTCATGCAGGTCAGCGACTCGATGGCAGTTTGCAACAACTTGTGGCTAGTCTCGCCCTTCATATGGGCGATCAGACCGAAGCCGCAGTTGTCCCTGAATTCATCGGGATGATACAAACCTGTCATCATAAGCGTTCTCTCGCGTAGAAATTCTTTTCAATCAAAGGGTTATTGACAAACCGACAATAAAGTCACCCTTCGACACTGAAAATGGGGGCTGGTTATTTTACACGCGTAGAAATACGTACTCAAACCAAAGCGTTTTTATTTTAGGGGGCAAGCACGCTCAATATGAGCGCTGCGCCAGACAGCACTCACTATGAAATAGACGCGTAGGTTATTGTTTTTATGACACAAACAACAAAATAATCGATAAGTACCGACAATCAAAAATCGCGTGATTGCCTGATCCAGGGAGACTGGTCCTGCAAGGCCTCAGGTAGACGCTGAACCGCTTGTCGAGCCTCATCACGCGAGGAAAACTCGCCGTAAAAGCCAACAAACCAGTCCTGGCCCTGCCTTTGGGTATAGGTATAGAGTATACCGGAAATGGACTCGTACCGATTTATCAGGTTCAGCACCGTTTGTTCCTGATTCCCGGCAATCAACTGGACAGTCCAGCCCTCACGCGCCCTTACGTTCTCAAGATCCATAAATGCAGACGAACGGGAGGGGACGAAACCGGGCTCTGGCTCTGGCTCTGGCTCTGGCTCTGGCTCTGGCTCTGGCTCTGGCTCTGGCTCTGGCTCTGGCTCTGGCTCTGGCTCTGGCTCTGGCTCTGGCTCTGGCTCTGGCTCTGGCTCTGGCTCTGGAACAGCCTGATCAGGTTCGTCCGCCATGGGCAACTTAGGCTCGACGACCGGTTCTGACAACTCTGCGTCGGTATCAATCGGCTCAATATCCGGATTGTCAGGGCCAATGGTAATACTCTTGCGTGTGGTTTCCGGCTCAGGCTCAGGCTCTGACTGCTCCCTCGCGACGGAATTGTCATATTGCTGCGATACAAGCCACCAGGAACCGGCAAGCATGACCAAGGCCAGGGCCGGCCAACGCAGGTTAATCGGCACCGAAAACGTCCTTTTGGTTCCATTTTCGGTCGACGCCATATCCAACCATACGGCTGGCGTCACACGCTTGAGACGAGAAAAGCTCCCCTGACTCAAACTGTGCAATTGTGACAACCTCCCGGGCGACAACAACTCCTTGGCATGACCACCAGCGCGGTGAATTCTGGGCTCCAGATAAGCGGCGACTTCGTCTTTTGTCAGTGGGCGAAGATGAATCTGATGCACGCCGGCACCGTCCCCTGACAACCCAAGCATCTCGATCAATCGCCCGCTGCCACTGAACACAGGAACCGCCGCAGCGGAGCGATCTGCGGCCTCAAAGGCAGAAAACAACAATATCAGCAGCTCGGCGGGGGCACGATCCGCATCATCGATAAGCAGGACCATTCGTTGCCCCTTCCGGGCCCTGATTTCAGACCATCTGAAAAAACCGTAAATGGCGTCACGTGCGCCTTCGCCGGGATTCAACCCTTTGTGCGCAATGCCGAGTAGCGCCCGCGACAGCGCCTGCGTACTTGTCAGTGCAGCAGCCGACACCCGATGAAAATCGAGACGAGAGGACTCGCTTCTGACCAGTTCCGCGAGCAACCGACTTTTGCCGGCCCCAACGTCACCCGTGAGAAGCAGAGCAAGGTCACCAAAGCCACAGAGGTGACGAAGCGTTTCCAGGGCATGGTGACGGGAGGCATCCGGAAAAAAGGGGGTTTCCATATCCAACGGATCGGCCCTTAACCCATAGCGCTCCTGGAGTCGCGGAAAGAGGCCACCACCGTCATGACTGCTTAGCCCTTCGTCGTTCACCGTCATTCCCTGTCTAATCCCCGATCAAACCTATTCAGACTTCGCCACAAAATACCCGAAGCGTGGCATCCAGTTCTCGCCTATCCACGGCATCCGTCACCACCGCATCCCCGAGCCCGCGCAGGAGAACAAGGCGTAGCGAACCATCCACATTCTTCTTGTCGACCGCCATCAACCTTAAAAAATCGTCGGGCGACATGCCCGCAGGTGCGAGCCCTGGGAGCTTGGCTCGCTCGATAATGCGCACGACTCTTATACGATCCTCTTCCGTTATCATGCCCTGGCGCAGGGAAAGATCCGCCGCCATCATCATGCCGGTGCCAACAGCTTCACCGTGCAGCCAGTTCCCGTACCCAGCGAATGTCTCAATGGCATGACCGAACGTGTGCCCCAGGTTGAGTATTGCCCGCAACCCACCTTCTCTTTCATCTTTCGCAACAACGTCAGCCTTACAGGCGCATGAGCGATAGATAGCTTCCACCAGGGCCGTTGTTTCCAGATCAATGAGCGACGTAATTTCTTGCTCAAGCCAGGCCAGGAAATCGGTGTCTCGAATCAAGCCATACTTGATGACCTCAGCAAGGCCTGCGGACACTTCCCTTGGTGAGAGACTCCTCAGACTGTCGGTATCGATCAGTACAACTTCCGGTTGGTGGAAGGCACCGACCATATTCTTGCCCAACGGGTGATTGATGCCGGTTTTTCCTCCAACAGAGGAGTCCACCTGCGACAACAACGTCGTCGGAATCTGAATAAAAGGGACGCCACGCTGGTAGGAAGCAGCAGCAAACCCGGTCATATCTCCGACCACGCCTCCCCCCAATGCAACAAGCGTGGTTTTACGGGAATGACGCTTTTCCAGCAAACGGTCGAAGATCAGGTTCAGCGTCTGCCAATCCTTGTATTTTTCACCGTCTGGAAGCACAACCGTATCCACGTGCTTGCCAGGGAAACAAGCGCGGGCTGACTCAAGATACAATGGAGCAACCGTTTCGTTGGTGACAATCATCACCTGGGAGCCAGTGGCAAAGGGACTCAGATCGTAGCTACCCAGCAGCCCCTGGCCGATAAGGATCGGATAGCTGCGATCACCCAGCTCAACGGTCAACTCCCGCAGTGAATCACGCATGATTTCTGCCTTCCTTACGTATTTGCCTTTTGTGGCGCGGCGTCCTCGGATTAATTCGATTAACCAATTGCCTTACGACTAGCCTCGGGCTCTTGCGATCCGTAAACATGACGATATCGGCCAGTCGCGAATAGATCGGATCCCGCACGGCAAACAGGCTTCTAAGGACTGCCTCGGGGTCATCGTTCTGCAACAGGGGGCGATTTCGATCCCGCCTCGTTCTTTCAACCTGCTGCTCGATGGAGGTTTTCAGGTATACCACGACAGAATCGCGCTTGAGGTGCGCGTGATTCTCATCCTTCATCACCGCACCACCGCCGGTGGCCAAGACTGTCTGCGGGTACTCCGATAACTCAGTCAACATGGCCGTTTCACGATGCCGAAAACCATCCTCCCCTTCTACGTCGAATATCCAGGGAATATTGGCGCCACACCGCTCTTCAATAATCCGGTCGGAATCAAGAAAGCGATAGCCCAGCTCCTTGGCCAGCATGCGACCAATTGTGCTTTTCCCCGCACCCATTGGGCCGACCAGGACAACTCGTTTTGGCAAGGACATAACTTCCGCTCATCTACATTCCGGCGCGTGAGAATATCACAGGGTAACGCTTTCCATAAGCTTCAGGAAATGAACCGACAAAAAAACCGCCGTGCGAAACACGGCGGTTTTTTTGTCGGACGCAACCGGATTACTGAATCAGGTCGCTCTTGATGATCTTCGGCGTGATGAAGATTAACAGTTCGCTACGCTCGTCAATATGCTCGGTGCGCTTGAAGAGACGGCCCAGATAGGGAATATCACCCAGGAACGGAGTCTTCGTAGTCGTCGTAGTAACCTCTGACTGGAAAATACCACCAAGAACGACGGTTTCGCCATTTCCAACCAACACCTGAGTGGTTACCTCATTGGTGTTGATCGCCGGAATACCGGCGGTTACTTCGCCACGGGAGTCCTGATTAACCACCAGATCCATGATGATTTTATCATCCGGGGTAATCTGGGGCGTCACTTCGAGAGCCAACGCCGCCTCCTTGAAAGACACTGACGTTGCACCACTGGAAGAGGCCTCTTGATAAGGAATCTCTTCACCGGATTTGATCTTGGCGGTCTGGCGATCGGCAGTGACAACGCGAGGCTGGGAAACAACTTCCGCCTGCCCATCACTTTCCAACGCAGAGAGTTCCAGATCCACAAGAAAATCATCGCTGCCCAAGCCAATGGCAAATGAGGAAGCACCCTGGCCGGTGACACCCAAGTCTACCGCTAGAGCATCCGGGAACGTTATGGTGTTGTTTGTTCCTCCAGCAGCTTGACGCGCTTCCTCAACCGCGTTCTGGGAACCACCCACTGAAAATACGTTATCACCGCTGACATCGTAGGCGGCACCGCCCCAGCGAACACCGAGATTTTCGGCAACGTTGGTTTGCGCCCTTACAATTCGAGCCTCAATAGAAACCTGACGAACAGGAACATCCCAGGTCGAAACCAGACGGCGAATTTCATCAAGCTTTTCCGAGGTTTCACGAACACTGATGGTGTTGGTACGAGCATCCGAAGACACAAATCCCCGGGAGGAAATCAACTCTTCATCCGCCTCGATCAACGCAACAACGTCCGCAGCCTTGGCGTAGTTCACCTGAATGATATCCAGGCGAACCGGTGCAAGCTCAGCGATCTGCTTGGAGGTTTCAAGCTCAAGCTTTTCACGAGCAGCAATTTCGTCAGCCGGCGCAACCAGCAGTACGTTACCGATCTGGCGCTTGTCCAGCCCCTTGGTCTTCAGAATCAGATCCAGAGCCTGGTCCCAGGGCACATTCTGCAAACGCAGCGTGATGCTGCCACTGACCGTATCGCTGGCAACAAGGTTCAGACCAGTAAAGTCCGCAATCAGCTGCAATACCGAACGAACCTCGATGTCCTGAAAGTTGAGAGAGAGCTTGTCGCCGGTGTACGGGAACTTCTCCTCACGACGAGACTCGGCTTCCTCTTCCGTCAGCCTTTCCACACTGACGGTAAACTGGGAACCGGACTGGTAGGCAATGTAGTCGTAATTACCTTCCGGACGGATTTCCACAACCGCATTGCCGTCTTCCGTATAGGTGTCAATGCGGGTTACCGGTGTCGCGAAGTCTGTAACGTCGAGGCGGCGGCGAAGATTGTCAGGCACACTGGTACCATCCATCGTCAGGCGAATCTTGCCTCCGAGCTCGGACAAGTCCACGGAAGTACTGGCACTGCCCAGATCCACAATTACGCGCCCTTCGCCGTTCTGTCCACGCCTGAAATCGACCCCCGCGAGGTCGCTGCCGGACGACGAAGCTGATGAACCTGACTGCCCGCCGGAAGTTGCCATAGGCTTGGAAGACGAGGCTGAGCCTGAGGCAGTAACACCCTGGCTGCCGATTGTCACGACCAGGCTGTTCTGGGTACGCACCGTCTCATAAGGCGCCAGTTCTGCCAGATTGAAGATCAAGCGTGTACGATCTTTGGTTTCAACAACCGTCATGCTCTGGGCGTTACCGCCTCCGAGCGAGATGTTGCGACTGTCGAGGCCGCTGGTCGTGTCCCGGAGGTCCACTGCGATCCTGGCAGGTCGCTCGATGGTGTAACCGGTCGGTTCCGGTGGCTGGCCGTCAAACGCCAGCGTCACCTCGACCCGATCCCCGGATAGCGACGAAAACGACACGTCTTCCAGCGTGACCGCATTGGCCAGGCCGGATAACAACCCAAAAGCAATCACGCCGACGTATACATTGAGTTTTCTGAACATCGCTAGCCTCGACCCCAAACTTTTTTGTTCATGCATGTTTCTTTCAATAATCATAATGCCGCCCCTTAGCCCTCATTCTCATCCAGCGACAGCGAGCGTGGACGCTCGACCCACCCGCCCCGGCCATTGGGAACGATTTCAATCAGTTCAACCCGGGTTTCATTCACGCCAATAATCCGGCCGTAATTCTGCCCTACATAGTTTCCGGTGCGCACCCTATGAATACCCCCCGTGCCATCCCTGACCAGGGCAAAAAGGCTTCCGGATGCATCACTCAAAGTGCCTACCATAGAGAGTTCCTTCAAATCGAAATTCTCCAGAACCTCTCTCGGCCGATCCAGATCCGGCTCGATATCACTTTCTGGCTCCTGGTCAACCATGGTGAGCTGGATATCAATTGGCGGCTCGAAAGGTGCCCTGCGATCCGCCGCCGAATAACTGAACGCCTCATACGCCTTGAACTCCGGCAAGGGTTCGACATGTCCCCGGGGTTTAGCCCGGGTGTCCGCCATAAACTTGTCAAGATCGGAAAAACCACTTCCCTGGGAGCACGCAGTCAGGAAAGATACCAGACAAATACTCATCCAGGCTTTTATTGCATGCTGTCTCGCCATGCTCACTCTCCAGCCCGGTAGCGGTAGGTACGTGCAAGAACCTGCATATTCAGCTGCTCTCCATCACCGCCTGTTGGTGTTATCGTTAGATCGTGCAACGTCACGATGCGGGGCAGACTTGCCACACTACTCACAAACGTCGCCAATTCATGATAGGAGCCAGTAACCCGAATGTTGATCGGTAGCTCTGCATAAAAGTCGCGCCGCTGTTCGCCTTGCAACTTAACTTCCTGAAGCTCAAGGCCGCTACCCAGCGCTGTGTTGGTAATATCTTCAAGAAGTCCTGGTACTTCGGTTTCGCTCGGTAACTGACGCACCAGTGCCCCAAAGGTTTCTTCCATCTCTTCCATTTGCGCCTTGAACACTTCCAGGTTTGCTACTTGGTACGCCTTGTCTTCATAGCGCTTCCGTAGCTCTTGCTCCGTCTTTTCGACTCGCTCCAGCTGAGCGTACTGGTCCTTGATGAAGAACCAATAACCACCGCCGAGAATCAGGCCAAAGATGATGATCGCCACGATGGCCTTGACTGGCGCAGGCCAGATGCCAGCATTGTTGACGTCCAAATCGTTAATATCGAATTCATTGAGGTTTTTCAGTGAGTCCGCGAGGCTCATTACTCATCCCCCCCTTCGGGCTCTGGTGTTTGCTGCTTTACCGAAAGATTGAACTGACTGTACCCGGCACGCTGATTATCGGCAGCAGACACATTTGACAGGTTGGGATCAGTGAACCAGTCAGATTCCTCAAAACGCCTCATTAGAGCTGATATCCGGCTGTTGGACTCGGACATCCCGACAATCTCCACCCGCTCACTCTTTTTGGTAAGGCTAGTGTAGAAAAGCCCGTCCGGCAGAGTGCGAACCAACTCATCGAAGACCCGCACAATAATCGGACGTTTACCCTGGAGATCCTGAATAACCTGCATACGTGAAAGAAGCTCATCACGCTTGCGCTTAAGGTTTTCAATCTCCTTGATCTGCTTATCCAGCTGTTTGGTCGCGGTCTCGATGTAGGCATTCCTGGATTCCTGGTAGGCGATACGGTTGTCCATATCGGTTTTCCAGAGAAAAGTCAGGCCAACGGCAACAAAGGCCGCACCAAGAATCATCACCACAAACTGTTTCTGTTTCTCCGCCCGAAGTTCTTCGCGCCAGGGTCTGAGGTTAATCTTTGCCATCAGTCAAAGCTCCTCATTGCCAGCCCACAGGCAATCATGAGTGAAGGTGCATCATTGCTCAGCGAAGACGCATTCACTCTTGATCCCACCGCCATGTCCGCGAACGGATTTGCAACCAACGTGGGTGTGCCTGTTTTTTCCTCGACCATTTCTGTCAGCCCCTGGATAGATGCCGTGCCGCCAGCCAGGACCACGTAATCAACCGCATTGTACTGGCTTGCGCCGAAGAAGAACTGCAGCGCCCTTGCGACCTGCTGCACGACTGCTTCGCGGAAAGGCGTTAGTACTTCGGACTCGTAGTCGTCGGGAAGGCCACCCTGCTTCTTTGCAAGGCCGGCCTCTTCAAGGGACAGACCATAACGACGTTGAATTTCTTCGGTGAGCTGTTTCCCCCCGAAAATCTGCTCGCGAGTGTAAACCGTCTTGCCTTCCGCCAATACGCTTAGTGTCGTCATGGTTGCGCCGATATCGACGATCGCCACAACGAGTTCTTCACCCTGGGAATCAAGTTGAGATTCTATGAGCGCGTATGCGCGCTCAAGTGCGTAGGCTTCGACGTCGACAATCTTAGTGGTCAAGGACGCAATCTCCAGAGCGTCTTCCCGGATATCGACGTTTTCTTTGCGGCACGCCGCAAGAAGTACATCGACCTGGTCCGGGTTAGTCTCAGACGGTCCCTGAACTTCGAAGTCGATCGCAACTTCGTCCAACGGGTAGGGAATATACTGGTCGGCCTCAAGCGTTATCTGGTCTTCCATCTCAAACTCGTTAAGACCACCGTCCATCTGGATCAGCTTGGTAATAACCGCGGAACCGGAGACGGCCACAGCCACTTGCTTGACGCTCGTACGTGATTTAGACGCGACGCGTTTGAGTACTTCACCCACCGCCTCGACATCCGTGATGTTTTTCTCTACCACAGCGTTAGCCGGTAGCGGCTCCACTGCGTAGCTCTCGACCTTGTAACGGTCGCCCTGCTTCGATAGTTCCAGTAGCTTGACCGAGCTGGAACTGATATCCACGCCCAACACCGAACTGGATTTTTTTCCTAACAATCCGAACACGCGCTCACCCTATACCTGGTTACATGCACCGGGTTATGAAAACTCCCGACGGAGTTCTTTCATATGTGTTTTTTATTTAAGAGAATTTCTTTAGTTTTCCGTCTACAATGCTCGTTCTTCTTTAATTGAGAAGCATTGCACCCGGGAAGCGGCTAGCCCTTCCTAAAGCAATTTCTCAAATGATAGACCTATATCCAACAGTTGTCAGAAAAAAATGTCTCATTTGTTGCGTACATCTCGCCTGTTTGCATGGCTCTTTCTCACTGGACTCAGTCTCGCCACAATCGTGGCGTCAGGATTCTACCTTTATCTTCGCCCCGGTTTGCCTCCTGTGGAGCAACTCCTGGACATCAAGCTGCAGACTCCGTTGAGGGTCTTCAGCGCAGACGACAAATTAATAGCAGAATTCGGTGAAAAGAGAAGGGCACCGGTCACAATAGAACAGATCCCTACAATTCAGTTACATGCCTTTATGGCGGCCGAAGACTCCCGTTTTTACGAACACTTCGGGGTCGACTTTAAAGGCCTGATGCGGGCTGCCATCGAACTGATCTCCACCGGCGAGATCCAGTCAGGGGGCAGTACCATCACAATGCAGGTTGCAAAAAATTACTTTTTGTCACGCGATAGGACGTTTATTCGCAAGTTCAACGAGATACTTCTGGCTCTTCAGATCGAGCGTGAACTGGACAAAAACCGCATCATGGAGCTCTACCTCAACAAGATTTACTTGGGCAATCGCGCCTATGGTATTGCCGCCGCCGCCCAGGTTTATTACGACAAACCTGTGACCGAACTTTCTCTGGCAGAAATGGCCATGCTTGCCGGACTACCCAAGGCCCCTTCCGCCTACAACCCTCTGGCAAATCCCGAACGGGCGCAGATTCGTCGTAATTGGATACTCGGCCGTATGCGTGATCTCCAGTACATTACCAATGATGCCTATGAACTGGCGACCAACGCTCCGCTGACTGCAAGCTTTAACGCACCGTCCACCGAGGTTGATGCAGACCACGTTGCGGAAATGGCCCGTGCCGAGCTGGTCCGGCGATTCGGCGATGCCGCCTACACTGACGGCTACGAGGTCAGGCTGACTGTGGAAAGCGAGAAGCAACAGGAGGCGACCAGAGCCTTAAGAGCAGGCCTGGAAGCATACGACCGGCGCCACGGCTTCCGCGGCCCCATTGGGCAGGTAGATGAAGAACAACTGAACCCCGACAACCTCGCCAATTTAATGGCAAATTACCCCCATGTAGCCGAACTCGTGCCCGCAGCTGTAACTCAGGTAAGAGACAAAGACGGTGAGGTTGATCTTTACGCCCGCCAGCTTGGCGAATCCGTAATGGCATTCTCCACAATGACCTGGGCCAAACGATACAAAACCGAAAACCTGACCGGCCCCGAACCAGAAAAGCCGTCTGACGTGGTCGCTGTGGGTGACATCGTTTACGTAAAACCCATGGTAGTGATGACCCCTGAGCAGCCAGAGGAATCCAACAACCAGGAACAAAGCGATGGACAACAACCCCTGGATATCGCCGAAGTCCGGCGCGTTGCCCTCTCCCAGGTACCTGAAGTACAGGGCGCACTGATCTCTCTTGACGCAAAAACCGGCGCCATTGAAGCACTCGCCGGTGGATACAGCTTCAGCCAGAACAAATACAATCGCGCCACCCAGGCGAGGAGGCAGCCGGGCTCAACCTTCAAGCCATTCCTGTATCTGAGTGCGCTTGAAAGCGGCATGACGCCCGCAACCATCTACAACGACGCGCCTATTGTGTTTGACGACTCCGAACTGGAGACCACATGGCGCCCACAGAATTCATCAGGACAGTTTTACGGCCCTACTCGCCTGAGAGAAGCCCTGTACCGGTCCCGCAACCTGGTGTCAGTACGCTTGCTTCGGGACCTGGGCATCCAGAACACCATAGACTATCTTGAACAGCTACAAATCCCGACTGAGGACATGCAAAAAGACCTGTCGCTCTCATTGGGCAGCGGACTTCTAACACCGATGGACCTGGCCCGAGGGTTCGCGGTGATCGCCAACGGCGGCTACGATGTCGAGCCCTACCTCATCAGTCAGATTTCGGATATCAACAACAAAACAATTTTTGAAGCTCCGGACGTCAAACTCTGCGATGACAACTGCGCAGAGAAACAAGAGAGCACCTCCGACGACGAGAAAGACGTTCGCATTGCCAGGCGCCTGGCTGATGAACGCTCCGTATACATACTGCACTCCATGATGCGGGATGTAATCAGACGGGGCACCGGCCGACGCGCCCAGGCCCTGGGGCGGGATGACATCAGCGGCAAAACCGGCACCACCAATGAACAGAGAGACACCTGGTTCGGCGGCTTCAACCATGACGTAGCCACCACTGTATGGGTTGGGTTTGATCAACCACAACCTCTTGGCCGTCGAGAATTCGGCGCTAGCACCGCCCTGCCCGCCTGGATTGATTACATGAAAGTGGCACTCAATGGCGAGCCGCCTTCATTGATGGCGAGACCCAATGGCATAGTTAACATCCGCATCGACCCGGAAACGGGCAGGCGCGCAAGGCCAGGGCAAGAAGGAGCCATGTTCGAAATATTCCGCGAGGAGGACGCCCCGCCACCGCTTGATCCGCAAGATGAGTCATCGGGCGGCAGCAACAATGGCAGTAACGATGGTCTTTCGAGACAGATATTCTGATACCGACAATCCGGGAGAAAATATTCTCCCGGCCACAAAAAAACCGGCGACTTAACCATCGCCGGTTTTTTTATTTTCCGAAATCCGACTGGACTACATCAGACAATGTCGTCCATTGATTTCAGAGGGTAATGGGCTGGATAGCCATTACGGGCAACGCCTGAATCAACCGCTGCACGCGCAACTGCCGCCGGAACAACTTCCAGCAGGCGCACGTCCATCGGCTTGGGAATGATGTACTCCCGACCAAACTCGAAACTTGCAACGTCATAGGCTTCACAGATTTCCTGCGGAACCGGCTCTTTAGCCAACTCGCGAATCGCGTGAACCGCCGCAACCTTCATTTCTTCGTTGATCGCGGTCGCCCTAACGTCCAGAGCACCACGGAAAATGAACGGGAAGCCAAGTACGTTGTTCACCTGGTTCGGGTAGTCCGAGCGGCCCGTAGCCATGATCAGGTCGTCACGGGTAGCCAACGCCACTTCAGGGCTGATCTCAGGATCTGGGTTGGAGCAGGCAAATACAATGGGGTTCGGCGCCATTAATTTAAGCTGCTCCGCACTCAGAAGGTCTGGACCAGAAAGACCCAGGAACACATCCGCACCGTCCATCGCATCATCCAGTGTGCGCTTGTCAGTCTCGTTGGCGAACATCGCCTTATACTGGTTCAGGTCGTCGCGGCCAGAATGGATCACGCCTTTACGGTCCAGCATGTAGATGTTTTCGGACCGAACGCCACAGCTGATCAGCAGTTTCATGCAAGCGATAGCCGCTGCGCCAGCTCCGAGACAGACCACTTTGGCTTCATCGATTTTCTTACCCTGCAATTCAAGGGCGTTAATCATACCCGCAGCCGTTACGATCGCAGTGCCGTGCTGGTCGTCATGAAAAATAGGAACACTGCACTTCTCGATTAGTGCGCGCTCAATTTCGAAGCACTCAGGGGCCTTGATGTCCTCAAGGTTGATACCACCGAACGTATCTGCAATACGCTCAACGGTTTCAATAAATGCCTGGGGGCTTTCGGAATTGACTTCAATATCAAACACGTCAATACCAGCAAAGCGCTTGAACAGTACGCCTTTGCCTTCCATAACCGGCTTGCTCGCCAGCGGACCGAGGTTACCCAGACCAAGGATTGCAGTGCCGTCTGAAATCACGGCCACCAGGTTGCCCTTGGCGGTGTATTTGTATGCATTCTCGGGGTCCTTCGCGATCTCGCGGACCGGCTCGGCAACCCCGGGGCTGTACGCCAGGGAAAGGTCGCGGGAGGTCTTGGTGGGCTTGGTGATTTCAACACTCAGCTTACCAGGCCGCGGCTTGGCGTGGTATTCAAGGGCTGCTTCTTTCAGATCTTGAGACATTGCCACTGTTCCGTTTGTCACGTTTAAGAGGTAATAAGCCACCGGGCCTTGCCCAGCGGAGCGCGACATTATGGCTCGAAGGGCTGCATCAGACAAGGCCAGATTGACCACTTGTTAATCAGTCAATAGGGCTTTTTGCGTATACATTCACAATAGGCGCACCTTCAAGGGCGAGCCAGCAGATACAAAAAAAGCGCCTCGAAAGGCGCTTTCTCACTATCAACATTCGGATCAGGCTTTCTTGCCACCGATGCGGCCACCGAAACGCTTCTGGAAACGGTCGATACGGCCACCGGTATCCATCACTTTCTGCTTGCCTGTGTAGAACGGGTGACACTGGGAGCATACATCCAGAGTCAGGTCCTCAGTGAACGTAGAACGGGTCTTGAGAACGTTACCGCAGGAACAGGTAGCGGTAATCTCGGCATACTTTGGGTGAATACCTTCTTTCATGGCGAACCTCTATCGGTCATGCCGCTACCAGATCACGGGGCTGCCAAGTTTTCCAGGCAATCCGGGTGTCAGGCACCGCATGTTTGAATCAATTGACAAGACGGGGCACAATCATGCCCTGCCGGAAACAGACCGCGAATCTTACTTGCAAATGCGGTATCAGGCAAGCCCCGGACCGTCTTATCATCCCGCCTGACACGGGACACGCCGGATGGCGGCTCCTTAAAAGGATAGGCAGATACCGTGACACCTTCACCGCCATGGAGCCACATGTGCCCCGAACTGCGCGTATAGCATTGAACCGCCCTATCCGGCGGCTGTTCGATTATCTGGTACCAGATCACATTACATTGCAGCGAGGCCAGCGTGTAACGGTTCCCTTCGGACGACAATCGGCTACCGGGCTGGTGGTCGAAACAGACGCAAAACCACCGGAGGGCATTACCCTTAAACCAGTCCGATCTGCTGCTGAGGCGTGGCCGGCACTGCCCCCGGAAACCTTTCGCCTTCTCAGCTGGGCGTCTGATTACTATCAGCACCCGCTTGGAGAGTGCCTTTTTACTGCACTACCACCAGCGCTTCGTCGCGGCAGGCCTGCCGTGGAGAATGCCGAGCCTTACTGGCAAGCCTGCGGCGATCCGGCCCTACTGCCTGGTAACGCAACGCGACAGAGAGAACTGCTGGCATGGCTAAACCGCCAACCCGGAGGCACAGGCAGTAAACAGATTGTGCGCGCCGGTTTCACGCAGTCGCAAATCCGAAGCCTTCAGGAAAAAGAACTGATCCGCGAGACCACGCCACCCGCCCCAGATGGTGTAACAGAGGAAACCCAGAATCATATCCCCGTGCTGTCTCCGGCCCAACAAGAAGCCGCCAACCAACTTCCATCGCCAGACAACGGATTCGCAACGGCGCTCCTGTTCGGCATTACAGGCAGCGGGAAAACCGAGCTTTACCTTCATTACCTGAAGACTCACCTGGAAGACCGACACCAGGCGCTCATCCTGGTACCTGAGATCAACCTGACGCCGCAGACCGTAGCCCGCTTCCAATACTATTTTGGGGCACGCATCGCGGTATGGCACTCGGCACTAAAAGACAGCGAACGACTCTCAACCTGGTTGAGAATTCGCAATGGCGAGCCGGTCATTCTGATCGGCACCCGCTCGGCTGTATTGCTCCCCTTTACCGATCTGAAAACCATCGTCGTGGATGAGGAACACGACAGCTCTTATAAACAGGGGGAAGGATTTCGCTATTCCGGCAGAGACACAGCGGTCTATCGCGCGCACCTTAATAATTGCCCTGTTATTCTTGGCTCGGCGACTCCCTCCATGGAGTCATACCACAATGCCTTGTCTGGCAAGTACCGCCTGGTTCGACTCGAAGAGAGAGCGGGTAACGCCAAGCCTCCAACGATCAAACTTCTGGATATCCGCAGTCGCCCTCTGGAAGGCGGTCTTTCCCGTCCAACCCTGCAAGCCATCGAGAAGTGCCTCAATAACGGACAGCAGGCACTAGTATTCGTGAACCGGCGTGGATTCGCTCCGGTAATGATGTGTTTCGACTGCGGCCATATGGTGGAGTGCCCCCACTGCGACACTCGCCTGACCTACCACCGCCGCGATCGGGCCATGCGCTGCCACCACTGTGACTTCCAGACCGCCGCAACGGACCATTGTCCAAAATGCGACAGCGAGGCATTCAAGCCCGTCGGCCAGGGCACCGAGCGCACAGAGGACATTCTAACGTCCCAGTTCCCAGAGGTCCCTGTCGTGCGGGTAGACCGGGACAGCACCCAACGCAAGGGCAGCATCCAGGGCATCCTCGAAAAAGTGAACAGCGGGCGTCCCTGCATCCTCGTTGGCACACAGATGCTGGCCAAGGGCCACGACTTCCCGAACGTCACACTGGTGGTTGTGGTCAATGCCGATGGCGGCCTGTTCAGCGTGGACTTCCGGGCTCCGGAACAATTGATTCAGACTCTACTACAAGTCAGCGGTCGCGCCGGGCGAGGAGAAAAACATGGCGAGGTGCTGGTTCAGACTTGTCATAGCGACCACCCTCTGCTGCACTCTCTGGCCGAGGGACATTACCTCCCAGTTGCTGACCAACTACTCGCGGAACGCGAAACGGGGCAACTCCCCCCTTTTCGTGCAATAGCAATTTTCAGAGCAGAGGCTGCGACGATGGAGAAGAGCCTGCAGTTACTGGACCAAATAAAACAGCACACCCGCTACCAAAAAATCGAAATCTGGGGCCCCCTACCCGCCCTGATTGCTCGTCGCGCTGATCGTTTTAGGGCGCAACTGGTTTTACTTTGCAGTAATCGAAAATACCTCAATCACACGCTCGGCGTTCTGTGTGAATCGCTGGACCAAAGCAAGCCGCCTGCCGGGCTAAAATGGGCTATTGACGTAGACCCCCAGGAAACCGGTTGACTTGATCACCTCCCCTTACTGAAGCCACGCATCAGATTACAAAGTTTTTCAAAAATGAATACCGATCAACATTGCATAGACGCATCCTGTGCTATGATTTTCAGCAAACTAATAATCAAACTTACGAAAATACTTAAACTTGCGCATTTCAAGCGGGGAATGTGCTTCGAACTGGCCTTTGCTGTAACGGGAACTGGAGAAAATGATAATGTCAGGGAAACTCCTTGCACGTGCGTGCGCTGTTTTTTTAGCGCTTATATTGGCGGCCTGCGGTGGCGACGATAATTCTAGCCCGCTCGCGGGTTCACCTGATGGGAGCGGCGGAAGCGGCGATCCCACAACACCTTCAGATGATGCCGACGTCGGCACCGTTGAACTGATAGCCAACCCGGTTCGTTTGGACACATCCACCAATGCCAGCTCAAGCATTACCGCGCGAATCAAAGACTCGAGCGGCATTCTTCTGCAGGATGTTCCGGTGAGTTTCAGCGCCAATAACGGCGGAACTCTGGAGGTAACCCAACAAGTCACCGATCAGGCTGGCATTGCATCCGCGACCCTGACGACCGACAGTGACCCAAGAAACAGAACAGTGACTGTAACCGCCCAGGCAGGAAGCGTGTCTCGATCACTCAACGTCGAAATATCGGGAACGTCGATTTCAATCTCGGGCCCCTCATCTATTTCCCTTGGTGGCTCAGCCAACTATAGAGTGACGCTATCAGATGCTGACGGCAACGGCATCGCGGGACAACCGATAACCCTTTCAACCAATCGGGGCACCCTGTCTGCGTCCAACTTAACATCTTCCAACAATGGCTCAGTAGACGTGCAATTGTCCGGCGGCAACACCGGAGGCACCGCAAACATTACAGCCTCTGCCTATAGCGGCAGCAGTCAGGTTTCTGCTACACAGAATGTGGTCATTGCGGGAGACAGCTTCGCATTCACAGCCCCCGATACCGCTACCGAAGTAGACCTAGACGTCGAACAACAGGTTACAGTTGAGTGGCAGGTAGACGGAAACCCAGTGGCTGATGGTTCTCAGGTGCAGTTCTCTGCCACACGAGGCACTCTCAACCCAGCAAACGGCCTCGTGACTACCAGCGGTGGAGAAGCCAGCGTTGGCATTACCTCAACCAACTCTGGAACGACGACTGTGACGGCTACAGACCCAGACTCTGGCCTTTCTGCGGATCTGTCGTTTGAATTTATCGCAACCACTCCAGACTCGATAAATCTTCAAGCTTCGAAGACTCAGCTTGACCTGGGGGAAACCAGCGAGATCATTGCCGTAATTCGCGATGCTTCTAACAACTTGGTAAAAAACCAGGAAATCAGCTTCCGTATCCTCGAAGATGGAAGCGGGGGCAACCTGAGCTCCAGCCTCGACGTAACTGACTCTCAGGGCCGTGCCTCAACCATTTACACCGCAGGATCAAACACCAGCGGTAGAGATGGCGTAGAAATTGAAGCTGTAGTGGATGGATCTATTTCAGATACTGTAACACTGACAGTAGCCCGGCAGGCACTTCGACTGGCTATCGGCACCGGCAATGAAATTGAGGAACCTGACTCTGTTCGATACGTAAAAGAGTATGTTGCGATTGTGACAGACGCCAATGGCGCTCCGGTGGAAAACGCCAGTATCGAATTGAGCGCACTGCCGGTTGGTTATAGAAAAGGCTACTATGACGTCACAACTGACGATGACTGGGCTATATTCCCTTCAGACCCACAGTTTTGTGAGGCAGAGGACACAAATCAAAATGGTCAGCTCGACCCCGGCGAAGATGTCAATGGGAGCGAAAAACTTGAGCCCACCAACTCTGCAGCCACTAGCTCATCATCAATCACATCTGCCAGTGATGGCTCCGCCAGCTTCTCTCTTCTCTACCCACAAAGCCATTGTAACTGGGTACAGATAGAACTGACGGCGACTGTTCGCGTAGGCGGATCGGAAAGTGTTGAAACATCCAGGTTCTACCTTTCATGCCTTGCTAGCGATCTCAGCAACACCGACATTTCGCCTCCCGGCGGCACTGAGGGCCTATATGGCGTAGCACAGGACTGTTCGGTAGACGATTTCACCAATTAAGAAGACACAGCCACTCTTGGGGCCCAGGCTTGATTGAAAGCTGGGCCGGGCCCCAGAGCCACAATCATATTTGAGTCCCTCCATCCTTTCCTTGATAATACGTCTCTTCAGTTTCAGAGGGCCCCCGCCCCGTAACCCACTCTCCGTATATCGAGTCATCCGACAGCATGAAAGAGACCGTATCCGAACTCCTCCAGTCTGCGCTGGCGACCCTGCAATCTGAAGGTACTTTGCCCGCAGACCAGGCCTTTACACCTCAGGTCGGCAACACCAAGGACAAATCTCACGGTGACTACGCCTGCAACATTGCCCTGGTAGCATCTAAGGCGGCAGGCTGCCCGCCGCGAAAGCTGGCTGAGGCACTGGTGGAACGGTTACCAGACAGCAACGCTGTCGAGAAGGTTGAGATTGCGGGCCCCGGATTCATCAACTTTTTTATGAGTACGGCTAGCGCCTTCGAAGTGGTCAACACTATTCTTGACAACGCAGGGCAATACGGCCGCAACAACAACGGCAAGGGTGAGAAGGTCCAGGTGGAGTTTGTCTCCGCTAACCCTACCGGCCCCCTGCACGTAGGCCATGGACGAGGTGCGGCCATCGGTGACTGCTTGAGTCGCCTTCTGGAAGCAAATGGTTACGCAGTCACCCGCGAGTTTTACTACAACGACGCGGGCGCGCAGATCAACAATCTGGCGCTTTCAGTGCAATCACGAGTAAAAGGGCTAACACCGGAAGACGAAAACTGGCCCGCCGATGGTTATCGCGGTGACTACATTATCGATGTAGCCAATGCCTATCTCGCCGGCGAAACCGTTACCGCGGACGACCGGGAAGTCATCGGTAAAGCCGACCCGGACAACCAGCAAGCCATCCAGGAATTTGCGGTTGCCTACCTGCGTCGTGAACAGGATCTGGACCTGAAAGCCTTTGGCGTGGAATTCGACGTGTATTTCCTCGAGTCATCGCTGTACCAAGATGGCAAGGTGGAGGAGGCCGTCGAACGCCTGCAGCAAAATGGATATACCTACGAACACGAAGGCGCCATGTGGCTGAAAACCACCGAATTCGGTGATGACAAAGACCGCGTGATGCGCAAGAAAGATGGCGGTTATACCTATTTCCTGCCGGACGTGGCCTACCACCTGGACAAGTGGCAACGGGGTTTCACCACGGTTATCAATGAGCAAGGTGCCGATCACCACTCTACCGTTACCCGTGTTCGTGCCGGCTTGCAGGCCCTCAAAGCCGATATCCCGGAGGGCTGGCCAGACTATGTGCTCCACCAGATGGTGATGGTGACTCGGTCTGGCCAGGAAGTGAAGATTTCCAAACGCGCGGGCAGTTACGTGACAGTCCGCGACCTGATCGACGAAGTAGGCCGAGACGCCACCCGCTTCTTCCTTGCGGCCCGCAGAGTTGACTCCCAGTTGACCTTCGATATCGATCTGGCACGCTCCCAGACCAATGAAAACCCGGTCTATTACATCCAGTATGCCCATGCACGTATTTGCAGCGTGCTTAGAAAGTTGAAAGAAGAAAGCGTTGAACGCGGGCTGAACGAATGCGTGGGGGACCTGTCCTTGCTGACACTCGACGAGGAAAAGGATCTCGCTAACCAGCTGGCCAAGTACCCCGAGCTGATCGAGAGCTCAGCAAAATTGAGGGAGCCACATCACCTGACGCACTATCTCAGGGATCTTGCCGGGCAGTTCCACACCTACTACAACGCCCATAAAGTTCTGATTGAAGATACCGCTGTCCGAGACGCTCGGGTTTCCCTATATCTTGCAGTCAGGCAGGTGATTGCCAACGGCCTTGATCTTCTGGGCGTGAGCGCACCCGACGAAATGTAGCAAGTCAGGCTTCATGATCTGACTATTCAGGCACGCAACAGGAACTAACCCGGCCATGTCCCGAGACTATGCCCGCAAATCAAGACCGGCCAGTAAGCCGGCAACGTCAACAAAATCCAAAAGGCCTGCGCGTCAGCAAAAGCAGCCCCCCAAGCGCCCTGCTACAGCTAAATCACAGCGGGGCGGTTTGTCATTGAAGTGGATCCTGTCACTGGCGGCCGTGGGTGGCTTTATCGGCTTTATTGCCTATCTCAACTCACTTCCTACATCCGAGCCTCGTCAAGGCGAAAGAGCCACGACAACTGCAACGCCTGAGGTAAAGAAAAAAACTTCGGAAACCACCGCCAAAGAAAAGCCCGGCTTTCGCTTTTACGACATGCTTCCTGACTCGGAAGTGGTTCCTCCCGAGGTTGAGGAATATACCCCAGGGCCAGGACAGCAAACGTTTGACTACCTGGTGCAGACAGGGTCTTTCCGACAGCAGCAAGATGCGGAGAGGCAACGGGCCGAAATCGCGTTCCAGGGCCTTCGCGCCCAGGTCAAGCGCATCGACCTCGACAGTGGCAGCATCTGGTACCGCGTCAATGTGGGCCCCTTCACCTCTCGCAGCCAGATGAACGCAGCTATCGATAAGCTGGTGAACCTGAACATCCAGCCTCTGGTCCGAAAAATCCCCAAGGAGGGCTGAACCGCCCTCCGCATTCTCTCCTCCCCTGGCCCTTGAAAACGCACCACCCGCCTCCATTACTGCTGAATACTGTTTTCTATCAGGCAAGTGGAGCCAGAATGACTACCATACTTTCTGTCAGGCGTGACGATGAAGTTGCCATGGGTGGCGACGGCCAGGTCTCCCTCGGCAATACCGTAATGAAGGGCAATGCCCGCAAGGTTCGCCGACTATATAATGACAAGGTGCTCGCCGGTTTTGCAGGCGGTACCGCCGACGCATTCACCCTGTTCGAGCGCTTTGAGGCCCAGCTGGAGAAACACCAGGGCAACCTTACGCGCGCTGCTGTCGAACTGGCCAAAGACTGGCGAACCGACAGAGCGCTCCGCCGCCTGGAAGCCCTACTGGCCGTTGCGGATAAGACCGCATCTCTCATCATTACTGGCAATGGCGACGTCATCGAACCTGAGCAGGGGCTGATCGCCATTGGCTCAGGTGGACCGTTTGCCCAGTCCTCAGCGCGAGCGCTGTTGGAAAATACCGACCTGAAAGCCAGCGAGATTGTGGAAAAAGGCTTGGATATAGCGGCCGACATCTGCATCTACACCAACCACAATCGCACCCTCGAAGTGCTGTCAGCCAACGACTGATCCGGAGCTAGCATGTCTGCAATGACCCCCCGTGAAATTGTCCACGAGCTCAACAAACACATCGTGGGCCAGGAAGAGGCCAAGCGTTCCGTTGCCATCGCCCTACGCAATCGCTGGCGCAGGACCCAGCTGGACAGCGGTCTGCGCGAGGAGATTACACCGAAAAACATCCTCATGATCGGCCCTACCGGTGTTGGCAAAACCGAAATCGCACGTCGTCTCGCCAAACTGGCAGACGCTCCCTTTCTGAAAGTGGAAGCCACCAAGTTCACCGAAGTGGGCTACGTGGGCCGGGACGTCGAGTCCATCATCCGCGACCTGGCGGACATGGCCATCAAGATGCTTCGCGAGAAGGAAATGAAACGCCACGAGCATCACGCCATGGACGCAGCTGAGGAACGTATTCTGGATGCGCTCATCCCGCCACCCCGGGATTTCAAGGAGGACAGCCAGAAAATCGAAGACTCCTCCACTCGCCAACTGTTCCGAAAAAAACTGCGTGAGGGCGAGCTGGACGACAAGGAAATCGAAATCGACCTGAGCAACAGCGGTGCCGGCGTGGAAATCATGGCGCCTCCTGGCATGGAGGAAATGACCAGCCAGCTCCAGAATATGTTCTCGAGCATGTCTTCCGACAAACGCAAGACACGCAAGATGAAGGTCGCCGATGCCATGAAGCACGTTCGCGACGAGGAAGCCGCCAAACTGGTCAATGAAGAGGAAATCAAGCAAAAAGCCATTCAGACAGTTGAGCAGAATGGTATCGTCTTCATCGACGAAATCGACAAGGTGGCCAAGCGCTCCGAGAACACGTCGTCTGACGTATCCCGGGAAGGCGTACAGCGGGATCTGCTACCGCTGATTGAAGGCAGCACCGTGAGCACCAAGTATGGTTCAGTACGAACTGATCACATTCTGTTTATCGCGTCCGGCGCGTTTCACCTGTCGAAACCGTCTGACCTGATTCCCGAATTGCAGGGCCGCCTGCCCATTCGGGTTGAGCTACAGGCGCTGACCCCTGATGACTTCAAGCGCATCCTCACGGAGCCAGACGCCTCTCTGGTACAACAGTATGAAGCCCTGATGGGCACAGAAGGCGTCAAACTGACCTTCACTGAAGATGCCATCGCTCGTATTGCAGAGGTTGCCTACAAGGTCAATGAGACCACCGAGAACATCGGGGCACGGCGTCTGCACACCGTGCTGGAGCGGCTATTGGAAAGCCTGTCTTATGAGGCTGGTGACCAGGTTACTGACGACTTCGAGGTTACGGCCGCGTTTGTGGACGAAAAACTGGGCGAGTTGGCTGAAGACGAAGACCTAAGCCGCTATATCTTGTGACTCGCAAGGGCCGGAAGGCCCAAATGCAACCGATCGGGGCGCGCATTCTGCGCGCCCTCTAAAGCGCTTTACTGAACAACTCCGACACATTATCAAAGCCGGTTGCCAGCTTTCCTTTCTGAGCTCGTTTCTTGCGGCCTTTCGCCACATAGAGGGGAAGCATCTCACCGTACAAGCTGGTACTGATGGTGCGCTGTTCATCCTCTAGGCGGTCTCGGCGCAAGCGAATGCCATACTTCGCCAGTTTTGGCTCCAACTCGCCCGCGCGGTTTAGCAGGTCACGCCGAGTCATTTGATAGGCATGCTCGCACACCATTCGGCGTGACTGGAAACTGAACACATTGGAGAAAAACAACTTGGCATCGTCACGGGTCGGCTCGAACAACAGGATATCCTTGTCCGGGTAATCCCGGGCATACTGCGCGATGCCCGATTGCATACGGGAATACACCATGGTGCGGAACATCTGGGACAGCAAGTTCGGCATACCGGACCGTGTCAGTTCGCCCGGCCCCATAGTGCCGGCCCGCACGGCTGAACTCGCATCAATGGGAACCTGTGGATTGACCGCGAAGACCAGATCCGCACCGTCTTCAAACGCCACGGACGCGTGCAGCCCCTTTCTCAGAGTGCCATCCACGTAGTAGCGCCCGTCGATGGTGACGGGAACATAGATGCCCGGTGACGATGTACTCGCCTGAATTGCCTTTGAGATGGGCACATGATCAAAACCAGGGGCACCGAAACAAACCGCCTCGGTACTCTCTACATCGGCCGCAACAATGTACAAGCTGCGCTTGAGCTGTCGGAAATCGTTGGTGCGGCCCAACATGGTGAACGCCCGCTGCAGATATTCGTGCAGGCCTTCATTATCAAAAAGCCCGGCGGGCGCAGCCTGAGCGAGAATCGTCATCGCTTCGAGCAGGCTCTGGTCATAGGGATTGTTCACAAAACGTCGAAAAGCCGTTGTCACCAGGCCCGGAACCGCCAGCAGGCGGCTGCCCAGCTCGCGGAACGCGGGGCGGTAGAAAACTTCCGGGTGGAAGGGGTGCACTTCCGCTTCATTGCGAACGAAAATCCGGCATAACTGCGCCGTGGTCATTTGATTTGCCAGGTTCGCCGCAACAAAAGACCCCGCATTCACGCCCACGTATACATCAATGTTATTGAAATCAAGGCCGTCCAGCGCTTCATCCAGCGCGCGCAATGCCCCGATTTCATATATACCTCCCAACGGGCCACCGCCACCAAGGGCAAGGCCTATGCGAGGTTCGGGCTTAATCGCTGTTGTGGTTGCCTTCATTCAGTATCCCCGTGCGGGTGCGGTTGGCTATTGTTTTTAACACTAGCAGCGAGTTTTAGAGTACACACCCTATATAGGACCAATTGGCTATACGCCATCACGAAAGGGCCTTTCCGGCATGGGCAATGGCGCTGGTCTTGCCAGGGCGCAGGTAGCGTCCAAACCCGGCATTCCTCAGAGCCAGATCCACACAACTCTTGATGACATGGGGAGAATCCAGGAGCAGCACATCCTCGAGCAATTGCGCAGACCACTCACGGCTCACACTACGAATAACCGACTTGACCTTCGGCAGGCTCGCCGCGTTCATGGACAGCGAATCGTATCCCATTGCCATCAACAGCAGCGCACCGCCCGGGTCTCCCGCCAGTTCGCCGCAGATACCAACAGGTTTGCCAACCGAATGGGCGTCCTGGGCAACACGCACCAGCGCCTGTAGCACAGCGGGATGATAGGAATGGTACAGCTGCGCAACCCTGGGGTTGTTGCGATCAACCGCAAGCAGATACTGAGTCAGGTCGTTGGAGCCCACGGACAGAAAATCGACACGATCCGCCAGTTCACGAATCTGATACACCGCCGCCGGGATCTCTACCATTACCCCCACCTTGGGCATATGGATGTTGTAACCTTCCTCCCGAACCTCGTGATAGACCCGGTAAATTAGATGAAGTGACTCTTCCACCTCGGAAATGTTGCTGATCATAGGAAGCATGATCTGCAGGTTGTTCAGGCCTTCACTCGCCTTGAGCATTGCCCGCACCTGAACCAGGAATATCTCCGGATGGTCCAGGGTTACGCGGATACCACGCCAGCCCAGGAACGGGTTTTCTTCCTGGATCGGAAAATACGTCAACGCCTTATCACCACCGATATCCAGTGTACGCATGGTGACCGGATTGGGAGCGAAGGCTTCCAGTTGCTCGCGATAATACTCCCGCTGCTCTTGCTCCGAGGGGAAGCGGTCCTTGATCATAAACGGCACTTCGGTGCGATACAGGCCAATGCCTTCGGCACCATGGCTCAGAGAACGTACCACATCCGTCATCAGGCCAGTGTTCACCAACAGCGACACGCGGTGGTTGTCAGTGGTTTCACACGGCAGATCCCGAAGGGCTTCCAGCCCTTTGATCAGCTCGTCTTCCTCGTCACAGATTTCCTGGTAGAAATTTCTCAGGTCCGTGGAAGGTGAAGCAAAGATCTGACCTTCAAAGCCGTCGACAATCAGGTCCTTGCCATCCAGTTGGTTGACCGGAATATCCACAAGCCCCATGACGGTAGGCACACCCATCGCCCGCGCCAGAATGGCAACGTGGGAGTTGCTTGAGCCCTTAACCGACACCAAGCCGACCAGTTGTCCCTTGGGCACTTCTCCAAGCATGGCCGGTGTCAGCTCTTCACTGACCAGGACCGTATTCTCAGGGTAAACCGTGTCTTTCTGTTCGCCTTCCTGCAGGTGGGACAACAAACGCCGACCAAGGTCGCGGATATCCACAGCCCGCTCCTGCAGGTAATGGTCGTCCATCATTTCAAAGTGACGAACGTACTGCTGAACCACCTGCTTCAGTGCGCCCTGGGCCCAGAAACCTTCCTTGATCCGGTTGCCCACCTCACCCGGCATGGCGTCATCGCCAAGCATACGCAAATAGACATCGAACAGAGCCTGCTCTTCCGGGCGAAGCTGGGAAGCAAGCCGGGCCGCTACCCGCTCAATGTCTTCCCGAACCGCAGTTACCGCACCTTCAAACAGCGACAACTCCAGCTCAACATCATCGGTGGGTTTCTCAGGTACAACGTCCAGGTCGGCGGCCGGGTACACCACCACTCCCTTGCCAATGGCAACGCCTGGCGCACCTGGCACACCACTGAAACTGACATCAGTCGCCTCCTCACCGGTCAGGGAAAGGCCGCTGATCGCGCCCGTTGCCTCGCTGTGGGCGATAACGCCAGCCAATTGGGCTGAAACGGTTACCAGAAAGGCTTCTTCACCCTCGTCAAAGCAGCGAGAGCTTTCCCGTTGCTGAACAACAAGTACGCCAAGCACCCGGCGATGGTGAATGATGGGAACACCCAGAAACGAGCGGAAACGCTCTTCGCCCGTCTCAGGAAAATAACGATAGCGGGGATGGGACGGAGCATCTTCAAGGTTGATAGGCTCTTCCCGGGAACCAACCAGACCAATCAGACCTTCGGAATAGGCAAGGCTGACCTGCCCTACCGCTTGCTGGTACAGACCTTCCGTGGCCATGAGTATGTAGCGATTTGTGGCTGGATCAAGCAGATAAACCGAGCATACCTCGGTATCCATGGCTTTCTGCACCCGCGAAACAATGACATCCAGAGCCTCCTGCAAATCGCGGGCACTGTTTACCTCTTGTACAAGACTTCGCAGTATGCTCAGCATGGCGGGTTCAATCCGTCATTTCTGTGTGTCCTTCGCGCGTCGGGAAGGCTCGCCCTGTCGCCACTGTTCCATGTTGTAAAACAGCCGCGGCGCGAGCTCTCGCAGCGCACGTCGATAGACCTCGCGTTTGAACGAAACGACCTGCCCAAGCGGGTACCAGTAGCTAACCCACTGCCAGCCGTCGAATTCCGGCGAGTCCGTGCCGTCTACGCGCACCTGCGCATCCGGCGAAAGCATCCTCAGCAGGAACCATTTCTGTTTTTGTCCCACGCAGACTGGGTGCGAATTGTGCCGCACCATCCTGCGAGGGAGGCGGTATCTCAGCCAGCCACGGGTACAGCTGATGATTTCCACATCGCCTGTACCGAGACCAATTTCCTCCGCCAGCTCCCTGTAGAGAGCCTCTTCCGGTGATTCGTCGTGCTTGATACCACCTTGAGGGAACTGCCAGGAGTCCTGCCCTATTCGCCTTGCCCAGAGGACTTCCCCCCTGTGATTGGCCAGAATGATTCCGACGTTGGGTCTGAAACCGTCCGAATCGATCACGGCACAGTCCTCTTAAAAGTCGGTTGGCCGGATTAAAAATTCACCGGCCGGATTTATCCAAGTTGCTCTCATTCTTACAGAATCCCAAGGCTTCGGCAAACGGAGCCGGTAGCGGCATGTCATGGTAGACTGTGGCGCCTGTAATGGTCGTTGTTCCTTCTGGAGGTAACCAAATTGACGCTTGCGATTTTTGATCTCGATAACACCCTGCTCGCCGGAGACAGTGACCATGCCTGGGGCGAATTTCTGGTGGAAGAGTCCATCGTGGACGCAGAGGAATACCGGCAGGCGAATGACCGCTTCTACGAGGAGTATCTGAATGGCGAGCTGGACATCATGCGCTACCTGAGCTTCGCCCTCCAGCCTCTTGCACAGCATGACACGGAACAACTACTGGCCTGGCGCGAGCAGTTTGTGGCGAAAAAAGTCCGCCCAATGATGCTCGTCAAGGCTAAGGATTTGCTGGAAAGCCACCGGGCCGAAGGCCATACACTGCTAATCATCACCGCCACCAACCGGTTTGTGACCGAGCCGGTGGCGGAACTGCTAGGCATAGAACACCTCATTGCCACTGAGCCAGAGATGGTCAATGAGCGTTATACGGGGGAGGTTGCAGGTGTTCCCAGCTTTCAGGACGGGAAGGTCACCCGCCTGAGTGACTGGTTAGAGTCAACTGGAGAAAGTCTTGAGGGCGCATGGTTCTACAGCGATTCCCACAATGACGCCCCGTTACTTCGAAAAGTCGACAATCCGGTAGCGGTCGACCCCGATCCCACACTTGAAAAAATTGCGAAAGAAAGCGGCTGGAAGATCATAAGTCTCAGAAGTTAGCTGCCATTGTCTGGGCCAGTCAGCGAGGTAAGCGCCCTCGCTGACTGGCCTCCCCCGAAGCTCAAAGAAACCCAGTCAATGACCGAACAAAACAGCTTTTAATATAATCCGTCTCCGGAATCCCCGGCACTACCGGATGATCCGGCGCCTGGTGCCCCTGCTCCAGCAACTGCACAAATCGGTCAATCTTGCGACCACTGCTACGGATAATGTCAGTCAGCTTATCCTGGGACAGATGCATAGAGCACGAAGCAGACACCAGCAACCCATCCCGACCCAGCAGCCTTAAGCCCAGTTGATTCAGGCGCGCATAAGCCTCTTCCCCGGCCTTCTGGTCTCGCCGCCGGGGAATCAAAGCGGGCGGGTCCAGTACGACGATATCGAACTTTTCCTTTTCATCGCAAAGCGCTTTCAAGGCGTCGAAGGCGTCGCCCTCAATGGTTTCAATATTATCAAGGCCATTGATCTTCGCATTGTGATGAACCGAATCGATGGCACCAGCAGAGCTGTCCACACAGGTCACCTGCGTAGCCCCTGCGCAAGCCGCCTGGATACCCCAGCCGCCCACATAGCTGAACACATCCAACACCCGCTTGCCCGGCGCATAGGCCTGCAGCCGCTGCCGATTCATGCGATGATCGTAGAACCAACCGGTTTTCTGTCCGCCTTCCATGGGCACCTCGAAGCGCACGCCATTCTCCTCGACCGGCAAGAGATCTATCTCCGGGCCATGGGCCTGCTCAACATAGGTATCCAGCCCCTCCACCTTTCGCATCTTGCCGTCATTCTTGAGGATAATCGCCCGCGGATGCGCCAGCCGCTGCACCGAGCGAACAATCGATTCCTTCAACTGCTCCATGCCGGCGGTAGAAATTTGAACCACCACCACGTCATCAAACCGGTCAATCACCAGCCCCGAAAGCCCGTCACTGTCCCCAAACACCCAGCGATAAAACGGCTTATCAAACAACCGCTCCCGCAGCGCCAGCGCCGTCTCCACCCGATCGGTGAGCCGCTGAGGGGTCATCCCATGGGCCGCGTTCCGGCTGATCAGCCGGCCACAGATTAGCGCATGCGGGTTTACAAACACCGTTCCCATCGGCTTGTCATTGGCAGCACGCAGCTCGGCTTGAGCACCGGCCTCGAACTCCGTCAGCGGGGAGCGACGGGTATCCACCTCATTGCTGTAGACCCAAAGATGACCAGCCCTGAGCCTGCGCTCGGCGCCTTTTCGAAGGTATAAAACCGGAAAATTCATAAACAACCGCCTGAAGAAATGATGAAGTAAAGGCTTTGATAAACGAAGCCAGCACGGTGTCTGGGGGGATAAGCCGGGCGGGCCTTCCAGAAATGTGCGGAGCCATGGATGGCGGAGCCCAAGCCGCACAGGGACGTCTCGAGGCGTTTTCTTGAAGGCCCGCCCGGCTTATTCCATGCGCCCGAGAATCAGGTCACTCCTCGGCAGCAACATGCTCCGCATAAGCCGCAGCATCCATCAGGCCATCCAGCTCACCGGCATCCGCCAACTGCACCCGGAACAACCAGCCATCACCATAAGGATCCTCATTCACCTTCTCAGGCTCATCCTCCAAGCTCTCATTGACCTCAATCACCTCACCGGTCACCGGACTGAACACATCAGACGCCGACTTCACTGACTCGGCAACACCCGCCTCTTCAGCACCAGTTACCGTCGAACCCACATCCGGAACACCGATAAAAACGATATCCCCCAGCTGATCCTGGGCAAAGTCCGTAATACCAATGGTTGCGGTGCCGTCATCGGCCACACGCACCCACTGGTGAGTCTCAATGTATTTCAGATCCGTGGGTGTTTCGCTCATGGTCAGATTCCCCGATGAATAATTTCGCGCATTTTAACCGAAGAACAGCGCCCCCGCGAACATCTCAACCAAAGTTGCGACCGATTCCGGCTTCAGGCCAGTCCCCAGGTTGTTCCCCGCGCCATCTCCATGAACGACTGAAGATAGGCCACGTCCACATCCCGCTCACGGAGGCCCAGGAAAATCTGCTTATCAATACCCTCTTTCCCCAGCCGTACCGGGCTGATCGGCATCTGGTGTGCGTACTCCTCCACCAGCCAGCGGGGTAAGGCCGACACACCACGCCCCGCCGCCACCATCTGCAGCATGATATCCGTGGTTTCGATGGTCTTATGCCGGGCCGGGCTACTGTGGGCTGGCACCAGGAACCGGGTATAGATATCCAGCCGTTCGGCATCCACCGGATAGGTAATCAGGGTCTCACTTTCAAGGTCAGAAGGCTCCGCCCAAGGCTTGGAGGCAAGAGCATGACTGCTCGGCACGACCAGGACCTGCTCGTAATCAAAGACCGGCTCGTACACAAGCCCCTTGCGGTGCAATGGGTCCGGCGTCACCAACACATCGATGTCGTAGCCGAACAGAGCACCGATACCACCAAACTGGAAACGTTGCTTCACATCCACATCCACGCCTGGCCATTGCTCAAGATACGGCCTAACCACCTTGAGCAGCCACTGGTAACAGGGATGACATTCCATACCAATTCGAAGGCTGCCCCGCTGTCCGCGGGCAATCTGACCCACCAATTCCTCGGCATGCTCGAACTGCGGCAACAAACGATTCGCGAGTGACAACAGATACAGCCCGGACTGAGTGGGCCGCAGTTTACGGCCTTCACGCACCCACACGGGCGTTTCCATCTGTTGCTCCAGCTTTTTCATGGCATGACTGAGGGCAGACTGGGTGAGACACAGGGCGTCCGCCGCCGCTGTCAGGGAGCCGCTCCGATCCACTTCCCGGACGATCTCCAGATGGTTGCGCTCAATCATTGGCCGGCCTTACTTGAAAACAATTCATGAATTCATGAGATTTTACCATTATTTTTCATGGCAGATCAGCACTAGCCTTGATGACCTGAATGACGACAGGAGATTCATCATGGTAACCACTCATAACCTGGGCTTCCCCAGGATTGGCGAACATCGCGAACTCAAGTTTGCCCTTGAAGGCTACTGGAAAGGCGAGCTCAGCGAAGACAATCTGCAACAAACTGCCGCCGGGCTCCGCGCCAGCAACTGGCGGCACCAGCGCCCGCTCACTCTGGCCCCGGCCGGAGACTTCTCGATCTATGACCAGGTTCTGGACATGAGTGCCACACTCGGCAACCTGCCCAAGCGCGCAGGCAAGGCTGATGACAACGAACTGGATCGCTACTTTCGCATTGCCCGTGGTCGTTCTCCATCGGACGACGATTGCTGTGGCGTCCATGCCGGCGAAATGACCAAGTGGTTCGATACCAACTACCACTACATTGTTCCGGAATTCGACGCGGACACACGGTTCAGTCTGAATCCAGCGCGTTTACTGGAACAACTGGCCGAAGCCAGGGCTGTAGGCGTCAATGCCAAGCCAGTTATCATCGGCCCTGTCACCTACCTCTGGCTTGGCAAATCCAAGGACGATACAGACCGGCTCAGCCTGCTGGATGACTTACTGCCGGTCTATGGGGAGCTGTTACAGCTTCTTGCCGACAATGGCGCAGAGTGGGTGCAGATTGACGAGCCAATCCTGGTCACAGAATTGGGAGGCGACTGGCGGCATGCCCTGAACCTGGCTTACCACAACCTCAAGACCAACCCGGTAAAGCTGCTGCTGACCACCTATTTCGGCCAACTGCGAGAAAACCTGCAACTGGCCTGTGAGCTGCCGGTTGCCGGCCTGCATCTGGATGCGACAAACGCCTGCGACGAAGTGTCTCGCGTGACTGACTGGCTGCCGGGACACAAGGTTCTCTCACTGGGCGTGATCGACGGTCGCAATATCTGGAAAACCGACCTGGAAGCTACCCTCGACTGGCTGGAACCGGTTTATCAGAAGCTGCGTGAACGACTCTGGATTGCGCCGTCCTGCTCACTTCTCCATGTGCCGGTAGATCTGGGCAACGAAACCACCATGGACCCGGAAATACGCTCCTGGCTGGCCTTTGCGCGGCAAAAGTTGGGAGAACTGCATTTACTGGCAACGGCGCTTACCGATGGCAAGGATTCGGTAGCCCAGGAACTGAAGAACAATGCAGACGCCATACTCAGCCGTAGGAACTCAACCCGAGTGACGGACCCTCAGGTTCGCAAGTCGGTTGCAGCCATCACGCCTGAACTGGGTCAGCGCAAAAGCAGCTACCAGCAGCGCTCAGCCATCCAGGCCAGCCACCTGAAGCTACCGCGCTACCCCACAACTACTATCGGCTCGTTCCCCCAGACCAAGGATATCCGCCAAACACGGCTCATGTTTCGCAAGGGCGAACTGGCACCCGAGGAATACCAGGAGCGAATCCGCGCGGAAATCCGCCACTGCGTTCAGGAACAGGAACAGTTGGGGCTGGATGTGCTGGTCCACGGCGAGGCGGAACGTAACGACATGGTGGAGTACTTCGGCGAGCAACTGGAAGGCTACGTGTTCAGCCGCTTCGGCTGGGTACAGTCCTACGGTTCCCGCTGCGTGAAACCGCCCATCCTGTTCGGCGATATCTCCCGGCCCAAAGCCATGACCGTGGAATGGATCCGTTACGCCCAGTCGCTGACAGACAAGCCCCTGAAAGGGATGCTCACCGGCCCGGTCACCATCCTGAACTGGTCCTTCGTGCGCGATGACCAACCCCGGAAAGACACCTGCCACCAACTGGCACTGGCCATCCGCGAGGAAGTACTGGACCTGGAACAGGCCGGCGTGAACATCATCCAGATCGACGAAGCTGCCCTTCGGGAAGGCCTGCCTTTGCGCCAGAGCGACTGGCAGACCTACCTGGAGTGGGCCATCGAAGCGTTCCGGATTACCGCAAATGGCGTGAAAGACGAAACCCAGATACACACCCATATGTGTTATTCGGAATTCAACGACATCATCGAAGCCATCGCCCGTATGGACGCCGATGTCATCACCATCGAAACCTCCCGGTCTGACATGGAGCTGCTGGATGCTTTCAAGGGATTTCAGTATCCGAATGATATTGGTCCGGGTGTCTACGATATTCACTCGCCCAACGTGCCGGGGACCGAGCAGATCGTGTCGCTGATGAACAAGGCCGCGGAAAGAATCCCCCCCGAAAGGCTCTGGATCAACCCGGACTGTGGGTTGAAAACCCGGTCCTGGGAGGAGGTGATTCCGGCGCTCAGGGGGATGGTGGCTGCGGCTCGGGAGTTGCGGGGATCGTGAAGCTCCCTGAAGGGGGGGGGGAAGAAGGGCAGTAATGCCTCTCCTTCTCCTCACTCAGGAAGCCACTTTTAGACAGGAAGGCCCCAGCAATCCAATAGCGCTGGGGCCTTAAAGATTCACGAAAGGCAATCAATAACTTTCAGGCAGTTGATCGATGCGTATCCAGTGTTTCGGCTTTCCGAAATTACGACAGTTTACGCACCGCAAGCTGCCGGGTTCGTAGAATTCAAGTTTTAGTAGACTCCAGGAGTTGTCGCTGCTGGTTTTTCCGCAATCTTGCTCAGAATTACTGGAAAAAACATTGAGTGAGCCGTCGGGGCCGCAGTGGGCGAACGTATTGGACAGCGGCCGACCCAGCACATTAATCATGAACATTCCCGCCTTTGAGATGATCAGCTTGGGAGCCTTGTTAAACTGCTCTTCATGGCGCTGGTAATGTTCTATAAATTCCTTGCCTTGCTCCCGATCATAGTCTGGATAGTAAATTCCCCAAGCAGCTTCCGGCACCGGCAACAATCTGGAGCTATTCCAGGTCAACGGATTAATAAGAACTGGAAGTAACAGCGCAGCAACGATCAACCCCATTTTTGGCACCCTGTGCCGCCAAGAATGGCGCAAATCTGGTAACACCTGAATCGACAATCCAACCCATCCACATAACAAAACCACCGCAGACGTAGTCCTCCCATCGAGAAGAAAGTGTGTAAACGCAAATGGCAAGGTTATCAGGCCAGCGATCACACCTTTTCCAATCAGAGTTATTGCCCCCTGGTCACGGAACGGGACGCCGAAAAAAATGCCCAACCAGCCGACCAGGTGGCTCAGAAAAAAGATAGTCAGGAACCCGGTATCCAGAATTGAGTTTTCGAAATAGAAGGAGGGCTTGCTGAAGCCCTCATAAATAATGATCAACAGGTTGCTGAGAAGAATGATTGTTGAGGGGATAAGGAAAAAGGCTGAAATGTAAGGCATTGAAAAGCGAGTTCCTGTCAGTGTCCTTGACTGGCTAGCAGTTGGGCCATCGAATACCAATGTAAAAAAGCCACGACTGTTTATCGGGCAATACACTGTGTCGAGTAATTTCGAACAAGGTAAGCGCCTTCGTCCTGTCCGGACCCAAGGGCTTCATCGTGAAACGATGCACACAGATTTCAAACAAAGCAGAAACCGCTAGAGCAGTTGGCTGATTTCGGCTCCATCCGGAATCTGGGAGGGGCCGTCTGGTTCCCGGCCTTTGAGCATATTGGCAAGCCGACGCTCCAGCACTTTATAAACCGAGGGGTCCAGGCGGAGCACCTTCAGCGGCAGGGGATCACCCTCTCGTAACTTACCAAACAGCCCGGCCTTGCTGAGATAATAAGCACCACTGTAGTTTCTTCCGTTGAACTGGAAATCATACTCTACGAGCAAAATGCACAGGTGATAGCCCTCACCCCTGGGATTGTTATTATGGTCGTACTCTTGATGGAACTGGCATTCAGCAGATTTGCTGGTCAAGACCCCATCAACTTCAACCCCATATTTTCGCAACAAGGCTTGGTCGTAGTAGTAACTTACGCTGGAGTGAGCAGTGACGAAAGCTGTGACAAACGTCGCCGATCCAATCAGAGCGAACAGGCCACCGAAAGCCATGGCTCCCACTTCGCCAAAGCCATTAGCAAAGATGCCCCCACCCACTAGGCCAAAAGCCAACCCGATTCCAAGCAGAATGAAGAAGGCACTGGCGTTGTCTTTTACGGCCGTCCAAAGCAGCGACCAGTCGGTTCCATACTTTCTTTTCACTTAGAAGCTTCCTTTCGTACCTGGACAGCGATTTAGTTGATTGGCTTGGGGGAATTGACCACGCAGCGGAAGCCATTGCCAGGTGCATCCAAAGGTCGCCCCGATCTGGCGAATACTGTGCCGCCGCCGCCGAAGTGGCCTCCCCTGCCAGCCCAATCCCTGACCGTTTTCCGAGGGTCATCTGGATCCACTGGGCTTGCTGGGCCGGCTGGATTAAGATGAGGGGCATGCTCATAGTAATCTGCCTGAAACCAGTCCTGCGTCCATTCCGATACGTTACCAGTCATATCGTATAAGCCCAGCGGGTTAGGCGGATAACTACCCACAGAGCGCCGTTCAAATTTAGCGGAAGAGTGCATTAGCGTATTGCCAGAAGGTGGGATAGATGGATCGACATATTCTGCCGGTCGCCGCAGGTAAGGGTCCTTCCTAACTTTTCCCGAATCGGTAGCATAGGGCACGTCCTGCCCTCTATTTCTAGCAGCGAATTCCCATTGAGCTTCTGTCGGAAGCGCGAATGGCAATCCGGTCTTGCCCGCTAACCACTGACAAAACCCTTCCGCTTCAACATAGTTTGGCGATCTAGCCGGCTTTCGATGGTAATGTGGTGACAGAGGGTCATCCGAAGACTGTATGTATTTACTGGTCGATACTTTTTCCGTGTACTGGTCAAGATGCCCGACATCCTCAAGGTAGACACGAAACTCTCCCCAGGTAGTTTCATAACGGGAGATCGAATAACTATCCAAAGTTACATTGACAGCAGGCTTGGCATGCGATGTCAGAGTAACGTAAGGCCTCCCCGATTCGTCTCCGATATCTCCTAGCTTGAATGTGCCCCCCTCTAGGTACACCTGGTTGTTGACAGCCTGCCGGGCAACCAGATCAATCGCCTCAGGCTCAGGGCCACTGATAAAGATTTCGCAACCACTAATCCCCACCGCAATCGATAGCATAGAGGCGGTGCAACAGAAGGATTTCCGACTCATGGTAGTTTCCCTAAGCAAGGCCACAGATACGACAAGCGTCGAACGGATCGCGCCGAACGGGACGGCCCGCAATAGCTTTCCGATTTTTGAGCTGGCGAATAAACAGGTTCCTTTCCGGTTTGCTCCTGCCCACAAACTCGAATAAACGCTCGAGGTTTTGATCAAGTTCTCCCCTTTTCGCCTGTCCGTCACTATTCATGCGTTTTAGGGTTTCCTCAAAATCACGCCAACTCTGGAAGCTCTCAAGTGCACTTTTCACTGCTTCGACCTTTGTTTCCTTGTCCTCGAAGAAGCCTGGGGTGAGCCACCAGTCGTAAAGAATTGCATCTAACATGACGCCTTTCACTTCAGGGGGAGAGTGCATAAAGACAGCGTCCTCTCCCCGCTCCAAATCGCTCAGAAGGTTTTCTGCAAGTTTATAACTTTTCTCTTCCATATCACGTCCAGAGAAAAAATCGTCAACATATCCAGACACATAGAGCACTCCACCCCTCGCAAGCTCAGAGGCAGCTTGAACACCAGAAAGGCCTTTACTTAAGGAGAAAAGCGCTAAACGTTTATACCAAAAAAAGGCGTCAGTATCCGAGTCAAACAATTCCAGATATCTAAAATCGACCTCGAGCAACGCATTGTAAATAAAGTGAATCAATTTAAAGATCTGGTTTACGCCGACTTCAAGCAAAAAACTGCCCGCAGCACCTACTCCCAGAACCAATCCTGCGTGAAGGTTAAAGTAGAACTTACCCGTCTCATCACTGAACATCAGCCGCGCCTCAAACTCACCCGCCGCCCCCAACGCAGCCTCGACCTTCTGGCCAATCTTACAGAGCGTATCCCAACTGCTGTCAGCGGAGAGCACGTCCTGCCAGCGCAGCTCACCGGCAAGTTCACATCCACCACGAATTCCGGCAAAAAGGTTGCCTTCCATCCCTACGCCCTGCCCTTTCTTTCGGGCTGCGATGCCTTTGATTTTCGGGATGCCCTCTGAGCTATCGACATGTATATTGCCCGCCAAAATGGCGGACGCACCGGCAAAACCTGAGGCTGTAATCGCGAGGGCAGCCTGGAAATGACCCAGTGATTCATACTTTAGCGGGCCATTCCAGCCACCTTCCCGGTAATAAACACGAATTTCACTTCGGTTGCTCGCCGGGAATGCCTGCTCAACGGTGACTTTCCCTTCCGCAAGCGCATACTGAGCTTCCGCCTTGGCCTGGAGATGCACTTTCCCGTTAGCGGGGTTAACTTCCGCATGCCCGCTTGCCCCGGCGGCAAAACGCATGAACTGTGCCGCGGCGGAGGCATCAAAGCCCGTTTCAGCCACCTGTTTTGCCCGATTCTTTCCCCAGATTGACCAGCTTGCTTCATCGTAGAACTGATTGAGCGCCTGCATGATGGCGCCATCGGGGTCAAGGCTCCCTAGTTCTAAATTCACTTTCACCTTGAGCTTGCTTTGCAGTGAATCCGCAAGTTTTCCGCCATCAATACCGTCCTCTGTTAGCCAACCCTCACTGCGGGCCTTGTCCCGGGCAGCGATACTGTAACGACGCGGGTGGGTTTTCATCTTGTCGGAGCGCACATAAGTTCGGTGTTTTTTGCCAGACAAACGCTTGATTTCGGTAAGCTTCGGTGTTGTTTGCACCCCTTCCGGAATCGCTCCCAAATCTGCTAGATGTTCAATGATTTCCTGCTTGCGTTGCTGGACTGGTGTCAATACCTGACCCTCGCCTTCCGAAGGTGTGCTATCGGCGTCCTCTGTGCCCTCAGAAAGGCTCTCAAGCTCGGAATAGAAAGCTTCGATCAACTGACAAATAGCCTTCTCTTCCGCATCCAACTCTTTCTCTTCTTCCTCTGTCAGCAGGATGAGCTCATCAGACCCGGTCGCGTGGTAGATCTCCACGACCTTGTCCTGACAGGGTGACTGCTCAACGACTTTGCCCGGCTCCGAGCGCGCTGTGATGACCTCGTCGGCGGCAGGAACTGCGAGTTTCTGGCCCGGATTTATCCGATTGGGGTTTTCTATTGAAGGATTCAGACGAAGCAAGCGAGTAACCGTTGCGTTGTGCTGTCTGGCTATAGCGGACAGGGTGTCCCCAGAAACAACTTCATAGCTTGCAGGCATTATGCATCTCCATATGACATCATGCTGTCGATTATCTCCAGCCGCTGCCCAGCTGGTTTGTCTTCCGACTGTAGTACTGCCAGAGCATCCGGCTCTTCCAATCGATCACCGTAATAGCAGGCAAGCTCGGCATAGGTGGCAATGTCGCCTTGGGCCTGGAAGCCAAACGAGCTGGCCCTTAACACGATCTGGTCGATTCTAGACATTGATTCTGGAGTAATTGGCCACCCCGCCTGATGAACCAGCTTTTTCCGGAACACAGCTTCGTTGCCGGCCTCAATCGCCCTGAGATGTTCCTCGCTAAGCTGGAACCATCCCTCATTCGACGCTTCCTGGCTCTCACTTGTGCCCGGAACCTCAACGGTTTTCCACCCGTCTACCGGTGCAAAATAGTGCCACCTCGTAACCGGCCCGCTGAATATCGTCAGCTCGTGATCTGAAAGTGATGACAGAAGGGGGTCAATCTGGCTTGGGGAATAGAAACGGAGATAGGCGAGAGCCCCGTCCGGCAACCGTACACTGATCAGACTACGCAAATGATTTCCGAGCGTATGGATATCTGCTCTTGATTCGATAGCGATGCCATCCGATCTCCAATTATTCACGTCTCCCCGCAACCGACTATTTTCAGAAGGGCGGACAATACAAGGACTGACTTCTTTAACCGGCTCGTGAGGCGTACTTCGGTACAAAAGATCCATTTCAGGTCGGTCATCACGCTCATAAATGAACCGGGGGGCATCGATCCGCGCCCCATCCAGAATCAGGAATAGGTCACCGCTATGAGTTGCTCCACAATCGGGAAATGTCACGTCAAACCTCCCCGGCACATGCACAGGGCTCGGAGGTGCAGATGCCATCTTCCTGTCGCCCACATTGCCTACTCAGAGCGATATCATCCCGAGCAACCGCCTTGAGCTTCGACACCGGGCTCGGTTGGGGTGAAGCATTGTTGCGCTGTCCAGTTTCCGCCAGGGTCCCTTCCCCCTTGTTGAATCCTTCTGCACTTAAACTCTTCGGCACACCCGGCGCTTGAGCTGCTACAGGGGTGCCCACGCCAGGCCCACCCCCGGAATTCATTTTCACCATGGGCCCTGAAACCGTCACACCGCTGGGGTCCACCTTCACAAAGCTACCGCCAGCCTTCAGGGTCACTTCCGCACCCGCTTCGATCACGATTTTCATGCCGGCCTTGTGGTGGATTTCGCTGCCGGCTTCGATGAGCTGGTTTTTGCCCTGTTTGCTGTGATGGCTGCCGTTGACGGTGAGACTGGAATCACCGCCGATGGACTCCCGTTTCTCACCATCCACGGTGGCGTGGTCATTGCCCTTGATGTGGGCCTTGCGGTGGTTATCGACGGTGAGGTGGCTGTCGTTTTTGATGACTTCCGTGCGGTTGTTCTCGGTCAGCAAGTCCAGGTCTTTCTGGGCGTGAACGTAGATCTGTTGCTTATCCGCTTCGTCCTCGAATCTCAGTTCGTTGCTGCCCTCACCCTTGTGGGTCTGGGTTTTTAGTGTGGTACGTGTCTTGTGCTCCGGCAGCGCGTACGGCGGGGTGTTGGTGGCGTGGTAGGTTCTTCCAGTAATGATCGGCTGGTCCGGGTCGCCGTCCAGGAAGCTGACGATGACTTCGTTGCCGATTCTTGGCAGGGCCATGAAGCCAT
>NZ_JBUPZY010000013.1:0-103369 GCF_055524115.1 Marinobacter sp. V34 | reverse complement strand
CAGCTTGCAGTAGCAGAGCCTGGAAAGGTACTCGGTCAGTTCAAAGCGGGCGACCACGAACAGGTCTTTGGGGAGTTGGCCAAGGGTGGCCGTGAACTGCAGTCCGGTTGCCTGGGGCATGTCTTCGGTCCCTGAAGAAGTAAATGTCTCTTGCTCGTCCTGAGCGAAGACTGAATTATATACGCAATAAGGCAGTCATTAACAGGCCGCCTGCCGATCTGTAACCAGCTAATATCCGGTGCTGTTGCTATCCAGCTCGAACACAAAATCCGTCGCGCGGGCGACTTCGGTGGTAAATTCGCCCGACGGCAGCAATTCAAACCATCGATACCCCGGGGCCTTATCCTCCACCGAAAATTCCACGGAGCCGGCTGTAAACTGTATGCAGGTCGACGGCGTCGCCAGCAGGCGGGCCCCCTTACGGGTCTGATCCAATTCCTGGTGGATGTGCCCCCAGAGGACGATTTTCACCTGTGGGAAACGATCCATCACTTCCCAGAACGCGTCACGATTGCAAAGACCGATCGGTGACATCCAGCGGGTATCGATTTCAACCGGATGGTGGTGAAGAGCGACCAATGCTGGCAGGTCGGGATGCTCACTCAGCGTCCTCTCCAGGAACGCCAGCTCTGACTCCGCCAGTTCGCCAAATACTTTTCCGGGAACCGAGGTATCCAGCAACACAAACTGCCACCCACCCTGGATAATATGGCGCTGATTGGCCTGCCGCTCGGCGGCGATACGGGATAGCAGTGGCGAGTCGTCATGATTGCCAGCCATCCAGGACGAGTCACACCGGAAGACCTTCAATTTGTCGCCAAACAGGCGGTAGGCTTCTTCGCTGGCATCCTGAGCGATATCACCCGTGGCGAGGATAAGATCCGGCTGACCATGTTCCTGGAGTACCTGAGCGATAACCGCGTCGAGGCTGTCTCTAGTATTGACGCCCAACAGCTCACCCGCCGGATCAGCCATCAGGTGCGGGTCAGTCAGTTGTAGCACCCGGAGGGCACGCTGGTTGTCGTTCTCTGTCATGGCACTCGTGGTTCTTGCGTTTGCGCAACACACACCGGTGAAGCAGACCTACTGGCAGGTTATTGAGTTTTTCCGCCGGCATCCAGAATATTCATCACATTCTGTTCAGGCTTTCCCAGACAATTGCCTGTTTTGACAACTCTCGCACAGTCTACGCGCACTTTATGCCATTGGGTGCAGGGCAAACATACAACCTTAGTCCACGCCCTCTCCGGCGGACCAAGCGGCATGTTCCATCGGCAGGTGGCCAAAACGCAGACAGTAATCCAGCCAGTCGGCCAGGAAGCTGTTAACCTGAACTTTCTCGTCCGGGTGGTGCATGAAGCGGTTCGGGTAATCGTTCACCGGCGCAATCTGTCGGTCGCGGTAACAGCTGATGACCTCTGCCATGGTGGCATCGTGGTAGACCCGAACCGTCAACTGAGGGTTATTCAGCCAGCGACCGGAGTTGTGCACCTGTTCAAGCAGCAGGGTTTCCGTAAATTTCGTGGTTTGCAGCACTTCAATGCGAACACGGCCCAGGTACTGGTCCTCACGATGAAGCTCGAATTCACAAACGGGGCGCCCCTTGGCCTCAAGCCTCCGCAGGCGGTGAAGTCGCATGTAATTGCCATCACACAGCGCGCCGAAACGTCTTAGATCCGGTACGTAGCGCCGGGGTTTCATGACCCACTCTGTCATATCAGCTCCAACCTTCCCGCAATCGCGGGCGATTCAACTGCAACCACTGCAGCGCGATGATCGCGGCAGCGTTATTGATACGTCCATCATAAATCATTGCGATGGCTTCGTCGGCGCTAAATACGTGAGCACGGATATCCTCGTGTTCATGTTCCATGCCGTAGAGACCACCAGCGGACTCGGTGCTGATGCGACCACAGTACAAGTGGATTAGTTCCGTGCTTCCACCAGGAGACACGAGGTAGTCGCAGATCTTGTCCAACGGCTTGAACGTCAGGCCGGCCTCTTCCTGGCCTTCTCGCTGGGCAACGTCTTCAGGTGCCTCACCTTCCTCGTTCATGCCTGCTACGAGCTCCAGTAACCAGGGCGACTGCTTTCGGCCAAGAGCGCCGAGGCGGAATTGTTCGAGAAGAACGACTTCGTCGCGATCGGGATCGTAGGGTAGTACGCAGGTGGCGTCGCCACGGATGAAGAGTTCGCGGGTAAAGGTGGGCATTTGCCCGCCGTCAAAGCGCGGGTGCGTCAGCCAGAGCTTGTCCATGCGGAAGAAGCCATGGAATACGGTTTCGCGTTTTTCGATTTTTACGTCGCGGTCTTTAAACTGGAACGGTTCGGTCATTTGAGATCTGTTTTTGAGAACGATTCTGAACGATAGCCGGAATATCGGGGCTACTGCAAGCTTGGGCCGGGGTGGTGGCCCCGGCTCAAACTCCAGTCAATCCAGGCTAAAGCTCAACTAGACTAAACCTTGTCATAAAGCTTGGACCCAGACTCCACAAACTCCCGAGACTTCTCCTTCATTCCGGCATCCACCGCCGACACCTCGTCGAGGCCATTTTCCTTGGCATACTCCCGAACTTCCTGGGAAATCTGCATGGAACAGAACTTCGGGCCGCACATGGAGCAGAAGTGTGCCACCTTGGCCGAGTCCTTGGGCAAGGTTTCGTCGTGGAAGGCGCGAGCGGTGTCCGGATCCAGGCCGAGGTTGAACTGATCTTCCCAGCGGAACTCGAAGCGGGCTTTGGACAGCGCGTTGTCGCGGATCTGGGCACCGGGGTGGCCTTTTGCCAGATCAGCGGCATGGGCTGCGATTTTGTAGGTGATGATGCCGGTTTTCACGTCATCCTTGTTGGGCAGGCCCAGGTGCTCCTTTGGGGTGACGTAGCAAAGCATGGCGCAACCGTACCAACCGATCATCGCCGCACCGATGCCCGACGTGATGTGATCATAGCCAGGGGCAATGTCGGTGGTCAGAGGCCCGAGGGTGTAGAATGGTGCCTCGTCACAGCATTCCAACTGCTTGTCCATGTTTTCCTTGATCAGCTGCATTGGCACGTGGCCCGGACCTTCAATCATGCACTGGACGTCGTGCTTCCAGGCAATTTTGGTGAGTTCTCCCAGGGTTTCCAGTTCGCCAAACTGGGCTTCGTCGTTGGCATCTGCAATGGAGCCGGGGCGCAGGCCGTCACCGAGACTGAAGGCCACATCGTAGGCTTTCATGATTTCGCAGATGTCTTCGAAGTGCTCGTACAGGAAGCTTTCCTGGTGGTGAGCCAGACACCACTTGGCCATGATGGAGCCGCCGCGAGACACAATGCCGGTAGTACGCTTCGCCGTCATAGGTACGTGGTGCAGGCGCACGCCAGCGTGGATGGTGAAGTAATCCACGCCCTGCTCTGCCTGTTCAACCAATGTGTCGCGGAAGATTTCCCAGGTCAGGTCTTCGGCCGCACCGCCGACTTTTTCCAATGCTTGGTAGATCGGCACGGTGCCGATGGGAACCGGCGAGTTGCGGATGATCCATTCGCGGGTTTCATGGATATTCTTGCCGGTGGACAGATCCATGATGGTGTCAGAGCCCCAACGGGTGCCCCAGGTGAGCTTTTCGACTTCTTCCTCAATGGAAGAACTGACCGCCGAGTTGCCGATGTTGCCGTTGATTTTCACCAGGAAGTTGCGGCCGATGATCATCGGTTCTGTTTCCGGGTGGTTGATGTTGTTGGGAATGATCGCCCGGCCGCATGCAACTTCGTCCCGTACAAACTCAGGGGTGATTTCCTGGGGCAGAGACGCTCCAAATGATTCGCCTGGATGCTGATCTTTCAGGAGCCCCTGATCCCGGGCCTCCTGCAGTTTCATATTCTCGCGAATGGCGATGAATTCCATTTCCGGCGTGATGATCCCCTGTCGGGCATAGTGCATCTGACTGACGTTCTTGCCGGGCTTGGCCTTCAGCGGCTTACGCTCGTCCATAAAACGCAGTGGGTCCAGCAGTGGGTCTTTCATACGGCGACGCGTGAATTCAGAGGTGTAACTGGATAGCTGCTCAACGTCTCCACGCTCCTCGATCCAGGCGGAGCGTATGGGTTTGAGCCCTTTACGCAGGTCAATGGTTGCTTCCGGGTCGCTATATGGGCCGGAAGTGTCATAAACGGCCACCGGCGCATTTTTTTCGCCGCCCATGTCCGTCGGCGTGTCGCCCACCGTAATTTCCCTCATGGGCACCTGAATATCAGGTCGGCTACCCTGTACGTAGATCTTTCGGGACTGGGGCAGCGGCTTGGTGGCTGCAGAATCGACTTTTGCTGAATCGCTGAGATAGGAAGGTATTGTTGTCATAGTGCGTCCCCGGGTTGATTAGGTATACGGGTCGCGCATGACGGGCAGTGATCACAGAGCGGTTCTGTGTCGTTGCAGCATATTGTCTCAAATCCCTACGCCGGTATTATCCGGATCAGGTTGCGGGTTCTGCCTGGCAATCTCAGCCGGCGGTCAGATGTTCTGACGCCAGCACCCCGTCAAGACGCGAAATCAATGTAATTGACACTTACAATCAGTGCCGACTGCAAGTGTAGAGCTCAGGCCGATTATTGTCCATAATGGCGAGCCTGAAACGCTCAATGGTTATCTGAACATATGTGGCCAGGTATTCCAACACGCCGGGTGATTCACTAACAGGAGACATCATGAAGAAACGACTGCTTTCTGGGCTGATTGGACTGCTCGCAGCCCAGCCTGCACTATCCATGGATCTGGTTGAGACGTACGAGAAAGCACTCTCCTATGATTCCGGCATTGCAACCGCCCGCGCCACTTTTGAAGCTCAGCAGGCAGCAAGCGACGTCAGTCGTAGTAACCTGCTGCCTCAAATCGGTGCCTTTGGTGAAGCCAGCCACACCGATGTGGACGGCCCCAGCCAGGACGCTGCCTACAAAACCTACGCCTACGGCGTCGAGCTGACCCAACCATTGTTCCGCGCCGACACCTGGTTTAATTACGACGCCAGCAAGTTCCAGACCGAAGCCGCTCAGGCCGAATACAACCTGGCGCAGCAACAACTGATACTTGATGTCGCGACCGCCTATTTCAATGTTCTCAGGGCAGCAGACACCCTAACCACGGCCCTCGCTACCGAGGCGGCCATTCAGCGCCAGTACGAGCAAGCACAGGAGCGCTTCGATGTCGGGCTGATTGCCATTACCGAAGTGTACGAAGCCCGTGCCAGCTATGACGACAGCAAGAGCCAGCGTATCGCTGCGGAGAGCGACCTGGATATCGCCCGCGAACAACTGGCCCGACTGACCGGCGAATACACCGAAGAACTGAATAACCTCCGCCGAAATTTTCCCCTCGGCCGCCCGGACCCCATGGACCCTTCAGCTTGGGAAAACACCGCCCTGGGCCAGAACTGGCAGATCCAGTCAGCCCTTTATGACCTGAACACCAGCGAGGCGAACCTGAAAAGTGCGAAAGCCGGTCACCTACCTACACTGGATTTGAATGCGTCCTACGGCAACACGGAGATCGACGGGCTGGAGCAGCCAACCCTGACACAAGGCCAGCGCGACGGCACAACCACCGAGGGCCGTATCGCCCTTACCCTCAACGTTCCCCTGTATATGGGCGGCGGAACCCAGGCCGGTGTGCGACAGCAGCGCTCCCAAGTGACTGTGGCAGAGCAGTCGCTGGAAACTGTGCGACGGGATGTCCGGGTAAACACGCGCAGCCTGTTCCGTACCGTGAATACCAACATTGAGTCTGCCTCTGCGCTGGAACAAACCATCATTTCCCGCCGCAGCGCACTGGACGCCACCCGCGCCGGTTACGAAGTGGGTACACGGAACATCGTGGAAGTATTGGATGCGGAACGGAACTATTACGTGGCGCTGCGTGACTTTGCCAATGCCCGTTACGACTACGTGATTAACACCCTGAACCTGAAACAGGCGGCCGGCACTCTCAGCCCTCAGGATCTCGTGGACTTGAACAATTGGTTGAGCGCATCAGCGCCTGGGATTGAAGCCATGGCCAACGAGCAGGAAACTATAGACAATCCTTCCCAGTAGTTTAACTCAAACCAAACCGGGCTGGGGCAAGCTGCGATTGCAGTGTCCCAGCCCCATCTATAACGTCACAATCACACTTTAGACCCGCTCAACAATCCCATCGACCACTTTCTCGAGCGCACCACGGTTGGCATTCACAACCGCCAGCGCATTGTGACCCGCCTTTTGCGCAGAAGATTTGTCCGAAAAGAGATTAACGACGCACTGGGCAAGAGACTCCGCCGAATCCGTAATATACAGCCCTGCCCCTGCATTAAGGCGGTCATATATGGTTTCAAAATTGAATATGTGCGGGCCGGAAAGCACGGGTATACCCCAAGCGGCTGGCTCCAGCGGGTTGTGTCCGCCACGCTCAATCAGCGAGCCGCCCACAAAGGCCACATCGGAGGCGCCGTAAAGCATTAGCAATTCACCCATGGTGTCACCGAGATACACCTTGCTCCCTACCTTTCCGCCCCCGACACTTCCTGACTGGGACCGACGGACAAGAGAGAGCCCCATGGAGTCAGTGAGTCTGGCCACATCATCAAAACGCTCTGGATGCCGCGGCACGATCATCAACAATGCACTCGGGAAATGCTGGAGGATTTTCTGGTGGGCTTCCAGTATCTGGCGATCCTCACCTTCATGGGTACTGGCCGCAATCCATACCGGGCGGTCAGCGCCCAACGCCTGCCTTAAGCCCGAAGACTCCGTACGGACGTCGTCTGAGACCTCAACATCAAACTTGATGCTGCCGGTCACCGACACCGATTTCGGCGTGGCCCCAATGCGCAGGAACCGACCAGCGTCTTCCTCCGCCTGCGCGGCTATCCAGCTGATACTGCGGAGCAGTGGACGAACCAGTGAGGCCACCCGCTCATATCCCCGCGCGGAGCGGCTGGAGAGGCGCGCATTAATCAAAAAAATGGGCACTTGGCGTTGGCGGCTAAGAGCAATCATATTAGGCCAAAGCTCGGTTTCCATAATCACAAGAGCCCGGGGCCTTACCCGGTCAACGAAACGGCGCACCGCACCCGGCGTATCATAAGGCGAGAACGCATAGCGCACCCGGTCACCGAACAAAGCCCTGGCACGGGCCGAACCGGTGGGAGTCATCGCAGTCATCAATATGGGAATATCAGGGTTACGCCTCAGCAAGGATTTCACCAGGGGTGCGGCAGCAATGGTCTCACCCACCGAAACGGCATGAACCCATATGACCGGCTCGTCGAAGTCCTCCACGTACCCCAGACGCTCCTGCCAACGTACGAATGCTTCAGGATTGGTACGCCCGATCCACCACAATCGCAGCAGCACAAACGGCAGCGCAATGCGGAAAAAAAGGGAGTAAAGAGAATGAAGCATGGTAACTCCGGCCGGGTCGATGCGGCGGTCATTCTACATAAAGCGGTGGCCGGCGTCTGCGACCCGGAATTCATGATTTTCCGCAACTTGCGGATATTGCGGCTTTAGCCAGGGATAATGGCCCTGCTAAACTGCGGTTCTTGCCGTTAAAAATCATCAGGGACGGACACGAGTGAAGACATCTAAACAGAGAACTCGCGACACCCGCTACGCCAGCTACCTTCATCCGCGCTGGTGGCCGACCTGGATAGGGGTAGCCACCATGTGGCTGGGGGCCCAATTGCCACTGAGGTTCCAATGGTGGCTGGGCAAACGGATTGGTGACCTCGCCTATCGCTTTGCCCACCGTCGCAAGCAAATCACCGACGTGAACATTCGACTTTGCTTTCCAGAATTATCCGAAACGGAAAAGCAGGCATTGGTGAAGGCGTCTTTTCGCGCCAACGGCATCGGTGTAATGGAGATCGGGCTGGCCTGGTTCCGCAACCCCACCAGCTTCATGTCCATTACGCAGGTGCACGGCCTCGAACACGTCGATGCAGCCCTTGCCAGAGGCAAGGGTATCCTGTTGCTGGGCGGCCATTACAGCACCCTGGACCTGGGGGGCGCCCTGGTCACCGAATACATTGAAGCCGACGTAATGCAGCGCGACCATAATAACCCATTGATGAACGCGGTGATGACCCGCGCCAGGGAAGGTCGTTACGGTATGGCACTGGACAGCCGGAACCTGCGAGGCCTGCTCAAACAACTCAAGAGCAATCGTATCGTCTGGTACGCCACGGATCAGGACTACGGCCGCAAAGGCATCGTTTTTGCCCCCTTTTTCGGGGTGCGTGCGGGGTCCATTACCGCCACCTCACGCATTGCGGATCGTAGCGACTGTGCAGTGGTGCCGTTTAGCCATTTCCGGCGGGAACACTCGCCAGGGTACGATATTTATTTCCACCCTCCGCTGGAGAACTTTCCTTCCGGAGACGACATGGCGGACGCAACACTGGTGAACAAAGCCATCGAGAACGAAATCCGCAAACACCCGGACCAGTACCTGTGGATGCATCGCCGCTTCAAGACCCGCCCCTCCAGGCAAGATCCGGACCTGTATGGCAAGGACGCAAACTGAATGCACTCCCGCACCGGCTCACACGCCCCGGTTGTCTGGCTACTGACCGACAAAAAGCCCGGCCACCGCAACCAGTTGAAAGGGCTGGGCAACCGGCTTCGGGTGCTGGCCGGCGCCAGCGTGAATGAGATTGATGCAACCGAATTTCCGCTGCCCCTGTGGAGGGCACTGGTTGGGGTTGCCCCGGCTATGGAAAAAGACCTTGGTACGCCAAGCCTGATTATCGCAGCCGGTAGCGGCACCCACCGCCTGTTGCTATCCCTGCGCCGGCTCCGGAAAGTAAAGACGGTGGTTTTAATGAGACCGGGCTTCCCCCTCAACTGGGTCGACGCGGCCATTATCCCGAAACACGATGGGGTCGCTTCCGCGAAACGCGTCCTCACAACCGAAGGCGTGGTCAACGCGATCACACCGTTGGCGCGAATAACCGATAAGCCCGAAGGCCTTATTCTCATCGGTGGCCCTTCCAACCATTTTGACTGGGACGACGACGTGGTTCTGGGGCAAGTATCCCAACTGATGGGCCACTATCCGGAGTGGCGCTGGACGATCAGTGGCTCGCGTCGCACGCCCAACAGCCTGTTATTGCAGCTGGACGAGCTGACAGGCCCGAAAGTCACGGTTGACGACCCAGAGCGGACCCACGCCAGCTGGCTCCCCCACCAACTCGCCGCCTCCCGGGCGGTGTGGGTCACACCAGACAGCGCATCCATGGCCTGCGAGGCCGCCACCTCAGGCGTTCCCACTGGCCTGTTCGAACTGACGCCCAAAACCAACAGCCGCGTTGCCAGGGGCATGGCCAGCTTGGTGGATAACGGGTACGTTGCACGCTGGAGCGACCATGCCTCGGTGATGGCAGGCACCCTGCGCGGTGCAAAGGTGTTATGGGAGGCCGACAGGGCTGCACGGTGGCTGATCGACCATTTTCTCAGAGGAGGCAAGCGTTGAGGATTCTGCAGGCGTTACCGGCGTTATACAGCGGCGGTGTTGAACGAGGCACCGTGGAATTCGCCGCCGACCTGGTGAAACGTGGGCACGAGTCCTATGTGGTTTCGAAAGGCGGGCCCATGGCGGAGCAGCTCCGTGGGCAAGGTTCGGAACACATATTCATGCCAATACACCGGAAGAACCCGGCGTCGTTCGGGCAAATCCTCCCCATGCGAAAACTGCTGCTGGAGCTGAAACCGGACATCGTGCATGTTCGCTCCCGCATGCCAGCCTGGATCATTTTCCTGGCACAAAAAACCATCCCGAAAAATCAGCGGCCGGTCGTTGTCTCGACGTTTCATGGCATGTATTCCGTCACTCCCTACAGCGCCATCATGACCCGGGCTGACCACATCATTGCCGTGTCTGGATGTGTTAGAGACTATGTTCTGAACAACTATCCTGTGCCGGAAGAAAAACTGACGGTCATCCAGCGCGGTGTGGACGTAGAGGCATTCCGTCAGCGGGAGCTCAGCCCACAATGGCTTGACCGCTGGTTCAGGCAGTACCCTCAGTTAGCCGGTAAGAAAATCATCATGATGCCCGGGCGCATTTCACGCTGGAAAGGCCAGCTGGATTTCCTGGCCATGATGTCGCGACTGGTGCAGGAACGGCCAGACTGCCACGGCGTCATCGCGGGCGGCGCCGAACCCGGCAAGGAGAAATTTCTGGAAGAACTGGAAAAAGAACGCGCCCGCCTGAACCTGGTCGACAAGGTGAGCTTCCTCGGCCAACGCAATGACATGACTACCTTGTACCTGCTGGCGAATGTGGTATGCCATATGTCCACCAAGCCCGAGCCATTCGGGCGCACAGTCACGGAAGCGCTCGCCTCTGGCACGCCGGTCGCCGCTTTCGACCGCGGCGGAGCCGCTGAAACGCTGCGAGCCTGCTTTTCCGAAGGGCTGGTGCCCCCCGACAACATCGAAGCATTCGCCGCGACAACGCTGAACCTCATCGCGAATCCCACACCAACCATTGAGATTCCCTGGCGGTTCCGGCTGGAGGCACAGACCGAATCCTCGCTTCAGGTCTATGACAGCCTTCTCGCACACAAACAGGCACCGTAATGAATGCTCAAGGCCGGCTAACTGTTGCACTGGTCATCGCCACTCCCGGCACAGGCTGGGGCGGCATGGAAACGCACACGGCTGACTTGGCCAGCGCTCTATCGGAAAAGGGCCACACAGTACACGTTCTGGCACACGACGCTTACAGGGAGCGTTTTGTGGAACCCGTTCATTTTCATCCACTGCCCTTCCAGCTCGGGCGCCGCAATCTCTGGTTAAAGTACCGCCTACGCCGTTTACTTCGCTCTATCCAACCCGACATCCTTCACGCTCAGGGCAATAAGGCCGCGAGCCTGATCAGCACCACCCTTCAAATGGCAGGCGCAACGTTGGGCACGCTTCATGGCACCAAACGCTCCCACGGCGCGTTCGCGCGACTGGACGGTGTGATTGGTGTCAGCCGCAACATGACCAACTCGATAGTTCACCCCAATACACGGCTGATCCACAATGGATTGCAACCTGCGGATACCTACAGCGATGGCAACGCAAGCGCCACCATCGTCCCGATTCCCGAGGAACGCCCACTCTTGCTGGCAGCTGGCCGCCTGGAACCCGTCAAGCAATTCGACCGGCTTATCCACGCCTGGGCAGCCGCTGACTGCGGTGGCAGGCTGGTCATCCTTGGAGAAGGCAGCCAGCGCCCTCAACTCAACGCATTGATTCGGGAGTTGGAAGTCACAGATCGCGTTCTGCTTCCGGGGCATGAATCCGGAGTGATGCCCTGGCTTCAGGCCGCGACTGCCTGCAGCATCACCTCTAGTCGGGAGGGTTTCCCCTATATCATGGTAGAAGCCCTGATGGCCGGATGCCCGGTCCTGTCGACGCCGGTTAGCGGTGTAGGGGAATTCCTGCCAGAACAGAGCATTGCGGCGTCTGACAGCGTTGAGGATATCACCACACTGATTCGCACTAATCTGAGCAACCCTGAGGCGCTAAGGGACTCCCAAAGCTGCAGTTTTCGTCAGGCCCAAGAGCAACTCAGCCTTGAGGCGATGGTGTCGAAAACAGAGACTTTCTATCGGGACCTGTTGACCCGTGTTTCGACAGCGCGCTGATCACCGTATCCGCCAGCAGTCGATGCCCGGTTTCGGTCAGGTGTGTTCCATCCGCCATCAGAGACTGGGTTTTTTGCCGCCATAGCAGACCGTAGGCATCGGCCATGACCGTATTGGGCACACGCTTGGCCAACCCGCTTAGCCCCTCATTGTAGCGTTCAATGCGGGGATTTCTGGGCTCATCGAGGTTCGGTGGCGTAGCCACCAACACAAACACGGTGTCAGGCGCCGAGCTCACCACCCGTTCAATATTGCGAAGATACTCGTCCAGCGGCACTTGCTCCACCGCGCCCAAACGGTCCTGCAAATGGAAACGCCGGGCCCATTTCTTCAGCTTCTTGACCAGCTTTCGGGCAAACTTCCTGCTGGGACTGTCCGGGTAATAAAGCACATAGGGGGCACCGCGAAAGGTGAGCCAGGAATCAACGAGTCCGTACTGAATAAACACCAGTTTATAATTCCTGGGCGGGAAGGCCTCAGCATACTGAAGCAGCTCACGTGTAGTGCTCATGGTGTGGCCGCAATTGGTAAGCGAAAGCCCCAATTGCTGAGCGACGATCTGCGACCAGACCGGTTCGTGGTAGTCTTTCAGGCCTTCGGTATTACAATCACCGTAGGCAATACAACCGTTCATAGCGTAGCTTCCCGAGGCTTCCGTTGCACAAAGCAATAAAACGAGATCCGGATACGATCCATGATTGACCTGTCAGGCATTGAACCATTCGCCTCTGGCTACAACCGACACTGCTACCGACATCCGGATGATCCGGCATTGTGTCTCAAAGTACTGCGGCCTGAAAACATCGAAGCACGCTTCCAGAGACAAGCCTGGCCAAAGAAGGTACTCGGCAGAACGAGGATTGATGACAACCGCCAGGAACTCAGGGCTCATCAACAGCAAGCCATCCGGAGGCTGATCGCAGACGGCGACAGCGAATTGGTCTGGGCCCATCTGCCGCATTTTCTCGGTGCAGTGGACACCTCACTCGGCCTGGCAAATATGAGCGAGCTTCTCGTAGGAAACGACGGCGTACCGGGCGAAACGTTCGAGCACTACCTGAAAGACCATGGATTTGATCGACCAATGCGGGATGCCGCAGACCGCTTCTGCAACTGGTTACTCGACACCGGCATCCTCACCAGGAACCTGCTGCCTCACAACCTTGTGATTGCCGACAGGAACGGGCAACCGGAGCTGTTCCTGGTGGACGGGCTCGGCGCTCCCACCATACCCGACAAGCTGGCCAGATTCCCCGCATGGCGACAGCGGTACATTGGCCGTCGTATTCGGCGCTTTTACCTGAGAATTGGCTGGGAAACCGGCGACCGAAGCACAAGCTGGGAAGCCTCACAAAAGCTGTAATCGCCAACGGGAACATTCATCAACCTTGCCGCCCAAGCCGGATGGTGGTAGCTTCCGCTCATCCTGTTTCCTGTTGATAGTCCTCCGGATTATGGCGCTTTCCAAAGCAACGTTTCTGATTACTGCTCTCCGGCTTGCCGGCAAACTGCCTCTGCGTGGCGCCCAGCTTGTCGGCCGATTCCTCGGGATGCTCAGTTGGATGTCCAAATCCCAGTACCGCAAAGTCACTGACATCAACCTGAAAATCTGCCTGCCAGAGCTAACCGATGAACAGCATGACCGCATGGTACGTTCCAGCCTGCGGCACACTGGCCAGACAATGATGGAAATCCCCCTGATGTGGGAGTGGCCTGTAGAACGCTGCCTGGACCTGATTCGCGAAATTGAAGGCGAGGAACTATTGGCTGAGGCCAAAAAAGATGGCCGTGGGCTTTTGTTGCTGGCCCCACACCTTGGCAACTGGGAACTCACTGGCCTTTATTTTTCCTCGCGATACCGCATGGCCGCCCTTTACAGCCCACCCCATATCCAGGAGTTCGAGGATTACATGATCCAGGTTCGCGGGCGCATGGGCTCAGAGCTGGTTCGTGGTGACCGTCGTGGGCTGGCAAGGCTGATTACGCTGCTTAGGGAAGGAGAAGTCGCCGGCATCCTCCCGGACCAGAGCCCAAGGGGCAAAGGCAATGCCTACGCGCCCTTCTTCGGCATGGAGGTGCGCACCATGACTCTGGTCTCGAAGCTGCTACAGAAATCCGGTGCCAAGCCCCTGGTCACCTACTCCGAGCGCCTGAAAGACGGCGAAGGCTTCAGGCTGGTGATTCGCGAATGCGAGCCAGGCATCGCCGACCCGGACCCGGTAACCGCCACAACCGCCCTGAACAAATCCATTGAGGATGTGGTGCGCGAAGTGCCGGAACAGTACCAGTGGGAGTACAAGCGCTTTCGCCACCGCCCAACCGGCCTACCTCACCCTTACCGACCTGGGCGAGTGTGTAAGTAAATCCCCCGTACACAGCCGGTGCCCGCCGGAGCCTAAAACTGTATAATCCGCGTACCGAAGCAGTTTCCACGACTGCCTGTTTTCCCTGAATAAAGGCCAGGCCGGATCCATGTCACCAGAACGCATTGGTGTTGTCATCACCACCTACAATTCCCCGCTATGGCTGAGCAAGGTTCTGACGGGTTATGAAAACCAGAGCCAGCCGGACTTTCGGGTGATCATTGCTGATGACGGGTCAACCGACGAGACCCGCACCCTGATCGACCAATTCCGCGAGCGCGGCATTCTGCGGATCGACCATGTTTGGCACGAGGACGAAGGCTTCCGAAAATGCCAGATCCTTAACAAGGCCATTCGGGAAACCGACTGCGACTACCTGATCTTCACGGACGGCGATTGCATCCCGGAACCGGACTTCATCGCCACCCATCAACGGCTGGCCGAGCCCGGCGTTTTCCTATCCGGTGGCTATATCAAGCTCACCATGCCGGTCTCAGAAGCGATTTCCGACGACGATATCCGCAGCGGCATCATCTTTGATCCACAGTGGCTCGTCAGCAAGGGCCAACCGAAGAACCACAAGCTCTGGAAGCTGTCCAACTCGTCCCTGAAGAAGACACTCCTGAATGCCGTCACGCCCGCTGCAGCCAGCTGGAACGGTATGAACAGCTCCACCTGGACCAAAGACCTGATTGCGGTCAATGGCTTCAACGAAGACATGCAATACGGTGGCCTGGACCGGGAACTCGGAGAGCGCCTCTGGAACTTCGGCCACAAGTCCCGGCAGATTCGCTACAGCACCGTGTGCCTGCATCTGGATCATGCCCGCGGCTACTCGAAGCCAGAAATCTGGGCGAAGAACCGCGCTATTCGCAAAGACGTGAAACAGAATGGAACCTTCTGGGCAGTAAAGGGCATCGATAAGGGCGAGAACACCCAGTCGTCCTAACGTGTTGAACTCTCAGTACTGCTTAAGGAGCGGACCATGAAAGTCAAAGAGTATCCACCGTCGCTAGCGCGCATGATATATCTGAACTCCCTGAAGGCCACTGGACTACACGATCCCTCCAGAGGGAGCGAGCTTCCCGTCATTATTTCACTCACTTCCATTGAGTCACGACTCAAGTGTGTGCATCTGGCCGTTCGCAGTGTTCTGAGACAATCACAACCGCCGAAGAAGATCATTCTCTGGCTCGGGCACGAATGCGAAAACAAGATTCCGGGAAAGCTGCATCGTCTGCAAGGACCGCGCTTTGAAATAAGATTCAGGCCCGATGTTGGTCCACACACTAAACTGATTTACTGCCTCAAAGAGCATCCGTCAGAAATAATAGTGACGTGTGACGACGACCTCATGTACCCACAGGGATGGCTGCAATCCCTCTATCATGCTCACACAAAAAATCCAGATGAGATCATAGGCCACCAGTGCAGAAGAATTCGCTACTCGGAAACCAGATCTCCGGCGCCGTACCGTCAATGGACCTATGAGGCCCCTGACAGCTCTGACCCATACACTATGCCACTAGGTTACGGTGGGGTGCTCTATCCGCCGGGATCATTGTCAGAGATGTCTACGTCGAGTGACTTGTTCTTGAAGCTGTCCCCCAAAGCAGATGATCTTTGGTTCAAAGCAATGAGCCTCCTGGCGGGAACGTCATCTCGAAATACGATGAAGGCGGAACGCAAACCCTACCCGATTCCGTTCTCTCAAGGCGTTGCCCTTAAGAAGTCAAATGTTCGAGAAGACGCAAACCGAGATCAGTGGATGGAGCTCGCGGAACACTTTGACCTGCACCCTTAACGCCGGCTAAAAACTGATGAAATATTTGCGCCATCCAGACTATCAAGCACTCGCCCTCTCGAACCGGACAACCCTGTTCGCAAAAGACACGGTTAGTGCAGCTCCAGCGTCGGAAAAATCCTGGCAACAGGAAATTTGTCGAATGCTCGACTCTGAAGAGCCAAAACTGACTAGCTCAATGGCCAGCTATACCCCCCCGCTGCTGCTAAAAACCAATACGCTTAAATATTTCAGCCAAAAACTTCGAGCACGCTTTGGCATTCAGCGCCACGGGCGCTTCGAATGGGCGACCGCGGAACTCGACACTGCCCTTCGTATGCAGGGCAAGCCCTATATACCAGAGATTTACGCCTACGGTTGGCGGGTTGATGGCTTTGGTCTTCCTGAGCAGACATTTTCGGTGACGGAGAACCTGTCTAGCGCCATCACGCTGGAAGATTACGCCCTGCAACAACCGCAACGCGCCGCAGACGCAATGAAACTGGCATTCGATACACTCCTGGATGCACTGAAAGATGGCTTGTTGCATCTTGACCCCTGGGCCGGCAATTTTTTACTTTGTCCGGACCTCACGCAGTGCTGGCTTATTGATCTTGAATTTTCGAAAATCGACTCCCCGGTCCCGCTGGAGAAACAGTTAGGGTTTTCATTTGGTTTTTTCTACCGCAGCAAGTTCGAGAAGCACTGGTCACGCGAAAGGTATTTGTCGTTCGTTGAAAGCTGGTTTAGGGCGTCTGCTCCTGAACTCAGTTTCGGGGCTTTTCAAGAGCATTTTGGTTTTTATCTAGATAACCACGTGAAGCGCAAGAAACGTTTTTCAGCTTTCTGAGTATATTTTCACTATGCCATCATCAATCGACGTCATCATTACCACGAAAAACCGCCCCATCTATGTTGCGGAGGCTATTGAATCTGTCGTCAATCAGACAAAGCCGGCAAATTCGATCATTATCGTCGATGACGGAAGCAACACTCCTATTGCAGACCAGCTCGACCCAAGGCTTTCGGAGTTATGCACCGTAATTCGAAATGAACATAGCGCCGGTGTATCTGCCGCTCGTAATCAAGGGGTTAATGCCACTACTGCGGACTGGATAGTATTTCTCGATGACGACGACTGGATTGACCGGGAGTTTATCGAATCAATTGATGCCACCATTAACGATCAACGCCTTGCAAAAATCTTCTGGCCTTCCCGCTTGATAGTCAACGAGACATCAGGCGAAACCAAGCCCCGGAAAACACCGGCAGTAGCTCCGGGCACGGACACACTCAGCGTAGAGTTAATGGCCAGCCTGATGGAAACCGGCTGCTCTGGCACAACCGTTCACAAATCTGCCTTCGGCAAGGTAGAAGGTTTCGACGAGTCACTGATTGTTTCCGAAGATCGCGATCTGACGTTCCGGCTGCTAGCAGCTGGTTTTCTTGCGCTTCCTGCTCAGCAGGCAGTGATCAACATACGGGTGCATGACGCCCCCCGTCTCAGCAGTAGCGAAAAATCTGAACTACAGGCCAAGTCAGACCTCAAGGCAATTGAAAAGAATCTGGACTTCTTGACCAAGCACCCCGTTCTTGCGGAAAAGTTCATGGGGAGGGCTGCTAAGCGCTTATGGGACCGTAGTCACCAAAGCGAAGCACTATACGTCATTAAACTGTTGGCGCGAATCTGCCCTTACTCCATTCGCGTGCGTCAAAGGCAATTGAAGTGGTTGCTCGCTTCAGCCTTTTCCAAGTAACTGAGGAGCGTGCCAGATACCGTATATTTGCCGGAGGGCTTGGCACCCCTGCGGCAATTTGTAGTAGTGACCTGCACCCAACTTTCTAATCCATCGTGATCTTAGTAATGTTCATCACCAGAATGGCCGAAACCCGAGATACAGAGAACAAGATGATCACCGGGAGATGTCCATAATTATGACCCAAGCCACAAATCCACGGCTCAACAGTTGGACGCGCTTGCTGAGACGTCGCATGACTTGCGCTGGGTTGTTGATTTTGAGTCAGCTTGTTGTTTTGAAGCTCAACGGCTGGGATCATAACGCGAAGTTACCAAAGCAACGAGAGCGCCCATGCCACGACAACAGAGCAAATTCTCACTCCGGGTCAAGCACCTACTGAAACTGAAATATCACAAAGAACTACAGGGCTCATATCGTCTTGAAAAATTCAATGAATACAACATGATATTCATACATATACCGAAGGCGGCGGGGACCGCCATCAATCAGGGCCTTTTTGGGCGACTGGCCGGATTGGGGCATGCGCCTTGCCAGAAATACCTGCAGATATATGGAAGTGCCAAGTTCAACTCAATGTTCAAGTTCACCTTCACACGCAATCCCTACGATCGTTTCGTTTCGGCCTACGAATATCTACGAACCGGGGGGAACAACTCCCACGACCTCCTTTTCAAGAGAGAGGTCATTGATAAATACAAGAACTTTGATGACTTCGTGTTAAACGGATTCTCTAGTAATGAAAAAATACAGAAGCATATTCATTTCAAAAGGCAAACCGATTTTCTCTATATTGACAACAAACTTGTAGTTGATTTTGTTGGCCGCCACGAAAACATCCAGAAGGACTACCAGTACATTGCAAGTATGATCCACGACGCTAAAGATCTGGAAACCAAGAATACGAGTGCTCGAGAAAAAGACTTCGAAGGGTACTTCCTGAACGGCTCGGTCAAAGACGTCATTTATAATTTCTACGAGCCCGACTTCAGGTTATTGAAGTACGATTTTTAATACATTTATGATATTAACCCGAGATAACTGAATGAACCCTGGAACATACCCAATCTACCTCGTTTCTTTGGATCAGGATTCAGAGAAGAGAAGAACACTCGAAGATCGCTTTCCTCGTCATTTCCCAACAATGATAAGGATTAATGCTGTTGACGGCAGAAGGCTCAGCGCAAAAGAGTTTTTCGAACATATTGCCACGCCGATGGCACAAGGCCATCGACTGATGCTACCTGGCGAGGTTGGGTGCAGCTTAAGCCATGTGCACGCTCTGGAGTCCTTCCTTAGCTCAGGGGCTGACGTTGCCCTGATTCTGGAGGACGATGTTATTGGCAATGATGGCGACATTGACGCCATCATGGAATTGGGCGCAGCACTTCCATCCGAATCATTGCTCATATGCGGAGGACAGCAAGGGATGCCCGCACGAAAATACATTTTCGGAAAATCAGCGAGCACCAACGGTTTATTTCGTCTTGCGCCCTACTCTAACAGCCATATTTTTCGCACCTGTTGTTACGTGGTAACGCCGGTAAGCGCAAAACAGATTCTCGACATTCAGAAACGATCTTTAAGATTGGCTGATGCGTGGGGAACATTCTTTCGTGGATCTGAAACGAACATATATTATGCAGATCAACTCGCACACCCCAAAGAACTATCTGGCAGTCACCTTGAGCAAGAACGCTCCCAGCTGGAGTACAAATCAACTATTGGTGCCCGAAAGATTGTTGCTCTCGTAAAACGCCGCATTTCCCATATAGCTCGTAAACTGGGAGCTTTGATATGCCTGTTGAAAGGCTACAGGCGGGTTGTCAAGTGACACCCGCTTTCCTTTAGCATTCCACGGATGAGGCTCGTGTATTCTCAGATCTTTTTGCCAGGAGATCTTTATAGATAAAGGAAACAGGAATCCCTAACAAGAGGGTCATTATGTGCAGACCGTATACGTCATCGAAGAAAAGACCATAGAAGTTAGCTGCGAGCATAAATAGGGCGATGGAAGTAAAGGTGAAGTTCCTTAGTTCTGTCGACATATTCCCTCGTCTGCAAGCCTGTTGGGATCGATACAATACCCAGACAAACAGAGAAAGAATGATAATAAGCCCTCCGACGCCATAGCGAACAGTCAACTCAAGATAGGAGTTGTGTAACTGACGATAGTACTTAAACTTTTCATTAGTCTTCGACTCCTGCTCCAGCACATACCGCCCAGCTCGGTAGCCCCAGCCAGAAAACGGTCGCTCAGCTATCCATTTTGCACCGACTATCCAGAACTGTGCTCGCAACCCCCAACTGCTATTGGGAAAAGAATCAAAGTCACCCTCGAAGATTGTTCGGACCGTCGATAGCTCTCCACCATACTTTTCATAATTCTTACCCGCCAGCTCAGTCTGAGCGCCCGCCAATAAAAGCAGAAGAAACGACAACAGAGCTATCCCGGTATAGCGCTTGTTTCGCAGAAGCACCTTTCGCTTCTTCAACACACTATGTAAACCGAAGACGAGGAGAACCAATAGCAGGCACGCCAACACCCCGCGCGTTTGCGTCATAAGAAGCGTGCCGATACATAAAAGCAATAGAGTCACCCAAACCAATGCGCCTAGCGATACAATGGAGTGAACTCCAAAAAACCTTTTCCTAAAAGCAAGCAGCCCAAGCACGACGAGAGAAAGATACAATGCTGTCCTGATCGGGTTAAGCCCCAGACCTTCCCGCCCCCCCCGCAAACCATGAAAGAAATCATCCAGGCCGTCCCCTAAAACCCAAGGGATCATAAATATCAATACGGCCATCAGGAAGACTAATGTCCTGAGATTACTGGTACGCCCCCCAAGAGCAATAGCCACGATCAGAAAGGCAAACTTATCCAGGTAGTCTTCAATCGAAGGGCCACTTCGAGCAATCTCAGGATGGTCAATCAACAAAGAAATCCACGTAAAAGTCATTTGTACTACAACTAACAGCATCAACCAAACCGGGTAGGATGACCTGGCAACAGCAGAATAACGAAATAGAACAAACGCACCGAACAGATAGAACGGAATCTTGACTGAGTCAAACCACTCGACCGAAAGCAATGGGGTTGCTAGGAAAGCCGCTGCGAAAATTAGCACAAGCCACCGATAAAATATGGGGGATTCTATTAATGGATTATCACCAGCTTTACTTAGCTGCATGACTCCTTCTGGTGGCTTCATTCATGCTCCTAAAATCGGGAATTCGACATTGTCTGTTTGAACGTGATCGGTATCTCTTCAGTCAAACTGGCGGGGCTGAATATTCCGACTGGCCCTCTTAGCATCCAGCACGGCCCGACAGTCCTTAACGCGCGCCCAAAAAGCGCTGTCATCCCACCCAGAAGTTTTCCCAACAAAGGCGACGTCCAAATAAGCAGTCAGTAGGCTCTCCACTAACTCCTCATCCGGCAAACGGGCCGCAACATTGGCAAGGTTCGATACGGCAACGCCGAGCGGAAGCATCCGTGGGTAAATTCGAATGTCATCCTCGTCAACCATGAAAATCGTTCCACTCTCTTCCATCAAGAAATTGGTCAGGTTACCGTCCGGCTGTTCAATACCCCGTTTATGAACACCGGCTATGGTCTTGCCCAAGAGGCGAATAATATCGATCTGTCTTGAGCGGGAGGATTCCTCCATCAGCACCGCTCTGAGCGGTCGAAAACCCTCCAGAAACTCGGTGCCATAACCAAAGCATCTTTCCGATGTAATCCAGCCGGCGAACACTATAGGCGGCACGGGCCCACCCACTCGCCGGATTTTCTTACCACGACGCAGCGCCCGGATCCAATGAATCAGCCCAAACAATGGTTTGCGGTAGCACTTAATCGCAGCCGGCTGCCCGTCCACCAATCCCCGATAGGTAATCCGGGTTCTGCGGATATTGGAATGGAGCTCTTCTTCGAGTTTAACGATGGTCATTAAAGTGATTCAGGCCTAGTATGGGGAGTATAAACTTGCGATTGGCGATGGTAGGCCTGCAGCAGGCGCTTCCAGGAACGCTCTTGCTGCGAATAGGATAAAGCAAGGCATCGTTTGCGCACGGAACGCTGAAGCCGTTCCAGATTTCGCCGCTTCCATGCTGAATCTGTTTTATTCTGGCTCTCAGGTACCAGTTTGCATCGGTCAAAATCGATCAGATAGAGCTGATTCCCCGCCACGAGTATGTTGTCGCAGTTCAGATCAACATGGTTGAGCCCGTTGTCGTGAAAGCTGCGAATGAGCTGCCCCAGTTGCATCCACAGCGTTTCATCGCTCAAACGATCGCTGCCAGGAAACGTGACGGAATTCGGAATTCGCTTTACCAGTATAGCGGCCCGATACCAGAAAAACCGGTACTTCCAGGCAATGGCGGCAACAGGTTCAGGAACTGGCAGTCCCAGCGAGCGTAGCCGCCGCAGTAATCGGAACTCCGCCAAAGACCGGGTCTGCTCAAAGCCGGTAAACAAATACGTCTTTTCCGCGAACTTGGCCATCATGCCGCCGCGTCTGTAATGACGAAGCACCATGCCAGGCGGCTCCATATCAATAAACCAGGCTCCGCCACGTCCACCAGAGGTGACCGGAGTCGCCCGTCCCTCCCAGAATTCAGGGAGCAGCCAGGAAGCTGCAACACCTTCATACTCCGGTGAGACCAGCAGCAATGACGTTCCGGAATCTGAGTGAGTGCCCGTTGCCAATGTCAAAAGATCGTTTCCCTCAGCCCTGCAAACCCATGGTGTGCAGGTAAAGACGTTAAAAGCCCAGTAGGCTAGAATGGCGCTCAGTTTACCAACGAGCCCCGCCCGGCTCCACATCCGGCAGTGAAAGATTGGAAACGGACCGTAACTTGATTAACTCCATCTGTATATTACGCCTCTCCGCCATTGGCGACGTCACCCATGTCATTCCCGTGGTATTAAGCCTTCAGGAACAGTTACCAGGCATTAAAATCACCTGGGTGATCGGCAAGATTGAAGCCAAACTGATTGGTGACCTGCCCGGCGTGGAGTTTGTTGTCTTCGACAAGAAAGCCGGCCGAAAAGGATATGCTGATTTACGCAACACACTGAAAGACAGAAAGTTTGATGCCTTGCTTCATATGCAGGTGGCATTCAGGGCCAATCTGGCGGCGGCGATTATTCCGGCAAAGGTGAAAGTAGGGTACGACAACGCCCGTAGCAAGGACCTTCACAGCCTGTTTATAAACCGCAAGATTGCTCCTGCAACACAACAGCACGTGCGGGACTGCCTGGCAAGCTTTCTGGTGCCACTTGGCCTGGAACCCGCCGCACCTAATTGGGTCATTCCGTTGGCTTCCGAAGACCATGAGTTCGCAGGGCAACACCTCGCGACGGACCGTAGGAACCTCGTGATCAGCCCCTGTGCCAGCCACACCCTCCGCAATTGGCCCGCGGAGCGTTATGCGCGCCTGGCGGATCACGCCATCCACACTCACGGCATGAAGGTAATCCTGGTGGGTAGCCCTGCGCCTTTTGAGGCGGAATTTTGCACGGAAATTGAAAACGCTATGAAGGAACAGGCGCACAATATCTGTGGCAAGGATACGCTGAAACAGCTTACGGCGTTGTTGGGCAGTGCCGACCTGGTGGTCGCACCGGATACAGGACCAGCCCACATTGCAAGCTCAATGAACACGGATGTATTGGGCATTTTTGCAGCCAGCAACCCCTATCGTTCTGGCCCCTACAATTCGCTGCAATGGTGCGTGAATCGATATCCGGAAGCGTTGGCACGGTTTACCGGCAAAACAGTTGAGCAGGCTCGCTGGGGTGCCAAAGCGGAATTCGAAGGGGCGATGGAAATGGTAACGGTAGAGGACGTGACTGGGATGCTGGATCAGTGGGTTGCTCAGCGCTGATCCTGCCATACCCTTACCGCCCCGCCCTCTCTCCCGGGAGGGGAAAGAGGGCGCTTGGACTCCAGCATCAGAGTATGCCGGCTTACTTGCGGGCTGTGTAATCCTGGTAGGACTTTTCTTCCACGAAACGGGAGCCAAGGGCCAGGTTCACGTCCTTCTTGATGGCGGCGCGCTTGTCGTTGGTGACATAGACGGCACGAGCCAGTTCGATGAACTTGGAACCAAAATCCTGAGCGGCTTCCTGATCACGAATGTCGTCTTCGATTTCCCAGAGCGCCTCGTTCACTTCTTTTAGCTGCTCGCGCAGATCCGCTATAGCCGCCTGATCCTGAACCGCCTCGTTCCAGGTGGCACTCAGTTCGTCCAGCTCGAGCCGAACATTCTTAACCTTTTCCGCGTCTGCAATGCGTTCGGACTTGATCTCCAGAATAGTGATCTTGTCCAGCACTTCGCCGAAGGAGACCGGCACTTTGATAACGTCTGCCATTTGCTCTTCCTGCAGGTGTTGTTAGTGGAACACGGCGTTAACCGTTAACCGCCGTCAGCCAGTGTGAATGCGCGGCACTCTTGCCCTTCACTGCGTCGAAATACATACCTTGCAGCTTCTCAGTCAGCGGGCCGCGCTTGCCAGCGCCAATCATACGGCCGTCCAGTTCACGGATCGGCAGTACTTCGGCGGCGGTACCGGTGAAGAAGGCCTCATCCGCGATATAGACCTCATCCCGGGTGATACGACGCTCTTTCACCGGAATATTCAGCTCTTTCGCGAAATCCAGGATGGTCTGACGGGTGATACCTTCCAGGCAGGACGTCAGCTCCGGCGTATGGAGCACGCCGTCACGCATAATGAAGATGTTTTCGCCGGAACCCTCAGCCACGTAGCCTTCGTTATCCAGCAACAGGGCTTCTTCACAGCCACTGGCAATGGCTTCGTTCAGGGCCAGCATGGAGTTAATGTAGTTACCGTTGGCCTTGGCCTTACACATCGTGATGTTGACGTGATGCCGCGTGTAGGAGGAGGTCCGGACCTTGATACCCAGCTCCTTCGCTTCCGGTGACATGTAGGATGGCCAGCTCCAGGCGGCGACCATGACATGAACCTTGAGGTTGTCGGCGCGTAGCCCCATGCCTTCGGAGCCGAGAAACACCATCGGGCGCAGGTAGGCTTCGTCCAGGTTGTTTTCCCGCACTGCAGCGGTCTGCGCCGCATTCAACTCGTCCTTGCTGAACGGCATGGTCATGTTCAGGATATGGGCCGAGCGGAAAAGACGATTTGTGTGATCTTCCAGCCGAAAAATCGCAGCGCCCCTTTCGGTGCTGTAAGCGCGGACACCCTCGAAACAGCCCAGGCCGTAGTGCAGAGTGTGGGTCAGCACGTGAGTTTTGGCTTCCCGCCAGGGAACCATTTCACCATCCAGCCAGATCAGGCCATCGCGATCAGCCATCGACATTGTTTCTGCTCCTAAAGCGCTCTATTCGGGAAACCGGCATTCTAGCAGGAAAACTCGGGCTTACGAAGAGGCGCCATCCCCCTTCCATCAACCCAACATAACTCGATTCCACATACTTTGGATGTAATCACGTTCTTCGGGAAACGCGTCACCCGCCACCTGGCTGTTCAGGTTCTGCAGTGCCCGCCGGTGTATGGTGGAGCGCAGGGTGATAAACGTTTCCCTGAGTTTCTCAGTATCTTCCACCGGCAATATCCCCGCTCGGCCCAACTCCTCCATCTGGCGAATATTATCGGACCACTGCGTCAGTTCCGGATGCTCGGAACACCACGCCAGCATCAGATACTGCACCATAAACTCGATATCGATAATGCCGCCATAATCGTGTTTGATATGGAAAACCTCAGGCACCTTGCCTTCGACTTTCGGGGTGCCCAGAGCGGTGCGCATTTTCTCGCGCATGCTGACCACTTCTTCCCTCAGTTCGGCACGATCCCTTTGCTGACAAAGGATGTCAGCGCGCAGCTTTTCGAAAGCTTCCAACGTTTCCCGGCAGCCTGCCACACCACGGGCACGGGCCAGCGCTTGATGCTCCCAGGTCCAGGCATCGTTACGCTGGTACTTATCGAAGGCAGACAGGGTACTGACCAGCAACCCCGAACTCCCCGAGGGTCGCAGGCGCATATCCACTTCGTAGAGTTGCCCGGACGGCGTCTGGGTGTTGAGAATGTGCACAATGCGCTGTCCGAGCCGAGTGTAGAAAACGGCGTTATCGATGGGCTTGTCACCATCTGTTGACTGCTCCGGATCGGCATCGTGGATAAAGACCAGATCGAGGTCCGAGGTGTAGCCAAGTTCGATACCGCCCAGCTTGCCATAGCCGACAACCGCGAAATCGGTGTCACAGGCTGAGCCATCCTCACGCCGGGGGTAGCCATGGCGGCTAACCAGATTAGCGAACGCCACGTCTACCACATGGTCCAGCACCACTTCGGCAATCCACGTCAGATAGTCACTGACCTTCATTAAAGGCAGGGTTTCCCGCAGTTCCGAGGCAGCCACCCGCAATATGTGGGCTTTCTTGAAGTGCCGCAGAGTCTCCATCTGTTCCTCGAGATCTTCGTAGGGTATCCGCAGCATTTGCTGGCGCAGGTCATCCTGGAGCTCGGTTTTGGCTGGAGGGCTGTACAGGCTCTCTGCATTCAATAGCTCGTCGAGCAGCAAGGGCGTTTCCGCCAGCTGGCTTGCAATCCAGGGACTCTCACTGCATAGGCGGACCAGCTGGGTCCTGGCACCGGGGTTCTCCAATAGCAGCACCATGTAAGCGGTTCTGCGCAGGATCGCCTCAACCAACTGAAGAACCCGTACCAGCGTCTGGGAGGGCCCCTCCACGTGAGTAAGCGCTTCCAACAATACCGGTATGAATTTGTTCAATCGCTGCCGCCCTTGGGTCTGCAGCGTCTGCAACGTGCGGTTCCCACGCAGATCGCTGAGGGCAGAATAGCTGCCTTCGGCGTCCTCGAAACCATGTTCACCGAGCCAGGCGGTCGCCACCGCCTCGTCCATTTCACCCAACCAAAGCTCCTGCCAGCCTTCATCAAGCGTCGCCGTTTCGTGTTCTTCGTCCTCGATGGCAATGATATCCGCGAAATGCGTGGCTACCCGTTTGCGATGCTTTTCCAGTTCTGTGAGGCAGGCTGCCCAGTCATCAAACCCCATGATCAGCGCTACACGGGCTTGTGACAGATCGTCGTCCGGCAGCAGCTGGGTCTGCTTGTCTTCCATGCCCTGAAGGGCATGTTCAAGATTGCGAAGGAAGACATAGGCCTCCTTCAGCTCCTTCACCACCGGTGACGGCAGCAGCTCCAGCTCTTCCAGCTCCTTCAGGATTACCAGCAATTCCCGCTGCTGTAATTCCCGGTCACGGCCGCCCCGGATCAACTGGAAGGCCTGCACCACGAATTCAATCTCGCGGATGCCGCCATTGCCAAGTTTGATGTTATTTTCCAGGCCCTTGCGGCGCACTTCCCGGCTGATCATGGATTTCATTGCCCGCAAGGATTCGAAGGCACTGAAATCAATATACTTGCGATAGACAAAGGGCTTCAGGCTGTCCATCAGCACCTGCCCCGCCTGCTGGTCACCGGCCACAACCCGGGCCTTTACCATGGCATAGCGTTCCCAGTCCCGCCCCTGGTCCTGGTAATAGGTTTCCAATGCAGCAAAACTCAATGCCAGCGCACCACTCTGGCCATAGGGGCGCAGGCGCATGTCCACGCGGAACACAAAGCCATCGGCGGTGATCTGATCCAGCGCCTGGATCAACCTTTGGCCCAGACGGATGAAAAACTGTTGGTTATCAATGGATCGGCGTCCGCCACGGGTTTCGCCCTTCCCCGGGAACGCGAAGATGAGGTCAATATCAGAAGAAACGTTGAGCTCGTGCCCACCCAGTTTCCCCATACCCAGAACAATCAGGGGTTGCGGGCCCTCCTCACCCGTCGCCGGATTTATTCCCCACGGCGTTCCTGATTGCTCACAGGTGTCTTCGTACAACCAGTCCAGGGCTCCCTGGATACAGATATCGGCGAAATCACTGGTGGCCGCCATGGTTTCGGCAAGGTCTGCCCAGCGCATCAAATCCCGCCAGATAATCCGGAACTGTATTTCCGTCCGGAATCGTCGCAACGCCGTATGGAGCCCTCCTTCATCAACCACCTCTGACAGGAACTCCTGCCAGCGCTGGCGCAGGTAATCCGGCGTTGTGGGCTCAGCCAGGGGACGGGACTGGCATAGCGCCGCGACCTGCTCCGGATGGCGCTCAAGAGTGCGCCTGACAAACAGGCTGCGCGCGACGGCCTGGGCCACATCCTCATCGGAAACACTGCCCTGAGCGCCCAAAAAACTGGGCACTCCCTCAGGAAACACCGAAGACCAGGCACCGCCAACCTCTTCTGCCAGACTCTTCGGTAAGGAGCGCCAAGGCTCGGACATAATGCAAACCCCTGTGTCTCTGTTATATTTCCCGTACTGTATAACGAACGCTCCCCCGACTGAACCGTTGTAAGGACACCGATGCAGAGGAATCGCCGGCCGCTAAACCCGGAACATCAGCTTTCTCACTTGCCCATGTCCGGCATTATCCGGTCACGCATCAAGCGGCTTTTTACCATTCTTGGCGGACTGCTGGTCACCCAGGTGGTGATCATCTGGGCGGCCGAGGACCTCACGCTGTTCGAGTCTGCGTGGATGACCATGACAACGCTGGTTACCGTGGGCTACGGTGATTTTGCGCCGGAAACCGCCATCGGACGGCTCAGCACCGTTTTGCTGATGTTCATTGCCGCCATCACGCTGCTGACGCTTATTGTCAGTGATTATATCGAATACCGGTTCTACCGCCGGGAACGCATCTTAACCGGACGCTGGATATACGCCATGAAAGACCACATCGTTATCATCAACACACCGCAGACAGGCGGAGAACAGTACTTTTCTCGCTTTGCCTCCCAGATGCGGGCCGTACCCGGCTATGAAACCGTCCCCATCATTATACTGACCAGCCAGTTTCCGAACGGGCTTCCGCCCGAACTGGCGGACAACGGACTGGTTCACTTTCATGGCTCCGGTAGCGACCCGGAAGCTCTCAAGGCGGTGCACGCCGGTGCTGCCCGACACATTATCGTGTTGGCCGCCGACGAATCCGACCCGACCTCCGACAGCCTGACTTTTGATATTGCCCACAGGCTGAGTGAGTCCAACCTTGGCCAGAAAGTCACGGCGGAGTGCGTACGGGATGAGAATCGCGATCGCTTTACATCTGTTGGTGTCCGTACCGTTATTCGGCCGGTTCGAACCTACCCAGAAATCATGGTGCGCTCGGTCATCGCACCGGGGTCAGAGAAAGTCCTTGAGGATTTGTTTAACTATCAACACGACCACCCCCACCGGTACGAAATTGAACTGGACGACCTGAACTGGGCCGACATCGTCAGTGCACTCATTCGGCACGGCATCGGCACCGCTCTCGCCTATATTGACAACAACAACGAAGTCGTTTGCCACCCGCCGACCGATAAGGAAATTGAAGGTAAGGGCCTGATCGTTCTGGTGAAATCCAGTGAGACGCCGGACGTGGAAGTGGTGAAAGAAGCCCTGTCCCATTACCGCGACTTTATTAATAAGTGGCACAACCTGCAGAAACAGGCTTCCCAAGAGGATAGTAGCGCGGCCGATCTGCCGTAAGCTATGCAGCCGCGATGGCCAGTTGTAGCTGGCCGAGCTCCTTACTGGTTACCATATATCCAATGGTATCCCCCTCTGCCAGCGCACGGAACACGTGCTGGTAGAGATCCTCGACGCCGCGCTCACCCGCCATCCGACCTATCGCTCCAAAATCGTCTCCATCCGCGGGAACGGGCTGACCTGTAAGCCATGACACGCTCAGAAGAAACAGGAATTCATTCACCGACAGCTCGGTACTCAGCGCTGCTTGCGGAACCGGGTGATAGAGCTCCGCCAGGTGATACCCTTGCTCCGCCTTGCTCACAAGATTCAGAAACACCGGTACTTCATCCGCCAGACGTCGCGCCCACGCGAGCAACAGAGAGGCGTCTCCGGCCTTGAGCTCAAATTCAATTTCACTGAGCGGGCGGGACTGCTCACCTGCCACAATCTCTCCGGAATCAATAGCCACTTCGATCAGACTATCCCCTTGCTCGATCATGACCACGCGGCGCTGAAAGTTGGTCTCAAATACCGGCTGCAGTTTGGCAAGGTTCACGCTCTGTCCCACCGGGGTGTCCGCGATTAGCCCCATATTGAGGGTGGTACCTATCAGCGGCCATTCCCACTCCTGACGACGATGAGCTCCGTCGACAAATTCACCACGGGTTTTCAGGGTCTGAATGTGTTTGTCACCCACTTTACGGATTCGCAGGGCAATCTTCTGGCTGTTGAGATCCCCATCGGGCGTGTCGTAGTAGGTGTTCCCCAATTGCAGAGTCTCGGACTCGCTAGTGCTGGGTTGACTCAACAGCCAGTCAACGGCTCGATCCAGATCAGGCTGCGCCACGCTGAGTTTGATTTCCAGTTCCTGAGCCATCCGCCCTCCTGCTGTGGGAAATTTGTTATCAGCATACATAAAAAAACCGACAGCCCGAAGGCTGCCGGTTTTCGACTACTTGATAGATTAGCTGGTTAGCTGATCAGAAGTAGTAAACAGCACCAACAGAAGCAATGGAACGCTCGTCGGTAACAGCTTGGTTGCCCATGCTGTCTTCGTACTCATACACTTCGTCACCACCACCCAGGTAGCCTTCGAAATAAACATACATGTGGTCAGACAGGTTGTGCAGCGCCTGCAGGGTCACAGTAGAGCGCTCAGTGTCGTCTGCATCGTCCGCTACGTTCATTTCGTAGGACAGCGCGAATTGGTTGGCACCCATGGTGTAGTAACCGATCACACCGTAGGTGTCAGACGCGTCTTTGGTGGTGTGGTATTCACCAGTAACACGCAGGGCACCAGCGTTGTAGCTGCCACGCAGACCATAGGTGTTCTCGTTGCTTGGAGAACCACCGTCGTTGGAATCCATAGCGACAGCCAGTTCCAGCGCGTCCATTTCATAGACGGCTGCCAGCTGATATGGATAAGACTTGTCACCGCCCTTATCGCCCAGTGAAGCGTCGTCGCCATCACCGTTGATCTGAACAGCACCCCACAGGCTCAGGCCACCGAAGGACGGAGACATGTACTGAACCAGGTCGCCTTCGCCAGTAGTGTAGTCTGCACCGATGTTCAGGATAGCAACTTCATAAAACTGTGCGATTTCGTCAACCGCGCGCTCGTAGGTGGAGTCGTCTGAACCAACCCAAACCTGGCCAAAGCTGTCGCCTTTAACACCGATGTAGGCTTCGTCCAGATCTTCGAGACCGGATTCCCGATCTTTGTCGTCTGCAGCCAGGCCTTCCAGCTCAAGCTTGAAGAAACCAGTGATGCCCGGAGCGATTTCATGGTCGTGTTTGACGCCCAGAGTGGAGCCATTGTCGAAGTGGCTCAGCTCAGAGCGACCGCCATCAAAGTTGTCATGAGCGATAGCGTACTGGATGTTACCGTAAATAGTCGGCATGGAGTCCATGCGTGCCGCCAGCTCGGAAGCAGAAGCAGTAGTCTGTGCCAGCGCGCTGCCGGAGAAAGTTGCGGCTGCAATAGCAGATGCGATGAGCGTTTTTTTCATTTTGCGTCTTCCTTTTGAGTTAACTCAGGTTTTAGCGTCGGGTTAGTTTCCCGCTCTTTAGACTTCACCAGTCGGGCTGGTTGAGCCCTATTCTGTTTATTAACCATGTCAGTTTTGTGACAAGGCCATAACAATTCGTTTTTCTTCTTGTCAGCAAAGAGCCCATCAGGCTCTTTACAGCTCAGTCACTTACACTGCTTTATTAAAGCACTGAGTGATGAACCTGTTTTAATACAATGATGTCGCATTTGCAAATTTTTAACCGGGCCTTTTTAGCTCAATTAAGCTTAAAAGGGAAACTATTTATGCCATGAACGGCCACCTGCTTTCGCGGAACTTCCTTTTCAAATCCGGGGCCAAAAACCATTAATTTATTTAAAATCATAAAATTAATGGCCAAAAAACGCTTCATGGACGAATCGAAAGCCCAACCTCCTGGCCAGCACCGCACCAGAAAAGACCAACGACCGCTGCAATGCGTCGTCATAGGGCGACCGATCAACTCCGCCCAGACACTCCTCCGACCTCCAGAAGAAACGTGACTGGTCCATCGTTTACCAAGGCCACCTTCATGTCCGCGCCGAACTGCCCCTGACCAATCCGGTCAGCGCCCAGTTGCGCCTCACACGATGCCACGAACTCATGAAACAGTGCTTCTGCAGATTCCGGGCCCGCAGCCACCGAAAATCCAGGACGGGACCCGGACCGGGTATCAGCAGCAAGCGTAAACTGGGGAACAACGAGGAGGGAGCCGCCCATATCGAGCAGGCTGCGATTCATCCGTCCCTGGTCGTCGGGAAATACCCGGTAGGCGAGTAGTTTTCGACACAGTTCCCGCACCGTGCTGGAGTCGTCTGACTTCTCCACACCGAGCAACAACAACAGCCCCGAACCAATCTCGGAGATGACCTCATTATCGACGGTGACACTGGCGTGGGTAACCCGCTGTAACAGCCCTTTCATTAAGCTCCCTGCGCAAGGACTCAAAGTTCGGAACGAAGTTTATCCACGCACCAGGCTCGCCGCAACCTTCTTCATGTGACTTTACGTATCCCTACCTTCAAGCTTTGCGGCGACCTCATCAACACCACGCATCAGGGCATCGATAATGGCAGGCTCGGATGCCGAATGCCCGGCGTCCCGTATGATCCTGAGGTCGGCTTCCGGCCAGGCCCGACTTAATGCAAGGGCGTTGTCCAGCGGGCACACCATGTCGTAGCGGCCATGGACAATAATGCCCGGAATGTCCTTGAGTACTGCCGCGTCACGAACTATCTGATTATCTTCAAGAAACGCATTATTCATGAAGTAATGGCATTCGATTCGTGCCAGAGCAATGGCCACATGGGGGTGCCCGAAATGCTCAACCACACGCGGGTTCGGATGCAGGGTCGCACACCGACCTTCCCAGATTGACCACGCCTTGGCGGCCTGTATCTGTTCCAACTCATTACTGCTCGTCAGACGACGATAATAAGCCTTGACGAGATCACCACGCTCCTCCTCCGGAACAGGCGCCAGGAAATCCTGCCAGTAATCAGGAAACACGCGGCTCGCGCCGTCCTGGTAGAACCAGTGGATATCCCTGGGCCGGCACAGGAAAATCCCCCTCAACACCAGACCAAGAACCCTGCCTGGATAGGATTGGGCATACACCAGGCTCAGCGTAGAGCCCCAGCTTCCACCAAACAGGATCCACCGGTCCACCCCAAGAAAGGTCCTCACCGTTTCCATATCACCCACCAGATTTTGCGTGGTATTTCCATCAAACTCCGCCAGCGGCCTCGAACGGCCAGCGCCACGCTGATCCATCAGAATGATCCGGTAGCGTTCAGCATCAAAAAAACGGCGATGGTAGTCCTCGCACCCGCCGCCGGGCCCGCCATGGACGACCAGAACAGGGATACCATTCGGATTGCCGCTTTCTTCAATATAGAGTTCATGGGGTGGATCAACCGCAATGCGGTGCTGGGCATTGGGCTTGATGTCAGGGAACAGGGTGAGCATGAGGCGCTCCGGAAAAAGGATTTAACCGGAGTTTAGCTGAAGTGAATAAAAAAGGGGTGGGCCACTTGGACCCACCCCTGATATCGAGCGCTGAAGATTACTTCTTATGGGCGCGCTTACGCTCATTCTCGGTAAGAAGCTTCTTGCGCAGACGGATCGACTTGGGCGTCACTTCCACCAATTCATCCTCATCGATGAACTCCAGAGCCTGCTCAAGGGTATGCTTGATCGGCGGCACCAAACCAATGACTTCATCCTTGCCGGACGCGCGCATGTTGTCCAGCTTCTTGCCTTTGGTGGGGTTGATCACCAGGTCGTTATCACGGCTATGAATGCCACACAATTGGCCTTCATAGACTTCCTGACCCGGATCCAGGAACAGCTTGCCTCGACTCTGCAGTGTTTCCAGCGAGTAAGTCAGCGCCGCACCCGTAGCCATTGACACCAGCACCCCGTTTTGGCGGCTGGTGACATCACCGCTTTTGATCGGACCGTAATGGCTGAAGGTTGACGTCAGGATGCCCGAGCCGGATGTCATGGTCAGGAAAGCGTTACGGAAACCGATCAGCCCCCGCGCCGGAATCGTATACTCAAGACGCATACGGCCCTTTCCGTCCGGCACCATGTTGGTCATCTCGCCCTTGCGAAGCCCCATCTGATCCATAAGCGCACCCTGGTGCTGCTCTTCGATGTCGATGATGACGTTCTCATACGGCTCCTGCTTAACACCGTCGATCTCACGGATGACCACTTCCGGACGACCCACGGCGAGTTCAAAGTTCTCCCGGCGCATATTCTCTATCAGCACCGACAGATGCAGCTCACCACGACCAGAGACCTTAAATTTGTCTGCGGACTCGCCCTCTTCCACGCGCAAGGCAACGTTGTGCAGCAGTTCCTTTTCCAGTCGCTCCTTGATGTTGCGACTGGTGACGAATTTGCCTTCCTTGCCGCAGAACGGCGAATCATTGACCTGGAAAGTCATGGAAACCGTTGGCTCGTCGACCGTCAGCGGTGGCAGAGCCTCAACAGCGGACTGATCGCACAAGGTGTCAGAGATAAACAGCTCATCCATGCCGCTCACACAGATAATATCACCTGCCTGCGCCTCATCGACTTCAACACGCTGCAAGCCGGAGTGGCCCATGATCTTGAGTATACGGCCCTGGCGCTTCTTGCCATTGGCACCGATAGCGGTAACCGGGGAATTGGTTTTGACCTTGCCACGCATAATGCGGCCAATTCCGATCACACCCAGGAAACTGTTGTAGTCGAGCTGGGAAATCTGCATCTGGAACGGACCGTCACGATCGACATTGGGGGCAGGCACGTGGTCAACGATGGCCTGAAAAACCGCGTCCATGTTGTCGTCCAGTTTCTCGTGATCCATTCCGGCGATGCCGTTCAGGGCACTGGCATAAACAATCGGAAAGTCCAGCTGCTCATCGCTGGCGCCCAGGTTGTCGAACAGATCGAACACCTGATCCACCACCCAGTCCGGGCGAGCTCCGGGGCGGTCAATCTTGTTGACCACTACGATCGGATGCAAGCCGGCATCGAACGCTTTCTGGGTCACGAATCGGGTTTGCGGCATCGGGCCATCAATAGAGTCAACCACCAACAATACGCAATCAACCATGCTCATGACACGCTCGACTTCGCCCCCGAAATCGGCGTGCCCCGGAGTATCCACGATGTTGATGTCGTAGTCGTGCCACTTCAGCGCCGTATTCTTGGCCAGAATGGTAATGCCACGTTCTTTTTCCTGGTCATTGGAATCCATGACGCGCTCGTTTTCGAGCTCTTTGCGATCCAGCGTGCCGGACTGACGAAGAAGTTGGTCAACCAGCGTGGTCTTGCCGTGGTCAACGTGGGCGATGATGGCGATATTACGAAGTTTATCAATCACAACTATAATCCTGCAGCATGCACTGAATGACCTGAGAGGTCTTCAGCAGGCGCATAGCCCCTTACATGCCGTCTCAAATCCGTAAAATGAATTTCATTTGCCAGGCCGGGCAGCCAGGGTGCACCCTGACGAAACTCAGCGTTTTCACTGAATCTCCGGGGCGAAAATGAAGTGGCGCGCAGTATATAGCAAACTCACTTGCGTTTATATGACGAAAAACGCTTATCGGAGTAACGACGCGAACGCATCAATTTGGTGCATTATTTCGGTTCGCGCACCGTTTTAATGCACCACAAGAGGGCGACAGGGCCAGCCCAAATGCTCTTGTCGCTCCAAAACAGCCCGAATGCCTTGGTATTGTGCACTTGTGGCGCACGCATCAAAAACTGGCAAGGCTATTGCTAAACCTTAAGCAGCCGATTTTGCAGGTAACTCACAACAGCTTTTGTTAAGCTGCCGTACCTGAAAGAAAGATCGGGAGTCAGCACTGCTGAACGATCCGGCAACAACGCACACAGAAATCGCCCGCACTGCGGGATAACTGACGGAGCTTGCACAATGTCCAAGACGATTGATCTGATCAAGGAACACGAAGTCAAATGGGTCGACATGCGATTCACTGACAGCCGCGGTAAAGAGCAGCACGTGACCCTGCCCGCAACCGAGGTAAACGAAGATTTCTTCGCCGACGGTAAAATGTTCGACGGGTCTTCTATCTCTGGCTGGAAGGGCATCAACGAATCCGACATGATTTTGATGCCAGTCGACGAAACGTCTGTCCTTGATCCTTTCACTGAAGAAACGACGGTTAACATTACCTGTGACATCGTGGAGCCATCCACTATGCAGGGGTACGAGCGTGACCCACGCTCTGTTGCCAAGCGTGCCGAAGAATACCTGAAGTCAACCGGCATTGCCGATGGCGCCCTGTTTGGCCCAGAGCCCGAGTTCTTCGTATTCGACTCCGCCAAGTGGAAGGTCGACATGCAGGGCTCAATGTACGAACTGTACTCCGAAGAAGCAGCTTGGGTTTCCGGCGAAGACTTCGATCGCAATAACATCGGTCACCGTCCAGGCGTAAAAGGTGGCTACTTCCCCGTACCGCCGGTCGATAGCCTCCACGATCTGCGTGGTGCGATGTGTGCGGCCATGGAGTCCATGGGCCTGGAAATTGAAGTACACCACCACGAAGTGGGCACTGCAGGCCAGTGTGAAATTGGTGTTGGCGCCAACACCCTGACCCGCAAGGCTGATGAAGTTCAGATTCTCAAGTACTGCGTACACAACGTCGCGCACGCCTATGGCAAAACGGCGACCTTCATGCCCAAGCCTGTGGTCGGCGACAATGGTTCCGGCATGCACGTACACATGTCGCTGAACAAAGACGGCAAGAACCTGTTCGCTGGCGACGGCTATGCAGGCCTGAGCGAGATGGCCCTGTACTACATTGGCGGTGTCATCAAGCACTCCAAGGCCATCAACGCCTTCACCAACGCTTCCACCAACAGTTACAAGCGTCTGGTCCCGGGCTTCGAAGCACCGGTTATGCTGGCCTACTCCGCCCGTAACCGTTCTGCGTCCATCCGTATTCCTTACGTGAACAGCCCGAAGGGTCGTCGAATCGAAGTGCGCTTCCCCGACGCATCCGCCAACCCGTACCTGGCATTCGCAGCACTGATGATGGCCGGCCTCGACGGCATCCAGAACAAGATCCACCCGGGCGACGCCATGGACAAGGATCTGTACGACCTGCCGAAGGAAGAAGCCCTGAACATTCCGACCGTTGCCGAGACCTTCCAGGAAGCTCTGGATAGCCTCGAGGCAGACCACGAGTTCCTGACCCGTGGCGGCGTGTTTACCGAGGACATGATCGGCGGTTACATTGACCTGAAGCGTGGCGAAGTTGAAAAACTCAACATGACCACACATCCGGTCGAGTTCGAGTTGTACTACTCCTGCTAAGCTGTTAGTAAGCACAAGCAGACAGAAAAGCCCCGCCTTGCGCGGGGCTTTTTAGTGTACGACCGCACATTTCGACCAGCCTTAACGGAATGTAACCAAGCTGCGGGGTAATGGCGTTGAAATACTCAGGACTGGCGCTGATAATCGGATAAAACAATCAAACAGGTTGTCTCTATGAACGCAAGGCTCGCATTATTCTCAGGCATTGTCGCTCTCGCGGCGCTTCCAGTTTCCGCCGAGGTCTATCGTCAGGTGGATGCTCAGGGGAACGTTACTTATACCGACGAGCCCTCGGAAGGCACGCCTGCTGAGGAGATTAAGGTTAAGCCTGTCACCACGGTCACACTACCCAAACTCGAAGCGGTCCGGGAGCCAGAGCGGTTGCGGGAAAAAGTGCAGCAGGAAGGGTCCGTCTACGATAGTGTCCGTTTCCTTGCGCCGGGCAATGACCAGGCCTTCCATAGCGGCAGCGGCGACGTGGAATTCAGCGTGACCAGCTCGCCCGGCCTTCGGGACAGCCACAAGTACGAAGTGACTCTTGACGGCCAACCGGTGGGCCAGAGCGCTTCCAGAACGGTGATGGTGCGCAATGTGTTTCGCGGCACACACGATGCAGGCGTCAATATCGTCGACAGCAATGGTGTTACCGTCAAGAGCGGCGAAACCATCACCTTCACCATCCATCGACCCAGCGTCAACAACTGATGCACCCTTCCGGGGCCCCGACCGTTTCAGGCCGGGGTGCCAGACCAACGCAGACCTGTCGCGGTTAGCAAACCATCACACCATCCTTTAATGCCCCATTTTAGTGCGCCCGCACCATAAAAAAGCCATACTCTGACCACTCGCGGGGCGAATAGTCAGAGGCAGGCTTTACGCAATTATACTTCTGCACTACACCACAGCGTGCTCACAGGCCTGCAACCGCGCATGCCCGCTAAATGCGCACTTTCATCGCCACTAACAGCCAATGTGGTTCGCTTTTTGCAAAACTGCCTTAGCATACCGCAAGGCCCATCAAAAGGGACGAACGAATGGCAATGCCGGCCGGATACAAAAGCATACTGGACAGCCTGACCACAGCCGTACTGGTGCTGCGTGACGGATTACGAGTCCAATACCTGAACCCAGCCGCTGAAAGCCTGTTCGAAACCAGCGTAACCAGAAGCAAGGACGCCCCGATCAACGATATTCTGATCGACTCAGAAGATGCTCTGAAAACTCTGTATGCGGCAGCCGAGAATGGCCAGTCCTACACCCGACGCGAAGCGGAATTCATACTGACAAGCGGGTTGCGGCTAACGGTTGATTATTCGGTGTCTCCCATAAGCCTTGAGCCAACAGAACTGTTGATCGAGATCCAGCCCAGGGACCGCTTGCTACGGATCAGCCGGGAAGAGGACATTATCTCCCAGCAGGAAACCACTCGTATCCTGGTTCGGGGAATGGCCCACGAAATCAAGAATCCTTTGGGGGGCATTCGCGGGGCAGCCCAGTTGCTCGACCGGGAACTGAACAGCGAAGACCAGAAAGAGTACACCCAGGTAATCATTGCCGAGGCTGACCGCCTGCGAACCCTGGTGGACCGCATGCTCGGCCCAAACAAAGCCCCCAAGCTGGCGCCCACCAACATTCATGAGGTTCTGGAGCGCGTCAAGACTCTTCTGGAGGCGGAGAGCCGTGGCCGGCTGAACTTTCGGAGGGATTACGATCCCAGCCTGCCGGAATTCCAGGGCGACAAGGAACAGCTGATCCAGGCTTTCCTCAACATTGCGCGCAACGCCATGGAAGCCGCGTTCGAGAACCAGGCGGAGATGACCGGCGGCGAACAGCCGACCATCACCTTCCGCACACGCGCGTTGCGACAGTTCACCATCGGCCACAAACGCCATCGCCTGGTGTGCCGCGTGGATGTGATCGATAACGGCCCGGGCATACCACCGGATCTTCTGCAAAATATTTTCTACCCGATGATCAGCGGACGGGCGAGCGGTACAGGTCTCGGCCTGTCCATCACCCAAAGCATCATCGGGCAACATCATGGGCTTGTTGAATGTGAAAGCGAGCCCGGAAAAACCGACTTCATCATCTTCCTGCCCCTGGAGGAAAACCAATGAGCCAACCGGCAAACGTCTGGATAATTGACGATGACCGCAGTATACGCTGGGTGCTCGAGCGCGCCCTGAACCAGGCCGGTATGCAACCCCGCGTGTTTGAAAGTGGTGAAAGCATCATGATGAGGCTGGAACACGAACAGCCCGACGCCATCATCAGCGACATCCGCATGCCCGGCGTCGATGGCATCACCCTGCTCTCTCAGATCGTGGACGCACACCCGGACCTGCCGGTGATCATCATGACCGCCCACTCCGACCTGGAAAGCGCGGTGACCAGCTACCAGACTGGCGCCTTCGAATACCTTCCTAAACCGTTTGATGTGGACGACGCCGTTGCGCTGGCAAAGCGGGCTGTGGCTCACAGCCACGAGCGCCGGGCCACCTCGGAACCGCAAGCGGAAAGCGCCCAGCGGAATGCCGAAATCATTGGTGAAGCACCCGCGATGCAGGAAGTGTTCAGGGCCATCGGCCGACTGTCCCACTCCAACATAACCGTACTGATCAATGGCGAAAGTGGCACCGGCAAGGAGCTGGTTGCCCAGGCCCTGCACAATCACAGCCCCCGGGCGAGCCACCCCTTTATTGCACTGAACATGGCTGCGATTCCAAAGGACCTGATTGAGTCCGAACTATTTGGCCATGAGAAAGGCGCCTTCACCGGCGCGGCCGCCGCAAGACAGGGCCGCTTTGAACAGTCCAACGGCGGCACCCTGTTCCTGGACGAGATCGGTGATATGCCCGCCGACACCCAGACACGACTATTGCGGGTACTGGCCGATGGTGAATTCTATCGTGTGGGCGGCACCACCCCCATCAAGGTGGACGTCCGCATCATCGCCGCCACGCATCAGGATCTGGAAAAGCTCGTACAGGCGGGCACCTTCAGGGAAGATCTATTCCATCGCCTGAACGTCATCCGAGTACACCTGCCAAAACTTGCGGAACGCCGGGAGGATATCCCCCGGCTGATGGAACATTTCCTCAAGAGTGCAGCCCGGGAACTGGCAGTGGAAACCAAAATACTGCGCCCGGAAGCCGAAGAATACCTCACCACCCTGCCCTGGCCCGGCAACGTCCGCCAGCTTGAGAATACGTGCCGCTGGCTGACAGTGATGGCCAGTGGACGCGAAGTTCACATCGATGACCTACCGCCCGAGTTGGTGCAACAGGCCGAGGCGCCAGCCACCGGCCAGACCTGGCAGGAAGGCCTGCGCAACTGGTCGGAGCAGGAACTCAAACGCGGCCACAAAGGCATTCTGGATACCGCCGTGCCGGAATTTGAGCGCATCATGATCGAGACCGCATTGAAGCACACCGGCGGGCGCCGGCGTGATGCGTCCATCCTGCTGGGCTGGGGTCGGAACACTTTGACCCGCAAGATCAATGAACTGGGAATGGATCACCCGGAGGGGGAAGAGGACTGAGTCCCCTTCCCGCTATTTTTCCTGCCAGTAGATAACGCGGTCGTGGCCACGGTAGACGCCGAAGGTAGCCAGGGCTGAGGGATTTTCAAGCGAGCCATCGCCGTTAAAGTCATCCTGCAACCAGATAGGCACCACAAAGGTAGCGAGCACATCGCCACTGTTTGGCTCTCCTGGGGCAGTGAGTACGAGCTCGCTGCCGGGTTTCGGCCGACCCGCAGCAAGCGTATCTGAAACCCCCTCTACCGAAGTACTGCCCCCCGAGAGGCCAGACTGATCAAGAGACACATCCGCCGAGGTGTTATAAGTCCAGCAGCTATCCGCCTGATTGCGAACAAAACCGTCCATTGCCGAACTGAAATACTGTACCTCGAACGGCACTACAATATCTGATGTTTCAGGGCCGTAGGCATTGGTCAGTTCAAGGCGACCGTATCGGATGTCAAAACCAAAAACAGGTGTCACTGCCAGAGGCAACTGCGGAGATGTAACGCCATCGGCGTCTTCAAGTGACGTGAGCTTGATCTCGTAACTCGGCGTAAACGGTCGCACTATGGAGTCGACCGTTTTCTCATACGTGATACTGTCCGTGGACGCGAATCGATACTGCAAACGCCCGCGATCCACTATGTCCAGCCCCCCGGCGTCAAGCGCTGTCTGGACCGGGTATAGATCGCCTGCAGCATTCACGGTAACAAGGTCAGTGTTGTCCGCTGTGCGGCCGATATCCCCTGCGGCCAAACGCTGGAAGCTGCCTAGCGTGTAGTTGGTGGTAACCAGTCCATCCACGTTCACAGCATCAATCTGAAAAGTGGGTGCCAGCCCCGTTCGCCAGCCCAGGCTTTTGCCACTGTAGGCAAATGGCGTGGAAACTGAACAGTAGGGGCTTACCTCTCCGTCAAATTTACTGACGTCGAATCGGGCAGGAATAAAACGGCCCACATGCTCTACCGCGTTACCATCCACATCCGCTGTTCCCATGTAGCTGCCACTGGCAAGTGACGGTGTCAGCTTGATGATACCTACTTCCGGCCAGCTAAACTCTCCACAGGCCGTTCCTCCGGCACCGGCGCTTCCGTTACAGTCCTCGCCAAACGTTCCGAATAATCCGACCAGAGGGGGAATTGCACCGCCCACAGGCGCAACAAGTTCTGCCAGTAGGCTAACGGCCTCATTAGGCGACTCCTTACCGAAATTGGGAGTAACATTGCCACTGGCATTCACCGCTGCGACATTGATCTCAAAGTCCGCTCCTGCCGCGACAAAATCGTTGTCCGCAGCCACGGCTGTCGCAGCAGGGTTACCCGGAATCGTGAGATTGAAGTGATCCGGCCTGGCAACAAAGTCGCTATTGCCAATCATCACCAGTCCAGCGTCATCGCCACTGCCTTCGTACCTGGCATTCAAGCCGATGCGACCGACGTCGGCGTACCGTATCTCAACCGTCGCCTCACCATTGGCATCAAATGTCAGAGACCGGGTGGCTCCGGAACTGCCAGGCAACGCGCTGCCATCCGCAAACAGCGGCAGAGTGCCGGTAGACGGGTTGGTGTAGCCAGACCAGAGAGATACTGATTTGGTCTCATTGTCAAAGCCCGGAACGCATTGCTCGGAAGAATCGTCCTTTCGCACAGCGGCAATAGTAGCCGTCTGTTCTGTATCCGAAATGTGGTTCGGCACTGAAATATCGAAACCCGCATCATAGAACGTCAGGTCACATTTTGAAGCACTCACATTGCCAGGTGAACCATCGCTGCAAAGGGTTCTGGCAAAGGGTTTGGTAGACGGACTCGAGTTGGGCACACCCAGGGTGACCGTGGATAGGGTTGTCACTCTGAGCGTGCGCGTCGCCGTACCTCCCGTCATGGTAAAGGTGCTGCCGCCCAGCCATCCCGATGAAGGAGAAAGAGTCACATCGACGGAGTCATTGAAGGTTTGGCTGCAATCCGCGTTGTCACAAGCCCTGATGGTCACTGTTTCCGGACGGCAGGTCAGCGAACTACCGCTGTGCTCAATCTCAAAATGGTCAACCTGTTTCTGTACCGCACCAACCTTGTCAGCACACACCTGAAGGTTGTCGAGCTCGTGGATGTTGGTAGACCCGCCAGTGGAACCGGTGAGCGAAAGGTAAAGGTTCTCGGGGATCGCTGGCTGGTTCGTCAGTGTCTCCTGCACCAGGAGCTCGAAGCGGTTACCGGTTCCACTACCGTTTCGCTCCACCGTCAGAACCGGCGTCTGATTGTTCCGCGAATCGATAGTAATCCGATACCTGAAAGGATTGTTATCGTTGTTGGCATCAATGCCGGGCGATAGGCCTCCGGAATCTACAATGTACTCATAATCTGGCAGCGCACCGCGCACTGCTACTGAGTCCAGAGTTCGGCCATTATTGCCACCGACCCTACCCTCACTGTCATTCGAGAAGTTCCCGTATTCGTCCAGACCAATGCCTAGCCAACCACCGGCAAAACCACCCGTGCCATCGGGCTCCTGCGCATACCCCAATGAACCGCCATAACCGCCGGCCTGAGGTGTAACGGAAGCATCCGAGAACACAACCGCCAGCCCGTCAGCACCGGATCCGCCATAGGCGTAGTAATCAAATTCAATCTGTATAAAGTTATCGGCACCCGGAAAAACACGTTGATAAGTAGCGGCCGTTGCCTGATTGCCCGAAGCCTGAGTCATTCGCAAGCGGCCATTCACGATCTGCGGCGAGAAGTTCCCCCGTGATCGGGTGGTAACCCAGTCCGGTCCCAGGGCGGACCGGCCGAAATCATCGGGCTCGCAGATGAAGGAGGTTGTCCGAAGCACGACATCGTCAACGTGCCAGAAATCAAAGTTTCCGTTGTTGCCGCTGCTCTGCCTGAAACGAAAGCGAAACCCGGCGTGGAAGGCGTCAGACGGCAGATCGAACTCTGTTGTGCCACTTTCTCCGGGTGTGCCATTGCCCGGTAGGATCTCGATATCCTGCCACTGCCCACTATCATTCAGATACTGGGCCAGAAAGTTTTCACCGCCTTCTGGATTTTCACTGAAGGAATCCGCACCACGCCGCCACCAGTACTCGAGGCTTCCCGACGTTGAATCGGACAGATCGAACGCCCGTGAAATCACATTTACGCCGCCGCCAAACGTGAACAGGGACTGGCTACCGCTGTTGCTGGTCTGGCTGCCAATGCCCGCATTGCCGCCCCCGAAAGAATCGATGCTCCAACCATCACTGGCCAGCGTGCCTACGTCAAAATCGTCGCAAAAAAGCGCACTGATTCCCGTACAGAAAGTATCTGGCCTGGTCAGCCGGCCAGAACCATCGGCAGAAAACGCGAACACACCCACTGCTTCTTCCAAGCCGGTGCGTTCCGCATCATTGACCTGATCCTCGTCCACGTGGACATCAATACTGTTGCCGGCAATCTCTGCGCCACAATAGCGCACCCAGCTACCGTTGGTGCCAGCAACAGTGATATTACTAGCCACCACATCTGGAACCGATGAAAAGTTGAAACCGAAACCCAGCCTCTGACATGCGTCTGAATGCCTATCCACCACCTGACCGACAGCCCCGGCCACATAATCGTTGCCATTATTGGTTCCCGAACCCGACTCAATAGCCACCCAACCAATGGTTTCAGCACCATGACTACTGGTTACCTCTGCCCCCTCCAGCGCAAGGCTCATATCGGTCGCGGAGGGCACCGATCCGGTATTGTTACCACTGGCAAACGAGGTTGAGGTAATCCAGTCCGGGTCGCCAAAGCTATTGACCGAATGCAGCACCGCTGGTGGACTACTGAAAGCCTGCTGAAAAACCACCGTATCAGCCGCATTCGTGCTCCCTTGGCTAGAGCGTACCGTGGATGTGTTCAATCGTCCGGCTTCAATCAATGTTCCGTCGGGGAACTCCCAGGCCCCTTCTTCCACAACCCAGTAACGAATCGTCTCGCTGTTCCAACCACCACCCGGAGGGCAAGCAACCCCACCTGCGGAGCGACCCGCGCTCTCACAGGGGCTTTGGAAGCCAACCTCAAAACTGGTCGCCGTAACGTTGCGAACCCTGGCGCTTAACGAATTGTCGTTGTTGTGTGACACCGGACCAACGATAACCACCGGGCTGGTGTAGGTCTCCCTTAGGCTGACGGTTTCCCAGTTACTTCGATCAATGGAATCGTTGACAACCACTGAGCCGGTCTCGAAAAAAGCATCCTCGGCACTCAGAACCGGCGCCACCAGACCGGCAACCAGTAACAGCACAGTTTTGGCAGTTTGAGCTTTGAATTTTTTGATCCAGTGGCTGCTCATCGCACACGTACCTCAATCTCTCGCGTGGCCTGCTCGGAGCCAGCGCCACATTGTCCGGTGCTGACCAGGGTATAAACATTTTCTTCAGCGGCGTCGCCTTCGATATCCGCCTGCACAACAGAGCAACTGAGGCTGGCGCTACAGCCATTGAGACCACTCCCTGAAAAACTCAGAGCCCCTGGCACTGCCCCGCAGCCACTGCCATAGAGCGCCTCGGTGACTGCTGCCTGAGCTCCGCTTTCCGCCGCGTAGAACGCGCGCTGGGACAAGATCTGCTGACTAACAGCCGCACCGGTACTTTCCTGCTGCTGCGCCATGCTGGCCACAATCAGAGCCAAAACGGTGATGATAAAGAGGGCGATTGGCAACCCCGCACCACGCTGTCGATTCCAGTATCGGTCAAGGTACATTACGGATCTGGACCTCCTGGCTGACGGTTGTGGTTTCGCTGCCATCGGCGCTTACAAGATCAAACGTAAACTGAACCACTGCTGCCCGCTGCAAGGTGGCAGGCTGGAACCGGAAATTGACGGTTCCGGTTAGGCTGGCCGCCAGCACTTCCGGGGTAACTGTGGGAGGATCTGGCTGAGTGGACGTCGGCGCATACCCGCTATAGCGATACAGAAAGCGGCCGCTCTGACAGATACTCACCGGCTCGCCCACAAGGAACAGACGCTGCGCTGGCGAGGTTGTATCAAATCGATGATTGGTTGACAGACTAATGGTTGCCGGCGAGCCTGAGGAAGCCGTGTTGTTGATTCCTGAAACCGCAGAGGACACGGGGCCGGGATTAGCGCCCGTATAGATATCCCCTGTCGAGGTTCCGTAACCATAAATGACCACCCGCCTGTTATTAACAGTAGGAGACTGGGCAAACTCAGCAATCTCGATCTGGCTCACTTCAGTGACGGGTAGGTCGAGATAGTTGGTTCCCGCTTCCATAGGCAACCACTCAATGCAGGAGCCGGTACTTCGAACCGACAACGGAAAGGCCTCCCGCAAGTCTCGGGTCAGCTGTTCGCTGATCACCACGGACTGAAGCGCTCGCAACTGACGTGCGCTGGTATCCAGTGCGCCCTGGGTAGACAGGCCGACAAACCGCACCGATACCGTGGCCACGATACTCAGCAGCACAATCACCATGATCAGCTCAATCAATGTGTACCCAGACTGGCGAGGCATCAGTAGTTCGCCCTATATACTGAGAAATCGTAGCCCTGACCGCTCGGATCTGTAATCGTCAAATCGATGCGCTTGGCTTCGTCAGCCGCAAGCCCGATTTCATCGCCCGCACACTTGATGGCAACTGTCACCTTAAAACCGGCGTAATCCGCGGCCAGGCCGGTACCTTCAGCATTCTCCGGGGACGCATTGATAATCTCGTTATAGTCATCAACGTCGTCGTAGTTGGCGCGAATGTCTTCTTCAGTGTTTATGGTGCAACCCGGCTCTCTGGGAAACCCACCTACGGGTGTGTTTTCGTCATACCGTCGGCTGAGAATTTCGTCCATGTAAATCTGTGCGAGCGCGACGGCCCGGGTCTGATTCAATGGGTCCGCACTACGCCCGGAGATAAGCGCAAACGCACCCACTACTCCGGCAATAGCGACACTGATAATGACAATGGTGATCACCAGCTCGACCAGCGTGGCACCGCTATGAATGCGTCCGTACTTGCCTGGCATGGTCATGGACAGGTCCCGTCATAAACTGCACCCAGAGAACTGAGGCAGAGATTGAACGTGCTATCACCAGTAATACGGAAATCAATATTGGTTCTGGCCGTCGGGGAGGCCACACGGCCAAAGCCATCAAAGCCCACCGTCAGTCCACCTGCCGGAACATTCGTGTAAGGGGCACCCGCCACACTATAGGCCAGTGTCGAGCCACTGCGCGATAGATTGAATTGGGATGAGGCAGCTGAAAATCTGAGTTCGTCGCTGGTTTGGCGAATGGTCAGCGTGTCAGCGCTGTTCCCCGCCAATGCTGCCTGCTGGGCAAGCAGCGTGGCGGACGACAGTTGCTGGGTAATAAGAAGGGGAGAAAAGGCCGAGCGACTGGCGAACAGGCCAACACCCAGAGCGGAGAGAACCCCGATCAGGATGATGACCATGACCAGCTCGACAAGGGTGAACCCCGATGACATCGGGGCGATTCTTTTTCTCATGCCCCACTCCTGGATTTACCGTAGCCCCCAAAGCAGATCCGAGCTACGGTTCTAACGATTGTTAGCAGCCATCCACATCAGCTACAACACTCGGTGCCGCAGTGATAGGGCCTGTGTTGTCCGTATCAGCCGTTGCCGCAGTGTAAACAACTTCACAGGTACCACCGGTGTATCCAACAATCGTGAACGTAGCCGCTGTACCACCTGTATCACCAGCGCCTGCGATTGCGAAATCATTCGTGGTATCCACGTCTGCAGCGGCGACAATACCGTCGGCATCGGCAGTCGGATACCCATTCACCATAGTCACGGTTGCGCCATCAAGATTGACATCTGCTCCGAGACCATCGCCGTTTGCAACTTGGCGAGCGTGAGCAATTGAAGATGCTGACTTAAGTGCTCCGGTCAAGCCCTGGATTGATGCTGAACGCGCATCCCCACCAAAATCCGCAAACCTTGGCAACGCAAACGCCGCCAAAATACCCAAAATCACAATCACCATTACCAGTTCGATAAGGGTAAAGCCTTTCTCTTTTCTTGCGGCCATCTGGTTCATCATATTCATGGTTTTCTCCTGCTTTTGCTGCTTCAAATGGATTAATTGATAACCCGAATCACTTCGCCAGTGTCGGCGTCGTATTGAATGTTGTCCGTGCCACCATTGAGTTCGTACTCGTAGGTACACACGGACCCGCTTGCGGTTGCTGTGTAATCAGTTGTGTCCCCGGACGTTGCCACGGTCGGCGCGTTTGACTGCATCAGGGCCAGCCAGAGGTCCTGACACTCTGTGGCACTCATGGCGGCCGGGTCGGTGTTGCCACCTACGCCCGTTGGCCAACCGTCAGCACTCACGTCGACGTTTTCCTCGCCAAAGCCGGGCAGATTAGTTTGTGCGCCAGCGGCGCCACGGGCGGTCCACTGGGCACGAACCAGTGCAACAGCAGCGGCGTAGGCGCCCGAGGTGCCCTGGATGCTTGCCCGGTGGGCTTCGTCCGACAGTTCAGCAAACCTCGGCAACGCAAAGGCTGCAAGAATGGCGAGGATGGAGATCACCACCACCAGTTCAATCAGGGTAAACCCCTTTGTCTGGCGCGCTTTTATTGTCATTGCCCTCATAGCGTGGCCTCCCTGAGGCTTGTTATCAATGTTCGGCACGATCGTTTTGCGTCTCCACCGGCTGCAACCTCAGCCCGGACTGGAGATCCTGTCCATCAAGGCGTCCATTGCCGTTCCTGTCCGTGAACTCTACCGCCACAACCCAGGTCATGGGCGTGTCTCGGCTTCCCTGCCTGTCTCCAAGGGTTATCGGCTGGCGTGGTTGAAATATAACCCGTCCCTGCTCGCCTGCCGTGTCTTTTTTGTAGCCTTTATCGCCGGTTTGTAACGGCTTGAAACACCACCGGCCAGGCTCCGGCGGCCCGTCATGGCAGATGCCATCATACCGAGTCGGTTCCGATCCAAACCATTCAAAGGGGTTTCTGCCCGCCCAGGCTCTGAAGTCAGCCCCTTCCTGCAGGCGAATCTCCGCCCCTTTTACTACCAGTACACTTCTGATCTGGTTGAGCATCAGCCGTGTACCTTGCTGTTCCGCCCTGCCGGCTTCGCGTTCCACGACTCCCAGTAATACCCACCAGAGGGTAAAAAGGATGCACAGGGCGACCAGCAATTTCAGGCGATGTGAGTTGGTCAGCACCGACATTGCCGAATACTTCTGGCCGGTCATTCACCCACGCCCCATGGCAGCCGCCCCCAGGTCCCATATGGGCAGGAACACGCCCAGTGCAAGAATGAGAACCAGAATGCCCATGGCCACAATCAGTATCGGCTCGATGGATTCCGCCAGCCGCTTAAGGCCGTAGTCCACGTCTTCGTCGTAAAAATCCGCTACGTTCACCAGCATATCGTCCACCGAACCGGTTTCCTCACCAACCGCAATCATCTGCAGAATCAGTGGCGTGAACATATCGCTCTGCCGGGCCGTTCGCAGTAGGCTTTCACCGCGCTCAATACCTATCCGCATATCCTTGATGTGTTTGGATATCCAGGCGTTATCCGTGGCGTCTGCGACCACGGTCAGCGCATGGGTCACAGGAATGCCCGCTGACAGCATACTGGCGAAGTTACGGGCAAACCGGCTTAGGGTAATCAACTCCAGCAGCGGTCCGATAATAGGCATTTTCAGTTTGTAGCGGTCCCAGGTCAGGCGTCCCTGGTCGGTGTTTTTCCACTGTCGAACCAATAGCGCCGTTGCGGCAATACCAAACAGTACGATGTACCAGTAGCCCAACAGAAAGTTAGAGGTGCCGACGAGTACCTGAGTCAGGAATGGCAGGTCGGCGCCCAGTTTGTTGAAGACCGCCGAGAACTTCGGAATCACCAGGAAGTTCACCACCATCAGCGCGCCGAACAGGGCAATCACCACGAAAGTGGGATAACGCATCGCCTGCTTGAGGCGCCTTTTGGTGTCGCGCTCCAGCTCGAGGATCTCAGACAGCCGCTTGAAGGCATCGTCCAGTTGCCCGGTGTTCTCCCCCACGTGGATCATGGCGATGAACAGATCCGGAAACACCTTGGGATGTGCCTGCATGGCGGTAGCCATCGTGGAGCCGGCCTCGAGGCGATCCGTTACGTCGTCCAGCACTTCGCTGAGCGCGGGTGAGCGCGTGGTGTCCGCCAGGCCGCGCATGGTTCGTATCAATGGGATGCCCGCCTTGGTCAGCGCATGCATCTGGCGGCAGAACACAATCAGTTCGTCCAGGGTGATTTTCTTGCGGAACAGCGGCAAGTTATTCAGCCGGTCGCCGATGGAATCGTTTTGTGCCTGCTCACGGATCGCCAGCGGTGTGATGCCCCGCCGCATGAGTTCGGACGCTGCCGCCTCGGGGCTCGGCGCTGCCAGCGCTCCCTGTTGTACGGTTCCCCTGCTGTCCTTACCCCGGTACGTAAACTGCATCAGGTACTTCCCTCATTGGGAGCAGGGTTGTCGGCATCGCTATTACCAGAGGCTTGAGAGAGCACCGGCACCTCTTCCAGAGACACGTCGCCCTCAGACGTCGCCGCCACCCGAGCAACCTCTTCCAGAGTGGTAACGCCCTGGAGTGCAAAATCCATGGCACACAGGCCAAGCGGCCGGTAAAGGTGGCTCCTGCGGGCCTCCCGGGTGAAACCGGCGATATCCTGGCGGCGAAGTGCGTCCAGCATCCCCTCGTTCATTTCCAGCATTTCGTAGACGCCCAGGCGTCCCCGGTAGCCACTATTACTGCACTGGTAACAACCACGGCCATGTACGAACCCGGCCTCCAGGTCGAGCGGATCAAGATCGAACTGATTCAGCCAGACCTTTTCCTGACTGGTGGGCTCGTAGGCCTCGCGACAGTTTTCACAGACCTTGCGCACCAGCCGCTGGGCAACAACGCCAAGCAGGGAACTGGCCACCAGGAAAGGTTCCACGCCCATGTCGATCAGTCGCATGGCGCTGCTGATGGAGTCGTTGGTGTGCAGGGTGGACAGCACCAGGTGGCCGGTCATCGCGGCACGTAGGCCAATTTCGGCGGTTTCATGGTCGCGCATCTCGCCCACTAGGATCACGTCCGGATCCTGGCGCAGCGCGGCGCGCAGTACACTGGCGAATTCCAGGCCGATTTTCGGGTTTACCTGCACCTGGGTAATACGCGGCAGCCGGTATTCCACCGGGTCTTCTGCCGTGATGATTTTGACTTCCGGGCGATTCAGTTCAGTAAGCGCGCCATAAAGGGTTGTGGTCTTACCGCTACCGGTCGGGCCGGTGACCAGGATCATGCCATGGGGCTTCTTGATCATCCGGCGGAAGTTTTCCAATAGCGTTTCCGGCATGCCGGTGACGTCCAGGTTCAGCATGCCCTGGCTCTGGTCCAGCAAACGCATGACCACCGACTCACCGTACTGAACCGGCATGGTAGAAACCCGCACATCGATGCTGCGGCCTTTCACGCGAATATTGAAGCGGCCATCCTGGGGGATGCGCTTCTCGGAGATGTTCAGGCCGGCCATTAGTTTAAGGCGCAGCACCAGCGCGGAATTGACCCGCTTTTCCTTCATCACCTGTTCCTGCAGCACGCCGTCCACTCGCTGACGAATACGTACCACGGTTTCGTCAGGTTCAATGTGAATGTCGGAGCTGCGAGCTTGCACAGCATCCTCAAACAGCGTCTGCAGAAGCTTCACCACCGGCGCTTCCGCGCTTTCTGATTCGGCGCTGAGGTCCGCCAGGTCAAAGGCGTCGTCGCCCAGCTCGTCTTCCAGCTCTTCCGCCAGCGAGGCAATTTCGTCGGTACGGCGGTACACCAGATCGAGCGTGTTCAGCAGTTCGCTTTCCCGAACAACGGCCTGCTTGATCGGCTGTTTCAGCACCCGTACCAATTCGTCGTAGGCGAAGATGTCGAGCGGGTCGGCCATGCCTACCAGCAGTTCACCACTCTGTTCCGCCAATACGATACTGCGGAAACGTCGGGCCATGGCTTCCGGCAGTTTCTTCACCAGTTCGTTGTTGAACTGGAAGTGGCGCAGTTGAACGAATGGCACATCCAACTGGCGCGACAGGATGTTGAGGAGATTGTCCTCTTCCACATAGCCCAGGTCGATCAGGGTACGGCCCAGCTTGCGCCCGGTGCTTTTCTGTTCGCGCAAGGCGGTCATCAACTGTTGCTCAGTGATAACTTCGTTCTGGACCAGCAGGTCGCCTATGCGGATTTTTTTCTTTGCTTCAGCCATGGATCATCCTGCCCGCAATGCCTGCAGACGTTGTTGTACATAGTCGGCCAATGACCGGGGCAGCCCCGGAAGTTTGGCTGCCTGCCTGTAGGCCCTCGCCGCTCCAGCGAGCTCCCCCTGCGTCTCCAGAGAAATCGCCAGTCCCACCCACCAGGGAGCCTGACTGTCATCCCAGGCAATCAGTGCCGCCCAGTGCCGGGCTGCTTCTGCACTGTCACCCTGTTGTTGCAGCAACGTTGCGAGCGTAACGCGGTATTCGGCATGCCCCTCCACGGGCGGAATGCTTGACGTCAGAGTGTTGAGGGCCGCACCCAAATCATTGTCGGCGTGCAGAGCCCGTGCTCTCAGCAAACGCAACGCCGGGTTTTGCGCGGTGACCTCGGCGGGCAGCCAGCCAAGGGCCTGATCCTGTTTGCCATCAACCAGCAGTGCCCTGGCAACAACATAGCGGCTGCGGGGAGCCCCCTGCTCCCGGGTCAGGGCCACAAGACGGCGCTCTGCGTCGGTAACACGGCCCTGCGCCACCAGCCGCTCCAGTTCCCTTGCGGTACTGCGATCAATCGCAGCCGGTGTTTCCGGCACCTGTTTCACATCTGCCGTGGCGGCCGGCTCGGGTTGCGGCTCCTTGGTCTCTGGTTGTGAGGGCTCAATCTCTTCCCTTTTTGACACCGAGGCGGGGGGTGATTGGGCCGGCTCTTGTTCCGCAGTGTCGGGTTCCGCAGTGTCTGGTTCTGGGGTGTCGGGTGCTGTGGTTTCCGGCGACAACGGCTCTGGCGCCGGGTTCTGTGCCGCAAGTGTTTGCGGGATGGCTTCCTGTATTTGAACCGGTTCTGGCTCAACCATCGCTGGTGACGGCACGGGCTTTGCGGCGTCTGCTGGCTCTGCGGGGGCAGAAGAAGAGTCAACCGAGAACAACCAGTAGCCGCCAAGGCCAGCGACTACGATCGCCAAAACCACCAACACAATTAAAAACACGGGCCTGCGATGGCTGGCCGGCGACTGACCGCCGGCATAGACCCCGGGTGCCGCAGGCCGGTCCTGGCGCTGCTCGGCTGCCCGCAGTGCATCATTAAGCAAACTCATAGCCACCTCACCAGAAGGTTAGGGACACGGGCGCTGTCGGTGTCCCTGACCGCCTGCATTACGTGCCAACGGCTCACTTGCCGGTCGCCTCGACCCCACGCGGACAACAGGGACTTATGGGCGATAATGTTGACCAACCGCGGAATGCCGCCGGATGAGCGGGAAATCAAACGCAATGCTGAGGGCGCAAACAGATCACCGCCGTTGTACCCCGCCTGGGACAGGCGGTGCCTGAGGTATTGTGCTACCGACACTTTATCCAACGGTGCCAGACGGTACTGAAAAGTAATTCGTTGCCGTAGCTGCCTCATGCTGTCCTGCTGGAGTATCTGGTCCAGTTCCGGTTGTCCGAACAACACCACTTGCAGAAGCCGGGTACTTTCGGTTTCCAGATTGGTCAACAGACGCAGTGCCTCGATAGTGTCCTCGGGCATGGCCTGAGCTTCGTCGATCACCAGCACCACCTGCCGTTGTTCCATAGCGAGCGCAATCAGGCGTTCGTTCAGAGCTTTTAGTATCTGGTGGGTGTTGGCGCAACGCGCAACATCTACACCCAGCTCCTCGGCCACCGCCTCGTACAGGGTATCTGGAGTCAGGTGCGGGTTGGGAATGTAAGCCGTATGGGCGCCCTGCTCCAGCTCATTGAGTAACAACCGGCACAGCAGGGTTTTACCGGTACCAACCTCGCCGGTGATTTTTATAAAACCTTCCCGCTCACGCAAGGCCACCAACAGCAGCTCCAGCGCATCGCTGTGGCTGCGCGCCCGGAGGAAATACCGGGTGTTGGGCGTCAATGCAAACGGTGCTTCCTGCAGTCCGAAATGAGCTTCGTACATGCTAGCGCCTGGCTTTCTCCGGTTGGGGCTTAACAGACTCGGACGACTCCAGCAGTTCCCGCAGAACCTGCATCCGGTCGCGACTGGCCGATACATCCGCATTCATCTGTTGGCTGCCGGCAACCACGGGACGCAACAGGATGACCAGCTCGCTCTTGCGAGACTGGAACCGGCGCTGTTTAAACAATTCTCCCAACAGGGGAATTTCACTGAAGAAGGGCACTGCTGAGTTGTTGTCCTCACTGGTGTTCTGGATCAGCCCGCCAATCACCACAATCTGTCCGCTTTCAGCGCGGATCACGCTGTCGGTCTCACGAACCGTGCTGAGTGCCAGCGGCAGGGTGACGTCCCGGTCCCCCACCGTAATCACCTTCTTCTGGTCGTTCACCTCACTCACGGAGGGATGCACGTGCAGGGTAATGGCGCCGTCTTCTGAAATCTGTGGGGTAACATCCAGCGATATCCCGGAGAAAAACGGGGTCAGTTCCACTGAGGTGGAGGTCCGGTCAGTGGCTGTCACCGCCGAGTTGTTGTCATCGAAGTCGATGTCCGTTACGAAAAACTCGTCAGTGCCCACCTTGATCACCGCCTTTTGATTGTTCACGGTGGAAATTCGGGGGCTGGAGAGAATTTGCACGTTGCCCTGCTCGCCAAGCAATTCGATCAACCCAGTAAAGTCGCCCGCCCGGACGCTCGCCGAGAACAATCCTCCAATATCTGAGGTAGTAATCACCTGCCCTGCCAAGGCCTGTGCGGTGAAGTCCTCCGGCAAGCCATCCGATGCAGTCACGCTTGACGCACTCTGGATATCCGCCCAGTTAATGCCTTGCTGATAGCCTTCGTTCAGTCCAATCTCCAGAATCTTGGCTTCCAGTACCACCTGCCGCTGCATGATCAACTGAGTTCGGCGAAGGTACTCCTCCACCTGCGCCAAGGACTTTCCATCGGAGCGCACCATCACCAATCCGGCGCCAGGGTTAATGATCACCTGATTACCATTCTCCGACCCTACGATCATTTGCAGCGCGCGCTGAATATCGGTCCAGAAGTCGGACTCGGTCTCTGTGGAGATGCGAGTGCCGACGAGGTTCGCGGTGTCGGCGTTGTCGGAATCACTCTGTGACGTGCCCGCACCGGTTGAATTGTCACGTGAACTGCTGACCTGTCCTGAACTGACACGGGTTTCAGAGCCGCCACTGCGCTTGAAGTGCAGGTAGTCGATCGGGAACATCCGAGTCTGGACGCTTTCAGCCTTTACCTGAAACAGTCGCCCGTTGCGCTGAATATCCAAGCCATAGAGGTCACTGGCGATATCCATAACTTCGGGAACAGTCACGTCCCGGAGCCTCAGATCAACAACCGCGTCAACACCGGGGTGAACCACCACGTTATACCGGCTACCCTCCACCAGCGCTTCGAAGAACGGGCCGGCGGCAAGGCCACGGGCATCGACATCGAACCGTTCCTCGTCATCCGTGTCAGCAGACAGCGACGGCATCAGGGCCGCACTGACTTCTTCCGGAACACCTGCCCGTGCGGCCTGTTCCCGCTCGGCACGCTGCAACGCGGATTTAGCTTCGGCCTCCGCCAGTGCGTCATCAATCGACTGGGCAGCGTCCGTCGAGGTGGCCTGACTGGTGCGCATCAGCGGGTTATTGCTGCAGGCAGCCAGTGACGTTGCCAGCAGCACGGTCAAAAACGTTCGATTCAGTGTCATAGCAACTCGTTTGTCTGTCATTGCGAACTCCGCACTTGCGGAAGGGGTTCAAGGCGTAGAACGCGCACTCTTCCCTGATCAACCAGCTCAACCCGGTCGGGGTATATCCGCCGAATGCGAACCCCGTCAAACGCCTGCCCTTCCCTGCGGGCCTCTCCATCGATAACCGCCAACCTGCGATTATTGCCAATAAATATCGACGCCAGCGAAAACTCCCTCGCCGACTCTGACTGCGGTGCACTGGCTGAAAAGCCGCTCGGCCGGGTTGGATCCTCAAGGGCAAACGCATACCCGGTGGCCAACATCAACATGATCAGCAACACCCTCATTTCAGACTCCCAACCATGCACGGTCCAGGCTCAATGTCCTAACCCGAACCCGGATCTCGTTGTCCGGATACTCACTGACATCATAGTCAAGCAGCACCCAACCGAGGCGGGCGTCCATGGCTTCAAGGGTCTCGAGGTAAGACAGCACGTCCATATAGCCTCCACGAATGGCAATTTCCGCATCGTGTGCGAACAGCAGCGGCTCACGGGTTTCATTGTCGTCATTGCTGTTAGTGTCTTCTGGCGTGCCAGGACCGTCCTCAAATACGGGCACAGGCGGCATCAATTCAACACCCAGCAGCTCAAGTTCTTCCTGGGCCGCCAGGATGTCCCGCAATAATCCCACCATGGCCCTCGGCGCGATCAGCCGTCCGGTGGTTTCGGCCAGTTCCTCATCGAGTTGGTCAAGACGCTGCTGGCGCGCCGCGAGCCTGTCCCGAATTTGTTGGGACGGGTCGGAGGACAAGCGCGCAGTCAACACCTGTTGTTGCTCAAGCAACGACGCCTGAGTGTTGGCCAAAGAATCCAGGCGGGACTGGAGCTGGTCGTTGCGGCCCATCACAGGCGCTACACACAATTCCCAGCCAACAAAAAGAACCAGGACCACGGCGGTTACAGTAATCATTGCCCGCTCGCGAACAGGACGGTCATCGAACCAGGCTATGCCTCTATCAAACTGCTGACGAAAAGCCTGATTCATTCAGCACCCTCCCAGTTCCTGTCCGTGGCAACCTGAAACTCAATCCAGCGCCCGTCTTCCTCTCGGTCAAGCCGAAAGCTGCCGAAGGTCTTGCCCACGAAGGCGGGCTCCCCGCTAAGCTTTTCGAGGTATATCGGCACAAGCCGTCCAGACTGCGACCTGCCTGCCAAAGCAACATTCCCCTGATGACCGTCCAGACGGATGTGCGTCAGCCAGAGTCCTTGCGGCACCTGTCGAGCTAATGCCGACAACTGCGTTGAAAATCCCGCTGCTTCGCTGGCCACCAGGTCCTCCACACGACTCAGCAATCGCTGCCTTCGTGCCAACGTCGCGGTTACACGCTCAAGGGCGGCTTCAACCTCAGGGTCGGGTTGACGGGCTTCCGCCTCAGTGGTCAATTGTTCCACCGCACGCTGTAGCTGATCATTCTGTGCCTGCCGCGAATCGAGCTGCGTCTGCAAGTGCGACGCCTGATATCGAACAACCCCGGCGGAAACCACAATCACGACCAGCGCCAGGGCCAGAATGGACAGAGCCATCCGGGCCTGCAGCTTTTCCTTTCGGGGGCGGAGTTCGTCGGTGTAGAGGTTGACCTGCTGGATCATTTTGCCCCCTTTCCGGCTGGGAACAGGCTTGCGCCCCAGGCAACCAGACAGCGGCTGTCCAGGGGTTCATCAAGACCATAAGGTTCCCAATCCAGCGTTTCGACCGTGGCCGCCACGTAGGACGCAAGCATGGAGGGCAATGGCATCAGGTTATCACGCGCCACCAGACGAATGACGGCAGGAGGCACCTGTCCCAACTGGCTTTCGTAGTAATCAAGGGAGCGTTGCATCTCAAGGGCCAACGACTGCACGGCGTTCTCTTGCCGCGTTGCATCCCGAAGGTCATCCGAAGTCACGTCCAGCCGTCGCGACAGGTACAGGGTTTCCCCTTTACAGACAATCATCTGCCCGAACCGCTCGCGCATGTGCACTACAGCCGCACCCCGGTGATCGGGATCAATGCGGGGCGCCAGGTTACGCAGAGCCAACTCGGCGATATCAATGGACATCAATATCAGATCGCATTCCTCGACCAGTGCAACCAGCTCACTAACGAGAGACTTCCTGGCAGCAACCACGTTAACCAGGTCCCCGCGACCACGGGAAGCATCTTCCGGAAACGGAAATACATCGCAGATCGCATCGGACGGATTGAAATCGAGTATGTCCTTGAGTTTCCACTTCAGGGCATCACCAAGCTCCGAGTCTTCAACGCCCTCAGGGCGCTCCAACTGGAACACCTGGTATTGGTCCATCGGTAAAACCAGAGTGGTATCGACACCCGCCCAGGCGCGCTCACCGACCAATGCACGGAGAACGGATTCCCGCTTTGCCGGCAAGCAATCGGCAAAAGCCGCGTCACCTCCGGATTCCGCCCACGCAATGCCGTCAGGACGAATTTCCAGATAGAGGTGTTGCCGCTTATCGGAACGCTTCAGAAAGCTTTTAATAAAGCTCAGGGCCACTCGAAAGCCTCGATGCCTAAAAAAATGGACGATTCTTATAGTGACTTTGATAGTAGTTGAAAAAGTAGACGTAATTCCATGTTTTATTGTTCTATTTCACTGCTTTTTGCAACTCGTTAACAGAAAAGCCCCCGCTTGGCGGGGGCTTTTTGTAACTAACTCTAGAAGGGTATGTCGTCGTCGAAGTCATCAACCGGTTCCGGCATGCTCCCCTGGGAGGGCTGGCTGTAACCACCTCCACCGGATTGCTGCTGCCCAGACGGGCCTGCAGCTGCTGGTGCTGCATTGCCCGCTTGCTGCGGACGGCCAGCGGGAGCGCCTTGGCTCATGCCGCCGCCCTCACCACCACGGCTATCGAGCATCTGCATCTGGCCGTTGATGTCCACCACCACCTCGGTGGTGTAGCGATCCTGACCGTCCTGCCCCTGCCACTTGCGCGTCTGCAACTTACCCTCAATATAGACCTTTGAGCCCTTACGCAGGTATTGGCCAGCCACCTCGGCAATCTTGCCGAACATCACAATCCGGTGCCATTCGGTTTTCGGCACCAACTGGCCTGTTTGCCTATCCTTGTAGCTTTCATCGGTTGCAAGGTTGAGGTTCACCACCGCATTGCCGTTCGGGGTATAGCGGGTTTCCGGGTCCTGCCCCAGATTCCCAATCAGAATAACCTTGTTTACGCCTCGTGCCATGATCTGCTCCTGACTCTGTTTTCAGGGACGGCCTGCCTTCCCTGCAGACCTCCGAATTTCAAGATTGGCTGCCCTGCCGGACAAATGAGAAGCCCGCAAGCGACAGTTCATCAAATGTTTGACGATCCACCTTCAGGTAGGCGGTTTCCGCCTCTTCCAGGATGACAACGTCCTGCACCCCGGGGATGCCTCTCAGCGTGTCATCAATCTCATCAAACTGACTGTAAACCACAGGCTGCAACTGTACCACGAAACTGGTGGTATGGCCCGGGGTCGACATCGTCAACGCCACCGCGAGCCATATCAGCAGCGCGCCCACCATAAACCACAGCACGCCCTGAAGACCCAACTGCTCGAGCAGAATACCACCAACCGCTCCACCCAGAAACGCCCCGAAAAACTGCGATGTGGAATAGACCCCCATAGCGGTGCCTTTTGCCGCTGCCGGCGATTCTTTGCTGACCAGAGACGGCAAACTGGCTTCCAGCAGATTAAACGCCATAAAGAAGAAGAACAGCACACCCCAGGCCATCGCAAGCCCGCCATCAAGCGCACCAACACAAGCCGTTGATAGAGCAAGCAGAGCTATGGCGCCACAAAACACGGGTTTCATTCGGCGCCTCTTCTCCCCGACGATGATGAACGGCACCATAGCAAAAAACGAGGTCACCATAACCGTCAGGTAAAACCACCAGTGGGACGAAGCGGGAAGCCCCAGCCGATCCTGAAGCAGGGTCGGGAACACCAGAAACATGGCAGTTAACACAAGGTGCAATGCAAAAATCCCGAAATCCAGCCTCAGCAGCCGGCCGTCGGACAGAACGGTCCGCAACATCGCCCTGGCCGGATGGGTGTCCGCACTGGATTTGTGTTCATGGGGCGTTGGCACCACGCGATTGACGATTACGATCGCCACCAGCGCCAGCACAGCCGTGGCATAGAAAATCCCGGACAAACCAGAGGCGGATCCCAGCAAGGGCCCTAAAACCAGCGATACGGAAAACGACAGGCCGATGGAGATGCCGACCGTTGCCATAGCCTTTGTTCGCTCCTCCTCACGGGTCAGGTCGCTCAGAAGCGCCATTAAAACACTGGCAATGGCGCCCGCGCCCTGAAGAATCCGGCCAGCGATTACAACGTATATGGAGTCGGTGGAAGCAGCCAGCAAACTGCCTGCAGCGAAAAGCACCAGCCCGATGTAGATCATCCGTTTGCGGCCAACGCGATCAGACAGCATGCCAAACGGAATCTGCAGTAGCGCCTGGCTCAGACCATAGGCACCTATGGCCAGGCCAATCAGCGCAGGTGTCGCGCCGTCAAGATCGCTGCCAAGAAGAACGAACACTGGCATCACCATGAAGAGCCCAAGCATCCGCATGGCATACACGGATGCCAGTGCTGCAACGGAGCGTCTTTCCAGTGAATTCATGAGATGCCTGACCTGATACGGTGTTCGGAAACGAGGGTTCAGAAGGGAAGCCTGCCCTTCGGGAAATCGCTGCGCATTGTAACAGAAGCCATGCAGGCAGGGCATCGTGCATTTAAGTGCTTAAAAGTCCCGGGCACTTGGCCGGCCGGGGGCCAAACACGGTATAATTTCCGTTTTTTCCGACAGCGAGGTGTTATGGACCATATCCAGATCAAAGGGGCACGAACCCACAATCTGAAGAACATTGACCTGGATATGCCGAGGGACAAGCTGATCGTTATCACCGGGCTGTCCGGCTCCGGTAAATCTTCCCTGGCATTCGACACGCTTTACGCCGAGGGACAACGCCGGTACGTGGAATCACTGTCCACCTACGCCCGGCAGTTCCTGTCGATGATGGAAAAGCCAGACGTGGATCATATTGAGGGTCTGTCACCAGCTATTTCAATCGAGCAAAAGAGCACCTCCCACAACCCCCGCTCCACCGTCGGCACCATCACCGAAATCTACGACTACCTCCGCCTGCTGTTTGCCCGCGCCGGCGAGCCGCGCTGCCCGGACCACGACCAGCCACTGGAAGCTCAAACCGTTAGCCAGATGGTTGATCAGGTGCTGGCCATGCCCGATGACAGCAAGTTGATGATCCTGGCGCCGGTCATCCGTGACCGAAAGGGTGAGCACCTGCAAGTCATTGATACCATGCGCAGCCAGGGCTTTATCCGCTTGCGGGTAGATGGCCGCGTTTACGATATCGACGATGTCCCAACGCTGGACAAGAAACGCAAGCACCAGATTGACGTGGTGGTCGATCGCTTCAAAGTCAAACCGGGGCTTGAGCAACGGCTTGCCGAGAGCTTTGAAACGGCTCTGGGACTGGCTGACGGCATCGCACTCGTTACCCCTATGGACAATGAAGGAGTAGAACACACCTTTTCCGCCCGCTATGCCTGCACCCAATGTGGCTATGCCATCAGCGAGCTGGAACCGCGACTGTTTTCCTTCAACAACCCGGCCGGCGCCTGCCCAACCTGCGACGGCCTGGGCGTCAAACAGTTCTTCGATGCCGAGAAGATCGTCCAGCACCCAGAGGCCACCCTCGCCGAGGGCGCCATCAAGGGTTGGGACCGCAGGGCCGTATACTACTTCCAGATGTTGACCAGCGTGGCCGAACACTACGGCATCGATATGGACACCCCCTGGGAAGACCTCCCGGAGGAATTTCGTCAGGCGGCACTCTACGGATCGGGGACCGAAGACATCCCTTTCCGTTATGTGAACTCGCGCGGTCACATCATGGAGAAGGCTCACCCCTTTGAGGGCATCCTGCCGAACCTGGAGCGCCGCTATCGGGAAACCGAATCACAGAGCATGCGAGAAGAACTGGCCCGCAACCTCAGCACACAACCCTGCAAGGAGTGCCGCGGCTCACGGCTGCGGCGCAGTGCCCGGCATGTGTTTGTTGAAAAAAACAACATCTCGGACGTCACCCACATGCCCGTTGGCGACGCCCATGACTATTTCGGACAACTCACCCTACCCGGTCGCAAGGGCGAAATCGCCGAAAAAATCCTCAAGGAAGTTCGTCAACGACTGCAATTCCTGGTTAATGTTGGTCTGGAATATCTGACCCTTGAACGCAGCGCCGATACACTCTCCGGCGGCGAGGCCCAGCGCATAAGACTGGCGAGCCAGATCGGCGCCGGCCTTGTAGGCGTCATGTACATTCTCGATGAACCCTCCATCGGCCTGCACCAACGCGACAATGATCGCTTGCTGGCCACGCTGTTCCATCTTCGGGATCTGGGCAATACCGTAATCGTTGTTGAGCATGACGAAGACGCCATCCGGGCTGCGGACCACGTAATCGATATAGGGCCCGGCGCCGGCGTGCACGGTGGACATATCATTGCCCAGGGCACCCCTGAAGACATCATCGCCTCCAAGGACTCTCTCACCGGACAGTATCTGTGCGGCGAAAAAGAAATCGCGATCCCCGAACAACGCCACACCCGAAAAGGTAAGCCACTGGTCCTGGCTGGCGCGACTGGAAATAACCTGCAAGGCGTCACATTAACTTTACCGCTGGGTGTTATGACCTGTGTCACCGGCGTTTCGGGCTCCGGCAAGTCCACGCTGATCAACAGCACCCTGTACCCGGTGTGCGCTGCAAGGCTCAATAAAGCCACCAGCCTGACCCACGCACCCTATGAATCACTGAAAGGTCTGGACCAGCTCGATAAAGTAATCGACATCGACCAGAGCCCTATCGGCCGAACACCCCGCTCCAACCCCGCAACCTACACCGGACTGTTCACCCCGATACGAGAGCTGTTTGCCGGCACCCAGGAAGCCCGCTCCCGCGGATACAAACCGGGCCGCTTCAGCTTCAACGTGAAAGGCGGTCGTTGTGAGGCCTGTCAGGGCGACGGTGTGATCAAGGTGGAGATGCACTTCCTGCCGGACGTCTATGTTCCCTGCGATGTCTGCAAGGGCAAGCGCTACAACCGCGAAACCCTGGAGGTCCGCTACAAGGGCAAGAGCATTCACGAAGTGCTTGAGATGACCGTTGAGGAGGCCCGTGAATTCTTCGACCCGGTTCCTTTTCTGGCGCGCAAGCTGCAGACGCTGATCGACGTTGGGTTATCATACATTCGACTCGGCCAGAGTGCAGTCACCCTCTCCGGAGGCGAAGCCCAGCGCGTCAAACTGGCCAAGGAACTGTCCAAGCGCGACACCGGCAAGACACTCTATATTCTTGATGAGCCCACTACCGGCCTGCACTTCTACGACATCCAGCAACTGCTGACCGTACTGCAGCGGCTACGGGATCACGGCAACACCATCGTGGTGATCGAACACAATCTGGATGTGATAAAAACGGCGGATTGGATCATTGATCTCGGGCCCGAAGGCGGCTCAGGCGGTGGCCAGATCATTGCGGAAGGGACACCAGAACACGTTGCCGAGGTAGCCGGGTCGCACACCGGGCGGTACCTGAAAGGAGTCCTGGCCAGGGATGTGAAGTGACCGCTACAGGTGATGGGGCATAAAAAAACCGGAGGTATAAGCCTCCGGTTTTTCTATTGGGCTTGGCGAAAACCTTAATCTTCGCTTTCGTCCACTTCTTCTGCTTCGATGTCCAGCGGACGACCTACCAGCTCTACAAATGCCATGGGGGCATTGTCACCGGCACGGAAGCCACACTTCAGGATACGAAGGTAACCACCCGGACGCTCGTTGTAACGGGGACCAAGCTCATTGAACAGCTTGGCAACCGCCGCATCGTCACGCAGGCGAGAAAACGCCAGACGACGATTCGCGACCGAATCATTCTTTGACAGCGTGATCAAAGGCTCCGCTACCCGGCGAAGTTCTTTCGCTTTCGGGAGCGTAGTTTTGATCAGCTCGTGTTCAACCAGTGACGCAGTCATGTTACGGAACATGGCCTTGCGATGCGCACTGGTCCTGCTGAACTTACGACCACTCTTACGATGACGCATTGCTCTGATTCCTTACCTTAAACTAATCGGCGATTAACCGCCCAGGACCCGGTCGTCGCCACGGAGGCTAGCCGGCGGCCAGTTATCAAGACGCATACCCAGTGACAGACCGCGGGACGCGAGCACGTCCTTGATCTCAGTAAGCGACTTTTTACCAAGGTTAGGCGTCTTCAGCAGCTCAACTTCAGTGCGCTGGATCAGATCGCCGATGTAGTAAATATTCTCAGCCTTCAAGCAGTTAGCTGAACGCACCGTCAATTCCAGATCATCAACCGGACGCAGGAGGATCGGATCGATTTCTTCCTCTTCCTCAACGCGCTCAGGCTCTTTCTCGTGATCGAAATCAACAAACACGGCCAGTTGTTGCTGGAGGATGGTCGCTGCCCGGCGAATCGCTTCTTCCGGGTCGATCGTACCATTGGTCTCCAGATCAATAACCAGCTTGTCCAGGTCAGTGCGTTGCTCTACCCGTGCACTTTCCACGGCGTAGGCGACACGACGAACCGGACTGAAGGTTGCGTCCAGCTGCAGGCGTCCAATGGCGCGAGTCTCGTCCTCGTCCAGACCCCGCTGATCAGCAGGCTCATAGCCGCGACCACGGGCAACCTTCAGACGCATGTTCACTTCACCATTGGCACTCAGGTGACAGATCACATGTTCCGGGTTGGTGATCTCGACATCGTGATCCAGCTTGATATCACCGGCAGTGACAACGCCCGGGCCTTTCTTGCTGAGGGTTACCTCAGCATCGTCCCGGCCGCCCATTTTCACGGCCACGCCTTTAAGATTCAGAAGAATCTCAATGACGTCTTCCTGAACACCTTCGATCGCGCTGTACTCGTGCAACACGCCGTCGATCTGCGCCTCGGTAATGGCACAGCCCGGCATTGAGGACAAGAGTATCCGGCGCAGTGCGCTACCAAGCGTGTGACCGAAGCCCCTTTCCAAAGGCTCCAGCGTCACTTTGGCGCGCATGGCGCTTGATTCTTTCACGTCAATGGTACGAGGTGTCAATAACTCATGTACTGAACGCTGCATAGACGCCCCTAATTGCTCTCGTTGCTAACTGGGCTTTACTTGGAGTAAAGCTCGACGATGAGGTTCTCGTTGATGTCGGCCGGCAATTCAGTGCGCTCGGGCACTGACCTGTAAACGCCGGACATCTTGCTGGCGTCGACCTCTACCCAGCTCACCGGTGCGCGGCTGGAAGACAGGTCCAGCGCGCCTTTAACGCGAAGCTGGTTTTTTGCCTTCTCACGCACGCTCACAACATCACCCGGACGGACCTGATAAGACGGGATGTTCACCAGCTTATCGTTGACCAGGATCGCTTTGTGAGAAACGAGCTGACGGGACTCAGCACGGGTAGAACCAAAACCCATGCGATAGACAACGTTATCAAGACGGCCTTCCAGCAGCTGCAACAGGTTCTCACCGGTTGCACCCTTGATGCGGGCGGCCTCTTTGTAATAGTTGCGGAATTGCTTCTCCAGTACGCCGTAGATACGACGAACTTTCTGTTTTTCACGAAGCTGTACGCCATATTCGGACAGACGACCGCGACGCGCGCCGTGCATACCCGGCGGAGTCTCGATGTTGCACTTTGAATCGAGCGCGCGAACACCGCTCTTCAGAAAAAGATCTGTCCCTTCACGACGAGACAGCTTGCACTTCGGGCCTATGTAACGAGCCATAATTCACTGTCTCCTGTGTTAGACGCGGCGCTTTTTGGGCGGACGACAACCGTTATGAGGAATCGGCGTCACATCAGTGATGTTAGTGATCTTGTAGCCGCACGCGTTCAGCGCACGAACCGCAGATTCACGTCCGGGCCCCGGACCTTTAACCTCTACGTCCAGGTTTTTAAGGCCGTATTCAGCAGCCGCATTACCGGCTCTTTCAGCTGCTACCTGCGCAGCAAAAGGTGTACTCTTGCGTGACCCACGGAAACCAGAACCACCAGAGGTGGCCCAGGACAATACGTTGCCCTGACGGTCAGAAATGGTCACGATAGTGTTGTTGAAGGACGCGTGAATGTGCGCGACGCCATCAACAACCGTCTTTTTCACCTTTTTACGGGTACGTGTACCTGGCTTTGCCATGTTTGCCTACCTGTTACTTACGAATAGGTTTGCGAGGACCTTTACGGGTGCGGGCGTTGGTCTTTGTGCGCTGGCCACGGACAGGAAGTCCATGACGATGACGCAGACCACGGTGGCAACCGAGATCCTTCAAACGCTTAATGTTCATCTGAACTTCACGACGCAGATCGCCTTCAACGGCCAGCTTGCCTACTTCTGTACGAAGTGATTCAAGCTGCTCGTCGGACAGGTCTTTGACCTTGACGTCCGGCTTAACACCGGTTGCATCGCAAAGCTTCTGGGCTGCTGTCTTACCGACTCCAAAAATGTAAGTCAGAGAGATAACAGCATGTTTGTGATCGGGTATATTGACACCGGCTATACGTGCCATCCAAATTACTCCGCGTTCAAAGCTTTGCTGTGTGAATTTTCCGCCACTATAAAAGGGCGCGAAATAATAGCGCCTGACCCCACCTGAGGTCAAGCGCCATTAATCGTACCCTTTACAATGTCAGTGCTGAATCCGTAAGGATTAACCCTGACGCTGCTTGTGGCGAGGCTCCGAGCAAATGACTCGTACTGAGCCATTGCGACGAATTACTTTGCAGTTACGGCAAATTTTCTTTACCGAAGCGCGTACTTTCATTGTCGACTCCAGTTTTCAAGGGGAACGGGATTAACCGTTCCGACCATAGCCCTTGAGATTGGACTTCTTCATCAACGAATCATATTGATGAGACATCAGGTGCGACTGAACCTGAGCCATGAAATCCATCACCACGACTACAACAATCAGCAGAGACGTGCCGCCCAGGTAGAACGGTACATTCCCGGCAACCATCAGAAACTGAGGGAACAGGGACACTGCTGCAATGTACATTGCACCGAACAGGGTCAGGCGGGTCAGCACACCATCAATATACTTGGCAGTCTGATCGCCCGGACGAATGCCCGGAATAAACGCGCCTGAGCGCTTGAGATTATCCGCAACTTCTTTCGGGTTGTACATCAACGCTGTATAGAAGAAGCAGAAGAATACCACTGCTGCCGCAAACAGAATGATGTACAGAGGCTGACTGGGCGCCAGCGCCTGAGAAATATCACTCAGCCATTCCATACCCTCGCCCTGACCGAACCACTGACCCAATGACGCAGGGAACAGCAGAATGGAGGAGGCAAAGATAGGCGGAATAACGCCAGCCATATTAACCTTGAGCGGCAAATGACTGGATTGCTGGGCGAATACCCGCCGACCTTGCTGGCGCTTGGCGTAATTGATGGTCAGCCGACGCTGGCCACGCTCCATAAACACCACAAAGCCTATGACAGCGACCGCCAGGATACCAATACCCAGAACCACCAACAGGCTCATCTCGCCATTGCGGGCCTGTTCCAAGGTCTGCCCTATGGCGCCTGGAAGGCCAGCAACGATACCGGCAAAAATCAGCAGGGAAATCCCGTTACCGACGCCGCGCTCGGTGATCTGCTCACCCAGCCACATCATGAACACGGCACCACTAACGAAGGATACCACGGCCACGAAGTGGAAGCTGAAGCTGTCGTTGAAGGTCACACCCTGAGATGCCAGCCCGACAGAAATACCAAAGCCCTGAACCAGGGCCAGGATAACCGTACCATAGCGCGTGTACTGGCTTATCTTGCGACGGCCAGCTTCACCCTCTTTCTTCAGCTGCTCCAGCGTCGGACTGACCGCTGTCATCAACTGCATAATAATAGAGGCTGAAATATACGGCATGATACCAAGCGCGAAGATACTCATTCGCTCAAGCGCACCACCGGAAAACATGTTGAACATGCTCAGGATTGTGCCCTGGTTCTGTTCAAACAGTGCCGCCAGACGGTCGGGGTTGATACCCGGCACCGGAATGTGGGCACCAATTCGGTACACCAGCAATGCCAGGAAGACAAACCAGAGCCGCGATCGCAGCTCTGCCAGCCCTTTACCCGCGCCCGCAGGCAATGATGCGTTCTTGGCCATTTAGTCCTCGACTCGCCTTAGTCTTCGACTTTACCGCCCGCGGCAGTGATCGCCTCGCGTGCGCCTTTGGTCACCTTCAGACCCTTGACAGTCACTGCGCGGCTCAGTTCGCCGGACAGAATAACCTTCGCTTCACGAATCTCTTCGCGAACGATGTCAGCCTTCTTCAGGGCCTCGAGATCGGCTACGTCACCGTCTACTTTCGCCAGTTCGTTCAGACGAATTTCAGCCACATAGCGCTGTTGGCGCGACGTGAAACCAAATTTCGGCAGACGACGGGCCAACGGCTGCTGACCACCCTCAAAACCAGGTGCGACACTGCCGCCGGAACGGGCTTTCAGACCCTTGTGACCCCGACCACCGGTCTTGCCAAGGCCGCTACCGATACCGCGACCCACGCGCTTGGCGGCAGGACGTGAACCAGGCTCCGGACTAAGTTCGTTCAGACGCATCTTAGTTCTCCTCTACCTGCACCAGGTAGTTAACCCGGTTGATCATTCCGCGGACGGAAGGGGTATCTTCCACTTCCACGGTATGACCGATTTTACGGAGACCCAAGCCCTTGACGCACAGTTTGTGCTTGGGCTGACAGCCGATGGGGCTGCGGGTCAGTGTTACTTTGATCGTTTTTGCGTTCGCCATGACTTCAACCCAGAATCTCTTCCACGGATTTACCGCGCTTGGCTGCAATATCTTCAGGCGCTTGAGTTGCCTGGAGACCCTTGATGGTGGAACGTACCACGTTCACCGGGTTGGTGGACCCGTAACACTTGGACAGTACGTTCTGCACACCCGCTACTTCCAGTACGGCACGCATCGCGCCACCGGCGATGATACCGGTACCTTCGGATGCAGGCTGCATGTAGACCTTGGAACCACCATGCTGCGCTTTAACCGCATACTGCAGGGTATTTCCGTCAAGCGGGATATCGACCATGTTCTTGCGTGCAGCTTCCATCGCTTTCTGGATCGCAACCGGCACTTCACGCGCCTTGCCACGACCGAAACCAACGCGTCCTTTGCCATCACCCACTACAGTCAGTGCAGTGAAGGCAAAAATACGACCGCCTTTAACAACCTTGGCGACGCGATTGACCTGAACCAGCTTCTCCTGGAGCTCAGGCGCCTTCTGTTCGTTAACGCTCATCTTCTCCACCTCTTAGAATTGCAAGCCAGCTTCACGAGCTGCGTCGGCCAGAGCCTGGACGCGACCATGATAACGGTAACCGGAGCGGTCAAAAGCGACCTGCTCTACACCTGCTGCCTTGGCGCGCTCAGCAATCAGCTGACCGACCTTTTTGGCAGCGTCCACGTTACCGGTTGCACCCTGGCGCAGGTCCTTATCCAACGTGGAGGCAGCCGCCAGCACCTTGCTGCCGTCTGCAGTCGTAACCTGGGCATACATGTGCCGGGGTGTACGATGTACACACAGGCGGTTGGTGCCCAGCTTACGGATCTTCATGCGCACTTTGCGTGCGCGACGCAATCTTTCGTTATTCGCGCTCATAGTCCCGCCTTATTTCTTCTTGGCTTCTTTGCGTCTGACCTGCTCATCCGCATAACGAACACCCTTGCCTTTATAAGGCTCTGGCGGACGGAATGCGCGGACTTCAGCAGCGACCTGGCCAACCTGTTGCTTGTCGATTCCGCGAATCACAACTTCCGTATTGGACGGAGTTTCAGCGGTAATCCCCTCGGGCAGCTCATATTCAACCGGGTGTGAAAAACCCAGTGTCAGATTGAGCTTCTTACCTTGCGCCTGGGCACGGTAGCCTACGCCCGTCAGCGCGAGCTTGCGCTCGAAGCCTGCAGACACACCGGTCACCATATTGTTGACCAGTGCGCGGGTAGTACCAGCAAGAGCGCGGGACTGTTTGGCTCCATCACGGGGTGCGAAGCGCAGAACGTTTTCTTCCTGCGTGATCTCTACCACATGGTGGATGGTGAATTGAAGCGATCCTTTGGACCCCTTCACGTTAATTTCCTGTCCGTTCAGCTTAACCTCAACACCGGAAGGCAGCACGACAGGATTATTGGCAACCCTGGACATGTGTATCTCCTAAAATACGGTGCAGATGACTTCGCCACCCACGCCGGCAGCACGTGCAGCGCGGTCTGTCATTACGCCCCTGGACGTAGAGACAATCGCGACTCCCAGACCACCGGATACTTTCGGTAGCTCCCCAGCGCCCTTGTACTGGCGCAGACTCGGACGGCTGACCCGCTTGATTTCCTCAATAACCGGCTTGCCACCGAAGTACTTGAGGTTAATGGTCAGCTCGGGTTTCGCGTCAGCTGAGACGGAAAAATCGGCTACGTAACCTTCGTCCTTAAGGACCTGGGCTACGGAGATCTTCATCTTTGAAGATGGCATGGCCACATCGGCCTTCTGTGCCATCTGTGCATTACGGATACGGGTAAACATATCCGCAAGCGTATCTTGCATACTCATTGGTATGAGACTCCTGATCTTTTTAGTTGTGCAGCGGCGCGCCGCACCGCTTACCAACGGGCACCTGACCTGTGGTCAGAGTACCTGCCTTACCAGCTTGCTTTAGTCAGGCCCGGGACATCACCGCGCATGCCAGCTTCACGCAACTTGATACGTGACAGCTTAAACTTGCGCAGAACGCCGTGGGGACGACCTGTAACCTGGCAACGATTACGAAGACGCGAAGGAGATGCATCACGAGGAAGCTGTTGCAGCTTCATCTGCGCATCCCAACGGTCATCATCGCTGGTATTCGGGTTCTTGATAATCGCCTTGAGCTCTGCGCGCTTCGCTGCGTACTTCGCAACGGTTTTTTCGCGCTTGAACTCGCGGTTTTTCATGGAAACCTTAGCCATTACACTCGTTCCTTATTTCTTGAACGGAAAGCCGAAGGCTTTCAACAGTTCGCGACCTTCATCGTCGGTACCGGCAGTGGTGGTGATGGTGATATCAAGTCCACGGATCTTGTCGACTCTGTCGTACTCGATCTCCGGGAAAATGATCTGCTCACGCACGCCCATGCTGTAGTTACCGCGACCATCGAAGGACTTGGGATTCAGACCGCGGAAGTCACGAATGCGGGGTACCGCAATGTGAACCAGACGATCAAAGAAATCCCACATACGCTCACCGCGCAGGGTAACTTTACAACCGATCGGCCAACCTTCACGGATTTTGAAGCCCGCTACGGATTTACGTGCCAAAGTGACAACGGCTTTTTGACCTGCCAGGCGCTCAAGATCCGCCACAGCGTTCTCAATCAGCTTCTTGTCACCGACCGCTTCGCCGACACCCATATTCAGGGTGATCTTTTCGATACGTGGCACCTGCATGATGTTCTTGTAGCTGAACTCTTTCTGCAGGGCGGGTACCACTTCCTTACTGTACTGCTCTTTCATGTTAAGCATCGTAACCACCACCGCTTACTGGTTATCGACGACTTCTTTCGTGGACTTAAAGATCCGCACTTTGGCGCCGTCTTCCTTGATCTGGAAGCCTACGCGATCGGCTTTGCCGGTCTGCGGATTAAAAATAGCCACGTTGGAAGCCTGGATAGGTGCTTCTTTTTCGACGATGCCACCTGGGGTGCCGAGCATCGGGTTTGGCTTGGTATGTTTCTTGATCATATTGATCCCAGAAACAACAACCCGGCCATCGTCCTGAACCTTCAGGACTTTACCACGTTTGCCTTGGTCTTTCCCCGTAGTGACGATTACTTCGTCATCTCGTTTGATCTTTTTCATAACCGGCCTCTGGTCCTTAAAGTACTTCGGGTGCCAGTGAAATAATTTTCATGAACTTCTCATTTCGCAGTTCACGGGTAACCGGTCCGAAGATACGGGTACCAATGGGTGCGTCCTGATTGTTCAGAAGTACTGCCGCGTTTCCGTCGAAACGAATAAGCGACCCGTCGGGACGACGCACACCTTTACGGGTACGTACAACGACAGCTTTCAGGACCTGGCCTTTTTTCACTTTACCGCGGGGGATGGCTTCCTTAACGGTTACCTTGATGATATCCCCAACGCTGGCATAACGCCGATGTGAACCGCCCAGGACCTTGATGCACATAACCTGACGTGCACCACTGTTGTCCGCGACTTCAAGCATTGTTTGAGTCTGAATCATGGTTATTCTCCAGCAGAAACCACTTTGCCGTTACGACAAGACTCACCGTCCGGGCGAGTTACACCTTCGATGCGCGTTCGGTGACTTCCACCAGAGCCCAGCTTTTGGTCTTGGAGACCGGGCGGGTTTCCTGGATTGTAACGGTGTCACCGATGTTGCACTGATTGCTCTCGTCGTGAGCATGAATTTTGGATGAACGCTTCATGTACTTACCGTACAGAGGATGCTTAACCTGGCGCTCAACCAGAACCACAATGGATTTCTCCATTTTGTTGCTCACGACCTTGCCGCTCAGGGTTCTGGCAGTTTGGGTAGCTTCAGTCATGTTACTGTCCTGCCTTTTCATTCATAACTGTTTTCACGCGAGCAATGTCACGCTTCACCTTCGGAAGAAGATGAGACTGATTCAGCTGACCTGTCGCCTTACGCATGCGCAGGTTGAACTGCTCCTTCAGGAGGTCGATCAGCTCTTTGTTCAGCTCCTCGACTGACTTGTCACGCAGCTCTGTTGCTTTCATCACATCACCGTCCTCGTTACAAAGGTGGTCTGTACGGGTAGCTTGGCCGCAGCAAGAGTGAATGCGTCACGAGCGATTTCCTCGGAGACACCTTCCATCTCATACAGCATCCGGCCTGGCTGAATTTCAGCCACCCAGTACTCGACAGAACCCTTACCTTTACCCATTCGTACTTCGAGCGGCTTGCTGGAGATCGGCTTGTCCGGAAAAATCCGGATCCAGATCTTACCGCCCCGCTTGATGCGGCGAGTCATGGTACGACGCGCTGCCTCAATCTGGCGCGCAGTTATACGTCCACGGCTTGTCGCCTTCAATCCGTATTCACCGAAGCTCACCTTGTTAGCACGGTGCGCAAGACCGGTGTTACGGCCTTTCATTACCTTGCGAAATTTGGTGCGTTTTGGTTGCAGCATTTGAGTGCCCCTTTACTTAGAACCTTTCTTCCCAGAGGCTTTCTTGTCGGCACGGACCTGCTCCATACCACCAAGAATCTCACCTTTGAAGATCCATACCTTGACGCCGATAATGCCGTAAGTGGTTTTCGCTTCGTAGGTCGAGTAATCAATATCTGCACGCAGTGTGTGCAGCGGTACACGACCTTCGCGATACCACTCGGAACGGGCAATTTCAGCACCCCCGAGACGACCGCCTACCTGGATCTTGATGCCTTTCGCACCCTGGCGCATGGCGTTCTGAACCGCACGCTTCATGGCGCGACGGAACATCACACGACGCTCCAGCTGACCGGCAACGTTCTGCGCGACCAGGCGGGCATCCAGGTCCGGCTTGCGGACTTCTTCGATGTTGATGTGCACGGGCACACCCATCATGTCGCTGACTTCGCGACGCAGACGGTCAACATCTTCACCCTTCTTACCGATAACAATACCGGGACGGGCTGTATGGATCGTGATACGGGCGTTCTGAGCAGGGCGCTCGATCACAATCTTGCTGACAGACGCCTTTACCAGACGCTTGTCAAGGAATTCGCGAACCTGAATATCGTTCAACAGGTTGTTCGCGTATTCCGCCTTTTCGGCGTACCACACTGAGTTGTGCTCTTTGATCACACCCAGGCGCATGCCGGTTGGATTTACTTTATGACCCATCTGAGCATCTCCTACTTGTCGGCGACCTTGACGGTGATATGACAGGTGCGCTTGAAAATCCGGTCAGCGCGCCCCTTGGCTCGAGCTTTGATTCGCTTGAGCGTCGGACCCTCATCCACCATAACGGTGGAAACCCGCAAATCATCTACGTCCAGACCTTCGTTATGCTCAGCGTTGGCGATGGCAGACTCAAGGGCTTTCTTGAGAATGACCGCCGCCTTCTTCGGGCTGAAAGTCAGAATGTTCAGGGCGTCCTCAACAGCCTTGCCGCGTACTTGGTCAGCGACAAGACGCGCTTTCTGAGCTGAGAGGCGAGCGCCCTTGTACTTGGCTGCTACTTCCATTTCTATTACCTCACAATCAGCGTTTAGCTTTCTTGTCGGCCGCATGACCACGATAAGTACGCGTTGCCGCGAACTCACCCAGCTTATGCCCAACCATATCTTCGGTGACATAAACCGGCACGTGCTGCTTGCCGTTGTGGACTGCAATGGTCAGGCCTACCATCTCCGGAAACACTGTCGACCGGCGGGACCAGGTTTTGATCGGCCGCTTGTCGTTCGCTTCCAGAGCTGCCTCGACCTTCTTCAACAGATGCAGGTCTATAAAAGGACCTTTCTTCAAAGAACGTGGCACAGCATTTACCTCTATGTAGTCGTTTACTTGGCTGAACGACGACGTACTATCATCTTGTCAGTACGCTTGTTCTTACGAGTCTTATGCCCTTTGGTCGGAACACCCCACGGAGTAACCGGGTGACGCCCGCCAGAGGTACGCCCTTCACCACCACCATGTGGGTGGTCAACTGGGTTCATAGCAACACCACGTACTGTTGGACGTTTACCGCGCCAACGTGATGCACCCGCTTTACCAAGCTGCTTGAGACTGTGTTCGCTGTTGGACACTTCACCCAACGTTGCGCGACAGTCAACAAGCACCTTACGCATTTCACCTGAGCGCAGGCGGATGGTGGCATAAGCCCCCTCCCGAGCAACCAGCTGTACGGATGCGCCCGCAGAGCGAGCCAGCTGAGCACCTTTGCCAGGCTTGATTTCGACGCAGTGAATCACGGAACCGACCGGAATATTCCGGAGTGGCAGCGTGCTTCCTACTTTAATCGGCGCGTCGATGCCGGAGCGCACAGGATCACCAATCTGCATACCTTTGGGAGCGATAATGTAGCGGCGCTCGCCATCAGCGTACTTGATCAGCGCAATGTGCGCAGAGCGGTTAGGATCGTATTCCAGGCGCTCGATAGTCGCCGGAATACCATCTTTGGTCCGCTTAAAGTCAATGACACGGTAGTGCTTTTTATGTCCACCACCAATGTGACGGGTAGTGATGCGACCAAAATGGTTACGACCACCCGATTTACTCAGTGTTTCTACCAACGGCTCGTAAGGGCGCCCCTTGTGAAGATCAGGGTTAAAGAGCTTAACAACGTGACGGCGGCCGGCAGATGTTGGCTTGGTTTTGACGATCGGCATTTTACGACCCCTTTACCTTATTCCACATCCAGAAAATCAATGTCCTGACCGTCCGCAAGCTTTACGTAAGCCTTACGAATGTCAGCACGCTTGCCGAAGCCGCGAACGGTACGCTTGAGCTTACCCTTACGGTTCAGAACCTGAACACCTTCGACGGTGACGTTGAACAGCTGCTCAACGGCTTTCTTGATCTCGGGCTTGGTTGCGTCAGAGGCTACACGGAACACCACCTGACCGCTTTCCGCTACCAGAGAGGCTTTCTCTGATACGTGAGGCCCAAGAAGAACCTTGTAAATACGTTCCTGATTCATCCCAGCATCTCCTCGATTTTCTTCAGAGCGGGAACAGTCACAACCACTTTGTCGAAGGCGACAAGGCTAACCGGGTCAAGACCGGCAACATCGCGCACATCAACATGCGGAATGTTGCGAGAGGCCAAGTGCAGGTTCTGCTCGACGTTGTCAGACAGAATCAGCGCGTTACTGACACCGATATCGCTCAGCTTGGCAGTGAAGGCCTTGGTTTTGGGTGTTTCGACATTCATGTCGTCAACCACAACCAGGCGCTCCTGACGGACCAGCTCGGAAAAAATGGAGCGCATCGCTGCGCGGTACATTTTGCGGTTTACCTTCTGCTCAAAACTCTGAGGCTTGGCAGCGAAGGTAACACCACCGGACCGCCACAGCGGACTGCGGATGGTACCGGCACGGGCACGACCCGTACCCTTCTGACGCCAGGGCTTCTTACCACCTCCAGCGACTTCCGAACGTGTTTTCTGAGCACGGGTACCCTGACGTGCACCGGACATATACGCGGTGACAACCTGGTGAACCAGTGACTCATTAAAATCTTTGGCGAATGCAGCGTCGGAAACCGAGATCCCCTTGCCGCTACCTGTAATAGTCAATTCCATCGCACCGCTCCTCAGGCTTTAACTGCAGGCTTGATGACAACATTTCCACCGGTCGCGCCCGGAACGGCACCACGAATCAGCAGAAGGTTGCGTTCGGCGTCGACACGGACGACTTGCAGGTTCTGCACGGTCACCTGCGCATTGCCCATCTGGCCCGCCATCTTTTTGCCCTTGAATACCTTGCCCGGAGTCTGGTTCTGACCAATGGAACCCGGAGCACGATGAGAAAGGGAGTTACCGTGTGTAGCGTCCTGCATGGAGAAGTTCCAGCGCTTTACGCCGCCCTGGAAACCTTTACCCTTGGACTGACCAACAGCATCAACGACCTGGCCATCTTCAAAGATGGAAGCGGTAATTTCTCCGCCTGCAGCCAGCTCTTCGCCTTCGCCATCAGCGAGACGGAATTCCCACAAACCACGACCTGCCTCAACTCCGGCTTTGGCGTAATGGCCCGCTTCGCTTTTAGTCACACGAGAGGAACGACGCTTTCCAACGGTTACCTGAACCGCACGATAGCCATCGCTTTCTAGAGTTTTCAGCTGGGTAATGCGGTTGGGCTCAACCTCAATTACCGTTACGGACAATGCTTGCCCGTCTTCCGTAAAAATACGGGTCATACCGGCCTTGCGACCGACAATTCCAATTGCCATGTTTCACCTCTTAAGTGTACGGGGCTCTCACCCTCTATGGCCTTATGACAGTTACACAGACTAACGCTTGGCGTTAGCCGAGGCTGATCTGAACGTCTACACCTGCTGCCAGATCCAGCTTCATCAAAGCATCTACTGTCTTTTCCGTCGGCTCGACGATATCCAGCAAACGCTTGTGTGTACGAATCTCGTACTGATCGCGCGCGTCTTTGTTGACGTGCGGTGAAATCAGAACGGTGTACTTTTCCTTCCGCGTCGGCAGAGGGATTGGCCCACGCACTTGAGCGCCGGTCCGCTTCGCGGTATCGACAATCTCCTGCGTTGACTGGTCGATTAGGCGATAATCAAACGCCTTCAACCGGATTCGAATTTTTTGGCTTTGCATGATGCACCAAACTCCACTCGTAGCAGCTACTAGTTAGCCGACCTTCAAAAAAAGGAGCCGCATTGTATGCATAATACCCAGCAGTGTCAACTGCGATCAGCAGCGACTCAACTGGGTCGGATTGTGCGGCTGAAACGGAAAAAGGGGCTGACTTACAGCCCCCCCTTTCCCTCAGATCACCCGAGTGATTTACTCGATGATCTTTGAGACTACGCCGGCACCAACGGTACGGCCACCTTCGCGAATCGCGAAGCGCAGACCATCTTCCATGGCGATCGGAGCAATCAGGGTAACACTCATCTTCACGTTGTCACCCGGCATTACCATTTCCACACCTTCCGGCAGCTCACAGGAACCTGTGACGTCGGTGGTACGGAAGTAAAACTGCGGACGATAACCCTTAAAGAACGGGGTATGACGACCACCTTCTTCTTTGCTCAGCACGTACACTTCGCACTCAAACTTGGTGTGCGGAGTGATGGAGCCCGGAACCGCCAGTACCTGACCACGCTCAACGTCGTCACGCTTGGTACCACGCAGAAGAACACCAACGTTCTCACCAGCACGGCCTTCGTCCAGCAGCTTACGGAACATCTCAACACCGGTACAAACCGTCTTCACGGTATCTTTGATACCAATGATTTCGACTTCGTCACCAACCTTGATGATGCCACGCTCAACACGACCGGTTACTACCGTACCGCGACCAGAGATGGAGAACACGTCCTCGATCGGCATCAGGAACGGCTGATCAATCGCACGCTCAGGATCCGGAATGTATTCGTCCAGGGCTTCTACCAGCTTCTTAACAGCGGTAGTACCCATCTCGTTGTCGTCCTTACCTTCCAGCGCCATCAGCGCGGAACCGGTAACGATCGGAGTGTCGTCGCCTGGGAAGTCGTACTGGCTCAGCAGTTCGCGAACTTCCATCTCGACCAGCTCAAGCAGCTCTTCGTCATCAACCATGTCCGCTTTGTTCAGGAACACAACGATGAAAGGAACACCTACCTGACGGGACAGCAGGATGTGCTCGCGAGTCTGCGGCATGGGGCCGTCAGCTGCGGAACAAACCAGGATAGCGCCATCCATCTGAGCCGCACCCGTGATCATGTTCTTCACATAGTCAGCGTGGCCCGGGCAGTCAACGTGCGCATAGTGACGCGCCGGTGAATCGTACTCAACGTGAGACGTCGCGATGGTAATACCACGCGCCTTCTCTTCCGGTGCGTTATCGATCTGGTCGAATGCGCTTGCACTACCAGTACCCCACACTTCGTGACACACACGAGTCAGCGCGGCTGTCAGCGTGGTCTTGCCATGGTCTACGTGACCAATGGTGCCCACGTTTACGTGCGGCTTATTACGCTCAAATTTTGCTTTAGACACGGTTACACCTCTTCCTGTTTCTTAAGTCCTGGGGATCAACCCTTTTTAATGATCGCTTCGGCAATGTTCGAAGGAGCTTCCATATAGCGGGAGAACTCCATCGCATAAGACGCCCGACCCTGCGTTGCAGAACGCAGATCGGTGGCGTAACCGAACATCTCCGACAACGGAACCTCGGCACGGATTGTCTTGCCCGAAGGGCCGTCTTCCATACCCTGAACCAGACCACGACGGCGGTTCAGATCACCAACGACGTCACCCATATACTCTTCCGGGGTAACGCACTCGACCCTCATGAGAGGCTCAAGAAGGGCCGGACTGGCCTCCAACGCGCCTTTCTTCATCGCCATGGAACCGGCGACCTTGAACGCCATCTCGTTGGAGTCAACGTCATGGTAGGAACCATCGTACAGCGTGGCCTTGATCCGCAGCAGAGGATAACCGGCCAGGCAGCCGTTCTTCATCTGCTCTTCAATGCCCTGCTGAACAGCGGGAATGTATTCCTTGGGAACCACACCACCAACGATTTCGTTTACAAAGATGAAGTTCTCGCCATCCTCCTCATCGAGAGGCAGCGGCTCAAGCTTGAGCTTGACATGACCATACTGACCACGACCGCCGGACTGACGCACGAACTTACCTTCCACATCCACGTTCTTACGGATGCACTCACGATAAGCCACCTGCGGCTTACCAATGTTCGCTTCCACCTTGAACTCGCGACGCATCCGGTCAACGATGATGTCCAGGTGAAGCTCACCCATACCGGAGATGATGGTCTGGCCAGACTCTTCATCGGTACGAACCTGGAAAGACGGATCTTCCTGAGCAAGCTTGCCCAGAGCGACACCCATTTTCTCTTGGTCAGCCTTCGACTTCGGCTCAACGGCTACCGAAATTACCGGTTCAGGGAACTCCATGCGCTCCAGGATGATCTTATGGTTCTCGTCACACAGGGTATCACCGGTAGTGACACTCTTCAGGCCGATTGCCGCAGCAATATCACCCGCGAGAACCTCTTTGATTTCCTGACGCTCTTTGGAGTGCATCTGAACCATACGGCCGACGCGCTCTTTCTTGCTCTTTACGGAGTTGTATACCGCATTACCGGACTCCAGCTTACCGGAGTAAACCCGGAAGAAGGTCAGAGTACCAACGAACGGGTCGGTAGCAATCTTGAACGCGAGCGCAGAGAACGGAGCGTCGTCGTCAGCCTGACGAGTCTCTTCGGTTCCGTCTTCGTCAACTTCACCACGGATCGCCTTGACTTCGTCCGGCGCAGGCAGGAATTCGATAACCGAATCCAGTACCGCCTGAACACCCTTGTTCTTAAAGGCAGAACCGCATGTTGCGACAACGATCTCGTTGGCGAGCGTACGGATACGCAAACCTTTCTTGATGTCTTCGATGCTCAGCTCACCCTCTTCGAGGTAGCGCTCCATCAACTCTTCGTTAGCTTCCGCAGCCGCTTCCATCATTTCTTCGCGGTACTTCGCAACCTCGTCAGCCATCTCGGCCGGAACGTCGCGCTGGTCATAAGTAGCGCCAGCATCGTCTTCGTTCCAGTAAATAGCCTTGTTACGAATCAGGTCAACCAGGCCGGCGAACTCGTCTTCAGCACCGATCGGCAACTGAATGGGCACAGCAGTCGCACCCAGACGGTTCTTGATCTGCTCAACGACGCGCAGGAAGTTGGCGCCGGCACGGTCCATCTTGTTGACGAACACCATGCGGGGCACTTCGTATTTATTAGCCTGACGCCAAACAGTCTCGGACTGCGGCTCAACACCAGAGGAGCCGCAGAACACCACAACCGCACCATCGAGCACACGCAGGGAACGCTCCACTTCGATGGTGAAGTCAACGTGCCCCGGGGTGTCGATGATGTTTACGCGGTGCTCGGGATACTGCTTGTCCATACCCTGCCAGAAACAGGTAGTCGCAGCAGACGTGATGGTAATACCACGCTCCTGCTCCTGCTCCATCCAGTCCATGGTTGCTGCACCATCATGAACCTCACCGATTTTGTGGGAAATGCCTGTATAGAACAGAACCCGCTCGGTGGTTGTGGTCTTGCCCGCATCAACGTGCGCACAAATACCAATGTTTCTGTATCTCTTGATCGGAGTCTTGCGTGCCACTGTATGAACCTCGGCTGATTAGAAACGGAAGTGAGAGAACGCCTTGTTGGCTTCTGCCATGCGATGAACGTCTTCGCGCTTCTTAACAGCGGAGCCCTTGCTATCAGCGGCATCCAGGATTTCACCTGCCAGACGCTGCGCCATGGACTTTTCACCACGCTTCCGTGAGTATTCTACGAGCCAGCGCATAGCCAGCGCGTTCTGACGTGAAGGCCGTACTTCGACAGGCACCTGGTAGGTAGCACCACCCACGCGACGGGATTTAACTTCAACCATCGGCTGGATGTTTTCCAGGGCCTTCTCGAACATGTCGATCGGCTCTTCCTTGGATTTGTCGGCAACGATATCGAGCGCGCCATAAACAATGCGCTCAGCGACAGCTTTCTTGCCACTCTCCATCACATGGTTGATGAACTTGGCCAGCCGTGCACTGCCGAACTTAGGATCCGGGATAATTTCCCGTTTTGCTGCAACTCTTCTTCTAGGCATCGATAAGCCCTTATCTATTAAAAGGTCTTCAGGAACCCCTGAGATAGCATCAGCTACTCAGCCTTACTCTTACCGTTCTACGTAGCAACGATAAAAGACACCCGCGTGGGACATCAGGACTTGGGTCGTTTTGCACCGTACTTGGAGCGGCCCTGCTTACGGTTCTGCACACCCTGGGTGTCCAGCGTTCCGCGAACAGTGTGATAGCGCACACCCGGAAGGTCTTTTACTCGACCGCCACGGATCAGCACAACACTGTGCTCCTGAAGGTTGTGACCTTCACCACCAATGTATGAGGAAACCTCGTAGCCGTTAGTCAGACGAACACGGCATACTTTACGCAGCGCTGAGTTCGGCTTCTTCGGCGTGGTTGTGTATACACGGGTGCATACACCACGACGCTGAGGGCACGCCTGCAGAGCAGGAACGTCACTCTTGGCCGCTTTGCGTTTACGAGGCTTACGCACCAACTGATTAATCGTTGCCATGTAAGCAAACTCCAACAAACCATATCAATGAAACTTACCCCCGACAGGCGGGGGTAAAATTTGAGGGTCGCAAGTTTAAGCCTGCGCCCCTGAACAGTCAAGATGACTGATCTCTTTTTAACCACCCACCGGGTAAGTAACTACCGGTGGGTGGCGTTACCGGCCAACTCAGCTTTCGCGGTTGAGCTCGGCACTCAGAGCTTCTTCGACATCCGCCGCCGTTACGCCCTGCTCTTCCAGGTCACGCTTACGGCGACGCTCGGCGTGGTACGCCAGACCGGTACCCGCCGGGATCAGGCGACCAACGACGACGTTCTCCTTCAGGCCACGGAGGTAATCCCGCTTGCCAGTCACGGCGCCTTCGGTCAGCACCCGCGTGGTTTCCTGGAACGATGCCGCGGAAATGAACGACTCTGTTGCCAGAGATGCCTTGGTGATACCCAGCAGCAAGCGTTCGCAACGCGCAGTTTCCTTGTCCCCTGCTTCTGCTTTTTCGTTCTCTTCCATGAACTGGGTAATTTCCACCTGATCGCCAGCCAGCAGGCTGGTATCGCCGGCATCGGTGATCTCTACCTTACGCAGCATTTGTCGAACGATAACCTCAATATGCTTATCGTTGATGACAACACCCTGCAGACGGTAAACATCCTGGATTTCGTTGGTAATGTACTTCGCCAACGCAACCACACCCAGAAGACGAAGGATGTCGTGCGGGTTGGACGGGCCATCGGAGATAACCTCACCCTTCTCGACGGTTTCACCCTCGAACACGTTCATCTGGCGATGCTTGGGAATCAGAACCTCATACGGGTCAGCATCCTTCGGCGTGATCACCAGACGCTTCTTACCCTTGGTCTCCTTACCGAAGGACACCACACCACTGACTTCGGCCAGGATGGACGACTCTTTCGGGCGACGGGCCTCGAACAGATCGGCAACCCGCGGCAGACCACCGGTGATGTCCCGGGTCTTCGAGCTTTCCTGCGGAATACGGGCAACCACGTCACCCAGCTCGATTTTGGCGCCGTTGGCCATGGTCACCAGCGCGTTGGCCGGCAGGAAGAAGATCGCAGTACCACCACCCGGCAACTCGACATCGTCACCTTTGTCGTCGATCAACTGAATCGCAGGACGGATGTCCTTACCTGCAGCCGGACGCTCTTTCGGGTCGATAACCTCCATCGTGGAAAGACCCGTCAGTTCATCGGTCTGGGTACGGACGGTAATGCCCTGATCCATGTTGACGAACTTGGCGGTACCTTCCGCTTCGGCGATGATTGGGTGTGTGTGCGGATCCCACTTGGCAACCGCAACGCCCGCTTCCACGGCATCACCGTGCTTGACAGACAGCACCGCGCCGTAAGGCAGCTTGTACCACTCACGTTCACGGCCCTGCTCGTCGGCAATGGCCAACGCGGAGGAGCGGGACACAACAACCAGGGTGCCGTCGCTCTTCTCGATCGATTTCAGGTTGTGCAGGCGAACAGTGCCGCCGTGCTTGACCTGGATATTGTCGACTGCGGACGCCCGGCTTGCCGCACCACCAATGTGGAAGGTACGCATGGTCAACTGGGTACCCGGCTCACCGATGGATTGCGCCGCGATAACACCGACCGCTTCGCCAACGTTGACTTCGTGGCCACGCGCCAGATCACGACCGTAACACTTGGAGCAGATGCCGTGACGGGTCTCACAGGTGATCGCTGAGCGAACCCAGACCTCATCCACACCGGCGCCCTCAAGTGCCTCAACCGCTTTCTCGTCCAGCAGGACGCCGGCCTCGACGACAGCATTGTCCTTGTCCGTCGGAGTAAAGGCTGCACGGGCCGTAACACGACCAAGCACACGATCACCCAACGGTACAACAACGTCGCCACCCTCGATGTGCGGCGTCATCAGCAGGCCTTCCTCGGTACCACAGTCTGTTTCGGTAACGACCAGATCCTGGGAAACGTCCACCAGGCGGCGAGTCAGGTAACCTGAGTTCGCGGTCTTCAGCGCCGTATCCGCCAGACCCTTACGGGCACCGTGGGTGGATATGAAGTACTGGAGTACGTTCAGACCCTCACGGAAGTTCGCGGTGATCGGCGTCTCAATGATGGAGCCGTCCGGCTTCGCCATCAGGCCACGCATACCAGCCAGCTGACGAATCTGAGCGGCGGAACCCCGGGCACCGGAATCGGCCATCATGTAAACCGAGTTGAACGACTCCTGCATCAGGTCTTCGCCGTCCTCACCTTTGACCGGTTTGCCGTCTGGCCCGATAACCTGCTCTTTCGAGAGCCGATCCATCATCGCCTTCGACACTTTGTCGTTGGCACGGGACCAGATATCGATAACCTTGTTGTACTTCTCACCCTGGGTCAGCAGACCGGATGCGTACTGGGTCTCGATGTCCTTCACTTCCTCGGAAGCTGCATCCACCAGCTCGTATTTCTCGGGAGGAATCTCGAAATCGTTGAAGCCGATCGAGATACCGGAAACCGTGGCATAGTGGTAGCCCATGTACATGAGCTGGTCGGCAAAGATAACAGTATCCTTGAGGCCGGCATCACGGTAACAGGTGTTGATCAGGTTCGAGATCGATTTCTTGACCATCGGCTTGTTGACCAGTTCATAAGACAGGCCGTCAGGCACAATATCGAACAACAGCGCGCGACCAACAGTAGTGTCAACGATCTTGTACTCTTCGGTACGCTCGCCGTCTTCCTGGATCGTGACTTCCTTGACCCGGACCTTGACGATCGCCTGGAGGTCAACCTTGCCAGCACCATAGGCACGGTGCGCCTCTTTAACATCGGCAAACACCATGCCTTCACCGACCGCGCTCTTGCGCTCGCGGGTCATGTAGTAAAGACCCAATACAACGTCCTGGGACGGCACGATGATTGGCTCGCCGTTGGCCGGCGACAGCACGTTGTTGGTGGACATCATCAACGCACGAGCTTCGAGCTGGGCTTCCAGGGTCAGCGGCACATGGACCGCCATCTGGTCACCGTCGAAGTCGGCGTTGTAGGCCGCACACACCAGCGGATGCAACTGAATAGCTTTACCTTCGATCAGTACCGGCTCGAACGCCTGGATACCCAGACGGTGCAGAGTCGGTGCCCGGTTCAGCATGATCGGATGCTCACGGATGACCTCGTCCAGGATATCCCAGACCACGCCTTCCTCACGCTCGACCATCTTCTTGGCGGCCTTGATGGTGGTCGCCAAGCCACGGTGCTCAAGCTTCGAGAAGATGAACGGCTTGAACAGCTCCAACGCCATCTTCTTCGGCAGACCACACTGGTGCAGACGCAGGTACGGACCAACCACGATCACGGAACGACCGGAGTAGTCCACACGCTTACCGAGCAGGTTCTGACGGAAGCGACCCTGCTTACCCTTGATCATGTCTGCCAGAGACTTCAGCGGGCGCTTGTTGGTGCCAGTGATGGCACGACCACGACGACCATTGTCCAGCAACGCATCCACAGCTTCCTGCAGCATCCGCTTCTCGTTGCGCACGATGATGTCGGGCGCATTCAGCTCCAGCAGGCGCTTGAGACGGTTATTCCGGTTGATCACCCGGCGATACAGGTCGTTCAGGTCGGACGTGGCAAAACGGCCACCATCCAGCGGCACCAGCGGACGAAGATCCGGCGGCAGAACCGGCAGAACGGTCATGACCATGTCGCCCGGCTTGTTGCCGGAATACAGAAAGGCCTCAAGAATCTTCAGACGCTTGCTGAACTTCTTGATCTTGGTTTCGGAGTTGGTCTGGGGAATTTCTTCCCGCAGAGTCTCAACTTCGGCCTGCAGATCAATACCTTCCAGCAGTTCTTGGACGGCTTCAGCACCCATGCGGGCATCGAATTCGTCACCGAACTCTTCGAGGGCTTCGTAATACTGCTCGTCGTTCAGCAATTGACCGCGCTCGAGGGTGGTCATACCCGGCTCGATCACAATGAACGACTCAAAATACAGAACCCGCTCGATATCGCGCAGGGTCATGTCCAGCATCAGGCCGATGCGGGACGGCAGTGATTTCAGGAACCAGATGTGGGCGACCGGGCTGGCGAGCTCGATGTGCCCCATACGCTCACGGCGCACACTGGCCAGTGCCACTTCAACACCGCACTTCTCGCAGATGACACCACGGTGCTTGAGCCGCTTGTACTTACCGCACAGGCACTCGTAATCCTTGATCGGGCCGAAGATCTTGGCACAGAAAAGACCGTCACGCTCAGGCTTGAACGTACGGTAGTTGATGGTCTCAGGCTTTTTGACCTCACCAAAAGACCATGAACGGATCATGTCAGGCGACGCCAGGCCAATACGGATGGCGTCAAATTCCTGCTTCTGGTTCTGGTTTTTGAGAAGATTCAGCAAATCTTTCATCAGTAACAGCTCCGGATGGCGTTATTCTCGGGCGGGCACCGACCGGTACCCGCTCACGCTGCCAAAAACAATTCGGCTCAGTCGGATTCCAGCTCGATGTCGATACCCAGCGAGCGGATTTCCTTGACCAGAACATTGAAGGACTCGGGCATGCCCGGCTCCATACGATGATCGCCATCGACAATGTTCTTGTACATCTTGGTCCGACCATTCACATCATCAGACTTCACGGTAAGCATTTCCTGCAGCGTATACGCCGCACCGTAGGCCTCGAGAGCCCACACTTCCATCTCACCGAAGCGCTGACCACCGAACTGCGCCTTACCACCCAGCGGCTGCTGGGTAACCAGGCTGTACGAACCGGTGGAACGAGCGTGCATCTTGTCGTCGATCAAGTGGTTCAGCTTGAGGATGTACATGTAGCCAACCGTCACAGGGCGGTCAAATTCATCGCCCGTGCGGCCGTCGTACAGCACAGTCTGGCCAGTCGTACTAAGACCTGCCAGCTCAAGCATACGCTTGACCTCGGCTTCCTTGGCACCGTCGAAGACCGGCGTCGCCATGGGAACACCCGTGCGCAGATTGTTGGCCAGGGCCAGGATCTCTTTGTCACTCAGCGAATCCAGGTCCACCTTGGTGACCTCGTCCGAGTGGTTGTAGATCTCATCCAGCAGGTTGCGGAGCTCAGCGATCTTACGCTGCTCCTCCAGCATCCGGCTGATGCGCTCGCCCAGACCCTTGGCAGCGGCACCCAGGTGCGTTTCGAGAACCTGACCGACGTTCATCCGCGACGGAACACCCAACGGGTTCAGCACGATATCAACGGTATTGCCATACTCGTCGTACGGCATGTCCTCAATCGGCATCACTGCCGAGATAACACCTTTGTTACCGTGACGGCCGGCCATCTTGTCGCCCGGCTGAATCCGACGCTTGATCGCGAGGTAAACCTTGACGATCTTGAGAACACCTGGAGCAAGGTCATCACCCTGCTGAAGCTTGCCCTTCTTATCGTCAAAGCGCGCTTCATGCTCCTTCTTGCGATCTTCAAGGCCCTGCTCTGATTTCTCAAGCAGCTCGTTCAGCGCCTCGTCCTTCATTCGCAGCTTGAACCAGTCATCACGCGGCAATTCTGCCAGGTACGACTCGTCCAGCTTGGCGCCTTTCTTCAGGCCCGGACCGCTGATGACTTCCTGCCCCTTGAGGGCATTGGTCAGACGCTCAAAGGTGGCACCCTCTACAATGCGGTACTCGTCCTTCAGGTCCTTGCGATACTCGTCCAACTGCTCTTTTTCGATGGACTGGGCACGCGTGTCCTTTTCGATGCCGTCACGGGTAAAGACCTGAACGTCGATAACCGTACCACGGGTGCCGGTAGGCACACGTGAGGACGTGTCCTTCACGTCCGAAGCCTTCTCACCGAAGATGGCCCTTAGCAGCTTCTCCTCTGGGGTCAGCTGGGTTTCACCCTTCGGTGTTACCTTGCCAACCAGGATGTCGCCAGGACCGACTTCCGCACCGATATATACGATGCCGGACTCATCCAGCTTGGACAGCGCACTTTCACCAACGTTCGGAATATCCGCGGTGATTTCTTCGCTACCCAACTTGGTATCCCGAGCCACACAAGTCAGTTCCTGAATGTGGATGGTGGTCAGGCGATCTTCCTGAACCACTTTCTCGGAAATGAGGATGGAGTCCTCAAAGTTGTAACCGTTCCAGGGCATGAACGCGATACGCATGTTCTGCCCCAGGGCCAGTTCACCCAGATCCACGGAGGGACCGTCAGCCAGCACGTCACCACGGGCAATTTCGTCGCCCTGGTTAACGATGGAGCGCTGGTTGATACAGGTGTTCTGGTTCGAACGGGTGTACTTGGTGAGGTTGTAGATATCCACACCAGCATCACCAGCTTCGGTCTCGCCGTCGTTTACACGCACCACAATGCGGGCCGCGTCCACGCTTTCGATCACACCACCGCGACGAGCGGTTACGCAAACGCCGGAGTCCTGCGCCACAGTACGTTCAACGCCAGTACCCACCAAAGGCACCTGCGAACGCAACGTCGGAACTGCCTGGCGCTGCATGTTGGAGCCCATCAATGCACGGTTGGCGTCATCGTGCTCCAGGAACGGAATCAGCGACGCGGCGACCGAAACCACCTGACGCGGTGAAACGTCCATGAAATTGACGTTTTCCGGCGGTGTCACGGTGAACTCGTTCTGATGACGAACCGTTACCAGCTCATCTGACAGACGCTTGCTCTCATCCATTGCCGCACTGGCCTGGGCGATGATGTAGTTGCTCTCTTCAATCGCGGAGAGATAGACCACTTCGTCAGTTACCAGTCCGTCCACAACTTTCCGGTACGGGCTCTCGAGGAAACCGTAGGAGTTGGAACGGGCATAGGTTGCCAACGAGTTGATCAGGCCGATGTTCGGGCCTTCCGGCGTCTCGATGGGGCAGACACGACCGTAGTGAGTCGGGTGTACGTCACGGACTTCGAAGCCGGCACGCTCGCGGGTCAGACCACCAGGGCCGAGAGCCGAAATACGACGCTTGTGAGTCACTTCCGACAGCGGGTTGTTCTGATCCATGAACTGGGACAGCTGGCTGGATCCGAAGAATTCCTTCACCGCAGCCGCAACCGGCTTCGCGTTGATCAGGTCCTGAGGCATCAGGCCTTCGCTTTCCGCCAGGCTTAGGCGCTCACGAACTGCACGCTCAACACGCACCAGGCCAACGCGGAACTGGTTCTCCGCCATCTCGCCCACACAACGAACCCGACGGTTGCCCAGGTTATCAATGTCATCAACGTTGCCCTGACCGTTACGAATATCGATCAGTGTTTTGAGGACATCGATGATGTCGTCGTGGGTCAACGTGCCTTCGCCGGTGCTTTCTTCGCGACGCAGGCGACGATTCAGCTTCATGCGGCCAACGGAGGACAGGTCATACCGCTCTTCAGAGAAGAACAGGTTATTGAACAGGTTCTCGGCCGACTCCTTGGTGGGCGGCTCTCCCGGGCGCATCATGCGGTAGATCTCAACCAGCGCCTCCAGAGGCGTACGGGTAGGATCAATGCGCAGCGTGTCCGACATGAACGGGCCACAATCAAGATCGTTGGTGTACAGAGTTTCAATCTCTGTAACGCCAGCGTCGAGAATCTTGGTAACGACCTCTTCAGTCAGCTCGGTATTGCACTCAACCAATACTTCTCCGGACTTGGTGTCCACCATGTCTTTCGAGAGTACACGGCCGTGGAGGTATTCCGTTGGCACTTCCAGCTCGGTCAAGCCCGCTTTTTCAAGCTGCTTGATATGACGAGCGGTGATCCGGCGTCCCTCTTCAACGATGACAGAGCCCTTTTTGTCCTTGATGTCGAACGTGGCAATGTCACCGCGCAGGCGGCTTGGAACAAGTTCCAGCTTGCACACTTCAGGACCAATGCTGAACTTACTGGTATCAAAGAACATCTCCAGCATCTGCTCTGAGTTGTAACCCAGGGCACGCAGGAGGATAGACGCGGGCAACTTACGGCGACGGTCAATACGGACAAAGACCGAGTCCTTGGCATCGAACTCGAAGTCCAGCCAGGAACCACGGTAAGGAATCACTCGCGCCGAATACAACAGCTTACCTGACGAGTGGGTCTTGCCTTTGTCATGATCGAAGAACACACCGGGTGAACGGTGGAGCTGGGAAACGATAACACGCTCGGTACCATTGATAACGAAGGTACCGTTCTCGGTCATCAGGGGCATTTCGCCCATGTAGACTTCCTGCTCTTTAATATCCTTGATCGCCTTATTGGACGATTCCTTATCGTAAATGATAAGTCTTACTTTCACCCGCAGCGGTGCTGCGTAGGTGACGCCCCTAAGCTGGCATTCCTTGACGTCAAATACCGGCTCGCCGATGCGGTAACTCACGTATTCGAGTGCGGCGTTGCCAGAATAACTGACAATCGGGAATACGGATTTGAATGCTGCGTGGAGACCGGTTTCCCGACGATTTTCGGGCGCGGCTTCACTTTGGAGGAAGTCCCGGAACGAATCCAGCTGTATAGACAGCAAATAGGGAACATCCATCACGGACGGCAATTTACTAAAATCTTTGCGAATCCGCTTTTTCTCAGTATAGGAGTAAGTCATCTGCATTCCCCAGCTTTAGACCTGATACCTGGTATCAAGAAGCAACCATTTTCATGCTTCGGGGCCGAATTGCTCGGCTTACTGCGCCGTCTTGAACAAGACTCTTGCTGTAGGTTATAGATTCTGACAGCACCACTGAATTGGCGTTCAGAGTCTATAGCATATACAACAGAAAAAGGCCGGTGGCACACGGCCACCAGCCTGTCCATGCTTAACGCACGGTTTCGATCAAAAGCCAACTCTTACTTGAGCTCAACAGAAGCGCCTGCTTCCTCAAGCTTCTTCTTGGCTTCTTCAGCGTCGTCTTTGCTCGCTGCTTCCTTGATAACGGAAGGAGCGCTGTCGACCATCTCTTTTGCTTCTTTCAGACCCAGGCCAGTCAGTTCACGAACGGCCTTGATGACGTTAACTTTCTTCTCACCAGGACCGGTAAGAACAACGTCAAATTCAGTCTGCTCTTCAACAGCAGCGGCTTCGCCACCGGCGGCAGCCGGAGCAGCAGCTACAGCAGCAGCGGCGGATACGCCGAATTTTTCTTCCATTGCTTCAACCAGCGCAACAACGTCCATTACGCTCATTTCGGCAATTGCGTTCAAAATGTCTTCGTTAGACAGAGCCATGACTTTCTCCCAAAAATATAAAAATGGTGTTCAACAGAATCAAGCAGCTTCTTGCTTCTGGTCTCGAACTGCCGCAACAGCACGGGTCACTTTCGTTGGAACTTCGTTCAGTGTCCGCGCAAGCTTGGTGATCGGTGCCTGTGTTACAGCGGCCAGCATCGTCAACGCCTCGTGGCGTGTCGGCAGCTTGGCAAGGCGATCAATTTGGTCTGCGCCCATCAGCTCACCGCCGACAGCCAGGCCCTTGATCTCGAATGCCTCTTTCTCTTTGGCAAAATCCTTCAGCAGGCGTGCAGCCGCGCCCGGATCTTCCATTGAGAACGCCAGAATTGTCGGGCCGACCAACGCCGCATCAATACACTCGAACTCAGTACCGCGGATTGCGATCTTCGCCAGGTTGTTACGAACAACCTTCAGATGAACGCTTTCAGCGCGGGCCTTCGCTCGCAGCGCCGTCATATCACCGGAGGTGATACCACGGTAGTCAGCCAGAACAACAGACAGAGCACCACCGGCAGTCTCGTTGACTTCAGCGACGATCGCTTTCTTGTCTTCGAGTCTAATTGCCACTGGATTTCTCCTCGATTTCGCCGGGCATATCCCGGCAAACCCACATATACCCCTCGCGGGGCTCCCAACGGTGTTTGGGTTCAGAGAGAACGTCTTCACACCGTCTGCGCAGGCGTTGCTTTAACCCTTCCAGCACATCTTTTTAAAAGAATGCCTCAGGGGCCTGCGGTCTTTGACAGCCTTGGCTTCCGCCCAGACTACAAAGTAACTACCGAATAGAGCCTCAGATGCTCAGAGCACTCTGATCGATAGTCAGGCCAGGCCCCATCGTCGACGACAGGGTTACCTTCTTGAGGTAAACACCTTTCGACGAGGACGGCTTGGCCTTTTTCAGATCTGCGATCAGAGCTTCAAGGTTTTCCTTGATGTTCTGCGCAGAGAATTCAACATTACCCATTGGCGCATGGATGATACCGTTCTTGTCAGTACGGTAACGTACCTGACCCGCCTTCGCGTTTTTAACGGCCGTCTCAACGTCCGGAGTAACCGTGCCGACTTTCGGGTTCGGCATCAGGCCGCGGGGACCAAGAATCTGACCCAGCTGACCAACAACACGCATGGCATCCGGAGTGGCGATAACCACGTCGAAATCCATGTTGCCTTTTTTGACTTCTTCCGCCAGATCATCCATACCGACAATATCGGCACCGGCAGCGGTTGCCTTCTCGGCATTGGCGCCCTGGGTGAATACCGCCACACGAACGGTCTTACCAGTACCGTGAGGCAGAACCGTGCTGCTACGCACAACCTGATCTGATTTACGCGCATCGACGCCCAGATTGACGGCAACATCCAAGGATTCCTTGAACTTGACGTTACCGCCAAGTTCAACCAACAACGCTACCGCTTCGTCAACGGAATAAGCGCGGGCAGATTCAACTTTTTCACGAATCAGCTTCTGACGTTTGCTAAGCTTTGCCATGTTACAGGCCCTCCACGTTCAGGCCCATGCTACGGGCAGTTCCGGCAATGGTACGAACCGCAGCATCCATGTCGGCTGCAGTCAGATCTGGCTCCTTGGTCTTGGCAATTTCTTCCAGCTGGTCACGGGTTACCGTGCCAACCTTGTCCGTATTGGGACGACCAGAGCCACTCTTAATGCCGGCCGCCTTCTTCAGCAGCACCGGTGCGGGCGGAGTCTTGGTGATAAAGGTAAAGCTGCGATCACTGTAAACGGTGATAACAGTAGGAATCGGCAGACCTGGTTCCATATCCTGGGTCTGTGCGTTAAACGCCTTACAGAACTCCATGATATTCACGCCACGCTGACCCAGCGCGGGACCAACGGGGGGACTCGGGTTGGCCTTGCCGGCAGCAACCTGAAGCTTGATGTACGCTTCAATTTTCTTAGCCATGATATTTCTCCTGTGGGTTCGAACGCCTCTCGGCTCCCCTGTATTTACAACTGCCAGTAGCAGACACAAAAAGCCCGCGTCGCCATAGCGCGCGAGCTCTCAGCATGTAAGGCTGTCGATCAGTCTTTTTCGACTTGCCCAAACTCCAGCTCTACCGGAGTTGAACGACCGAAAATCAACACGGCAACCTTGACCCGACTCTTGTCGTAGTCAACTTCTTCCACCACGCCATTAAAGTCAGCGAACGGACCTTCTGTGACGCGTACAATCTCGCCCGGCTCAAACAGAGTCTTCGGCTTGGGCTTATCCGCACCGCTCTCAACACGGCGAAGAATGGCCTCTGCCTCACGCTCTGTAATCGGGGCCGGCTTGTCCTTGGTACCACCAATGAAGCCAAGAACTCTGGGCGTATTCTTGACCAGGTGCCAGGTGCCGTCATCCATTTCCATCTGCACCAGAACGTACCCGGGATAGAACTTGCGCTCACTCTTGCGCTTCTTCCCGTCACGCATCTCAACAACTTCTTCAGTCGGCACGAGAATTTCGCCGAACTTGTCTTCCAAGTCATTAAGAGCAACACGCTCCCTGAGAGTGCGCATCACGTGCTTTTCGAAGCCAGAATACGCATGAACGACGTACCAGCGCTTAGCCATTGCCCACTCCTGTTACCCGATAACTCCGGAGACCAGCCAACTGATCAACGAATCCATACCCCACAGCATCAACGCCACAACCAACACAAACACAACGACAATAGCTGTGGTCTGGATCAGCTCCGGCCTGGTGGGCCACACGACCTTCCGGATTTCAACCCTGGCTTCCTTGAGCAAAGTCGCAAAACGCCGACCACGCTCGGTTTGGAGCGCCACAAAAGCAGCGACCAGAGCAAGAGCTACGAGAGCCAGCACCCGATACAGCAGTGACTCGGCATTAAAATACTGATTGCCAACGACGCCCGCTGCAATCAGAACAAACACAACCAGCCACTTTACTGCATCGAAGCTACTGGTCGAACGATCGGCTTTTGACTCCATAGGAATCAGCTTATGTATCCGGATGTTAAAAAATGGCAGGCCAGGAGGGAATCGAACCCCCAACCTGCGGTTTTGGAGACCGCTGCTCTGCCAATTGAGCTACTGGCCTGCACCGAAACAACTCAGCGCACTTACTTCGAGCTCTTACTCAAACAGAGCAATTACTCGATGATCTTTGAGACTACGCCGGCACCAACGGTACGGCCACCTTCGCGAATCGCGAAGCGCAGACCATCTTCCATGGCGATCGGAGCAATCAGGGTAACACTCATCTTCACGTTGTCACCCGGCATTACCATTTCCACACCTTCCGGCAGCTCACAGGAACCTGTGACGTCGGTGGTACGGAAGTAAAACTGCGGACGATAACCCTTAAAGAACGGGGTATGACGACCACCTTCTTCTTTGCTCAGCACGTACACTTCGCACTCAAACTTGGTGTGCGGAGTGATGGAGCCCGGAACCGCCAGTACCTGACCACGCTCAACGTCGTCACGCTTGGTACCACGCAGAAGAACACCAACGTTCTCACCAGCACGGCCTTCGTCCAGCAGCTTACGGAACATCTCAACACCGGTACAAACCGTCTTCACGGTATCTTTGATACCAATGATTTCGACTTCGTCACCAACCTTGATGATGCCACGCTCAACACGACCGGTTACTACCGTACCGCGACCAGAGATGGAGAACACGTCCTCGATCGGCATCAGGAACGGCTGATCAATCGCACGCTCAGGATCCGGAATGTATTCGTCCAGGGCTTCTACCAGCTTCTTAACAGCGGTAGTACCCATCTCGTTGTCGTCCTTACCTTCCAGCGCCATCAGCGCGGAACCGGTAACGATCGGAGTGTCGTCGCCTGGGAAGTCGTACTGGCTCAGCAGTTCGCGAACTTCCATCTCGACCAGCTCAAGCAGCTCTTCGTCATCAACCATGTCCGCTTTGTTCAGGAACACAACGATGAAAGGAACACCTACCTGACGGGACAGCAGGATGTGCTCGCGAGTCTGCGGCATGGGGCCGTCAGCTGCGGAACAAACCAGGATAGCGCCATCCATCTGAGCCGCACCCGTGATCATGTTCTTCACATAGTCAGCGTGGCCCGGGCAGTCAACGTGCGCATAGTGACGCGCCGGTGAATCGTACTCAACGTGAGACGTCGCGATGGTAATACCACGCGCCTTCTCTTCCGGTGCGTTATCGATCTGGTCGAATGCGCTTGCACTACCAGTACCCCACACTTCGTGACACACACGAGTCAGCGCGGCTGTCAGCGTGGTCTTGCCATGGTCTACGTGACCAATGGTGCCCACGTTTACGTGCGGCTTATTACGCTCAAATTTTGCTTTAGACATTCGACCTATCTCCCTAATCAACTGGACCGTAACGTTGACCGGACAAATAATGGAGCTCATGACCGGAATTGAACCGGTGACCTCATCCTTACCAAGGATGTGCTCTACCGACTGAGCTACATGAGCGCTTTCACACTACAAATTGGAGCGGGCAGCGGGAATCGAACCCGCGTCATCAGCTTGGAAGGCTGAGGTAATAGCCACTATACGATGCCCGCGAGCAATAAGTGGTGGAGGGGGCAGGATTCGAACCTGCGAAGCTTTCGCGTCAGATTTACAGTCTGATCCCTTTGGCCACTCGGGAACCCCTCCGAGTCAGGCCTGCCAACGGCAAGCCTGCCTAAACTTAAAGTGGAGCTGGCGGACGGAATCGAACCCCCGACCTGCTGATTACAAGTCAGCTGCTCTACCAACTGAGCTACGCCAGCTCACATTCGCCTCTTCAGCGAGGGCGGTATACTACGGATTTTCAGAACGCGTTGCAACACCTTCACAACGCCTGATTTCGACCATATCGAAATTCTCTCTGTAATCCGTTTCAGCCACCCCAACCGCACCGGAACCCGGTACCAGTTGGTCTTCAAAAACGAGCGCGTAGCTTAGCTGATTTCGGGGGAAGTTGGCCAGTATTGCATTGAGATTCTGGCGTTTTTTTTCAGTCAGGACGTTTTCGGCGGCCTGCCGTGATTCAAACAGCCCGAGGGATATGGCATTTTTGTTTTCGCCCCGGGTTACCAGATAGGAATCGATCCCCCTCCGCTGAAGATCACGAAACAGATCCAGCGCCCGATCTTCCGGTTGAGGGGGAATAATCACCCAATGCAACGGCGCCAGCTCCCGCTCATCCTCAACGACGTCGTAGTCGGTTCCGGGCCGGCCCAGAGAACGATAAGCCTCTCTCGCGCCCTGCTCAGAGTCAAACCACCCCAACCTGACACAGAAACCTAGAGGGACCGCCTCTTTCTCTGACTGGGCCTCACGATCAACAGGAGGCGTGACGGCTTCGATCTCAGCGAGGGCCACATGATCCCTGGCAGCTTCGAGGTCAGCCTTTGGCGAGGATGGCTTCAGATCAGCCACCCGGGGCAGGGCCTGGCGCTCAGACACAACGACAACGAATTTTGGTCCGACCCTGTCCCCGTAAAACCAAAGCGCCAAATTGATCAGAATCAGGGCAACAGCAAACCACCTCATTCGCGCTCACTCTCCCCATCAACAGCCGCAAGCCCCTTGAGCACCAATGAAGGTTCGTGGAGGGCCGCAAGACCGGCATCGAGCAGGCCTTCGGCGTCGCCTCCCGTCACCAGGACGCGGCCAAGACCAAGACGACGGCAATCCGCCTCGATCCGTGCAGCCATCGCCGCCCAGAGCCAGACTAGTCCGTGCTGGACGCATTCGGTTGTCGACGACCCAGGCTCCGCAGCCTGCACATCGCTGATCTCAAAACCGATTCGCGCAGCGTCCTGCCTCAAAGATCTGAGCATCATCTGCTTGCCTGGGAGGATATAACCGCCCAAATGCCCTCCCGAATCGGCAACATAATCAATCGTAATGGCACTGCCAGCATCAACAACGGCAAAACCACCAGAGTTGGCCTGCCACGCAGCATACATGGCATGCCAGCGGTCGGCGCCCATTCTGTCTGTCTCGATGTAGGCATTCACCAAGCCACCCCGATGGGGTTCAGCCCAATAAAAAACAATCGGAGCACGACAGAACGCCTCCAACTGCATCTGCAAATGTCGGCGTCTTTCTTCCGAAATCACAGTGGATACCGCAACGCGCTTGATGTCCGCGGGCTGACAAGGGATGTCGCAGAATGGGTCGTCGGCGCCCAGAATGGCAGAACCGCTACCTACCAAATGACCATCGCGGACCAGCAGCCACTTCAGCCGGGTATTCCCAGCATCGATCAATAGCTTCATGGGCGTACCCGTAGACTTATCTCGCCAGCACGAACCTTGACCAGATCTTTGCCATCGTCGATCAGGTAGTTACCGGCATCATCAATTCCATGACCGATGCCCGCGAGGCTACCCTGGCTGGCAATCAGTGCCTTGCCAGAAAAAATATCACGGCTTTGCCACCGCGAACGGAACCCGACAAACCCCTCTCTGGCAAACTCATCGACTGATTCGAGGACGGAATTGACAATCGAAGCAGCAAGTTCGCTACGATCCCATCGGTGTTCAGGCACAGCCATGTCAAGACTGCTCCAGGATTGATCCACATCTGCGGCCTCTTTCATATGCACGTTCAAGCCAATCCCCGCAACAACCTGCACCACCCCCTCTTCAAGTTCGCCCTGGAGCTCAACCAATATGCCAGCCAGCTTGCTACCACCAAGAAAAATATCGTTGGGCCACTTAAGCCCCACATCGGAAACGCCTTGCTGCTCCAAGGCTTCAGCGACCGCCACACCCAGAACCAGGCTTAACCCATCCAGCATGGCGAAGCTGCCACGAAACGTCAGCCCCAGGCTTAGGTACAGGTTCTGGCCTCGTGGACTTTGCCACTGTCGACCGCGCCTGCCGCGACCGGCAGTCTGGCAGTCGGCAATACACACTGGAATACCACCGGCACCGGAATCAGCACGGCGTCGCACGATTTCAGCATTAGTGGAATCCACTTCATCCAGTACGACCAGTTCGACCCTGGAGCCACTATGTCCTGTAAGGCCCTGCGTTATCCTTTCCGCCTCAAGCAAGTCCATATCACTTAGCAGGCGATAGCCCTTGCCACGAATGGTTTCTATCCGGACACCTTCCTCTGCAGCACGGCGGACCTGCTTCCAGATTGCCGTGCGGCTGATACCAAGACTGTTGGCAAGGGACTCACCGGAATGAACCTGGCCATCTGCCAGGAGGCCAAGAAGTGCTCTGGATTTCATCAAAGAACGCCCGCGTATTTGAATGGGATCAGGGCGGGATTAAACAACACGTCGAAGCAAAAGACAAAGAACGACGCTGTGGCATCTCCAAAGATTGCCCCCGCCAGCCTCAGGGTATAGGAGTTGCGGTAAGATTGGCTTCAATGTCGAAGTTCTGCATTTTCACACCATACACAGCCGTTTGTGGACCACCAGTGGGATGCACCAGGTCGATATTGCTGATAGAGAGCTCCTTGAACTGGCTTCTCGCCCGGACGGCAAACCCCAACGGCCGATTATCCAGGTCAGCGGCAGTGGGTGACGACACATAGCGATACCCTGCCCCTGAGGCCGGGTCCATAATTTTTTCGTCGCCCCTTGCGCCAACCACTCCAAAGGCATCGGCACCATCCGTCTTCTTGACCACCTTGGTCTGATAAACGTCTACCGACAGGTCGGTGCGTATACCGAAGGTATTATCCTCAGCACCGTCACCGTCGAAGTCGCCACCATCGCTGGTATGAATATCATCAAGTATGAGCCTGGCACCCGTGTTGTTGATCGGATTACCGCTGGAGTCCGCCTGACGACTGGTTTCCCAGGTGAGTGCGTTCTTGCGCGCCTCACTCACTTCCTTTGCGAATATCTGTTTGAGCTGGATCGTGATCCCTTCATTACCACGAGTCTCCCAGGTTCCGCCCGATGCGGCACAGGCTGATTCGTTAGCCCCCGAACCTCCAGCGCAGACATTGCCCGCTCCCCCGGGGACAAGGGTCATACTGCTACCGGTTTCATACTTTTGAACCACAAATCGGCCGAAACTTGCCCCCGCATCCTTATCGCCGACACGCAGGTTGCCAACATCCATCAGAGTCCAGGCTTCCCCCTTGACGAGGGCCAGCCCGTCTTCGGTCACATCCAGGGTCATATCCCGAACATGAGCGTCATAGCTGAGATCGCTGATCCATAAGCCCTTTTGAGAGATTTCCCCCGCACCTTCATCGTAAGGCGCAGCGATGATCGCAGCCTGGCCATTCCGTATATGGATATCTGAGTTGATCGTCAGCCCCTCGCCACGGGCTCCGCCTGCTCCAAGCGTTACCTGACCATCCATTTCAAATTCGTAGGCCGGGTAAAAGCCAAGCGCCAGAAGCAACTCCGTGCCGCCCTGGAGCGGGGCGTCCTCGCTGCCTACTCGTAAACCGTTGATTCTGTAGCCAGCCGACACGTCCTCAAAGCCAATCCTGAGCCCGTCATAGAAACGCGTGCCGTGAAGCTCGCCATCCCGAGTGACGTTAACCGTGATATCTCCCTGCCCCCAGGACTGCAAGCCACTGAAGATAACGCGGTTGCCATCCTCGGTATAACTCAGGTCGGCCAACTGTAAACTCCACTCAGTGGACAACCTGAGCCCCTGGGAGCCGGCACCTGGGTGCCCCCCACCTTGCAGGTAAACCGCGTTGGTGTATCTGCGCCCATTGTAGGCGTGGTCCTGTAGTATGAAGCTGACATTGACCTCGCCAATGCTTTTTCCGCCTGCCCCCATCTCAATACGACCAATATTAAATTCCCCGTCCAGCGACCCCAGCGTGAGCCCCAGGGCGTCGCGTCCGTATCGGTCCGCTGTCACGTCCACCCGGAGGTCACCTAACCGGTAATGGCCTGTGATGTCGCGGAAGGCGAGCACGTTGTCGTCGTCATGATAAATAAAGGACGCGCTGTTAATGGTGGTTTCGTTATCCAACCGAAACCCCTCACCTTCACGACCACCGGCTGTAATGCCGGTTTTCGAAGAGAGGTCGAAAGAACCGCTGAGCCCGCCGTAGCTGGGCAGGGCCTGGCCAGTGAAGGCATCGTAGGTATTGCCATGATTGGCGGGGTTATTACTGTATCGGATTGCCCCCACATCGTAGGAACCGGATACGCGAGGGGCGTTCAGCTCCAGAGTATTGCCAACAACATCCAGGGTGACACCGAGAGCCTCTACACTGAGGGTGATATCATCCAGGAAGACTTCATTTCCATTGGTTCGATACCCCAAGCGGCCGCCGGTCATGGTGTAGGCGGTGTCAAATGTATAACCCGATGAGCCAAACGCACCTCCCGGACTGATGCGCAAATTTCCCTGCAGGCTATGATCAAAGAAAATGCCACCCATCCCAATCCCCGGGGCACCAGCCAGCCGTATATCGCCGAATTCGATCCGCCGGTCCTCAACCAGGTAGTCCAGATTCAGAGACGCCTCATCGGTCATGTCGACCCTTATGACATGGGCGGCTGATTCACCTGGCTGGCTTGCTGAGCCAACCCGAAAATCCTCAAGGTAGATACCGCGATCATCATCGAAATACGTTAGCCGGTCCGCGGCCATACCCAGCTCCATTTCCAGAGTGATACCGCTTTGGCCGCTGATATCGGCCATGTCTTCGTCGCCAAGGAGCTGCATATCCGCCATCGCGGGTGCCGACAACGCCAATACCAACCCCCTCACAAACTGCATGACCACGATGTGTTTTCTGCTCCCAGCCATACCCGCTCCCTATGGATTTCCCGTGGGGAAAACCAATAGATTTCCCTCCATGATGACGTCACCCTGCATTTCCACCGCAAAGATGTCTGTTTGCTGGAATCCCGGGTCTGTTGGTCTGGGTGTGTTGCTCCCGGCGATTTTGAAACGCACATCGTTATAGCGAACGATATCCGGTAGACCAATCTCTACAACGTCACCGTTGAACGCTTCGCCGTCACCACCAAATCCGGAATCGATCGAACGAACACGGAGGGTCAGCCCTTCGAAGGCAAAGTTGCCCCGGATATCATCCAATACCATCCAGCCGCCACCCTCCTTCAAACGATAGGCCAGCCTGGCTCCACATTTCTTGTCGGCGTCGTCACAGCGTCCGAAATAGCCGTTCTCGATTGGCCCACCCATTTCATTAATGCTGATATCCCCTGATAGATATATGCCGCCCTGACCGGATACCTCAGAGAGCGCCTCATCGTTCAGACGATCAAGCTCACCCACCGCGTGCTTGGAGCTGGATAATGCAAGAGCCAACAACAGGGCATGGGCGTAACGTCTATTCATGGCGCCAGATCCTTGGTTCGGATATCAAGGTGCTGAATCAGCATGCCCTCGACCCGCGCCGACCCGAAATCCCGGTCACCCACGGAGAAATTTCCGATATGCAGGTTACTGCGATAATCGGGATTGGTGTAATAGTCCTCATAGAAATCCCAGGTTTGCGCGTCGCTGCTACCTCGCAGCCCATCAGCGCCAATCGATCCCGGAGCTGGCGACTCAATAGCCGCGACTTCCACCACAAAATTGCCGGTGCCATCAACGTCGAAAAATACCGGCTGCAACTGGTTGCCAATCGCCAGCTCCAGCGCAAAGTTGGTCATGGTGATTCTTGAACCGCAGGACTGGCCATCCTGAGAACAGGCATTGATCGACAATTCCGGTGTTTGGAAGTTGAGCTTGAACTGCCCCACCATCTGTCGACGATCGTCATCGCCCCAAAGGCGAAGGTAGCTGCCATCAATGACTGCGCTTTTCGCATGAATGTTGATATTGGCCGAACGGTCCTCTCCCACAGCCACATTCATCTGCAGCCCGATATCAGGGCGCTCACCTACGAAATCCGCCGTCGCCGGCCGACTGGAGCAAACACCACTACCCGCAATAGCACCCGAGCTCATACAGTCGTACCCTTGGGGAGCGTCCACCAAAGCTGGCGCTGCGAACTCGAGAACGGCCTTGTCCCGGATGCCGATACTATTGCCGACAACCACGTCAATCCGATAGGGATTCACCAGCCGACCAATATTTACCGGGCTTAGGTTCTGCCCGTAGTTGCTGCCGGTTCCGGAGATGTACAAGTGATTCACCACGATCTCGACATCGCGGCCGTCCGTACTCTTAAGGCCGCCAATTTTGAAAATCCGGGCCTGGTTCCCATTGGCATCGGGCGCATCCGTGCCATGGGAAAACGTGAAGTCCTCCAACACGACTCCAATGCCGGCGCCATCGATCTCCGACAGTTCCTGCTCTGACAGGTCCTGAAGTTCCGCGTTTGCTGTGCACGCTCCGAGTAACAGCCCCAGGACAGCGCAAGCTCGCGCGGGGCAGAACGACCAGACAGTGGGGGTTAGAAGGCGCCTTCTGAACAACATCAAAACAACCCCCGGCCCCGATCAATGTATTCCGTTCGGTAACGGTCGGTGCCGTAAAGGGCCTCGTTAAGATTGACCTCGGTTGCGCCGTTCGGAATATTGAAGAAGGCCCCGGAAGTCGCCCGAATGAAATCTTCAGGCGTCGGGTTGGTGTTCTTGACGTCTTCGAGCCAGTCAAGGTCTTTGGTCTGGAACGAAATAAACGCTCCGTCGGCCGGTCCTGTAATCCTCCGCTGATTACCGACTTCCTCAACCGTGCCAATTGGAAAACTGTTGTAAATATCGAGATCAAAGCAGGAATCGATACCCAGGACCAAGCAGTCCTGGGCGTAGACATAGATATCTCCGCTGCCACAACTGAAGAAAGAGCAGCCTGGCACCTCGATACGGGAACTGGATCCCCAGCCAATCAGATTCTGTACTGACCAACGAGTGAACCCGCCCGCATCCTGAAGTACAAAGCGCTCTCCATTGGGAATGCCAATGTGCTCCGCTCGAATTGGATCAAGCTCACCGATATCAGGATGACCTTCTTCGCCGTACACCAGTTGAGCCTTGGTCTGGAGCGGACTACCCCCTTCAAGCAACGGAGTAAGCAAAACGATGACCTGATCGAAGAAGTTGCCGCTGGAACTGGCCTGACTCAGGCCTTCACCGCGATCGATGATGTCTACATTGACGTTGCCGGTGAGAGTTTCGATCTTGCCAGAGAGGATGCCCATGGACTCGCCGAAGCCCAGCCGAAAACCAACGATTTCCTGGGCGTTCTCGTCGAACGCAAACTCCAGATAGGGGTTCTCGATACTAAACGGGACGATTTCGCCTTCTCCGTAGGCCGAGCCATCCGGCTTAAGTTGGCGGGGCGCCTTGGAATTGCGCTCGAAGTACGCTTGGTTATTGATATATCCAAGCGCAAAATCCTCTATATAAACGTCGGACGTTCCGGCTTTTTCCCCGTCACGCTCATAGCGACCCAATTCAAGTACGTCAACGTTGGTCTGGATATCGATGTCCATGCCAAGGTTGACACGCGTGTATGAGGTATTGTCGGTCTCATCGGGGTGGTATTGGCGATCAACCGAAATGAATGCTTGGCCAGTCACTTCCGACATATCGCTGTCGGAAATTGGCTGCAGGTCCGCAAACGCAGGAGGGGGCACTGACAGCACCGCTAACAAATGCCAAACGACACGATTCATAGACAGATCTCACCATTAACCGCATTCTGAAAAGCGGTTTATTGTTATTTTCGATGAGTGTCTCTGAACACTGATGCTGCTTTCGCTGGCGATTTTTATTTTGGCCAGTTCTTGTACTGATCCTAGCCTCGTTTACACATTGTCACTGTGAGCGAAGTCATAGATTTGGAAGATGAGTCTACGCTGAAGGCACTTTTTTACAGGCAATAAAAAACCCCCGTCGGCGAAGCCGCGGGGGTTTTTGGTATTAAGAGCCTGACGATGACCTACTCTCACATGGGCAGAAGCCACACTACCATCGGCGCTGGTCTGTTTCACGGCTGAGT
>NZ_JBUPZY010000012.1:0-124816 GCF_055524115.1 Marinobacter sp. V34 | reverse complement strand
TTGCGCTGGAACTCTGACTTTTACATGTGCGTCTCCGCACACTCTTTGCCCCGCTCTGCGGGGTTTTTTTTGGTGCGCCCGGCATGGGCGCACTCCTGGAGGTGAAAGTCCTGCCGTCAGCTGGCCACAGCGAACGAAGTGAAGCGCAAACCGTGAGCAGATGGACAATAATCGGATACAAGGCGCTGCCGAGCAGGGCGTCGCGACCTCTCAGACTTTTCGGCGCAATGAGGCGGGTGTTCTGCCCTAGGGTTATGTTCATTTTGAGAAGCTCGCAGGCACCGTCTTCACAAATACGATGACGGAACCGCATGCTGATCTGACAGCGCGTACATGTGTTTGAGTAACTGCAAGCTGGACTTCCCCCAAAAAAATGGACACGCCCCATCATTTGATTCGGTAATCCCCCCGAAAAACAGCGGTGATCAAAAGTAGAATTTTCCGTAAGCTACACGCAGGGAGATTCTGCATGAAGAAGTCACGTTTTTCCGACAGCCAGATCCTGTCGATCCTGAAGCAAGCCGAGAACGGTGTACCGGTCCCGGAGCTGTGTCGTGAGCACGGCATGAGCAGTGCGACCTTTTATAAGTGGCGCGCCAAGTTCGGCGGTATGGATGCGTCCATGATGGCCCGCCTGAAAGAGCTGGAGGACGAGAACCGCCGACTCAAGAAGATGTACGCCGAGGAGCGGCTCAAGTCGGACATCCTCAAGGAAGCCATTGAAAAAAAGTGGTAAAGCCGTCTCGTCGTCGTGAGATGGCGCAGAAAGTCGTCAGTGAGAAACGCGTCAGTATTCGTCTGGCTTGCTGGATGTTCAGCATCAGCGAGACCTGCTACCGCTACCAGGCCAAGCTCAGCAGCGAGAATGCCGAGATTGCGGACTGGCTGATCAGACTAACCCACAACCAGCGGAACTGGGGCTTCGGCCTGTGCTTCCTGCATTTGCGCAATGTGAAAGGTTTTGCCTGGAACCACAAACGAGTCTATCGGATTTATCGGGAGCTGGAACTGAACCTGCGTATCAAGCCCAAGAAGCGCCTGGTTCGAGAGAAACCCGAGCCCCTAGTTGTACCGGAAGCCATCAACGACAGTTGGTCGATGGATTTCATGCATGACCAGCTCAACGATGGGCGCAGTTATCGGTTGCTGAACATCATTGATGACTTCAACCGGGAAGGTCTCGGCATTGAGGTCGACTTCTCCTTGCCAGCAGAGCGTGTTATCCGAACGCTCGAACAGAAGATCATCGAGTGGCGAGGAAAACCTCGGTCGATACGCTGTGACAACGGCCCGGAGTACATTAGCGGCAAACTCGCAACCTGGGCGGAAAAACAGGATATCAAGCTGGCATTTATCCAGCCGGGTAAGCCTCAGCAAAATGCCTATATCGAACGCTACAATCGAACTGTGCGTTACGACTGGCTGGCTCAGTATCTGTTCGCCAGTACCGAGGCTGTCCAGGAGTATGCCACTCGGTGGCTCTGGCACTACAATAACGAGCGACCCAATATGGGACTTGGAGGGATTACCCCTCAACAGAAGTTGGCCATGGCGGCCTGAGGTCTACTTTTGATCCCTGCTAAAAATGGGGGGATTACCATTCCTTCTGTAACCATCCCCTAGAATCGGTGCATGCGTAATTAGAGTTCTCCGGCCTACAATGAGGCAAACGGAGAGCGACATGAAAAAAATCACGGTATAGCGAGTCACAGATCGTCAAGATCCTGAAGGAAGTCGAGGGCGGCCGCTTGGTCAAGGAAGTCTGCCGGGAGTACGGCATCTCCGATGCGACCTACTACAACTGGAAATCCAAGTGCGGCGGCATGGAGGCCTCTGATGTGAAGCGCCTCAAAGAGTTGGAAGAGGAAAACCGCCGTCTGAAGCAGATGTACGCTGAGCTGAGCCTGGATCACAAGCTGCTGAAGGATGTGATCGAAAAAAAGCTGTAAAGCCAGCCGTTCGACGAGAACTGGTGGATTACCTCAAGCAGGCTCACGGTGTCAGCATCCGCAGGGCCTGCCGAATCGCTGGCATCAGTGACTCTGTGTACCGGTATCGACCGGATACCTCCCGGGATGAATCGGTGATTGCAGCACTTCAAAGCGCGACTGAACGCTATCCCGCCTACGGCTTCAGCAAGCCGTTCAAGGTGCTGCGACGCTGGGGTCACGGATGGAATCACAAGCGGGTACACCGGCTGTATTGCGCACTCAACTTGAACAAACGACGACGGGGCAAGAAACGACTCCCGACACGAAACCCGGAGCCATTGAGCGTGCCAGTCACCGTTAATCGATGCTGGTCCATGGATTTCATGAGCGACAGTCTGTTCTGTGGTCGCCGGTTTCGCACCTTTAACGTGGTGGACGATTTTAACCGGGAGGTACTGGCTATCGAGGTTGACCTGAACCTGCCAGCACCGAGGGTCATACGAGTTCTGGAGCGCATCATTGCTTGGCGAGGTTACCCGGCCAAACTACGCATGGATAACGGCCCTGAATTCATCTCGATTGCCTTGGCAGATTGGGCTGAACAACACGGTATCGATCTGGAGTTTATCAAGCCAGGCACACCCACTCAGAACTCGTATGTTGAGCGCTTTAATCGGACTTATCGGGACGAGATCCTGAACATGTATGTCTTCCGGAACCTCACCGAAGTCCGAGAACTGACCGAATCCTAGATGACGGAATACAACGATGAGCGTCCCCACGATTCACTGGAAGACCTGACGCCATGGGAATACCTGGCGAAACACCAACGGGCGGAAAACTCTAATCAGCGGTGCAACTGAAACAGGGATGTTTACACTTCGAACTCTATCGGAGTCCGGTAACCAAGGCTACTGTGCAGCCGTAAGCTGTTATAAAAGCGCTCAATATAGTTACTTATATGTTTCCGTAACTGCCGCATCGTCACGAAGCTGGTGGCGTGCAGCAATTCTCCCTTCAACGTCTTGAAGAAGGACTCCACCTCCGCATTATCCGTGCACTGTCCCGGTCGGTTCATGCTGTGCCGTACCCGATGTTGATTCAGCAGCGCCTGGGTCTTATGGGCGCGATATTCGATACCACGATCTGTGTGAAACAACAGGTCGGAGGCGGGCTTTCGGGATATAAAAGCTTCCCTAAGTGTGGCCCGAGCGAAGTCTGCACTGAGGCTTTCACCCAATCGCCAACTGATGATGCGTCGTGAGTAAAGGTCCAGCACGACCGCCAGGAACACATACTTCTTTCCCAGCTTGATGTAGGTGACATCGCTGCTCCAGTGCTGGTTTACAGCGACTGGCTTCTCGGCATCCAGCCGGTGATTTAGCAGAGCCTTCAAGTCCTCCCTGAGCTTCGTCATGCGGCGGTAAACGCGCATGACTCGGGCTTTCATGCCCCATTTCTGCATTAATCGGGCAACCCGATTCTCACCAACAACTTCGCCTTCACGGCGCAGTGCTTGATACACCCTGGGGCTGCCGTACCGGCCCTTGCTATCGTTGTAAATCCGGCGGACCTTTAGCAGCAAGTCGGCATTTTCAGCGGCTCTTCGGCTGGGCTTCCGGCTTGCCCAGGCGTAGTAACCAGAGCGGGAGATGCTCAGGTGGCAACACAGAGCCTTTACCCCGTGTTCTCCCCGGTGTTTCCAGACGAATCGGAACGCTTCCGTCGTTCCTCGGCCTGAAAACGTTGAAACTTTTTTAGGATGTCGTTTTCCTCCTGAAGCTCCGATATTCGGCGTTTCAGGCGATTGATCTCATCCCGTTCCTTCATCAGCTCTTTGGCACCGGCTGGCGCTTTCTTGACCCGTTTCATGGCGAACTTTCCCTCTCGGTATTCCTTTCGCCAGCGTGACAGCATAAACGGGTGTATATCCAGCGCTTCCGCTACACCTTTCACGCTCCGGTGAGCCTGGCAGCTCCACTCCACCGCTTTGACCTTAAACTCTATGCTGTACCTTTGAGTCTTCTTCCCCGTGTTCATTGCAGGCATCGCTTTTCTCCCTCTTCGGAGTTATCGATGCGTGTCCACTACACTGGGGGAACTCCACAAGCTCGTTACGAGCGTTGATAGATTCACGCCACCCATACACATTGATAAATTGCAGAACAGGGAAAACCTGCAGGCGCTGAGCCAACAGCGTGTTGGCCTAAAGTAACCTTAGAATGCCGGGAGCGTCCTGTGCTGGGTATTGTCACCAAGATCAACAGAAAAAGTGTGATCGTGCTGGATGACGATGGCAAGAAACAGAAAAAGATCTCAATTAGGGCTTCTTATAGGACATCTGTAATGTAAAGTAAAAAGATTAACTATGTCGTGGAATGAACGCTTGCGTTCGGAAAGTTGTGACCCCTTTGCCACAGTGTGAACGGTTTTGGTCAGCGAGTAGTGCGAAGCAAGGACTCAGACATTAGTAAACCCACTTTCAAGCAGAAAATGTAACTTTTACGCTTCAAAAATCAAACAGTTCTTTTGGTTTCCGAAGGCAACTCGCCAAACAATTTTTTATAGTCACAAGACAGTCGGCCCAAATGCATAAATCCATAATCGAGCGCAACCTCCGTAACATTCCTCGCGGCGCCGCTCAGCAATTTTTCTCTGACTTTCTGAAGTCTTCTGTTCTTTATATAATTTCTTGGGGTTGTTGAGAACGAGGCCGAAAACATATTATAAATTGAGCGAACGCTAACCTTTGAAATATAAGCCAACTCATCTATGCTGATGTCATTTTTTAGGTTGTCATCAATATACTGAGTGATATTGTCCATGTAGGGGTTAATGTTTGTATTGCCGCTACCTAGTTGGACGTTGCTGATAAATGTGCAAAGCAACTTCCTTACAATAATTTCTTTGTATGGATCAAAAGTGCAGAAAATGTCGGAGTTGTAATCTTCAACCTCTAGAAACACAGTCTCGAAGAGTTTTGCTAGTGACGGAAAACGAAAAAGGTTTACTGGAAGTCGCTTGAAACGAATGCCTGATTTTGGAATGCAGCCTCGGTCAGAAAGAACGGAGAACTGCACTGCGCTTTCAGGTATATTGATGATCAATTTTTCGCAATCAAAGGAATAATTAAGTATTATTAGCTCGTTAGGGTTTAACATTATTGCGTCACCTTTTTCCAAAAGAACTTCTTCGTTCTTAAAAGTGACTTCACACTTACCTTTCGTTATTATTTGCAAGTGGAATACCCTTTCTAGCTCAGGGCTCCTAATTTTTACTTCGGCACCATAAGAAAGAGAGGTCAGCCTAAGCTCGGAAAATTCTGCGAAGCTTAAACATGACTGAGCTGTTTCGTAGTTTTTTACTTCAATCGTATGACGGCCAATTTTTTTGTTTACAAATTCCGATACTACTTCAGGATGAGCGGATCTGAAAACTGTTGACCGACTTAAAACGTTAGTTAACAACTTTATATCCCCCCCCGGTCTCTTATTTTATATTTTTGAATTGTAAAGCTACATGAACTCGGCAGGTATTGCAACAGGCATCTGCAGCATGAATTAGGTATGGTAGCTTCACCTACCCCGTCCAACGTCGGGGGTTGCGTTGAAGGCGAAAAGCCAGGCAACAAAGAGCCACTATTGGGGGCAGCTGATGAAACAGTCTAACGTAAATTTCTCAGAAGAGGTTGAGCATGGTGTTGCTAAATTCCTTTAGGTGGCGAAAGAAGTGCATGATTCATGCATCGGACAAGGAAGGCATTTCTGTCTTGGTGGTCGAGACGCGGTATTCTATCTCGTGGGTGGCCTGTTTGTAGGTACCATCGTCAGTCTGTTTACCTCATTGCCTGCTGCTTTCGTTGCGTTACTCACGGGGCTGGCGCTGCTGGGGGGGATTCATTTCGCAGATTGAGTGGCCATGACTGAATCGATCAACCAGCCCTTTCGCTTCCGTTTTCGCGTCCGCTATGGTGAATGCGATACCCAGAGCGTGGTGTTCAATGCACGCTACGCGGATTACGTGGACATTGCCGTCAACGAATACATCCGCATTCTGTTCGGGGATTACCAGAACCTGCTGGATCAGGATCTGGACATTCAGGTAGTGAGCCTCACGGTGAACTATCGGGCGCCAGCGCGGTTCGATGATGTGTTGGAGGCCAGAGTTAAAGCAGGCCGGATCGGCAACACCTCGTTCACGGTACACCTTGAATTTTATCGTTACGGGGATGAACTGCTGGTAGCGGAGGCGGATATCACCTACGTGCTGATCCAGCCTTCGAAAATGAAGAAGACGCCGGTGCCGGATGAAATCCGGGAAGCGCTGGAGGAGGGCGCTCCCGGTGTGCTGATCAGTCACGCCGGGGAGCGGGTTTAGGAACGCTGATCAGCCTTGTTGCAAGGCCTGCATCACCGCCTTGGCAGTGCCTTCCGAGGAGGGCGGGTTCTGCCCGGTGATCAGCTTGCCGTCCACCACGATGTGCGGGGTGAAGTCGTCGCCGCAGGTGTAGGTGGCGGTTTTCTCCTTCAACATGTCTTCCAGCAAAAACGGCACGACGTTGGTCAGGCCAACGGTCTCTTCCTCGCTGTTGCTGAAGCCCGTGACATTTCGACCGCCGACGAGGTTCTGTCCTGGCTTGATCTCGACGTCTCTGAATACGGCAGGGGCATGGCAAACAGCGCCAATGATCTTGTCCTGTTCGTGGGCTGCTTTGATCAGGGCGACCGATTTGTCATCGTTCACCAGATCCCACAGTGGGCCATGGCCTCCGGGGTAGAACAGGGCGTCGTAGTCGTTCATATCCACATCCGCCAATTTCTTCGTGCTGGCGAGGGCTTCCTTGGCATGGGCATCCTGCTGGAAACGGCGAGTGGTCTCGGTCAGTGCGTCGTCGGTTTCGCTGTTGGGGTCGACGGGAGGTTGACCACCTTTGGGGGAGGCGATTGTGATGTCGACACCGGCATCTTTGAATACATAATAGGGGGCGGTGAACTCTTCCAGCCAAAAGCCGGTCTTGTGCCCGGTGTCTCCCATCTGATCGTGCGAGGTGAGAACCATCAGTACTTTCATGTAATCTGTCCTTCTTGATCTAGGGATGTATTCTGACAACTGCCTTATAATCTTGTTTGTTGCGGTGATCCGGCTGGAATTCAACCGTGCGGACGAGCGATCGAACCAGAGCACTCATGGCGGGGTGATGTTGAAAAAACTGTTTGAACAAACGTTACGACTGTTCTGTACGCTTTGTCTCTGGGCTGCGGTGCTAATCATGCCGGTTGCAGTCCAGGCGGCTGAGGGCTCTCAATGCAAAACGCTGACTGTGAGCGGTAACCCCGAATACCCTCCCCTGCTGTGGCGAAGCACAGAGGCTCAGAGTGTTCTGGTAGGTGCCGTACCGGCGCTGTTGCGGGAAATCGTCGAGCCCATGGGGCTAGAGCTTATCGTGCGGGATCTGGGGTCCTGGGCCCGGGTTCAGCACATGGCCCGCAAGGGTGACATCGATATGGTAGCGGGCGCGTTCATCACCTCAGAGCGTATTGGCTACATGGATTACCTGCTCCCTCCGATCACCCATCTACCCGCAGCTGTCTGGGTGCCCAAAGGGAGTGAGTTTATTTATCGCCACTGGCCAGACCTGCTGGAAAAGCGTGGCAGTACGCTGATCAACAACAGCTTTGGCCAGAACTTTGATCGTTATGCAGACACCAACCTCCAAATAGAAGGGGTGAGAAGTATTGAGCAATCTTTCCGGATGGCGCTTGCCGGCCGGGTGGATTACGTTCTTTACGAGGTGCTGCAGGGGCAGGTGAAGCTGGACAGCCTGGGCGTTACGGACCGGTTTGAGGCGTTGGAGCCTCCTGTCAGCAGAGAGGGTCTTTTTTTTACGTTTTCAAAGGCATCACCGTGCAATACATTTGAATTGCGGGAAGCCATAGCCGACCGTTTGTACCACTTGGTCAGTGCTGGTCGGGTCAAGCAGTTGATTCGTGAGTACACGCAGCTATATGTCGGAACGGAGTGAGGGGTGTGTTGTAGTGATCACCCCGAACAAACTGCAGGCAATCACGGAAACCACGATTGCAGGGCCCGCTGGAATATCCTCACTGGCGGATAGCCATAATCCAACGCCGTGTCCTGAAAAACAGTATGCCGAGGCTGCAATAATGCCGCGTCCACGAAGAAAACAGAGCATCAGCGGCGCAACAATCAGGGTTGCAAAAACGACGTAGATTCCGGCCAGGTTAACGGTCGTGGTCACGGCCACGGCAAACAGAGGCAGGAAAAATAAGGAGCGTACGCTTGCTGACGCTGACCTCTGCCACATCAACACGGCAGCGGTTATGATAGATAGCGGTATCAGTGCTGAGCCGGTGACCCACAGCAGGTCCCCGTTCAGGGTTCTGGCCAGTTGCTGTGCTCCATGGGGGTAGTTGCTGACCACCAGAGTGGCGAAACTTGCCCCGACGACGTAGAGAATGCCAATCATGGCTTCGCGGTGCTCCGGTACCCATTTCAGGATCAGATGCACCATCGCAACGGCGATGAAGGCAAATAACAGCCCGCTGACTGGAAGACCTGCAACGGAGTGGTCCGGCAACAGTGACATCCCGGCCAGCGACCCGAGTGCCGCCCACTGGGCGATCGCCAGGTCCGCGAAGACCACACCCCGCGCCAGTACCCGGAAGCCCAGGGGCACAAGACAAAGGGCCATCAGCAGGCTTGCGCCCAGCGGGGTCAGCAGCCACAGCCAGCTATCCATTGCCGGCACGTTCCTTCGGGCTCTGCGAATGGTAGTGTTCCAGGCGGCCAATGATATGACTGATCAGCGCCGCAAGGTCATCGGTTGCGGCCTCATTGGTGACGGTGCTGGGGAGCACTTCAACCGGACGATCGACCTTTGCTGCAAGCCAGTGTGCCGGGCGCTCATCCTGATAGGTGGCAATCAGAATTAACGCCAACTCCGGAAGCGCCGGTGCTGAAAGCACCTTGTTTAAATGGGACGCGCTTGGTGGCAGGCCCGGTTTGGGCTCCAGGTCAATGGCCATCTCAATACCGAGCCAACGCAAAAGGTATCCGAATGTGGAGTGTTGAACCGCCACGGACATGCCCTCCAGGTGCCTGGCTGCGTCACGCCACTGGGCGGTTTTCAGGCGCCAGTTAACCTTCCATTGTTGCTGGCGCAAGCGGATAACGTTTGCTTGCTCGGGTGCCAGTCCAACCATTTTGTCTGCCAGCGCATCAAGGATCGTTGGCACACGCTGAGGGTCCAGATGGATGTGAGGGTCACCTTCCGGGTGGACGTCACCCATGCTGCGGTCTACGTGTTCGTGAGGCTGGTGTAGGTGCACTTGTTCAGCAGCAAAGAACAACCCCGGTTTTCCGGGCTGCACTTCATGGTTAGATGCCCTGCTGATCAGAGCAGGCAACCAGCCTGCTTCCAGTGAAGCGCCAGTGCAGATAGCAAGATCGGCACGTCGCATGGCTGCAATGAGACTGGGTCTCGCTTCAATATAGTGAGGATCCTGAAGGGCCGTGGTCGCGGTGTGGATGTTCGCATCCGGGACCAGGATCCGCACAAGGCTCGCCCATTCAGGTTCGCAGGCAAATACGTTGAGAGTTGCCTGAGCTGGCGTAATGACCAGCCCCAGCAGTAGGCCCGATAAGAGCTGTTTAAAATCCATGGGCACTATGCGCTCCGAAGCTCATCACGTATTGCAGCATTAGAGTGTTGTCGGCCTGATCAAATCCCTCTGCATCCTGGTGGGTGTACTGCAACCGGATCGTTGAGAAGTGTGAGCGCGACCAGGCCAGCATGACGTCCGTATCCTTCAGTTCCTGAGCGTGGAAATGGTCGCCGTGAGCATCCTGTAGCTCCACCTGTCCGTAACGGGCACCCGCGGACCACTGAGGGGCGAACTGGTATACCGCCGATGCATACCATCCTTCGTGAACATCGTCAGAAGTGGCATACTCATTCAGATTGTCGGCGTACAGATACTCACCGCTCAGCGTCAGCTGCCTTTGTCGGTTGTTGCCGCCCGGAGCCCATTTCCACACCAGATCGGTGATGTAAAGGTTTTCACCTGTATAACTGGCGCTATGGGAGTGCTCGCTGTGGTCATGATCATGATCGTCATCATCTTCGGTGTGGCCATGAGTCTGACGGTTATTCAGGTAGGAAAAGCCTGCCTGCCAACTCTGTGAGATGGAAAGATCACCCCCGACCCGCGTATTGAAGGTATAGACGCCGATGTCTTCGTCACCCTCGGAGAGTCTGCCGCCATCAAAGGCCTCAGCGCCGACTTGCCAATAGAAAGGCGTGGGGAGTAAGAGGTTCAGGCGTAGACCATCGTCAAAATAGTGGCTTCCCAACAGAGCCCGGTAAGCTGCCGGGCGTTCGATGAAGTCGTCTTCGTGGAGGTGGCGGCTGTTCAGGTAACCCACCTGAGACAGGAACCGCCCGCCACGAATGCTGAGGTTGTAGGGCATGCTGGTGGTTTGCAGGAAGGCTTCTTCAAGCCCCAGTTCAGTTTCACCTTCGTGATCTTCCAGGACCGCTGTCAATCGGCCCTCAAACAGGTCATCAATGGGTGAAGACAGGGACAGTTCTGTATGACCAAGGCCAAAGCCCTGGTCGCGGTGTGACAGAGCCGTCTGGTTCTGTTTGTAGTAGCCATCCAGAATTACGCTCACATCCGGGTTCAGCTCGTTGGCCTGAATGGAGGCGAATGGGAGCAGGGCCAGCGCGAGAGCGCTGGCACCAATGCTTATGTTTTTCATAGCGGTCCTCTGACTGCAGGATTAGGTGTTGCGGAAGCGATCACAGGTGTCATTCCTCGTGATGATGATCGTGGTCGTCGTGGAAATGATCGCTGTCGGGTAAGCCAAGCCAGATCAGGCCGGATGCGTCGAAGTCCAGATTGATCGTGCGAACGATATTGCCGTCGTGCGTGTCGATCTCGGTGATGGTCTGATCGTCGGGGTTCAACACAAACAGGCGATCTTCGGAGGCTGATTGGGCTATGGCAGGAGCTGCAGCTGTGTCTGACACAGGGTCTGTGACATCAAGAGTTGCGACCAGGCTCCATTCGTCAGAGGGATCGAAAATTCGCAGCTTGCCGTCGTCGCCCATGACATAGAAGATCTCGCCGTGGGCATCAAAGCCTTGAGCTAAAAGGCTGATACCTTCGCCGATCGTCAGCTCGAGGTAATTATCAGTTGCAGCTTCGGCATCGATCACGAAAAGCTGGTCACCGGCAATACCGACCAATTCCTCAACGCTGTGATGGCTTTCTATTGTGCCGATTCGGGCACCGTCTGCCAGAGTTTCCGGGTTTCCGAGTTTAGTCGCTGGGTGCGAGGCGTCATGCAGATCAATAGCCAGGACGCCGTCACTGCATCCGAACGCAATTACATGGTCGTTGGCTCCTGCACCGTGAAGCAGGGGGCAGGTTTCGCTGTAGCGTTCCTCAAACTGGAATGCACCGTCGGCGAAATCGTAGCGCTCAACCTGGCTCGGCAGGGTGGTGTCGGTAATAGATGCGTCGCGGTAGGTGACAAACAGTTTGCCGCTCTCGAGCTTGGCAACGCCATGCATGCTGTTGTCCAGGTCCAGAGAGGCTTTCGCGGCTCCGCCACCAAGCGACTCGTCCTTGAAAACGGTGACTTTTGAGCTGGCGGCTTCCGATCCATCAAAGAAAACAATCCCCCGGTCATCGCCCAGAGAATAATGAGTGGGCCGGTTATCGTTCAGTGTCAGGCTTAGCATGCTTGGCGTTTCTGCGTAATCATGCATGTGGTCGCCATGATCTTCGGTGTACAGGCCACTGTCGAAGAACGAAACAAGGTTGTCGCCACGCTGGATGATGACCCCATAACGGCCATCGGGACTGGCGAACAGGCTGGGTGCTTCTCCGGTTATTTCGAACGTAGCCAGGGTGTGACCGTTGTCGTCGATGTCCAGCACTTTTACGGCACTGGCATCGGTGTCGAACAGTGCGAGACGTCCGGCGGTATCGATATCCGTGTGCTCGTGGGCGTCTTCGTTGTCTGAACTGCTGCCGCCACAGCCTGCAATGAGAACTGTGGAAAGCGCCAGAACAAGTGGCGACCGACGAACTGATATCCAGCTCTTGTCGGCGAACGGGGAATATACGGTACTCATTGTTAAACTCCTTATTATTAACGTTATAACATTGCGTTTTGAAAGTAGACTAAACCGATCCTGAAACAGTGCGAGAAGCTGGGCGGTTTTGATATTAATGTTATGTTATAACATATTAAATGTGAAGAGTGGAATTCTCGGTAGGATAGATCTCAGATCCTCGCCCCTATCCGGAATTAGGTGGGGCGGTATCTAACAGAGAGAATAGGGGGTTCCGAGTACCCGGCGATTGGGCGTCAGTAAGCCACCGGGATGCTCAGCGGGACATCTGTGATTTGTTCCGGGTACTTCCGGACGCTGTTTGTCCCTGATTGGTGCGGTTTCGCGTGCTGTGACCGGCTTGCTGTTTCAGATCCAGCCACGCCTGAAAGATGCTGCTGGCGTTACCGGCCAATTGAGTTGCTGTGCGGCTCATCACGCCTTCTCCTGTTTGCCAAGACTCACTGAAAGACTAGCAGCAAAAATCACAAATGCAAACGATTATCAATACAAATTGAGGTGTGGTTGGTCTTGTTTGGTGGAACACCTTAATAGCATGCCCATCCTATGGTCGTTCGCTACCTATCTGTATACACTAAAGAGCTTTGGGGCACCTCAGCTTACAGGGCCCACAACACTAGGAGGTAGCAGTCGATGGCAATCTGGACCCGCAGTATCCCCACCCTGGAACAAATGGCCGAAGCCAGTAAAAACACCGCTGTCGAGACCATGGGTATTGAGTATGTGGAAATTGGCGATGACTACGTGATTGGCCGGATTCCGGTCGATGAACGCACGGTGCAGCCGTTTGGCATTCTCCACGGTGGGTCATCGGTGGTGTTAGCGGAGACTCTGGGCAGCATGGCGGCCAATTATTGCTTGCGTAAGGAGAACCAGATTGCCGTAGGGCTGGACATCAACGCCAACCACATCCGCTCCGTTACCAAGGGCTGGGTCTACGGAACCGCGCGCCCGGTTCATATCGGCGGCACAACGCAGGTATGGGAAATTAAGCTGGAAAACGAGGAAGGCAAGTTGACCTGTGTCTCAAGACTCACTATGGCTGTCATCGACCGGGGCTGATACTTCCGGTGCTTTACGATTGAGAATGCCCTGTTCGATGAAGTCCTTCATTACGATGCCGTAGCTCTCGTCCGGCACTTCCCGGGCAATCTTGTAGGGTTGTCCGGCTTCGTCCGGTGTTTCTTTTAACAGGTTTGCCTCGCGGAACGTGCCCAGCGGCTGCTTGTTCGCGTCCCGCACCAGTAGTACTCGCGGTTTGAGCTTACTGGTGGGATGGGTGGCCACGACAATGCCTACCTCACCGTTGGTCATTTCGACGATGGAACCGGGCGGGTAGACGCCGACCATGCGGATGAATTCCACCGCCAGTTCCGCGTCGAACTGGGCTCCCTTGTTGCGGTGGATGATCTGCAGAGCTTCCATAGACGCGCGGCCTTTGTCGTAAACCCGGGAGCTGGTGATGGCGTCGTAGGTGTCGACCAGCCCCACGATTTTCGCGAACAATGGAATCTGGTGCCCCGCCAGTCCTCGTGGGTAGCCTTTTCCGTCCATTCGTTCGTGATGGGAATAAGCAACATCGACGGCTGAGTGTGCCAGACGCGGCAGCGCCGCAAGCACATCGCGACCAAATGTGGTGTGGTTTTTCATCACGGCGAACTCTTCGGGCGTGAGGGCGCCAGGCTTGTTCAGAATTTCGTCATCGATGCGCATCTTGCCGACATCGTGAAGCAGGCCTCCCAGCGCGACAGTGCGGATTTCCCCCTCAAGCAGTCCCAGGTGCTTGGCAAACGCTGCGGACAGAATCGATACGTTGATGCAGTGCTCAGCTGTGTATTCGTCTTTGTTCTTGATCTTGGTAAGCAGCAAAAGGGCATTGTCGTTACGCAGCACGCTGTCGACGCAATCATCCACCACCTGGTGGATCTGGTTCATTTCCAGGGTGCGCCCGAGGCGAAGGCTGGACATGATGTTTTTTGCCGTGGCTTTGGCATCGGCATAGTTCATTCGTGCCGTTGCCATCTCCCGGCGGGCGTCTACTTTGTTGACGTAGGTGACTTTTCGTTTGGGGATGGAGGAAGACGATTGAGAGATGTCGGACGGGCCTGCCTTAACAGACGTTTTACGTTTGCTCACCGGCAACTGCTGTCTCTCGGTAGTAGGAGCGACTTGTACACGCCCTTCCACGATGACTGTTTCGCACTGTTGCTGCACGGCGAGCACATCTTCCTCAGTCTGAAGAATGAAGCCCTGCAGCAGGAAATCGGTATCCTCCCACGGCCGGTCCAGACGAACCACATGCATCCCTATAGCCAGCTGGGATACAGGGATTTCAGTCTCTACGATGTCTTCTCGGCCCATTGGCATAGTCGGTTTTCTCGAAGCCAGGATTGGCGCGATCGCCCGATCAAACTCTGGGTTTGTGCGCCCCAACCAAAGTATGAGTGAACGCTACGCCCGTGTATCGCTTGAATCCTAAAATAGTGTCAAATGCTGTAACCAAAAGAAAACGTGCCGGTCATTTCAGCCTAGCATGCGCTACCGTCCCTGCAACATGAAGGTTTCGTACTCCAGCTTGTCGAACTTGCGCGACAGCAGCCACAGGCCGGTCAGCGCTGCGAGCAGGGCGGCGGCAGCAAAGCCATAGCCGTAGAAAGACGCTCCCAGTTCGATAGTGATAAACGTAAACGCAATATTGCCGAAGAAAAACAGTGCACAAAGAGTGACGTTTATGCCTCGTGCGTCGAGGTAGAACAGCACGTTCTGGATCGCCAGCAACAGTAACTGGATGCCAACGGCAACCAGGTCAATGTGGAATAGCGGCAGGTACAGAGGGGATATTCCGATGGCCGCCAGGATTTCCTCGCTCCAGAGAAAAATCACTATGACCGTGAGCCCCTGCACCTTGAAGATCTCGTAAATGCCGTTGCGGGCCACGATGACCATCTGGTCCCGGAAGCGATTGATCCGCTCCAGAGTGTCGCCCTCCCGTACGGCGTTGTAGAAACGTTCGTAAGCTTCCGCAAAGTCAGTTTCCATACGAACCAGAAACACCGCCATACCGGGGATGATCGAAAGGTAAGCCAGGAAGATGGGCAGGTCGTAGATCACCGAGGCACGCAGGCTGGCGATGATGGGCTGAGAGGTATCCGGATGAAACCAGAAGATAAATTTGTCGGCCCACACCGCCGCATTGAACAGCAGACCGGTGAGGATCAGCGCCGGAAAGATCTGCCGCCGCCGGGTAAAATCAAAGCGGATGAAGTGGTCACCCGGATATTGCCGGATAATGGTGTAGAAGAAGCTGAAGAACAGCAGGCTGTGCCCCAGAAGAAGGCCAGCCAGCAACCCCTCGAGACCAAATTGCGACAACACCATGGAGCTGACCACGGCAGTGGCGTAACCCAGTGCGAACACCACCACAATGCGACGATAGGACTTCATGCTGGACAGGAAGATGGTCACCGGCCACAGGTTACACAGCACCACAAAATTGGCCAGCATCAGCAGGCGGTACAGTACCGAAGTGTCGTTGAAGAACAGCACCATGGCCATCAACCCCAGCCCCAGGGACAGCACCGTGGTGACCCAGATAAGCCCCATCAGGTTGGGCAGGATCAGGTCATTGCGCTTGGCGTAAAGCCGGTCTGCCACCCAGCGGGTGAAGACGTGCTGGAACAGGCCCGACAGGGTCAGGGAGACGGCCATCAGGTAGGTCACCGATACCAGGAACTGAACCACCTCGGTATCAGATACCGCCAGTGTGAAACTGATCACCCCGATCAGCATGACGCCGAGCACTGACAGTACCCAGGGGCCGGAACTGATGATACCGGCCAGGCCATAGGCCTCGAACAGGTTCAGGAAGCTGTCGCGCTTGAGGATGCGGCGAATCTCGAAACCGATGCCTGCCATTAGCCGTGCAGCCCCCTGTCGTAAATGGAACGGTAGGCCCCGAACATGCTTTCCAGGGTGTAGAACTTCTGTACCCGTTCCAGTCCCGCTTTTTGGGCCCGTTGCCATTGCTCCGGGTTGGACAGCAGCCGCACAGCCTCCCGCGCGGTCGCTTCAGGGTCGGCGATGGGCACCACGGCACCGCTGGCACCCAGTTTCCGGTCTTCGTCGCTGGCGCCTTCCAGCAACTCGCGGCAGGCGCCCACATCGGTGGCCAGGCAGGGCAGGCCGGCGGCGTGGGCCTCCAGGATTACCAGTGGCAATGCTTCGGAAATGGACGTCAGCACCATCAGCCCAAGCTGGGGAAGAATGTCGTTGACGTTCTGGAATCCCAGGAATTTCACTCGATGGTTGAGGCCCAGGCTATCCACCAGTTCCTTGCACTCACGCACGTAGGCTTCGTCCTCGTCTTCCGGGCCGACGATCCAGCCCTCCACGTCGGGAATGGTGTCGCTGACCGAGCGCATGGCACGGATAAAGGTTTTTATATCCTTAATGGGGACAACCCGCCCGACCAATCCCAGGACTTTCGGAATGCGGTCGGGGCGGGCTTTCCTGGCGTCATCGAAGCGGGTGGGTTCAATGCCATTGGGGATAATGCAGGTACGTTCGGGCGGTGCGCCGTCCTGAAACTGCCTTTGCTGGTTGCCCTGGTACAGCGACACAATCGGGTCTGCCTGCTGGTAGGCCAGGCGCCCCAGGGCCTCGAAAAAGCGGATCCAGAGTCTGCGAATATACCCCAACTGCTCGTTCAGCGTACCGCTGACCTGGTCTGTGGGGTCGTGAATCCACTGGGCCTGGGAAAGGTCAATCTTACGCTCCTTGGTGTAGATGCCATGTTCACTGAGCGCAAAGGGGATGCCCCGCTGCTCGCTGGCGATGGCGCCGAGCAAGCCTGCATAACCAGTGGAAATGGAATGCAGCATGCGCACGGCCGGCATCTTACGGGCCACCTCTGCGAGCTGGAACAATGGCGCGTGCATAATACGGATGGACCAGAAATAGTCGACAAAAGACGGCTCGGTGCAGTATTTGCGGTAGTTTTCGTCAATCATTTCCCAGCTTTCCTCACTGTAGAGGAAGTCGTCACGGCTGATTCCCTGCTTCTGACCCAGGTCGGCAAACACCTTTTGGAGGATATCTGGCGGTACGGGCTTTTCGGACTTGAACTGTTCGTGCAGGCATTTTTGAGCTTCAAATGCGGCCTTGTTGCCCCGCCTTGGCCGGGGTTTTCCAGCGGCTTCAGTGTCCATCAGGTAGTGGCATTCCAGATGAGTGACATTGTCTGGGAGAACATACTGTTGTTTGCCGTAATGCGCGCGGTCGCCGCCCAGAAAGATCAGGGCGAAGGTGTATTCCGGAAGACCGGTAATGACCTGGTGCACCCAGGAGGAGACCCCACCGCGGATGAACGGATAGGTGCCTTCCAGCAACAGGGCGATGTCAGCTTTTGGGGTTACGCTGGTCTGATGTGATGTCATAGCCATGACTCTATAACTGGTCGGTTGGCGGGGTGGAAACGCTCCGGGGGATAGGCTGATAGATGTTGGCGCACCTGATCAAAGTCCCGGCGCAGGTACGCGACTTCCCCGAGGTAGGGCATGATCAATTCCGGTGACGAGCCGCCGGCAAGCGCCGAATGGAAGGCCTCTTCCGCGTTGTCGATGTTACCCAGGGCCAGCTCCACACGGCCAAGCAGACGCCAGTCGTTGTGTTGGGAGCGGCGGGCCACCAGTCGTCGTAGCAGTTTTCCTGAACTGTCCAGGTAATATTGTCTTAGGCCACCCTGAGCCAGGCCCAGATAGGCCATCTCCCACCAAACCTGTGCCAGCCTCCGTTGAAGGGAAACACTGGTCAGGTCGTCGGCGCCCTGCAGTGACTGCTGGAGAGTGCCCGCCCGCTGGGCCAGGGTCTTTTCCTTTTGCTCCAGCATGGAATAGGCCAGCAACCGAACATCGTCAGACGGATCTTTCAGGGCTTCACGCAGAATTTCAATGGCGTCCCGGTCGTTCATCTGGCGAGTGGCCATCAGCGCTTCCAGGCGTTTGTCGGTGCTACTGGCCTCGCGCAGCACCTGGCGAAGGCCGCCCTGGCTATATACCACCTGCAAATCCATATCGATCGGCTGGAACGGCAGTTCGGGGATGTCCACTTCCTGCCAGGGTATGTCGCGACTTGAACGTGGCAGATACAGTGCCAGCAACATGCCCAGCACCAGACCTACGCTGCCAATGAAAGGGATGGCAAACTGCAGCGTGAACAGAAAGACACCGGTGATAATGGGTTGCCCGCGATAACGCGACGGCATCAGCGGTAGCAGGATCAGGGTGAGCAGCGCACAGGCAATGGCGTGGGCGACCAGGTAAGCGGCCAGCTCAAGATTGCCCGCTGAGGGTGAGAGCAGACCGGTGACGCCGCCGGTTTCCAGCGCCAGTGCGAGCAATGCAAACCAGCTATTGACCATGGCTGGTTACTCCCTGATTGTCGAACAGGAAGGCCTGCACCCACTCATCGGCCTGGGCCCAATTCCGGATTTGCAGGGTTTGCGGTGTCACCAGATCACTGGCATGTAACCCCAGCTGTTCCCTCAGTCCGTCGTCCAGCCTTTGTAGATAGCCGGCCAGGCCGAGTTCATCGGTGAGCGGCATCAAAACAACAAGGTAGCGTTGGTTGCCAGTCTTATGCTCGGCAACCACATCGAGGCCGCGGCGGACTTTCTGAATATGGTCGGCGATTAACTGGCCGTTGCGGTTGTTGGCTAGCGGCAAGCCCACCAATGCTGCGGGGAGGTTGAAAAGTTCTGCATCGCGGCCCACTCGGGCCAGATGGCGTTGGAAGGAGCGCCATTCGGAGGAACCACCGGCATCTACTTCTGCCTGCTCTTGGACGATGTCTGCCATGTGGCCGGCCAGGATCGCCAGGAGTCGCAATGAGCGCGCCTCGAAGCTGAAAAAGGGCATGGCTTCGATAACGCACACGCCGATAAAGCGATCCTCGGAATCGATCAGGGGAATGGCTGCCAGCAGATCGGTGTCGAGGTCGCCCATACGCTGGCGGAACTCAGTCTGAACGGAAACCAGTTTTCGTTCCGCCAGTGTGTGCAGAAGGAGAGGATCTTTCTGATCCACTTTGCGAAAGCGACCGACTGTTGCCAGTGGTTCCAGTTCGGGGACGCCTTTATTGATGGCATAGATGCCGGCAATCTGCAGTTGCCCGTAACGCACCAGCAGCTGGAGCATCGATGAGGCCGTCTCCTGATTCAGGCCGGCCTGACCGGCGTCGCCAATCTGTGCGTACAGGCGTCGAAGCGCTTCTCTCAGGCTGCTGGAACTGCCGGCCAGTTGTTGCTCCAGTCGGTCATGGGAGACTTTGAGCAGATAGTAGTTGCGAGTGAACTCTTCCAGGCGGGAGCCTCGGTAGTCATTGCTCGCTTCCAGCTTTTGCTGCTGGCGGCCCCAGTAGTCCCGAAACTCACCCGCCAACAGGCTGATGCCGAGCACCCCAGTGGTCCACACGTAGGGAAAATCCCGTGCGCCACCGGTAATTTCGAACCGCAGGTGAAAACCCAGGGCTGCGATGATGATCAGGGCTGAAATCAGCGCCATGAAAAAGCCGTACCTCAGGCCCACCAGCAGCGGTCCCAGCACTGGCCAGGGAAAGTTCCCCGTCAGATAGAACGGATCATCCGGCCGGTGCCAAACGCTAAACGCCAGGAAAAACGCGGTAATCAGCAGGGTTTCCAGCCACTTCAGGGCAATGGGCACCCGTACCTTCTCGCCCGTTATCTGCTCTGCTTCGTCCATAGTGAACCCTGTTGCTCAGGCGGTGTTATTGGCTTTCGGTCAGCGGCATGGCGTTGGCCAGCTCGTCCAGAACCTTGTGGGCTGCCACGCTGAGGCTTTCGCGGCCCCACCCTGTACGGGCCGAAGTGCCGGACCAAACGACGCGATTGTTGTCTGCGCTGCGTATCTCCAGGGTAATGCCCACGGCGGGCTCGCCATCCAGCCCACTTTTGTAGCGCCACTCTTCAACGGTGCCAGTGAACAGGTATTCAGCATCATTGTCACGGGCAGAGGCCAGGGCCGTTTGCTGCCGTTCGCTGCTTTCGTACAGCAGGGGGTTGCGATCGTCCGGCAGGTAGAGAGTAACGTTCTCGCTGCCCTTGGCTCTCAGGATTGCTGACAGCACACTGGCGGCCTGGTCTCCGGCCTGGGGAGTCTGTGACAGGTTAATCAGTGGCAGCACTGCAAACTGTCCGTCCTTTGGAATCGGCGAGCCTTCCTGGCTCTGAATAACCGAACAGCCCGCCAGAAGTAGCAGGGTGAGCCAGAGGCTATGGCGTAGTGTTTTCATAACGGTCTCCTTCAGCGACCAGGGTAAATCGTGTATGTGAGATTGAATTCGGTTCGGCCGTTGCCGTCCAGCCCTTCCGACGACCAGCGTCCGGACAGGGCCAGTTCATCATCCCCCAGCACTCGCCAGCCCAGACCCACTTCCACACCGACTTCCGCTGTCGAAGTGGATAATACATAACCGGCGTCCAAACCGAGAAATGCGCGGGGGGAGGGCGTCGAGCGAGACAATGCATGCGGTGAGCCATGGAACCAGCGTGTGCCGACGCCGATACGTTCGTATTCCTCGGTCAGCAGGCTGGCAGTTTCCAGTGGCTGATCCAGTGCTGCAAGGGTGGATGCGGGCAGGGTTTCGGCCAGTGATAGCTGCTGGTTGCGGTAGCCCGCGCTGAGGATCCAGGCGGGGTCATTGCTGAAAATGGTGTAGGTAGCATTCAGATCCAGCCCGTAGCCGTCCGCCAGTTGATCGTTTTCCAGGCTGTCGACCGTCAGTTGCTCAAGTTGGGCGTTGAGGTTGAGCCGCGAAAAGGGTGTATAGCCCGCGCTGACGTAGGCGCGGTCGCGGCGGGTCAGCCACCAGGCTTCGGCGCTATCGGGGGTGCGTTCCTGAAAATGATAACCGGCGCCGAGGGCAATGCGGTCAGACCATTGCTGGTTGAAGGCGGCGCTGATGGCCAGATCGTCCTGCTGGTAGCGTGGCAACCGGCTGGCCGATAGCGACCAGGTGCTATTGCCTGAGCGCCTGTCCACCTCGAAAGAGGTCTCTGTTTTGCGCCCGGGGGTGCTTATCAGGCGCCCGGAACCGTCCGCCTTGAGGGTGTTGGCAGACAGTTGCCAACGAAACTCGTCTTCGCTGAACTGGCCGGTTATCCCGCTGCGCTGCACGGTAAAATTACCCAGGTTCTGCCAACGGCTACCCAATTGAACAGCGCGGTTGAAGGTCTGATGTAGGTTCGCTGTGTCCTGCGTCGTTACCCGTTGCTGTTCTGCCGTCATCGGGCTGTTTAGCCGATCAAGCTGACGGACATAGCGGTCGGCCTGTTGTTCACGGTTTTCCGGCGCAGACCGAAGCGTTTGCCCAATGCGTCGGCGCACCGCTTCGTTTTTACCTTCCGGTGCTGGTAGCAGGGCTTCGGCGACCAGCGTGTCACCCTGGTTAGACGCGAAATACGCCAGAGTTTCGCGGAAACCCGTCTGGTCAGGGTCGTCGCCTTCGCCGCTGCGGGGAAAGGTCGCCAATGTCTGCCAAGCCAGTCTGAGCAACCCTTCTTCACTGTACACTGCAAATCGATTGGCCCGGTCGGACGGCGATTCCCGCAATTGCGCCGCCGCCTTTTGGCGCAGGTTAGTTGCGGCGCCGGGTGCGCCTGTCTGCTCCAACAGTCTTGCCGTGGCCAGAAGCCAATCGATGTCATCACTGCGGGTTTCCATACCCTGACGAAACCAGTTCAGAGCCTGTCTCGGCTGGCCCAGGGCACTGTAACCGTAGGCCAGGACCGGGTAGGCGGCGGGAGATGGTGTATTACCAATTCGGGCCAGCAGGGCTTTGAGGGTGTCGGCGAACCGTTCCGCATTGGCCAGTTGCAGCCAGGCCCAACTGATCATCAGGTTTTCGTCGTCGGGCGCTAGCTCCCAGGCAGCGCGGTAGGCATCGTTCGCTGCCAGGACCTCGTCGTTGCGTTGGTGAATCAATGCCCGAAGTGACCAGTAACGCGGGTTTTTGCGGGCAGCGGGCACTTTCGCTCGCCAGCGTTCGAGGGTTTGCTCCAGTTCCTGCCATTGCCCGAGAGCCAACTGGTACTCAGCGATAGCGGCCAGGAACCGGGGTTCCCCCGTTTCGAGGAAAAGATGTTCACTCAATGACAAGGCTCTTGGGTAGTCCTCAAAAAGGGCTGCCAGGTTGAGCAGGCGCTCCTCCAAATTCGGCGTAAGCTCGCCGTCGCTTTTGGCCAGGATACTTTCATAGTCCCGCTGTAGGAGGTCGGTTCTGCCCAGGTTGCTCGCCAGGTCCATCCGCATGATTTGAACCGTCTCGGCCAGTTGCGGGTCTTGCGGCTCGAAATCCAACAGCGCCAGCGCCTGTTCAGGTTGCCGTGTGCGCCAGTAAAGAGAGGCCAGTTGTATGCGGTCGGCGTCGGATAACCGTGGCTCGTTTTCCAGCAGTTCAATGGCTGCGGGGAAATCACGCAGGTTAACGAGCAGCGTCAGCAGTCGTTCCCTTAGCCTGTCGGACTGGGGAAACCGTGATCGGCCTTCCATTAACCATTCCCTTGCATCATCGAAACGCCCGGCACCCACCAACGCCTCGGCAAGGGTGATATAGCCATCCGGTTGCAAACGCTCCTGCCTGGCTCCCTCGGTTAACAGCGTCCGCAATGTGTCCCACTGGAAAAGTCCGCGAGCCAGATCCACGGATCGTTGGAAGGCCTGTGTGGAACCGGTTTGCTGATAGAGCGACACCCAGACAGGCAGAGCTTCCTGCGGCAGGCCGTTCCACTCGAACACTTCAGCAATGGTTCTCCGATCTTCGCGAGTGAGCCTGCCTGGTGTTTTCTGTAGTCTCCGTACGGTATTGAGCGCCGCTATCGGGTTTCCGACGGCGAGTTGGGCGGCCAGCAATTCTCGCTGGTACTCCGTGTTGCCGGGATGTCGGTCCGCCCGTTGCTGAATCCAGGTGGTTTCATCCGACGCTGACCCAGCCAGTCTTGCCAGTCGGATACCTTCGGCCAGCGCGGGTTCCGACATCCCGTTGTCTGTGAGTTTTTGCTTGAAGAGTGCCAGCGCGGCTTTCGGGTTGCCGCTGGCGAGCTCCAGGCGAATGATATTGTCGATGAACCCACCGCGGGCCTCGGGGCGGACGGTGCCAATATAAGGGCGCAAGGTGGCTGCAGCTGTACCGGGCCGGGACTGTGCTTCCTCCAGCCGAGCGATTTCACGGGCCAGTTGAAGCCGCTGATTGGGACTGGTCATCTGCGCCTCAATGCCTTGCAGCAGTGCCAGATAACGGGGCTGGCTCAGCCAACTGGCAGCGGGCCTTAACAGCTCCAGAATGCGTTCCGGCTCATAGGGTTGGCGGACCAGTGCCTGGGCGTCGGCAAAGAGTTGGTCTTTCCGGGCCTCCCGCTGCGGGCCTTCGGGGATCGCAAACAGACGTTGTGCCTGTAGTTCCAGGTAGTACGTAAAGGCCTCCTCCGGCACAGGCTGTTGCGACATCAAGGGTGCCAATATCTGGTCTGCGCGTTCCAGTTGGCCGGTTGTGCCCAGGGCCCGCGCCAGGCTGAGGCGTAAGGGAACGTTGTCTGAATCTGAACGCAGCAGCACGTCCAGATAGGCGATGGAGAGGGCGTCTGGCGTTTCCAGGTAGTCCGGGTTCTCGAACACCGCCTGCCGGGGAAACAGCAGATACAACGCCAGCGCGATAAGCGCCCCCATAAGGACCAGCGCCGGCAAGCTGAAAAAGGACTCCCTGTTCCGACGCATAACGCTATTGGCACTCCAGCATCAGGGATTCCGTTTGCCGGCCGGTGAGAGCAATCCGCACTTGTCCGTCCGCCTGGCTCATCCGCGCTGAACCATCGCTGGTGGTGCACCGGTTGGTTCCCGCAAGGCTGAATTCCACGTTCCGGTGGCTTTGCAGTCCGAGTGTTATCCGCCATTTTCCGGCTACCTGCTCGCGCTGCCATTGGGTAAGTACGCCATTGGCATGGGCCAGCCACGGACCTTTCGGGGCAGTGTCGGTCAGGAACAGATGGGGCGAATCACCGGTCAGATGTACGTAGCGCTGGCCGGCGACATCGTGGAAACCAGCGACGCCTGTGCTTTTTTCCAGGTCGGGAAATAGGCCCCGTGTAACGGTAACGGTATGGGGCTGGCCAATGCCGCGCCAGCGCCAGCCGCCGTCGTCCCGGAGCAACGCCGAGTAATAGAGTGTTTGTACGCGCTTGGCGTAATCGCTGAGATAGAGCGGCGTGACGGGTTGATCAAGGGCGTATTGGTAGATCTCGTGCAGGGCTCCCAAGGCCTCGGGTTTGGTGCCCGAATAGAAGTGGTAGTAAATGCCCATGGGCTTCAGCCGGCCCTTGTCCTCGAGAATTCGGAAGGTGTTCGTCACATTACGAAAACCATAATAAGGGCCTGTCCAATCGTTAGTGTAAACGTTTTCGTTCATTACCGGAGCGTACACTTGTAGCTCATCGCCCACTGGCCGGGCGTCGGGCCAGGTTGCCGCCAATTCGGACGCATAGGGCAATGGCTTGGTGTTGCCGCCATTAACGTTGACCAGGCCCGCTTCCCGAACCCGTTTCAGGGCGTTGGCGCCGGGCCGGGCGTCGCCTGTCCATAGGAAGACCGACACGGGCTTGGCCGCCGGGGCCAGGCGTTGATTAATGTAACGGACAGAACCTTCGATTTCGCGTTCAAGCGAAGCCTGGTAATCCGGGATGTTCATGAAATAGCCATACAGTGTGTTTTCAAGCCTCGGGGCGGGGCCACCCTCGATCGATTGCCAGAAGAACGGATGACTGTAGGTATGAGATGCAACTTCCACTGAATTTATTCTGAATATGGCCCTGGCAATGCGCTCCGCCTCTTCACTCGCGCCTGGGTATAAGCCCTTGGGGGAAACTTCCGCTTCAATGACCGAAACGGTGTGGGGCAGCTCATACCGCGACAGAATCTCATCCTGGATAACCTGGGCGCTCAGCGGGCTGCCGGGAAACTCCCCCCGCGAAACGAAGCCATCGCCGTCAATGTGGGCCGTGAGTATGCGGCGGCCATTTTCAGTGGTGGTGTCAATCACCGGCATGTCAGGTGTACCGAAGGCCTGCTGGATAAACTCGAAGGGATTGAACAGCCAGTAGGCTTCGTCGTCGGGCCCGGTTTCGAACAGGTAGGGCGCCGACGCCACGCCGCCCCTGTTATGAGTGTAGATGGCCGAGAACCGCTGGCCCTGCGCGTCGGTGATGGTCAGCCAGGGCGTGTGTCCTTCTACTTGCGGCATGGCTTGTGTGGTCAGGGAGGGCAGCCGCCCACCTTCGTAATTGGTCACCGACGGGTGTGTACGCTCATGGTTCAGAGGCGCAGCGGGCACCGCGGTACTGTTGGCCGCCATTACGTCGCTGCACGCCGGGTTACCGGGAATCAGCCCCATCAGCACAACCGGTATGCCCTTGTCCTGTTGCTGGGCAAGCCATGAACAAAGGCCGCTGTGGCGATCCCCGGTTTCCCACCACACCAGGATACCTGCGTACCGGTCTTCGGTGGGCTCCGTTGGCAGTGTCTCTAGCGCGGAATGGTACTGTGGGATGAATCCGGAACGCTCCAGGACAATGCCACCAAAACGATGGGCAGCGCTTCGGTCCATATTGAATTCCGGCAAGTCATGAATCACCAGGACATGGCGTTTCACCTGCGCTGGTTGGGACGGGCTGAGGCGATCAAGGGCCGGGTTAGCTACCCAGGGCACAAAACCGTCGCGACGCAGCTGGCCTGCTAGTTCCTCGGCCTGGGAAGCGTCCGCGACGTAATCGATGGCAATCATGGGCATGTCAGGTCGCGCCTCACGCCAGCGTTGTAGCTGTTTGTCCAGCCACTGCCGGTCTGTTTCAGAGACTTTGTAGTAACGTTTGTCCTTGGCGTTGTAGCCATTACGCCAGGACTCCAGGGCAAGCCCGTCGACCTGGCCGATAACGCTGTCCGGCAGGTGGAAGCCGCGGTTGAGGATGATCTTGCCGTTCGGGTGCCTGGCGCGGATGTCTGAAATCAGTGTTGTCTGGGCTTCTGCGAAGGCTTGCATTTGCGCTTCGCCATTGGCGGCAAGCGTAAAGCTGTCCAGGGTATCGAGAAACACCCCTTGAAAGCCGCGTTTGAACGCCGGATCAATGAGGTTGTCCAGCAGGAAGGCGCGGACTTCGGGGTTGCGCAGATCCAACACAGCGCTTGACCAGGCCGGGTTCTTGCCGATTAGCCAGTCCTTCTGCAGATTTCCGAACAGGCGATGGCTGCGTGCCATTTCTCCCACGCTGACGTAGGCAATGGGAGCGGTGTCGGCCTTGGCCAGTAAGTCGACACGCGCGTCGCTGGCCTGGTCCTGTTGCAGCACCACCCAATCGTAGGCCATCAAACTGCCTATTGGCGCTTCGTTACCATAATAGAATGCGATGTTGGGCGGTTGACCCACGGCATTGGCCGAACCGAAGAGTAACAGTAGGGCGACTGCAAGAAGCTGAAGCAGAGGGTGTCGTCTTATCATGTGGGGCCGGAATCAGGTAAAGCAGCGACTGAATGATGCGCACAGAGTCATCGCGAATGAGTAATACGTTGCTAATCTAGTATAGATGACAGACTGCAAGCACTCGATTTTCCGAACATTTTGTAATGTGAGAATAGCGTTATGACCTCCGTGAAGAACGGCATCCCCCTGTGGTGGCTGGCCATGGCCGCCGTGCTGACGCCGCTGGTTACCATTCACACGACTTTCGCGGTGTCGGTGCTGGAGGGACATATTTCCTGGTGCATTCCGTACTGGGACAGTTGCACGAGCATCAGCCGCACCGGCCGATACGGTACCAGCTATTTCATTTTCAAGGGCACCATGTTGCCGGCGGCGATTCTTGGCATTCTGTTCTGGATTCTCAACGGTCGTTGGTTGCTGCAACTGGGTGCCACCAGCCGCGGTCGGCCCTGGGTTCCTTGGCTGGGCTTTGTCGGCTGTACGTCGCTGGCGGCATACACCTTGGCGCTCGGTCACGAAGGAGACGGTTTCAACCTGATTCGCCGGATTGGTGTCGTGCTGTATTTCTCGCTGACGTTCATTGCGCAGTTGCTGATCAGCTCGGCACTGAAGGGGCACCCGCGATGGCACGCCCACGGCAGGCGATTGTTGCGGCTTTGTGAGCTGATACTGGCCGTGGGTATTCTATCGGTGATTCTCACCGCCGTTGTGCCGGAGGTATACAGTCAGATAGACGACGCCTTCGAATGGAGTTTGGCGTTTCTGATCAACCTTCATGCGATATGGATCGCGGTATTGTGGAAACAGAGTCATTTTCGGGCGAGACTGTGGGCGGAGTGATCCGGTGACTCAAAGCGACATCAGTCCGCGAACCAGTGCCGCCACACCGGCAATGGCGGCGATGCCGAGAATGACCGGCCGCAGCCCGTCAAAAGGCATGCGATTGACCAGCTTGCCAGAAAGCCAGAAGCCGATGAGAACCCCCGGGAAGGTGACCGCAAACAACTGTAGTTCCCGCTGCCCCAGGTAGCCGGAGACCACCAGGGCGGCAATACTGAAAAAGCTCGCCACCAGGAAAAAGGCCGACATATTGGCCCGCACCAGCGGACCCTTTTCGTTTTGGTAGATCAGTGCAATGGGTGGGCCGCCGACGGCGGTAATGGTTCCCATGTAAGTCGAGGCGGCACCGGCCAGGATGCTATTGCGAGCGTTCAGGGCGGGGCGCAAGCCGCCGGCGCTCAGTAATACGCCAATCAGGATCAGAACGCCGAATGCCAGCTCGAATCCTGTGGGTGAAATCAGCATCAGAGTAATTCCAGCCAGGATCATGCCGCCAACGCCACCGCCAATGGCAAAACGCACTTCGCGGACCTGCAAGGCGCCCCGGTTCCGCAGTAGCATGAGAATTGTCAGAATCACGGCGTTCAAAACCAGCGGCGCCGGTATCAGCATGGGGCTGATCAGGAACAGCAATGGTGCCGCCAGCGTACCGATACCATAACCTGCCACCCCTTGCAGACAGGCACCGGCCAACAGAGCCAGGTTGGCAAGGAGTATTTGCAACAGGGAGAGGTCAGTCACAATAGGCTACTCGATCAGGTAAATTGATGCTTGTTGATAGCACAGCCACAGGGCAACTAAAACTGTTAAAATGAACCATTTACGTGTCCTGGGTCCGCCGGGTCCGTGAATGGCAACAACTGGCGATGAGGACGACCCGATGGCTGCAGAGATTACCCTGTACGATTGCCCCTGTGGCAGCGGCCAATCGTACAGCGCTTGCTGTAAGCCATGCCATGAGGGCAAACCGGCATCCTCACCGGAAGCCCTTATGCGATCTCGCTACAGCGCGTTTGTGCTGAACCTGACAGATTATCTGAAAGCCACATGGCACATCAGCACCCGGCCCCAAAATCTTGAGCTGACCGATGCGCCAAGGTGGGTATCGCTGCAGGTACTGTCGTCCGATGAAGGCGCACACCAGGGCGCGGTGCACTTTCGCGCCCTTTACCGGGCAAGCGACGGCTGGGGGTATCTGGAAGAAAACTCCCATTTCATTCGCGACGATGAGTGCTGGTATTACGTGTCGGGTGAAACCCGCGAGGGCACCCTCAAGCCCGGCCGGAACGAATCCTGCCCCTGCGGAAGTGGCAAAAAATACAAGGCCTGTTGTCTGTGAAACCTACCTCGCCCGATGCAGCTAAGGGAGTGGGCTTCGGCCTTGCCGCCTATACCTTGTGGGGCTGCTTCCCGATTTATTTCGCCCTTTTCGAGGGTGTGCCGTCCTACGAAGTGCTGGTTCACCGGATTGTCTGGTCCTGTGTGTTCCTGGCCATTGTAGTGAGCTTCCTGGGGCGTTGGAAACCCGTCATGTGCTCCAGGCGAGCCTGGGGTATTTCCTTACACCCCTGGTGAATGTAGGCCTGGGAATGCTCGTGCTGCTGGAGAGCATTTCCCGACTACAAATCGTGGCGGTTGCATTGGCGACCATCGCCATTCTTTATCAGCTTTTTCTGTTGGGTGTGGTGCCCTGGATTACCCTGGTGCTTGCGTTCAGTTTCGGCACCTACGGCCTGCTTCGAAAGCAGGTGGAGCTGGATGGCCTTTCCGGCCTGTTTGTGGAGACGCTGCTTCTGTTACCCGTGGGACTGCTGGCTCTCGGGTTGCTGGGTTCCGTTGGAGAATCTCACTTCACTGACAACATCACCATTGCGCTGCTTCTGATGTCCAGCGGTATCGTCACGGCCATCCCCCTGTTGTTTTTTGCGGGTGCAGCCCGCCGGCTACGCTTGGCGACGGTGGGCTTTCTGAAGTACATCAACCCCACGCTGCAGTTCTTCATCGCGCTGTTTGTGTTTGATGAACCAATGAGCGGTGAGAAGCTGGTTAGTTTCGTGATGATCTGGGTGGCGCTGGGGCTTTATTCCTGGTCGGCCTGGGTGGGGCGAGGGATGAACCAAACCCCCAAGTAGTGAAGTGTCAGCCAATGTTACCAAGGAACAGTAGGTTATCCCGTACGCGACTTTTCTCCTCGAAAAGACTTGAGATCAGCGTGTTCAGGCCCGCCACCGGCGACAGCATGTCAGGCTCCGTGGCAATGCTGTTGCGAAAGTCCAGGAGCATATCAATCTGCACGTGCAGGTCCTGGAAGTCACCGAACCGTTGTTGACGATGCTTTAATTGCCTGAGCATGTCGCGAAACGCCGGTTTGTCCAATTCGGCCAGGTAGCGTATGCGTTTCAGCCGTTTGCGCAGGGTGTGGAAGTGATCGTCCGGGGACTGTTCGTTCAGTTGCCGCGCCAGATTGTTGTGCTTGTGGGTGTGCTTTTTCAGGGCTTTCCGGATGTCTTCGGTGGCCAGTTCCCGGATTGCCTTCGGAAGGTGGCCGGATGTGAGAAGCTGATACCACTCATCCATGTCTTTGCGGTATTGCCTGCCGTTCAGTTGTTTGGTCAGTTTCTGGTGTTCAACCTCCGCCAGGTTGGCGAAATGGCTGCGGGCGCCGGAGCTCACCAGGGCTACATGAGTATCTCCCTCCAACGGCCATTGCGCCAGGTTGCTCAGTAATACGTGGAGGTCCCTGAGCCGGCTGGTGGCTTGGCCATGTCGCTTCAATGCCTTGACGGCCTTGCGTAAATCGCCGTCACCACTGATTTCGATAGCCGCTTCGGCGATGGCCCGGCTGCGGCGGATGGCAATGCGATACTGGTGCAGAAATTCGTCGTCGTACCCCTGCAATACGCCCGGTTCCAGATCCCTGATGCGTTGATACTGATGTAACAGCGACTCAGGGATATGTCCTGCAAGGGGCGAGTGCTCATCGATGCGGATTTTCTTCCGTTTGCGATGAAACTGCTCGTAGCTGACGTCTTTTGGCGTCAGGAACCTTTCAAGCCGGCCCTTGTTTCTGCCGATTTCGCGCCAGTGCTCTATTGGCAGCGCAATGTGCATGTAACTGCAAGTGGGGAAAACATCTGGAGCGTGCTTTAACAGAAAGCCCGCCAGTTCCTCCAGCGCTGGGTTGTGGCCAACAAGGGTAATGCTGTCTTCGTCCCGGTCGCGCAACCAGTCGAGCACGACCTCATGGTTAAACGTATAGAGAACAGGTGCCGGATGGACGGCGTGGTGATGGTTGCTCGGGATCAGGCCTTCCAGGGTCTGTCGGGCGCGGGCTGCATTGCTGTAGTACACCGTTCCATCGAACGCCCCGTCTGCACGGATTGCCTTGCCCATGGGGTCCAGCTGTTCCAGGCCCCGGTTGTTGAGGGGGCGCTGGTGATCAAAAAGGCCGTCATCGGCCCTGCTGGATTTGGCGTGGCGAATCAGATAGAGATTTTTCATCCATGCCCCTGACGCTGGCTTTCATTGGGCCAGGCTTGATGAATCGGACGTTTGGAACTAGACCTTTAGTCTAACGCTGGTTCAAGTCCATCAGCTACCGGCCGTTAACACGGTAAACAATAAAAGCAAATGCATGAATGAGTTGTGTCAGTGTCGCAGCTTTATACCCCGAGTCCGAACACATCGATATTACAAACTGGAACACACCCTGGGTGCCCGGTTGTGGATAATTGACCTGAATATTTGATCCCATACGGAGAAGTCCTTAATGACATTGCTGAGCCGGTTACGCATACGGTCCCGTCTTCTGCTGGGCGTTCTGGTCCCGGTGGTAATTACGGCGACAACCCTTGCCTGGATTACGGTCGCCCAAATCAAGAGCAGTGGTGAGGCCGAGCTTGAACGCCTGGAAGCGAGTTTGCTGGAGGCAAGAAAGGAAGGTGTAAAGAACCTTGTGGACACGGCGCGCTCTCTGGTTTTGAATGCCAAGAACAATCCGGATTTTTCGGAGAGCGAAGCGAAGGAAGAGGCACGGAAGCGTCTACGTTCAATCAGGTTCGAGGGCGGAAACTATGTTTTCGCGTACGCTCGCGACCTGGAAAATTTGGCCTACGCTCCCGACCCTTCCCGCGAGGGCCCCACAACGAACCCAGACGTACAGAAACTGGTTCGGTCGCTGTTTGATGCAGCCGAAGAGGGGGGCTTTTTCGGTTACGACTGGCCCAATCCGGAGTCTGGCGAGGTGGAACCAAAGGTGTCTTATTCCACCATTATCCCGGGTTGGGATTGGATGATTGGCACTGGCGTTTATGTCACCGACATTGAACGGGTTGTTTCTGCTGCACGCGCGGATATTGAAGCCGAGATTGCTGAAACCCTTGGTTTTATCGTTTTGGTTACCTTGGTCGTCGTGATAATCGCACTTCTTATCGGCGTGTTTGTGGGCCGTACGGTGACAAAACCGTTGAACACCGTGATTGCCATGATGCAGGACATCTCCGAGGGTGAGGGCGACCTCCGACACCGCTTGCCGGAGGAAGGAAGCGACGAACTCGCGGAGCTTGGGCGCCGTTTCAATGCCTTCGTGGTGAAAATCCAGGACACCATCCGAGATGTCGGCGCTACCACTGACCAGGTGGCCTCCGCAGCGGAAGAACTCAGCCGCGTCGCCAATGAAACCCGTGCCTCGGTGCAGGAGCAGGGTTCTGAAACGGATCAGATTGCGTCCGCTATCAACGAAATGGCGGCTACCATCCAGCAGATCTCCGGCAATGCCAACTCGGTGGAAAGCGCGGCCTCCGACGCCGACAGGCTTGCACGGGATGGCGGCGAGACCATTGCCAACGCACAAGCGTCCGTCAATCAGTTGTCGGAAGAGATTGAATCCAGCTCTGGCCGTATCAGTAATCTGGCTGAGAAAACCGACGAGATTACCCAAGTGTTGGATGTTATCCACGCCGTCACTGACCAGACCAATCTGCTGGCCCTCAACGCGGCCATTGAAGCCGCCCGGGCCGGTGAGCATGGCCGTGGTTTCTCGGTGGTTGCCGATGAAGTCCGCCAACTGGCCAAGCGCAGTGCGGAATCCGCTGACCAGATTCGCGGTATGATTGACGGCTTCGTGACCGAGTCCCGTGCGGCTGTGGAGCGAATGGATGCGTCTCGCAAGCGTTCCAGTGAAACCGTTGAACGCATCAACCACGCCACCGATGCCCTGCGCACCATTGAGAAATCTGTGGGCCATATTCATGATCAGGTGACCCAGATTGCCACAGCGGCGGAGCAGCAAAGCCAGGTGGCCGAGGAAATTAACCAGAACGTGGTGCGCATTGTGGACGCGGCGCAGCGTAGCGATACAGGCGTAAATCAGACCAACGAAGCGAGCCACGAGCTGGCGCGGCTGGGCGAAAGTCTGCGTGAGCTGGTAGGCCAGTTCAAGGTATAGAACCGTTGCTTCTGGTCGGCCGACGATTGGCGTTAGCCGGCCAGCAAGCTATGATGTGGGCGATCTGATCCGACCACTACAAAAACGGAAGCTGACCTCGCTATGACTATTCATAAACACTTCATGACTGTCCTGGCCCTCTCGCTGGCACTGGTAAGTACCTCGCTGGTGGCCCAGGAAACCTACACCATCCGCCTGGCGGAAACCTGGGGGCCCAACTCTCCGATTCTGGGCGAAACACCCCGAAATATGGCCGCCATGGCTGAGAAAATGTCCGGTGGCCGTCTGCAGTTCCGGATTGATTCCTCCAACAAGCACAAGGCGCCGTTTGGTATCTTCGATATGGTGAAGGCGGGCCAGTACGACATGGGGCATACAGCGTCCTATTACTACAAAGGCTCAATTCCCAACGCCATGTACTTCACCACCGTGCCCTTCGGGATGATCGCGCCGGAGCAATACGCCTGGTTTTACCACGGCGAAGGCATGGAGTTGATGGAAAAGGTATATCGGCCCCATGGGCTGCTGTCGTTCCCCGGCGGTAACACCGGCAACCAGATGGGTGGTTGGTTCCGCGAGGAAATCGAGAGCGTTGAGGACCTTCAAGGCCTGAAAATGCGTACGCCCGGATTTGCCGGCGAGGTAATGTCCGAGGTGGGTGTGGCGGTGACCAATATTCCCCCTGGTGAGCTATACAGCGCATTGGAAAGGGGCACGATTGACGCGCTGGAGTGGGTAGGCCCGGCACTGGATTTCCAGATGGGGTTCCACCAGATCGCAAAATACTACTACTCGGGTTGGCAGGAGCCGGGTGCGGAAGTGCAGTTCCTGATCAACCAGAAAACCTGGGATGAGCTGCCCGAAGAGTTGCAGGAAATCCTGCGGGTTTCCATGCGTACAGCAGCCTACGACATGTATATCCAGAGCACCCACGAAAGTGGTGTAGCCTGGGACCGCATGAAAGAAGACTATCCGAATGTGACCCACAAGACTTTCCCGCCGGAAGTGATTGAGGCGCTGCGCGAGGCTACCGAAAAATTGCTGGCGGAAGAGTCTGAGAAGGACGAGTTGGCCCGGGAAATTATCACCTCACAGCAGGAATACCTGAAACAGGTCCGGCAGTGGACGAACATTTCCGACAAGGCCTACCTCAACAGCGTCTCGGGTGAATGAAAGAGGCGCTACTCTCCCTGAAGAGTGTCTCCAAGGCGTTCGACGGCAGGACTGTGCTGAACTCGCTGGATCTGGATATCTTGGACGGCGAGTTCATCACCTTTCTGGGGCCGTCGGGGTGCGGAAAAACCACCCTGCTGCGCCTGATGGCGGGTTTCGAACAGCCAGACATCGGGGTAGTTAGCCTGTCTGGCCATGACATAACCCATGCTGCCCCCGAGCACCGTCCGCTGAATACCGTGTTCCAGAACTACGCGTTGTTTCCCCATATGTCGGTGTACGACAACGTCGCCTATGGCCTGAAGATGGAAAAACGGCCCAGGGACGAAATTCGTCAGCGCGTGGACGATGTTCTTGCGATGGTGCAGTTGCAGGACTTTGCTCGCCGTAAGCCGCATCAGCTTTCGGGTGGCCAACAGCAGCGGGTGGCCATTGCCCGAGCTGTAGTCAAGCGTCCGCAACTCTTGTTACTGGATGAACCCCTGTCTGCGCTTGACTACAAGTTGCGTCGGACCATGCAGGTGGAGTTGAAGCGACTGCAGCGAGAGCTGGGCATAACATTTGTATTCGTCACTCATGATCAGGAAGAAGCCCTGTCGATGTCGGACCGGGTGGTGGTCCTGAAGGACGGCGCTATTCAACAACTGGGTACGCCTCGGGAAATCTATGAGCGGCCCGCCAATCTCTTTACAGCGCGCTTCGTTGGGGAGACCAATCTTTTCCCGGGATATCTGACCTCGGTTGAAAATGGTGGCATTACACTGAATATCCTGGGCCTGAACCGTACCCTTCAGAAGCCGGGGTTTACGCTGCGCGAGGGTGAGCAGGTAAATGTGCTACTGCGCCCGGAAGATATTCGTGTGCTGGCTCCTGAAGACGAAAAGGGCCTGGCCGGAAGAATCGTAGAACGTAACTATAAAGGCAGCACGCTGGACTCGGTGATTCACCTCGAGGACGGTACTGAAGTGCTGGCCAGTGAGTTTTTTGATGAAGATGACCCTACCTTTGACTACAAGTTGGGTGAGCCGGTCCGGGTCAGTTGGGTCGACGGCTGGGAATGGTTATTACCGGTTGAACTGGAGCCCGTGAATAACGAAATAGAAGAAGAGCTGAGTACGAATGCATAGGGTGTTACAGCAGCCCTTCAAAACCGCGGTACTGATTCTGGTCTGGGGCTGGTTGTTGCTTCTTGTGCTCACCCCGAACCTGTTGGTGGTGGGTGCCAGCGTGATGACACGAGACCCCGGTACCTTCCTCTCGCTGCCGCTGAACCTGGACAGTTACCGGCAGTTGTTCGACCCGCTGTACCTGGGGGTGTTTCTGAACTCCCTCTACATGGCCGGCATGACGACCGTCTTCTGCCTGCTGATTGGATATCCTTTTGCCTGGGCACTGTCTGGCCTGGGTAAACAGCGCCAGACCCTGCTGATCTTCCTGTTGATCGTGCCTTTCTGGACCAACTCCCTGGTGCGCACCTATGCCCTGAAACTGCTGCTGGCCACCAACGGCCTGATCAACAATGCACTCATGGAGTTGGGGCTGATCGACGAGCCGCTGAGAATGCTCTACACCGAAGGCGCTGTAGTCATCGGGCTGGTGTATCTGCTGTTGCCGTTCATGATCCTGCCGCTGTACTCCGTGTTTGACGACCTGAGGAAAGAACTGCTGATGGCATCGCACGACCTGGGGGCGGGTAAGCTTTCAACGTTTCTGCACGTGACGATACCCCTGACCTTGCCGGGAGTGCTGGCTGGCGTGATGCTGGTGCTGCTGCCGGCCATGGGCCTGTTTTTCGTGGCGGACATACTGGGTGGCTCCCGCACCCTGCTGGTCGGTAATGTCATCAAGAACCAGTTCCTGGATGCGCGCGACTGGCCCTTCGGCGCCGCTGCCAGTGTGCTTCTGACGGTCGCCATGGCCGTCCTGCTGTTTGCGCACCGGCTCAGCCAGCGGCGACTCGGAGAGGAGGCCAGGGCATGAATCGCTGGCTACCGAAAACCTATCTCACCCTGGTTTATGTGGTGCTCTACCTGCCCATCCTGGTGCTGGTGGTGTTCTCGTTTAACAACTCCCGCACCGGGTACCGCTGGGGCGGGCTCAGCCTGCAATGGTATGAGTCGCTGTTCGATAACCACGCCATGGTCCAGGCCATGTGGAATTCCCTCTGGCTGGCACTGACGGCAGCCACGATATCGACCATGATTGGTGCGCTGACAGCGTTGGCCCTTCATCGGTATCGCTTTCGTGGCAAGCGTGTGCTGCGGGGCATGCTGTTTGTGGTGATGATGTCACCGGAGATTGTCCTGGCCATCTCGTTGCTGGCGCTGTTCCTGTTAATAGGGCTGCAACTGGGATTTATCTCTCTGCTGTTGGCCCACGTCACCTTTTGCCTGCCATTTGTTGTCATCACCGTTATGGCGCGATTGAGTGGGTTTGATGAAAGCCTGCCTGAAGCGGCACGGGATTTGGGCGCCAGTGATTTCACCATGACCCGCACGGTACTGATTCCGGTGATCATGCCAGCGTTGCTGGCCGGGTGGTTGTTGGGATTCACTCTGTCACTGGACGATGTGGTGGTGAGCACCTTCGTGAGTGGCCCCAGCTATGAAATTCTGCCACTGCGCATCTACTCTATGGTGCGTGTGGGCCTGAAACCGGAAGTGAATGCCCTGGGCACCCTGCTGCTGGTGTTTTCCCTGACGATGTTGATGTTGTCCCAATGGATACTGACAAGGAGCAAACGATGAAAAAACTGGCGTTGGCGGGCCTGATAGCTGCAACCCTGACCGGATGCGGTTCTCAGGAAGAACCACAGGTACTCAACCTATACAATTGGTCTGAATACATGCCCCAGGAGGTATTGGACCGCTTCGAGAATGAGACCGGGATCCAGGTGGTCTATACCACCTACGACAGCAATGAGGCCATGTACGCACGCCTGAAGCTGCTCGATGAAGGCGGTCAGTATGACTTGGCGCTGCCGTCCACCTATTACGTCAACAAGATGCGGAAAGAAGGCCTGCTTGAGAAGATCGACCATGAGAAACTCGAAGGCTTCGAAAAGCTTGACCCCGAGTTGATAAACCTGGATATCGACCCCGACAACCAGTACAGCGTTCCCTATCTGTGGGGCACCACAGGGCTGGCTTACGACGCCAGTGACGTTGAGGGCGAAGAGGTGACGGCCTGGTCGGATCTGTGGGACGAGAAATACGAAGGACGCGTCATGCTCACCAATGACATGCGCGAGGTGTTCCACATCGGTCTCAGGGTTCTTGGTTACTCCGGAAACAGCACCGATCCGAAGGAGATTGAGTCAGCTTATGAAAAGCTGACAGAACTGATGCCCTCAGTCCGTACTTTCAACTCAGACGCACCGCGAATGCCCTATCTCGAAGGTGAAACCGATATTGGCATGATCTGGAACGGTGAAGCCGTGATGGGCGAGGAAGATATGCCGTCCCTCGAATACGTCTATCCGGAAGAAGGTATCATCGTCTGGCTGGACAGCTTTGTGATCCCCAAGAATGCCGAAAACGCAGACGCAGCCCATCAGTTCATCAGTTTTGTCATGCGGCCGGAAATCTCCGCACTGATCAGCGAGGACATTGGCTATGCCACACCCAACCTCTCGGCCCGTGAACTGTTGAGCGACGAGGTGGCCAACGACCGTACCAGCTATCCGACACCGGAAGATCTGACCAACGCCGAGTTCCAGAAGGACGTGGGTGACGACGCCATGCAGGTCTATACCAAATACTGGGAAATGCTGAAGTCCGGGCAGTAAACGTGCAACCGGCCCGATTCGCCCCGGAAATCAGATCTCCGGGGCGATAAAGTCAGGCGCAATGCCGGACTGCGCAATGCAGTCTGGTATATCCATACCCTGCAGGGAGCCATCGGCCGTCACCAGCAGGGTTTTCATGCCGGCGTTCTGCCCGCCGAGGATATCCGTATGAAGGGTGTCGCCCACCATGAGTATCTGTTCCGGCGGCACGCCTGCGAAGCGCTCAAGCACGGCTTGGAAAGCAGGTGCATAGGGCTTGCCGTAGAACTGCGGCAGGACACCACTTGCCTCCCGCGCCCGGTGGGCGAAGAACCCGGGTTCCAGCGTCAGGCAGTCGCCGCGGGGCGCCACCAGGTCTGGGTTGGCGATTTCCAGTGGCCTCGGCCGCTTTGTCAGCGTGGCCTCCAGTGCCGTCTGCATCTCCTCGTTCCAATCCTCGCTGCTGAGCATGATCAGGCCGTCATAACTGTCCAGTTTCCGTTTCAGTTGCTCTGTGACGGATGGCCGCACCGGTTGCCAGTTTAGCGGCAATGTCTCCGGCTCGGAATTCTCCGGGGCAATCACACCCCATAGGCCTTCGCGTCCTCGGTCTGACAGAGACCGCTCCAGTAACCAGCGGCTGGAGATCAACTGTTCCGGCGTGATGTCGAACCCCAGGCGCTGATATTTCTCCACCAGTTTGGCGTGGGGGGCGGTAGCTGCGTTGGAAAGAATCTGGACTTGCTTGCCCATTTGCTGCAACTCACGAAACCGTTGAATGGCAACCGGAAAAGCCCGAGGGCCGGCGTTCAGCACGCCGAAGGCATCGAATACGAAAACCTGGAACTGATTGGCCAGTGGCAGCAGGTTGTCCAGCAGTTGCGGATCTGGTCGTTGGTCCGTCGGTAAGCCGTCCGGCAGCCAGCACCGGATTCGTTGGTATTGTTGGAAAGCCCAGTCAGGGGTTGGGGTAATGCCTTCGTAGGATATCGGGTGATTATCGATCATCCGCCTAGAATACCGTTTGGCGCACCTTAGCGGAAACCCATTCCGACCAACTGGATGGTTTTGTGCAAAGGATGATCCGAAAGGCGATGAAATCGTTGTATACGGAGCCGGTAGTACTTGTTTTTATGGCGTGCCTGAGCGAGTTTAACCTCATAGATGTTGTATAATTGTAGCACTGTACTATTTGGCGACAGGGCAAGCCCACTGTATGCAGATGCTGTACCCCTTTAATGCTGTAAGGCTGATGCTCCTGATCGCTTTGAGCTTTTTGGTGCCTTCGGCGGCGTATGCGGCAGTGGACCTGGACGAGGGATGGGAATATCGGTGGGGCGATTCTCCATTGACCGAGGAGGGGGTGCCGGAGTGGACTCTGGGGCAGGCCCCCTGGCAATGGAATGCTATCAGCTTTCCATCCAACCCGCCTGATCGCAACGGACAAGAACATGTGTGGTATCGCATCACCCTTCCGGAGGGCGAGTGGCAGGAGCCGGTTCTGTATGTCTACAGTGTCGACCTGATTGCCCAGGTCTGGTTCGACGGCGAGAACATATACCAATACGGCACGTTTGATGATCAGGGCCGGGGGCGTTTCGAAGGTTGGCCCTGGCACGCGATTCCGCTGCCCGAGGGATTTGAGGGCAAGCCGATCTATTTTCGTATTTTCTCTGATTACACCGACATTGGCCTCTGGGGTGAAGTCTCCATTATGGAGCGGCCGGCCCTGACCCTGTTTATCGTGAAAAACTCCCTCGAAGCCCTGGTCATTTCCGGCTTTTCAGCCCTGATTGCCCTGCTAGCGATGATTTTTGCCCTGTTGCAAACGGAAAAGAAGAGTTTTGGCAGCATTGCCCTGTTCTCTTTGTCGTCCGCTGTTCTGCTTCTGTCCGACAGCCAGGCCAGTCAGTTGATCTGGAACCTGCCGATGATGTGGGACTATCTGGCCGCCGGTTCCTACTACATGCTGCCGGTGGCCATGGCACTGTTGCTGGAACAGTGGTTCAGTGATCGCAGGCCCTGGTTAATTAATCTGGTCTGGAAACTTCACCTTGTCTACGCGGTGGTGGCGATAGGGCTGGCATTGATGGGTGTGGTTGACCTGTCATCAACGTACCCGCCGTTTGATGCGCTGCTGTTAGCGTCCCTTGCAACCGTCACGGTCGTTGTCGTAAAGCGGTTCAGACAACTGAAGATTGAACAGCAGATCATCCTCGCCGCTTACGGCGTGTTCTGCAGCCTATTGGTGGTGGATATGGCCGTTGCCCACGGCGTCCTGCCCTGGGGGCGGGTACCGGTCAGTTGGGGCACGCTGGTCTTCTCGCTGGCCGTAGTGATGATTTCCCTCTGGCACTACGCACGGACCCAACAGGCGCTCCATCGGTTGAACCTGTCGCTGGAGCAGCAGGTAACAGAGCGAACCCAAAAAGCGGAAGCGTTGGCTCGCCGTGAGCAGGCCAGGGTGAGGCTGCTCACGTTCGAGAATGAAAAAACCCGTGTTCTGAACGACATCAACGGGGAACTGCAGGATTGCATCAGCCTCAACCAGACGTTCCATATCCTGGCGCGGCGACTTCCTGACCTGTGCAGCCCTCTGCGGGGAAGGCTATATCAGCGTGTGGAAAACGGCAGCGCCTATGAACTGTTGACTCGCTGGGGGTATGCCGGGGAACCGGAATCACCATTGCGCATCGGAACTCCTGAGGGCCCGCCGCCCCATAGCCAGATACCGGCCCGCCATGTTCAGGACCTGGATCAGTCCTGGTCCGGGTGGCAGAAGGACGAGGATGAGTCATTGTGTTTGTGGATCAATCTGCAGTCGGCAACCGAGGGGGCGGTGACAATGGCGCTGTTGTTTGTGGAAGTGCCAGACGAGTTTGCGGCTGACGGCACGGATTACGGCGTGGCCCGTTTGTTCCAGACGTTAAGTCAGGGGGTGCAGAAAATCGGTATCGCGCTCTCAAGCATCAGCTTGCGGGAGGAACTGCAGAAATACTCATACGAGGATGCGCTCACCGGCCTGAAGAATCGCCGTTATTTTGATCAGCTTCTGGAGCACGAGTCGGCGGTGGCCTTGCGCGGTGACCAGCCGCTGTCACTACTGATGGTAGATATCGATCATTTCAAGCGCTTCAACGACACTCATGGCCACGAAGCCGGCGATTCCGCCCTGAAAACCGTGGCAGATGTGCTGGCGCGGCATTTCCGCGACAGCGATGTGGTCTGTCGTTTTGGAGGCGAGGAGTTTGTCATCATCATGGCCGGCTCCACCGCAAAAGCCGCTTACGATAAGGCGCGAGAACTGGCCCACGCTGTCCGTGCCATGCCGGTGGAACATGGTGGCTTTGAGTTGGGCCACGTAACCATATCAGTGGGGGTGTCCAGCTGGCCCGAATGCAGCGACTCACCAGACAGCTTGCTGGGACTTGCCGACCGGGCCCTTTACCGCGCCAAGGAGGCGGGCAGGGACCGGGTAGAGATTTCATAGGCGCCGGAACGGGTACTAGTGCCAGATGTTGCCGTCGATCTTTTCGTGCAGCTCAGGGTAGTCTTTTGATTTGAAGTGGGGTACCTCGCCCTGTTTGCGCTGGGCAAGATAGTCTTTTGTCAGCTTCACCACCGTCCCTGAAAGCATGACAATGGCAATCAGGTTGATGGTTGCCATCAGACCCATGGATGCGTCAGCGGCGTTGAAAACAGTCACCACCGCCTCGTAACTACCCCAGACAACCATCCCCAGGACGGCAGAGCGAAGCAGTGTAATGGCGATGGTACTGTCACCGCCAAGGTGAATCAGGGCATTCTCTGCGTAGGTGTAGTTGGCGACAATGGACGTGAATGCAAAGAACAGAATGGCAATGGCGATGAAATAGGCGCCAGACTCGCCAATGTGGCTTTGCATGGCATCCTGGGTAAGCTGGGTTCCGGTAATGCCGGAGCCTGGTTCCATGACGCCGGAGAGCAAAATCATCACTGCTGTTGCGGTGCAGATAATGATGGTGTCGACAAACACGCCGAACGCCTGCACCAATCCCTGGGATGACGGGTGGTGGGGTGCTGGTGTGGCGGTTGCCGCAATATTGGGCGCCGAGCCCATACCGGCCTCATTTGAGAAAAGCCCGCGCTTTATGCCGTTGAGCATGGCGGCGGTAATGGAACCCGCCGCGCCGCCGGCGGCTTCTTCCAATCCGAAGGCGCTCTTTACGATGGTCATCAGCACGCCTGGCACTTCGGTGATGTGAATGGCCATAATCACCAACGCAATAAGCACGTAGAGACCCGCCATCAGTGGCACCACCAGTTCTGCGAACCGGACGATGGAGCGCAGGCCACCAAAGATGACAATGCCTGCGAGAACGGCGATTACAATGCCAACCCAAATCTTGGGCACCCCAAAGGCACCTTGCATGGCATCGGCAATGGAATTTGCCTGAACAGCGTTGAAGACCAGTCCGAAGGACAGGATCAGGCAGACGGCAAAAACACTGCCCGCCCAGGGAGCCTTCAAGCCCTTGGTTATGTAGACCGCCGGCCCACCCCGGTACTGTCCCTTGCCATCACGTACCTTGTAGAGCTGTGCCAATGTGCTCTCCGCATAGCCGGTTGCCATACCGACGAGGGCGACCATCCACATCCAGAAGATGGCGCCGGCACCGCCAAGGTACAGGGCCACCGCCACACCGGCGAGGTTACCGGTGCCCACGCGAGAGGCAAGGCTGGTGCACAGGGCCTGGAACGGCGATATACCGTGGACATCGCTGTCACGGGAGCCACGAATGGCGCGGATCATTTCCCCAAAGTTGAGGAATTGCAGAAAACCCAGACGGATGGTGAAAAAGACACCAACGCCCAGCAGGCCGTAGACCAGAACGTAGCCCCACAGAATGGAGTTCAGCGAATCTACGATAGTGGTCATAGTTCTTCCTTAAACAGTTGTCGTTAAACTACCAGCACTGGACATTTCGCCTTGGAAGCGACGCGGTGGGACACGCTGCCAAGCAGCATGCCCTCTTTATCGCTGTGAGTGCCCCGGGTACCGACCACAATCAGGTCTACCTCCTTGTCCTTGGCAAACTTGACGATCACGCTGGAAGGACGGCCGGCTTTAACAAAGCCCCGAACCTTTACCGCCCCCTTTTCTTTGGCCTTTTCCTTGGCATGGTTGACGATCTCCTTGGCGTATTCCGATAGCACCTTGTCAGGGATATCCATGCTATCGGGCCGGCCAATCGATAGAGATGCCTCAAACAGGCTGTGATGCTTGTAAACACAGATCAGATAGATCTCGGTGTCCATGAGTTTCTGTAGCTCAATGGCCTTGTCCATGGCCTTGAAGGATGACTTGGAACCGTCAACGGCCACCAGAATTTTCTTGAACATTTCACTCTCCCTGAAGTCCGGTCTCTACATCCCTCAGCGGAACGCAACGTCACGAAGGAACAGCGCAATTTGCGGGAAGGCGATGATCAGCCCGGCTGCTGCCACCAGCATAAAGACGAACGGTGGCGTACCACGGATTACTTCCCAGTATGGGCGCTTGAATATGGCGATGGCAGTGAATATGTCACAACCAAAGGGTGGCGTTGCAGAGCCTATGGCGACCTGCAGTGTAATCAGAACCCCGACGAGCACTGGGTCCAGACCGGTGGCTTCGATCGCCGGTGCAAAGATCGGCGTCAGCACCAGTATCACCACGATCGGGTCAACAAACATGCAGGCAACAAAGAAGGCGATACAGATCGCAATCAGGACACCTACCGGGCCGGCTTCATTGACGCCAACTGCTTCCAGTATTGTTTGTGGAATCTGTGCAAAGGAGATAATCCAGGAAAAGCCGTTGCCCACGGCAACCAGTATGAAAACCACAGCAGTAATCAGGCCGGTGGATTTGGCAATCCGATAGATGTCCGGCAACTTCAGCGAGCGGAACACCGCGAACTCGAGTAAGAAGGCGTACAGCACGCACACAGCGGCGGCCTCCGTAGGGCTGAAAATACCGCCGTAGATACCACCAACAATGATGACCGGGAAGAAAAGAGGCCATAGTGCTTCACGGACGGCGACCCCCCGTTCTCTCCAGCCGGCCCTTTCCTCGGTGGGGACCTTGTTAATGTATGCATAGATCAGGCAGTAGATTGAAAACATCATTAGAATCATGACGCCCGGACCAATGCCTGCAATGAACAGCTCGGCAATGGAGGTTCCGGAAATAACCCCGTAGATAATGAAGCCGATACTGGGGGGGATCAAAAAGGCAATGTCACTGGAGTTGATGATCAGCGCCAGTGAGAACGAGTCGGAATAGCCCGCTTTAAGCAGTTTGGGACGCAAGGGAGAACCAACAGCCACAACCGTCGCCTGGGTGGAGCCGGATACCGCACCAAAGAGGGTACACGAGGTGGCCGTACTGATCGCCAGCCCGCCTTTGATGTGTCCGATAAAGGCCATGACCATATGGATCAGGCGGTCGGCGGACTGCCCGCGAGTCATGATATCAGCCGCCAGAATGAACATGGGCACAGCAATCAAAGAGGCTGGACGGATACCTCCCATCATTTGCTGGACGAACGTGCCCATCTGGCCGAAGCCATCAAACATCATTACAAAACCGACCACCGCACCGGTAATCAGCGGAACCATCATCGGGAAGCCCAGGAGCAGCAGCCCGATCATGATTACCATCATTATAGTCGCCATGAGTTTCTATCCTTTGTTAAAGCAGCTGCAGGTTCAGACTTCCGACTCACTATCAGAGTAGCCGTCGATCACACCAGTGGAGAGATAAACATCTTTACTGGTGAGATTCTTGATTGCTGTGAGGAAATACTGAATGCCGGTAATCGCAAAGCCCACTGGCGCCCAAACGTAAATCCACCAGATCTCAAAGCCCAACGCAGGGAGAATTCGCCCACGGCTGTAAAGGGTCTCGACGTATCCATAGGAGTGGTAGCAGAGGAAGAACATTACCAAAGAGGTAAACAGGGCGATGAAAATCATCAGTACTTTGCGCCCTTTTGGCGGGATCGCATCATAAACCGCAGACATGCGGATATGGCGGCCATGGCGGGCCGCGTAGCCGATGCCGGCAAACGTGATCAGGATAATAAGAATCCGGTTAATCTCGCCGGAGAAAAACAGGCCTTCTCCAAAGACAAAGCGTGCGATAACGTTGATGCATGTATTGACGGCCATAAGGATGACGCCAACCGCGAGCATCACGGCCTCAGTTTTGGCAATAACTTCATCAATGGTTCCCAGAAACCCGGGCAGGCCGGACTCATAGGTGCCGGTATCGTCTTCTAGATCCGGGGAGTTCTCGGACATGGGGGTTGCTCCAGAACATATCGATCCCAGCCGGCAGGAGGTCCCCGGCGGGGCGGGGTTAAAACAGATTCCCGCCGGGCAGGGCCGGCGGGAATGGTTCCTTCAGGTTCAGTTGCTCTGAACCTCTTTGAGGTCTTCCTTGAACTGGTTTAGCAGTTCTTTACCACCTTCACCTGTCATTTCGATGAACTTCTTCTCAACCTGCGGTGCGCGGGCCTTGAAAGCTTCGATCTGCTTGTCGTTCAGGCGAGTGACGGTGACCTCGTCGCTGGCTTTCTTGATCTTCTCAAGGGCTTCTTCAGCAAGACCGTCGATGTGAACAATGATCTTTTCAAACGCGTGGTCGGCAGCGTCCTCAACAAGCTTCTTGTCTTCGTCGGACAGGCCGTCGTAGAAGTTCTTGTTGGCCATCATGGCAGTGGTGAACCAGCCGTGACTGGTGAAGACCAGATTCGGGGAAACTTCGTAAAGACCACCGGATTCGATCCAGAAAATCGGGTTTTCCTGGCCTTGGATCATGTTGGTCTGCAGGGCGCCATACACTTCACCCCAGGGCAGTGGTGTGGGGGTGGCACCAAATGCTGAGTAGGTTTCCGACAGCAGCGGGTTGGTCATGACTCGGATTTTCTTGTTGTTGAAGTCTTCCGGCTTGCTGACGGGCTCGTCCACCGTCACGACCATTTCGCCTTCCGGGTACATCTGCAGAAGCTCCAGGCCGTTCTGGGCATACAGCTCAGGGAAGTCCTCGTTGATCGCCTCACTTTCACGGAAGAACTTGATCACCGTGTCCATGTCGGTCGGCATCAGGTAAGGAATGAAGAAAATCTGAGCTTCCGGAATCAGAGAGCCGGTGAAACCGGGGGACTGGTTTACGAAATTAAGGATGCCAGCCTGGGTCTGCTCCATGATGTCGTCGGATTCACCCAGTTCACCAAAGCGATAAACCTGCAGGGTGTGGTCGGAGTTGTCTTCGATGTATTCCTTGAAATCGTAAGCGAATACGTCCTGGACATCACCTTCATATTCTTCGTGTGCATAGCGCCAGTTGGCAGCGTTCACCGAATTTGCCGCTGTCATTGCGGCAAAGGCAAACGCAGAAAATCCTGCCAGTTTCTTGAACTTGCTCATGGTGCTCATCGCGTTGTCTCCGCTTATTTTTTTGCTGAAATGATCTGTTACATTTATTTAGACTGGCAAAACAATCCCGATTTCGCAAGAAATTGACAAATTTACCTGGTGCCAGAAGCGACGCGTTCCGGAAGCGGATGCAAGTTGTGGTAGGCTTTTGTTTCTTACCGGAAACAAATCACAGGGCAGGTATGCCAGCAACGCCATCCATTGAGCCCGGCTTTCACGCCATCCATGCGAATCATCTGGAAGACCTGCGGCGGGCTGTGGTCTGGATCTGTCGACAGAGCCCTCTGCCACCGCTGGAAAGTGAAACCTTTCTGGTACAGAGCAATGGTATTGCACAATGGCTGAAGCTGGCACTGGCTGAAGATGCGTCCGAGGACGGCGCCGATGTTGGGGTCGGCGGCCTGGGTATTGCGGCTGGCATGGATTTTCTGTTTCCCGCCCGGTTTATCTGGCAGGCCTATCGCGCGGTACTGACCTCGGAGGGCGTTCCGGAACAATCCCCCTTTGACAAATCCCGCCTGGTCTGGCGCCTGTTCCGACTACTGCCGGAGTTGATCGCGGACGACGACGTGTTTGCACCTTTGCGACGATTCATGGCCGGAACCGATACTGAAACCCGCCGCTATCAGCTCGCCGGCAAGATTGCGGATCTGTTCGACCAGTACCAGGTTTTCCGCGCTGACTGGCTGGCTGACTGGGAGGCCGGCCATGACCGCCTGAAGATGGCGCGCGGCGAAGTCCGTGAGCTGGGCGACGAGCTGCGCTGGCAGGCGGTACTGTGGCGCAGGCTGGTGGCCGATGTCGGCGAACTCGCGGGCACCAGCCGTTCACGCATCCATACCCGATTCATGGAGCAAGGGCAGACGCTGACAGCCGCAGACCGCCCCCGAAACCTGCCCCGTCGCATCGTGGTCTTCGGCGTGTCGTCCTTGCCGAAGCAGGCGCTGGAAGCATTGTCCATTCTCAGTCGGGTTAGCCAGGTGGTGCTCTGTGTCCACAACCCCAGTGAGTTTTACTGGGCCGACATCATCAGCGACCGTGACCTGCTGACGGCGGATCGCAAGCGGGGAAAAACTCATCCGGAGCTGGCCGCACTGACCGACCCTGATTCCCTCCACCAGCACGCCAACCCGCTACTGGCGGCCTGGGGCAAACAGGGGCGGGACTACATTCGCCTGCTGGACGAATTCGACAACCCCGAGGCGTATCAGGGCCGCGTTGCAACTCCGGAGGGCCGAATCGATATTTTCACGCCCCATGGAGACCTCGAAAAGCCAGCGCTGTTGCACCAGATCCAGAACGACGTTCGCTCGCTCACCTCCCAGGCAGAGATGCTGGGGCAGGCACGGACCCTCGATCCGTTCCAGGACGATTCCGTGGTGTTTCACAATGCCCACAGCCCGCAACGGGAAGTGGAAATTCTTCACGACCAGTTGCTGGCGGCGTTCAACAGCAATCCGGAACTTAGGCCCCGCGACGTGATTGTCATGGTGCCAGACGTCGATACCTACGCGCCTCACATCCAGGCGGTGTTTGGCCGTTACCCGTCGTCGTCCCGCCGCTACATCCCGTTTACCATTTCCGACCAGGGTCAGCGTCATCGCCAGCCGGTGCTGATTGCGCTGGACACCTTGATGGCACTGCCGGAAAGCCGTTTTGGCATCAGCGAAATCATCAGCCTGCTGGAGGTGCCGGCGGTGCGGAACCGCTTCGGCATCGCCGAGGGTGACCTGCCCCTGGTACGCCAATGGGTGGAAGGCGCCAACATTCGCTGGGGCCTGCACAGTGATCATCGAAGCACGCTCGATCTGCCCGAGGGCCTTGATCGCAACACCTGGCAAGCTGGTTTGCGGCGAATGTTGCTGGGTTACGGCACCGGCCGTGATGCTGCCTGGCAGGGCATCGAACCGTTCGAGGAAATCGGCGGCCTGCAGGCGGGTGTGGCGGGCAATCTTTACCGATTTATTGATCGACTGGAAGAACTCTGGCACCAGCTAAGATCTACTGCGACGCCTATGGGCTGGATCGACCGCCTGCAGTCCATCCTGGAACGCTTCTTCACGGAATTGTCTGATGACGATCTACTGCTGGTGAACCGGCTACGCCGACAGGCGGAGCAATGGCTCGAGGACTGCAACAGTGCGGGTATGGAAGACGTGGAACTACCCCTGAACATTGTGCGGGACATTCTGCTGGAAGGGTTGGAAGAAGGCGGTCTCAATCAGCGCTTCCTGGCCGGCAAAGTCAATTTCGCCACGCTGATGCCTATGCGCGCCATACCCTTCCGGCGGGTCTGCCTGCTGGGTATGAACGATGGCGACTACCCGCGTTCACGCCCTCCAGTGGATTTTGATCTGATGGCCGTGGATTACCGGCCGGGCGACCGTTCCCGCCGGGAGGACGACCGCTACCTGTTTCTGGAGGCATTGCTCTCCGCGCGGGAGCAGCTTTACATCAGTTGGGTGGGGCGAAGCATCCGCGATGACTCGGATCGGCCCCCCTCGGTACTGGTCAGCCAGCTGTGCGACCATCTGGATGCGGTGTGGCAGGTGGTGGCATCGGGTTGTAGAGCCGCTTCGGCCCTGACGATCAAACACCCGCTACAGCCGTTCAGCCGTGAATATTTTCCCGCCGGGAATCGCGGAACCGGGCAAGATGACTCAGCGGACGTGAACGACGTGCTGGCGACTCGTCGCCTGTTCACCTATGACAGCGAATGGCTCAGTGCGCACCACGCACGGGAAGCCGATGAGGTGGGAAGCGAACTGCCATTTCTGCCACCGGCGGAGCCACTGACGATTGCTGATATTGGCGCCTTCCTCAAGCGGCCGGTGGACACCTTTCACCAGCGCCGATTGCAGGTCCGGTTTACCGACGTGGAGAGCCTGGACACCGATAATGAGGCATTCGCCATGGACGGCTTACACCACTGGCGCCTGGAGGACGAACTGATTCGCCATGCGGTGATGAAATCAGGCACCGAGGACGAACTGCATCAGCGGCTGGAGGCTGCCTTAGCCGGCATGGCCCGGCGGGGCGAATTGGGCATGGGGCTGACGGAAACCGCCCTGGCCCAGCAGCTGGAAAGCCGCATGCCAGACCTGTACCGGCGCTACCAGGAAGCGCTAACACTCTGGCCAGAGCCGCGGGAAGACATCTCAGGCTTTGAGTACCGACATGAGCGTGCTGGCGCGGCGGTAACCGTCAACGATCGGCTGAGCAACCTGCGTACCCGCCCTGACGGTGACCTTTGCCGGGTGGTGATTGCCAGTAGCAATCTGTTGGAAGGAGCGACGAACTCTCGCCAGTTGCGGTTCCCGTCCCTTCTGGAGCATTGGGTGGCGCACCTGGCAGGTAATGTTCGCTATGACGCGTTCCACACCCTGGTGATCGCCAAAGAAGAAAAACGGGTCGTCAATCTGTTGCCCCTGGAAACCGCCCGCGCCAGGGAATACCTGGCCAACATCCTGGACCATTGGATTGAGGGCCAGACACGGCCGCTGCCGGCAGAGCCAGGTGCGGCCTTCGGCTACCTGCGGGGCTTGTATCCCGCCAGGGGCGAGGGCAGTGAGGACAAAGCGCTGCTGAAGGCGACGGAAGCCTACGGCAAGGCCCTGGAGCGCGACAGTGGTTACCTGCGCCGTGCCTATCCGGAGGTAGAGCAACTGTTGGCCGATGACGAATTCCCATTGTTGGTATCAGCATTGTATGAGCCACTCTGGCACGCGGAACAGGCCGGCCGGGCCAAGCCCGCCGGTGTGGGACGGGAGCGAGCGAAATGACAGAAAAAATCCGCAAACTCGATCCCCTCACACTGCCATTGCGTGGCAGCCAACTGATCGAGGCCAGTGCCGGTACCGGCAAGACCTTTACCCTGGCGTTGTTGTACGTGCGCCTGGTACTGGGCCATCGCTCCGTGGAAGAGCCCCTCGGTGAGGGCATCATGCCACCCAATCTGTTGGTGGTGACCTTCACCGAAGCTGCTACCAAGGAACTCCGGGACCGGATTCGTGCCCGCCTGACCGAAGCGGCGGCGCTGTTCGCGGCCAAACCGGAAACACAGGACACCACGGCGACGTCAAAAGACCCGCTGGTGAATCTGCGCAACGCTTGCCCAGCGGCCGACTGGCCAGCCTGCCGCCGCAAACTACTGTTGGCCGCGGAATGGATGGATGAGGCCGCCGTCTCCACTATCCATGGGTGGTGTAATCGCATGCTCAGCGAACATGCCTTCGACAGCGGCAGCCTGTTCCGTCAGACCCTGGAGACCAGCCAGACGGACCTGCTGGATGACGTAGTGAGGGATTACTGGCGCACCTTTATCTACCCCATGCCACCGGAGTTGATGGGCGAGGTGCTGGACACCTGGAAAACCCCGGAAAGCCTGCGCCAGTCCGTGCGCAACCTGTTGCCACACGTGGATGCCCTGCCAGTACCGGAACGTGACCCACTGGCCGCTGCGGAGGAAGCGAAGCGCCTGCGGGAGGTGAAGCTGCAGGCTCTGAAAGCCCCCTGGCCGGCGTGGTGTGACGAATTGGAAGAACTGTTGGCGGAAACCACGAAGCGAAAGCCCAAACCGCTGCATGGCACCACCAAAAACTCCCTTCAAAAAGCCGTGGAACACCTGCGGGAGTGGGCCACTACCGATGCGGCTGAACCTCATGAGTTCCTGTCGAGTAAACGCACCAAGGGCTTTGACACCCTGGAGGCGGAAGCATTTGCTGAAAAATGGACCGGCGAGGATGAGCCGCCGCATCATCCTGCCATGGACGCCATCACCGAACTCAAACCGGCATTGAAAACCATGCCGGTGGCAAAAGCGGACATCCTCAACCACGCCGCCTGCTGGATCGCCCGTCGCCTGGACAGCGAAAAACAGCGCCTGGCCAGTATGGGCTTTGACGACCTGCTCACACGACTGGATGCCGCCTTGGGCGGCCCCCAGGGCGAACGCCTGGCAGGTACCATTCGTCGCCAGTTTCCGGTGGCGATGATCGATGAATTCCAGGATACCGACCCGGTGCAGTACCGGATCTTCGACCGTATTTACCGGGTGGCCAGCAACGACCAGGACACCAGCCTGTTGATGATCGGTGACCCGAAACAGGCGATCTACGGTTTCCGTGGCGCCGACATCTACACCTATCTGGATGCCCGTCGGGCGGTCAGCAGCCGAACCTACACACTGGGCACCAACTACCGCTCCGCTGTTGCCATGGTAGACGGCGTCAACCGGGTATTTTCCCAGGCCGATGCGTCCCTGCCCGAAGGGGCGTTCCTGTTTCGTGCCGGAGATGACAACCCATTGCCCTTCAGCCCGGTGGCGGCCAAAGGTACCGACCGACAATGGCTTGTTAACGGGCAGCCGCGACCACCGCTGACGTTCTGGACCCTGGCCGATGAGCGCCCTATTGCCAAGGAAGCCGGCAGGGAGGCCATGGCCGAGGCTTGTGCGGCGGAGATTGCCCGCCTGTTGAATCTGGGGCAGAGCAGCGAGGCGGGTTTTGGCGCCGAGGGCACGCCGTTTGAGCCGGTGCGACCAGAGCACATGGCTGTGCTGGTCAACAAGCGTGACGAGGCGAATGCTGTCCGGCAATCATTGGGCGCTCGGGGCGTTCGCAGTGTGTACCTGTCAGACCGTAATTCCGTGCTTCAGTCGGTGCAGTCGGTGGAGATGCTGCAGTGGTTGCAGGCCTGTGCCGAACCCGGCCAGCTATCGCTGATTCGCGCGGCACTCGCCACGCCCACCATGGGCCTGGCTTATCAGGAACTGGACCGCCTGTTCAGTGACGAAAATGCGCTGGACCGCGAGATCAATCGCTTCCAGGGTTACCGTGAACTCTGGCAGCAACAAGGCGTACTACCGATGCTGCGGCGCCTGCTCATGGACTATGACGTGCCGGCGAAGCTGCTGTCCGGGCCCGACGGCGAACGCGGCCTGACCGACATCCTCCACGTCGCCGAACTGCTTCAGCAGGACAGCCAGCAGCTGGACGGTGAACACGCGCTCATTCATCACTACACCGAGATGTTGCAGGATTCTGACGATGAGGACGAACACCGTACCATGCGCCTGGAAAGCGATGCCGGGCTGGTCAAGGTGGTCACAGTCCACAAGTCCAAAGGCCTGGAGTACCCGTTGGTGTTCCTGCCGTTTGCCACCGAATTCCGCGAGGAGAAGCCGAACCAGGCGTTTATCAAGTACCACGACGACGAAGGCCGGCTGCAGATTTCCCTGGAGCCGGATGAAGATACCCTGGCCAGGGCTGACCGCGAACGACTGGGTGAGGATATTCGCAAACTCTACGTTGCCCTGACCCGGTCCCGTCACGCCACCTGGGTTGGTGCCAGCGGCATTAAAGGTTGGCGGCAGAGCGGCCTGGGGCACCTGATTGGCCGCTCTGCCAGCGATGAAGACACGGACCTGATGCCCTTCCTGCAGTCCGTGGCCACCGACGAACCTGCAATCGATGTGACGCCGATGCCTGAGCCCGGAGGCGACGTTTACGCGGGCGACGAGGAACCGGAGCTTGGCAACGCTCTGGAGCCGGTGCGGGAAGCCCGGGAAAACTGGTGGATCGCAAGCTATTCCGCGATCACCTATGGCGCCCGCGGTGGCTACGGGAATGACTTCGCACCGGCCAGTGAGGATGCGGAGCAGGAAAATTTGCGCGACGAGGACGAGCCCGTTGTGGCCGACACCCTGGCCGCAATGATTCCCGACTGGCAAGGGCCGCAACCGGTCAACCAGCATGCTTTCCCGAAAGGCTCCGGCCCCGGCACCTTCCTGCATAATATTCTGGAGTGGTGCGCGAGAGAGGGGTTTCACAAGGTGGTTAATACGCCGGATGATCTTCACGAGCTGCTGGAGCGCCGTTGCCAGTTACGCAACTGGAGTGACTGGGCTGACACCCTGAAAACCTGGATCCACACCCTGATCACCATGGACATCCCCCTTCCGGGCAGCAGCGGGACATGCGCCCTGGCAGGTCTTGGGACCTTCCGGCCGGAACTGGAGTTCTGGTTTGAAAGCCACGAAGTGAACACCCTTACTATGGACAGGCTGGTCCGCCGGCATACGCTGAGTGGTGATCCGCGTCCCGAGGCCCACCAAGCCACCTTTAACGGCATGCTGAAAGGGTTTATCGACTTGGTCTTTGAACACGAAGGCCGCTACTACGTGCTGGATTACAAGTCGAACTTCCTGGGGGAGGACGATCAGGCCTATGTCCCCGACGTGATGAAAGCGAAAATCCTTGAGAAGCGCTATGACCTGCAGTACGTCATCTACCTGCTGGCTCTGCACCGTCTGTTGAAAGCGCGCCTGCCGGACTACGATTACGACAGCCACATGGGAGGTGCCGTCTACCTGTTCCTGCGTGGCTGCGATGCACCGGGCGCCGGCGCTTTTACCGAACGACCGGACAAGGCCCTGATTGAGGAACTGGACCGGCTGTTCAGCGGCCAGGGGGAGAAAGCAGCATGACCGGAGAAAGCGGAACCATTGCGGACCTGTTCGACGCCGTTGAGCCCGAACCGGCACCACGGTTGCCCCAAACCGCTGCCGACGCTCTGGCCCTGCTGGACGAGTGGGTAGAGCGCGACTGGATTCGTGCCCTCGATCATGCCTTCGCGACGTTTGTTTGCACGATGGTCCGTGAACAGGGAGAGCAGCCGGTGGCCATGCTTGCGCTGCTGTCAGCGATGGTGTCACACCAGGTGGGGCGGGGGCACGTGTGCCTGGATGTGCGTCATCTCTGTCGTGCCACGGAACCAACGCTGGTGCTGCCGCCGGAAGGCGTCGGTTCTCTACCTGAAAACAGCCCTAGGCCGTCGGATCTGTTTGCCAGTGTCGGCGCTGACCAACTGATTGGGATGCTGGGGCAAAGCTGCGCTGTCAGCAACGGCGAGCAGGCAGCACCGCTGGTATTGGATGGCTCGCGGCTGTACCTGCGTCGATTCTGGCGCTATGAGCAGGCTATTGCCGCCGGTATTCGGGAACGTCTCGACAACCGTGTGGCGTTGACGGATACCGCGCCGTTGAAAACGGCACTGGATACCCTGTTCGGCACGGAAAACGATTCCGATGGCCCGCCGGATTATCAAAAAGTGGCCTGTGCCCTGGCAGCACGGAACCGCTTCAGTGTCATTACCGGCGGTCCCGGCACCGGTAAAACCACCACGGTAGTCAACCTGCTGGCGGCTTTGCAGTCGATGGCCTGTGAATCGGCTGAGACCGCTGGTGCCAACCCTTACCTGCGCATCCGCCTGTCGGCGCCAACCGGAAAAGCGGCCGCAAGGCTCAGTGAGTCCATCGGGGGTGCCGTTGACCGTCTGCCGCTGGAAAGCCTGCCGGGTGCACCGGATAAATCCGCCATTCCAACCCAGGTCACTACATTACACCGGCTGTTGGGCAGTCGCCCGGGTTCACGGAGTTTTCGTCACAACGAGGACAATCCGTTGCCATTAGATATCCTGGTGATTGATGAAGCGTCCATGGTGGATGTGGACCTGATGGCGTCGGTCTTTGCAGCCCTGCCCGACAAGGCCAGGCTGATTATGCTGGGGGACAAGGATCAACTGGCGTCGGTGGACGCTGGTGCGGTGTTGGGGGAGCTCTGCCAGCGCGCCGAAGGCGCACACTACCTGCCGCAAACGGCGCAATGGCTGCAAGCGGTGACCGGATGTCAATTGCCATCAGAGCTGCTGGACTCCGAAGGCCTGGCCCTGGACCAGGCGGTTGCCATGCTGCGAAAGAGCTATCGGTTTGACGAACATAGCGGTATCGGCGTGCTGGCGTCGGCCACCAATGCGGGCCAGCTCAGCAGGGAATTGATCAACCAATGCCGTAACCAGGGCTTTGAGGACGTGGCCTGGCTGACTGGTGAGAACGACATGGGGTGGTTGGCAAATCACGCCCTGACCGGCAGCCCGGAACGCTTCCACAACCAGGGCATGCAGCGCGTGGTTGGCACTGCGCCGGTTGATCCTCCGGTTGGCTATGGCCACTATTTAAAGCTGATTCGTGACCGCAAACCCAGCGCAGACGTTGAGGCGGATGGGCGTGAATCATGGGACGCCTGGGCAACCGAAGTGCTCACGGCGTTCAATCGCTTCAAGGTGCTTTGCGCGTTGCGTCAGGGGCCGTTTGGAGTGGAAGGACTGAACCATGACATTGCCGGGCGTTTACATAGTGCCGGGTTGATCGAGCGCACCGACGGTTGGTACGCCGGTCGTCCGGTACTGATCACCGGAAACGACTATAATCTGGGCCTGATGAATGGCGATATCGGTATTACCCTGAGCGTGCCCTGGGATCGTAACGACGCGGGTGAGCCGGTTGAGACCCTGAGGGTCGCTTTTCCGTCCAGTGACGGTAGCGGAGGTGTCCGATGGATATCGCCCAGCCGTTTGCAATCGATGGAAACGGTCTACGCCATGACCGTGCACAAGTCCCAGGGCTCGGAATTCACCCACGCCTGCCTGGTGATTCCGGACCGCCTGACCCCGGTGTTGACCCGGGAGCTGGTATACACCGGCATCACCCGGGCACGCCACTGGCTCAGCCTGGCGGTATGCCAGGACGGTGTGCTGAAAGAGGCAGTGGGGCGTAGCGTGATCAGGGCGTCAGGGCTGGCTGGGTTGTTGGCTTGAAGCGTCTATTGTTAACCCTTATAGGGAGAAAGCACATGAGAGGAGTCGTGTCAGTACCCGGGCATGTGGCAATTCTGTTTGCTCTGCTTTTCCTGGCCGGTTGCGTCGGGTCACCTGCCACCAGCCGTTCAGCCGATGACATCGTGGCGATGCCGTTGACCAACACCTATTGGCAGCTGTTGAGCATCGCGGGTGAACCGGTGTCGGAAACCAACGCCGACCAGAAACCCCACATTCTGTTTCTGGACGACGGCCGGGTATGTGGCTTCAGTGGCTGCAATCAATACATGGGTAACTATCAGGTCACGGGTGAGAACCTGCTGTTTGATTCCATGAGCAGCACTCGCAGGGCCTGCCCGGATAATCAGACGGAACAGTTGTTGTTCGCGGCCCTGGCGAAGACCGTTGGTGTCAATCTCGAAGGCATCGAGCTTCGGTTGTTGGGTGAAGCCGGCGAAGAGTTGGCAGTGTTCGAAGCCTCACGGATGAAATAAGGCGCCGGTCGTCAGTCGTCAGACAGGCAGTCGGTCATGAAGCCCCTGAATTCGATCACCAGCCGCGCCAGGCTGTTTTCCAGGCGGTGTCCGTCCGGAAGTACCAGCAACGGCAACTTCTGCTCCCGTGCCAGCTCAATCACCGGCATCGGCAGCACCACATCGTCGTCCCAGCCGTGAATGATCTGGGTGTGCCGGGCCTGAATCCGGGGGCTGGATTGCGGATAGGCCGACATCGCCAGAGCCGGCGCCAGAAGGAAACACCCCAGTACCGGTGTTTCTGCACTGGTGCGGGCACACACCCAGCCTCCCATGCTGGACCCGGCCAGGATGGTTCTTTCCGGCTCGGCACCCGCCTCGGAGATGGCTTCTCTCATCTGTGTGAGGCGTTCGGCGGGATCTTTCGTGCTGCGATGATCCACGGCAATCGCGGTGACACCGGAAAAGGTTTCCGCTTCTGCTTTCAGCGCCTGTACTTTGGTGCCTCCAGGGCCACTTTCCAGGCCGTGGGACAGGAAAACATGAAATTCGGGCGTGGCCATGGTTGTCTCCGGTAAGGGGTCAGTGTCGGGTGGCGGCCAGGATATCCAGCGCGTGCCGCCGTTTCTCGGGGTCGTACAGATCCACGGTAAACATCAGTTCGTCCACGTCCACAGTCTGCAATAGCCGCTCCAGCTGCTCCCGGAGAGTGTCCTCACTGCCCAGCAACTGCAGCGACAGGAAGTCCTTCACGCCTGCCTGCTCACCGCTGTTCCATAAACCTTCCATGGACTTGACCGGGGGCCGCATCCACAGTGGTTGGCCCCGGAACAGGGAAAGAATGCGCTGGTAACTGGTGGTAGCCAGGAACTGGGCCTCCTCGTCGGTGTCCGCAGGCACGGCCGGAACGGCCAGAATCACATAGGGTTTATCCAGTTGGTCCGAAGGCTGGAAGTTGTCCCGGTAAGTCTGGATCGCCTCGCGGTAAAGCCGGGGCGCGAAGTGGCCGGCAAAGGCGTAGGGTAGTCCCCGCATCGCGGCAAGCTGTGCGCTGTAAAGGCTGGAGCCCAGCAGCCAGATGGGCACATTGGTGCCGGCGCCGGGAATCGCCTTGACCGGCTGGCCCGGCTGGAGTGGCCCCAGTAAAGACTGCAGACGCGCGACATCCTCGGGGAACTGTTCTGCCCCGAGGCCGTCCCGGCGCAGCGCCCGGCTGGTTATGGGGTCGGTGCCCGGAGCTCGGCCCAGGCCAAGGTCAATCCGGCCGGGATAGAGGCTTTCCAGGGTGCCGAACTGCTCGGCGATCACCAGCGGCGGATGGTTGGGCAGCATGATACCCCCGGACCCTACCCGGAGAGAGCTGGTAGCACCGGCAATGTGCCCGACCAGTACGGCCGTTGCGGAACTGCTGATGCCTTCCATGTTGTGATGCTCGGCCAGCCAGAAGCGGTTAAAGCCCAGGCTTTCCGCATGGCGGGCGTAGGCCACGCTGTTGGCCAGGGTCTGCCCCACGGAATCGCCTTCGCGAACGGAGGCCAGCTCAAGAAGGGAATAGGCAGGGAATTGGGCGCTGGAATTCTGCGACATTGAATGCTCCGGGTTTGAACTATCCGGCAGCATAACAAAAACCGGCCCGCTGTGAAGCGGGCCGGGGGATGGTTGCCGTTACGGTGCCGGTGGCGTGTAGGACTGGGTCGAGTAGTCATCCATCGCGGGTTTGCTGATGGTGCCCTGCTCGCTGACGTAGTCCACGAAGGACTGGGCGTAGTCGAGGAAGGTGTCCTCCGAGCGGCCGTCGTCGGTGACGGTGCCGAAGGTCACATAGCCGTCCCGTCCGCCACCGGTGAAACTGTTGGTGACCACGTTCAGGGTTTCACCATCGGTGAGGGCGCGCCATTGGGTCTCGTCGCGGCCTTTTACTTCGATGTTGTACAGTTGGTCACCCTCGGCGCGGTTCATGTCCACGGTCCAGCGCAGGCCGGCGGCGTAAGGGTAGGCACCGGTGGAGCCATCGGGCGCATGGGCAAAGGCGACAGCTTCGTTCAGCACCTGGCGGATTTCGGCGCCTGTCATGGTCAGGTCGACCAGGGTATTGGCAAACGGCAACAGGGTATAGCCGTCGCCGATGGTGATGTCGCCGGCCTCAATGTCCGTGCGTACGCCGCCAGCGTTCTGGATCGACACATCGGCATTCTTGCTCTGGAACAGGAAGGCCTGGGCCACCACATTGGGGATGTCACCTCCACGCGCTCCTGTCGTGCCTGCGCAGCTGGGCAGGCTGCTGGTGCCCTGGCCGGGAATGCGATCCAGGCAGAGGTCTTCGGTTGCGGTACCCACCACCTCATTGCGGAAGGTGTCCAGTTGCTGGGTGTAGTTGGCCAGGGCGTTTGCCACGGTGGCGTCTTCGGTGACGATGCTCAACTGCGGGGCGGCTTCAACGGCGTCCATAATCGCCTGTAATTCCGCACCTTCGGGTGTGTATTCGTTACCACCGCCGTCTTCACGGACAATGTCGTCGCCCAATAGCAGGTGAGGCACACCGACACAGGATTCCACCACGCCGTCTGCATTCCATTGAACATTGAGTTCACCCACCATCTGGGAATACTGCCAGGCCTGCGCGACACAAACCTTGTCACCGTTGGCGTTGGTCAACTCGGTGGGATAGGCTCCGGAGGACGTCAGGCCGAAGTCGTCGAAGTCACCCAGCAGGGAGTGGGAATCGCCGCCAATGATCACGTCCACACCGGACAGGGCTCCGGCCAGTACCAGATCATTTTCGTACTGGTAGTGGGTTAGCAGGATGATCTTGTTGACGCCATCGGCCTCCAATTCGTTAATGGCTTCCTGGGCGCTCTCGGTTTCGTCCAGAAACTGGGTGGTATCCAGCGGGCTGGAGCTGTTCCGGGTCTTGTTGGCGATGTCGATGCCGACGATACCCACTTTCTGGCCGGCGACCTCCTTCATCACATAGGGTTTGATGTAATCGTCAACAGCGGTCGGGGCCAGGGGAGTGCCAACCTGGGGCACTACGTTGGCTGCCAGAACCGGCGTCTGGCAACTGCCGCTGGCGAGGAAATCCAGGAACTTTTTCAGGCCTTCATCGCCACGGTCGAACTCGTGGTTGCCCAGCGCAAAGGCGTCGAAACACACCAGGTTCATCAGCTCGGCATCGGCTTCACCTTCGTAGGAGGTGAAATACAAAGTGCCGGTGATGGCATCGCCGGCGTGCAGTTTCAGCACATTGTCCAGAGCCATCTCACGCTCGGCAATCTTGGCGGCGACACGGGGGAAGCCCCCGGAGGAGAACTCGGTTTCCTGCCCGGCGATGGTCAGGGACTGCGAGCCGCTTTCAAGGTGTGAGTGGTGATCGTTGATGTGGAGAACGTTCAGGCTCAGCGGGCTGGCGGTGTTATCGTTGCTGCTGTTGTCGTCATCGTCGCTGTCACAACCGACCAGTGCGATGAGAGGGAGTAATACCCAGGCTGACTTGCGGATCATTTCCTTGCTCCTGTGTTTGATTTATCCCCCGCATGTTCCGCTTACCGCATGTCAGTGATGTGATGCTTTTGTTGCCGAAATAAGAAACGCCCGCTTGGAGGCGGGCGTTAACGGATGCCGCTTGTTGTCAGCGCATGCGAACTGCTTCCAGAATGGCCTTCAAGTCCTGAAAGTTAACCTGCCCGTCCATATTGACGTCATAGTGCTCAATGGAGGCCCTGCCGAACAAGTGTGCCAGGATGAACCGGGCAACGTCGCGGCCATTGATGCGACCATCGCCGTTCAGGTCTGCCCGGTCGCCCAACGACATGGTGTCCATCTCAAGGGCGATGATCACCGGGTCATGGTCAGAGGCGCGGTAGCTGTCTGGCGCATAGAAGCTGGCCTGCTGTTCCGGCGACTTGAAGTCGGTGTTGTAGTCGAGGGCGCGGGGCTCGTCCGCGTTGATGTGCCACACAGTGGTGTCGGTCACTTTCGGTGCCAGTGAGGTGTTGGCAAGGCTGTGATCAAGGTAACCGGCCTGGCCGAAGAACACGTAGGAATACGCGCTTTCCCCATCCGCCTGGGCGACCAGGTCGGTATAGCCGTTGTTGGTCAGTGCGCGGATCGGGTCTTCCTTGGCGTAGGCATTCAGGTCACCGATGATCAGTACGTCTTTCTCGCCAGTACCGGTGGAGTCTGAGGCCAGCCAGGTTGCCAGCGCGTTCGCAGCTTGGGTGCGAGCCGGGTTCCAGCACCCCTGTCCGTCACCCTGATCAGCGTTGGCACCGTCGGCGCTGCCACAGCCCTTGGACTTGAAGTGGTTAACGGCAATGGTCACCGCATCGTCGCTGTCGATCGCGCGGAAGGTCTGGGCCAGCGGCTGGCGGTTCAGATCGTCGAACGGCGTGGTGGCGAGTGTCGCTGCGTCACCAACGGTTTTCACCCGATCGGCGTTGTAGAGAAAGCCCACCGCGATGGCGTCGCCGCCCAGTTGTGGCAGGCCTGGGTCAACATGGGACCAGTTGCTGCCGAGGCTGTCAGCCAGCTGAGCAATCGCGCTGTTTTCGCCGTAGCCGTCGTTTTCAATTTCCATCACGCCCACGATGTCGGCGTTCAACGCGTTGATGGCACTGATCAGCTTGGCTGTCTGGCGGCCCAGCTCTTCAGCATCATCGGCGCCACGTGCGGTGGGGAAGCCACCGCCCATGCCGTCGCCATTGAAATAGTTCAGTACATTGAAGGAGGCGACCACGAGGTTGCCGCTGTCTTCCAGTTCGGGGCTGGATGTGCGCGGGTTGCTCTGGGCGAGGCTGGGAGCTGACAGCGGCTGCAGGCGCCACTCGGAGAACCGGTAGTCGAGCACCCCGATCAGGTCGTTCACGGCATCACCGGCGCGAACGGTGGCGGTTGCGCTCAATTGTGGTGATGGATAGGGCACCACTGCCGGGTTCTGGCGATTGCTGCCGTCATCCAGGATCAGCCGGTCCAGGGCATTGAGCTCTTCCACGATCGCGGCGTCCTCCCCGGGCTCTGCGACACTGGTTGGAATAAAGTGCCGGCCACTGCCCAGGGTCAGGCTGCCAAAGCGGCCGAGGTCGTAGTTGTCGTTGACGGTCAGCGGCTCGTCGAAGCGGACGCGCATGGACTCAAAGGCTTCCGGGGCACCCGCGGCGGCCCAGGGCAGTGTGATGTTGATGGGGTCCGGAAGTGTTGCCGTGCCACAGTCGGCAAGGTTCGTCACATTGGTGAGTTCGGTCAGGTTGCCGAATTCGGTGACTTCGCCGGCGATCCGCAGACGCCGGCCGACCGTGACGCTCTCGCCCGGCGCATAGACAAACAGACCTTCTGATGTGCTGGGGTTGCTATCGCGCTGGTTCTCAGCAGCTTCAACGTAAAAGCCACCCAGACCGTCATCGCCGTTGAATGCAGCGGTTACGACGGCCTCTACAACAAGGCTTTCACCGGCAAGCGGGCTGACGTCACCGGTGCCCTGGATGTCGGAGATCAGGCTTGCGGGATTACCACAGGCCATGTCTGGCAACTCGGGGTCACCTGGCTCTTCGCCATCGTCAAACCCGTTTCCAAGATCATCGAAACTGTCCACGGCAAAACTGTCGAAGACGGCGGCTGGGTCGTATGCATCGTCGGGGTTGTTGTCCGCGCTGGTGCCGTCACGGCGACGCAGGGTCTGGTTCTGGGTGCGGACGGTGTCGCCCCAATAGCTGCCGGGATCAACGCCGACCTGCCCGATGCTATCGGCAACCACGCCCCCGTTCAGCAACAGCACGGCGTCGTCACCATTGAAGAGGCCGGCTCCCGTTGTCTGGTCGGCAACCGCGAGGATGGCGGGGTCGGACTGACTGTGGGCAAAAACGAAGGTGCCACTGGGGGCAACCGTTCCTTCAAGGTTGACGGTCAGGCCCGCGGCGTTGCTGCCGTTGTAGAACACCTGGAGCTCCCAGGCGGTGAGATCAACATCGCTGGTGCCGGTGTTGAGCAGTTCAATGGCTTTGTTGTTGCTGGAGCCTTCCACGTATTCACTGATCACCAGCCCGGCATAGGCGGGGGCGGTGAGGGCGCTGGCAATGGCAGTCACCAGCACACACTGTTTTATCGTCATGGTTCTTTCCCTGATTGGTCATTGAAGTTGTCGGGGGCGATCGGCGCCGCCTGTTCCAGTCTGGGAAAGGACTGTGACGAGGGGATGTTGGTTTTGTGAATCAGTCATTAATGATATCGATATCCATTTGCATTTGAGGAACAATGATCCGCTTTCGAAAAGGCCTCCTGCATCATTAAGGAACACGTGTGACCACATCCGCGCTAGCCAAACGCCAGCTACCCACGGGTATCTGGATCCTCGGGTTTGTCAGCCTGCTGATGGATATTTCATCGGAGATCATTCACAGCCTGTTGCCGATCTATCTGGTTTCCGTTCTTGGCGCCAGTGCTCTGATGGTGGGGCTGATCGAAGGCGCGGCGGAAGCGACAGCGCCTATCATCAAAGTGTTCTCGGGCGTGCTGAGTGACTACCTTGGTAAGCGCAAGGGGTTGGCTGTTATAGGGTACGGTCTGGGCGCACTGACCAAGCCAGTATTTGCCCTCGCACCAGGGCTGGGATGGATTCTGGCGGCCCGGCTTACCGATCGTGTGGGAAAGGGAATCAGGGGTGCGCCTCGAGACGCCTTGGTGGCCGACCTCGCACCCCCTGAAGTACGTGGGGCGGCCTATGGCCTGCGTCAATCCCTGGACACCGTGGGGTCGTTTCTCGGCCCCCTGCTGGCGATCGGCCTGATGCTGCTTTGGCAAAACGACTATCAGGCAGTGTTCTGGGTGGCAGTGTTACCCGCGGCGTTGGCAGTGATGTTGTTGGTGGTTGGTATTCGCGAACCGGAAAAGCCCATCTCCGAACGGCGTGCCAATCCCATAAGCCGTGCAAGCCTGAAGCAGTTGAGTCGTGCCTACTGGGCGGTGGTGGCAATTGGTGCCGTGTTTACCCTGGCGCGGTTCAGCGAAGCTTTCCTGTTGTTGCGTGCCGAAGACATGGGATTGGGTGTCGCCTGGCTGCCCGTCATTCTGGTGGTCATGAACATTGCCTATTCTGTGTCGGCTTACCCGTTTGGCAAGCTTTCTGACCGTATGGACCATCGCCAGCTACTGATCATGGGGCTGGTGGTATTGCTCGTAGCGGATCTGGTGCTGGCGCTGGGTAACCACTGGCTGTGGACGCTTGTCGGCTCCGTTATCTGGGGGCTGCACATGGGGATGACACAGGGACTGCTCGCGACGATGGTTGCTCACACGGCACCGAAAGCGCTGCGCGGCACAGCATTTGGCTTTTTCAATCTGGTTGGCGGTGTTGCCCTGTTTCTGGCCAGTGCGGTTGCTGGACTGTTATGGACCTGGGCTGGCCCCGCGCTTACGTTTTACGCCGGCGCCGCCTTTTGCCTGCTGGCCATTGGCTTGATGATGTGCCAGAGGAAGACTGCTGTGGAGCCGACCTAGGCCCACCAGGCTGGCAGCAGGTTGCGGATCTGCGGTTGCAGGAAGCGGTCGTCGATCAGCCAGATCACGCCGGTGTCCTCCGGTGTGCGGATCACCCGGCCGGCGGCCTGAGCGACTTTCTGCAGGCCAGGAATCAGGTAGGTGTAGGCATGGCCGGCACCGAAGCGTTGCTCGAGTCGCTGGCGCAGGATTTCATGCCAATGGTCGAAGGGCGGCAGGCCGAGCGTCGCCACGAAAGCGCCGATGAGGCGGTCGCCGGGCAGGTCGATGCCTTCACTGAAAACGCCGCCAAGTACAGCCAGGGCGACGCCGGCATTGTCCTCGTTGAAATCGTCAAGAAATGCCGTGCGCTCATCGGCAGACATGCCAGGGCGTTGGGCTCGAAGCGGCAGGTCGGGCGCCTGTTGTTGGAGAGTCTCCCGTATCCGGTTGAGGTAGGAAAAGCTGCTGAAGAACGCCAGGTAGTTGCCGGGCCGCTGCTGGTATTGCCGGTGGATCAGTTCCGCAATGGGCGTTAGCGACCGTTCCCGGTCCGGCTGCCGGGTGCTGATGTCCGGGGTGAAGTGAACCTCTAGCTGGTCGCTGGTAAAGGGGCCGGGCAGGGAGCGGAAACAGGTGTCCTCCGGCATGCCGAGCAGGTCCCGGTAGTAGATGCCGGGGGACAGGGTCGCGGAGAACAGCAGCGTGCTGTCTGCGGCCTCGAAGCGCGGGGCCAGGAAATCCGCCGGGATCAGGTTCTGGATGGTAAGCCTGGCCTTGCCTCGTGCCGGCCTGACGAACTCGCACAGGGAATGGTCGCCGAACACCTCCGCCAGCTTGGTAAAACCCAGGCTTTCGAACATCAGCTCTTGCAGGGCAAGGTCTGGCGGATGGTCTGCCAGGTAATCGGTAATGGCAGAGACCAGACGGTTCAGGGCGCCGGTCAGTGAGCCCGGAAGATTGTCCAGTATCACCGGTTCGCGGCTGATGTCGGGGGAATGGTCGCGTATCACCGATTGCCAGGCTCGAGAGACACCATCCAGTTTTGACTTCAGAGCCTTGGGCGCCTGCTTTCGGACCCTCAGCAGGCGGGCCTGGCTCAGTTCCACCGAGTACATGCCTCGGGCTCGGTCCACCAGATTGTGGGCCTCGTCGATCAGCAGGCTGGCTTTCCAATCGTTCTGCCGGACCAGGGCATGGAGCAGGGCGGACTGGTCAAACATCCGGTTTACATCGGCCACCACCACATCGCACCAGCGGGCCATTTCCTGGGCCAGAAAATAAGGGCAGAGTCCGTGTTGGTGGGCGATGTCTGCCAGTACCGTCTGGGTCAGGGCGCCGGTGTGATTGGCGGCATCTTTGCGCGCGGCCGGCAGCCGATCGAAGAAACCCTTGGCCAACGGGCAGGCGTCACCGTGGCATGCCTTGTCCGGATGCTCGCAGGCATGATCCTTGGCAACCAGTTCCAGGGTTCGCAGTGGTAACGGGCCGGGTTGTTTCTCACGTAACAGGTGAATGGCATCGACGGCCAGATGCCGGGCAGTGTTGCGGCTGGTGAGGTAGAACAGGCGGTCCTGTCGGGCCGTTGGCATCGCCATCAGGGCTGGGAAAAGGGTGCCGAGCGTTTTACCGAGGCCTGTGGGGGCTTCCAGCAACAACGTTTGTTGGCGGAGACTGTTCTTGTAGACGGTTTCCGCCAGGGCGCGCTGTTGTGGACGGAAATCCGGGAAGGGAAAGGCCAGGTTTGTCAGAGCCTGATCCCGCTCATGCCGGTGATTGGCCTCCTGCTCTGCCCAGTCGCTGTAACGTTCACAGAGGGTTTCCAATTCCTGCCAAAGTGTCTCCGCGAGGGCGGTTTCGGTGATGGGGGTTTCCTTGTCCTTGCCGACGTCGTAGTAGATCAGGGAAAGATCGATCTCGCTTCGATTTTCCTGTCGGCACAGTAACGCTCCGTAGGCCCGCAGCTGTGCACGGTGGAGGTTGCGCTGGGCTTCCCGTACGCGGGACAGGTCGCCCCGGTGGGTCTTGATTTCCTCCAGTCGACCCGCGATGGGGTCGTAGCCATCGGCCCGCCCGCTGACCATCAGTTTGCCGCATTGGCCGGCCAGGGCCACTTCGCTTTGATACCTTGGGCCGCGACGGGCCTGCACCGCGCCGTGGCCGGCAATGCCTTCTTCCGAAGTGGGCGCCGGGGTGTAGCGCAGGTCCAGATCGCCTTGGCGGGCTGCGAATTCGCACAGCGTTCGTACCGCGACGTTGAATTCACTCATTCGGCCACCTTCTGCCAGCGCACGTAGCAGACGGACACGGGAATGCCGTGGTCAACGCAGAACTCCAACCACCGGATCTGATGATCCTGCAGGCGGTCGCCAGGGCCTTTGACTTCGATCATTTCGTAGCGTCGGTTTGGGTTGGTGTGGCCGGGTTGAAAGCGGATCAGGTCAGGAAAGCCGCTTCGGTGTTCGCGCACGTTGCCTAATAGACGCCGAAACATCAGCTCCAGGTGTTGGGCCGGGATGCATGCCAACGCCAGCTCAAGCAGTTCCTCTGAGAGTACGGGCCAGATTACGAACGGTGAGGCGATGCCCTGTTTTTCCTGCCAGGTATTGCGGATTCGGGTTTTGTAATCGTCAGAAGCCAGCGTATCGAAACAGTCGTCAAACAGCGCTTGCCGCCGTTCCACAAAATCCTCCCGGTATAGGTCGACCGGCCCGGTGTGGAACGGATGGAAGAAAGCGCCGGGTAGAGGTTCGAACAGGGCGGGCCAGCAGAGCAGCCCGAACAGGCCGTTGATAAGGGTGTTTTCCACATAGACAGCGGGCGTGTCGGGTTCGGTCAGGTGTTGCATGGCAGCCCACTCCACGGAGTGGGGGGCCGGATTGTCCAGTTTCAGTGTGAACGTCGTCAGCTCCGGACGGGCCCCTTGCCGGGGGAGATCCTCTCCCAATTTTTTCGCCAACCGGTTCAGAAGGCGTTCAAGCCCCCGTTCCTCGGCGCCGAACCTGGGTTTGCGGGTGGCAGCCAGGGCAATGTTCCAGGCCTCACGGTGCTGCTTAAGCCGCTCCAGCAGTCGCAGTTGTCGCAGGCGAGCCTCGCGATGCCCGCTTTGACGATAGGCTGCCAGTGCCAGATCTGTGTTGCCGCCGCGTTCCGCCAGTTTGCCCAGCTCGAATAACAAACGGCCGCGCCGGCTTTCCAGCCAGGCATTCTCGTTGGCCGTGGGGATGTCCTGCCATACGGTTTCTGGCGGTTCGCCCTGGTCCAGGCGTTCACGGCAGCGGTGCATCACCAGGTAACGATCCACGTCGTCACGTTCGTCGAACGCCCGGGACTCGGCGGAAAGCGGAACCTTCTCATACTGCTGGTGACCCAGTTCCACCAGTACGAAATCGGACCAGCTCTGGCGCAGGTTGCCGAAAAACATCAGCCTCAGGCGGTCGAACAGGGCCATGTGGCTCAGCCGGACCACCTGTGTGGGGGTCTCCGGTAGCCAGCGTTCCACCGGCGCGGGGTCGGGGTACAGTGGAATCAGAGTGTCTTTCAGGAGCCCCTTGGCGGTTGCAACTGGCAGGCCGGCAGCCGATATCCGGTCCGCGAGGGCGGCACGAAGCTCGGCGAGGGTGAAAAGACGAAACAGCTCCGCAAGCGGGATGCACGGATTGTCTTCAGCCCAGCCGTTGTGGGATAGCGTGCTTACAGCGTCTTTCATTGGCACACCGATCTCCGGGTAGTTGAACTTTTCCACCCGGAACAGTTCACCCGTTCGCATGACCATTCGAACCAATAGGGCCCTTGCCGGCTGATCCAGGTTCAGCAGGCCATCTATCTGCGCGGTTTCATCGGCGGTCAGTAAATCACTGTGGTAGTGCCGCACCCAGCGAACCACGGTCTCGAAGTTTTCGAGATAGTACAGCGGATTGTCCAGGTCGGCAGTGCCGGGAATGTCGGTGTGCTGGTCTGATGCGGGGAGCATGGCAGGGCGTCAAATATCCACAACAACCGGTGAATTCAAAGGCTTGTACTGGCCTGTGCAGGTGCTGGCGTTGACATACAGGCAGTTATTCAACGTCTGCTGACCATAATCTTCATGGATGTGTCCAAAAACATGCAGTTTGAGTGTCAATCGTTCCAGCTCCCAGGCCAGATCACTGCAGCCTACAGCGAGTGAGTCGGTCACCTGGTCCAGGATGCCGGCTGGCGGGCCATGGGTGATAAGTACGTCAGTGTCCGATGGAATCTGTGCCCAGCGTTCAGCAATGGCAGGGCCACGCTCAAGGTTGAATGCCCAGTCGAAAAAGATCGGTGTCCAGGGGCTGCCCCAGAATTTCAGTCCTTCGATTTCGATACTTTTGTCTCGGAGGTAAACGGCATTCCTGATTAGCGCTTCGGCGTCGGCGGGCTCATCCTGCAGGCACCAGTCGTGGTTGCCAGCAATCAGGATCTTGTGGCGGTGGGGCTGTTCGGAAAACCAGTTGTCCAGGTCCTCAAGTTCCTCAAGGGTGCCGACTCCCAGGCAGTCGCCGGCGTGGATCAGCACGTCGCCATCGGGCACCGCCACCTGGCGGTGCATGCTGTGGGTATCGGATATGCAGACCAGTCTCATAATGCCTCGCCGGGTTCGTCGGAACTATGGAAAGTACCATGGCGTCCGGCACCAGAGGAAAACTGATCGGCGCCCTTGATGGCTTCCGCGAACACCACAGGATAGCCGTCAGCGCCTTCCGCCGCCAAGGCTTCGGACAGTTCCAGATCCCACTGGTGAATAGCGGAGCGGCGGTCGGCGCGAAGACATTTCTGTGGGAACCCTGCGATGTCGGCGGCGAGGGCTTCTGCAGCAGACCGTGCCTGTCCGTCGGGCACAATCCGGTTTGCAAGCCCCATGATCTTGGCTTCTTCGGCGTTAACCGGCCGACCGGTCAGAATCATATCCATCGCGTTGCCATGGCCGACAATGCGCGGCAGGCGCACGGTTCCGCCATCGATCAGCGGCACCCCCCACCGGCGGCAGAAGACTCCGAAGAGGGCGGATGCTTCGACCACTCTCATGTCACACATCAGGGCCAGCTCCAGGCCACCCGCTACCGCATAACCGGATACGGCGGCAATCACAGGCTTGGAGAGGGCCATACGGGACGGGCCCATGGGACCGGGAGCTGTTCCGGTGGCCTCTATCTCGTTGCGACGCTCCGGGTCGCCGACGGCTTCCAGATCGGCGCCCGCGCAGAAGTTGCCTCCTTCGCCCCAGAGCACGGCTGCCTTGAGGGTGTCATCGGCTTCGAAATCAGTGAATGCTTCTCGCAGGGCGTTGGCGGTTTCGCGGTCAACGGCGTTTCGCTTTTCGGGGCGGGCCAGAATGATGGTCAGTACCGCTCCACTGGTCTCGGTGTACACCGGTGGTTGCGTCACATAGCCTCCTGAGGTTTATTGTTGTTGGCCGGTCTCAGGGACTCGTTGTCTCCGGGGTTAACTGTCCAAATTCCACCCGGTTCCGTCCCTTGTCCTTGGCATTGTATAGTGCCGAGTCGGCTTCCAGCATCATATCTGCGAAGGTTTTGTGGCGGTCTGCTTTCTCGACACCCCCAATGCTGGCCGAAATATACAGTGGTAAACCCTGTACTTCCTGGCCATTGTTGGCAATGGCGTCCAGCAGGCGGTGGGTGATGATATTTACGTCATCATCACCGGTGATACGAAGAACCACCGCGAATTCTTCTCCTCCGACCCGGCCAACGATGTCGTCATCCCTTAATTCGTTTCTCAGTGTGCGGGCTACCAGGCGGAGTGCATCATCCCCGGCCGCGTGTCCCCAGCGGTCGTTGACTTGCTTGAAGTGATCCAGGTCCATCATCAGTACGGCCAGGTGGCCCTGGGACTGTACCGCCTTATCAAAAGCCCGGATGCCTTCCCGAAATAGAGAGCGGCGGTTGTTGAGCCCGGTAAGGCCGTCCTGCTCAGCCATGATTCGCAGGCGCTGTTCAGACTGCGTAAAGGCCAGCAGTGGCAGTGCCAGGGTTGTGGCTGCAGCCAGCAGAATGTGGTTCACGAGGATCAGCCGAAGCACGAAACCGGTATTGGTCTGGTTCAGGTCCAGCCAGTCCGCACCGATCACCAGAGTCTGGGACATCATCAGTACCCCATGCATGGTAAACAGCACTTTCAGAATCCTGACGGGCAGTGACGGTGTGGTATCCAGTTTCGACAGGTTGTAGACCGCAAAGCTGAAAATGGCGGCCGAGAACAGGGCCGTTAGCAGGCGGGCATTCAGCGGATCGCCTTGGAAGGTGAACAGCAGGATCAGCACATAACAGGCCGCGGATAAGCGTAGAGCATGGCGGAACCGGCGGGTTCTACGCGATGCTTTGCCGGAGAAACGTTGTAGGCCGGCCAATACCAACAACGGCGAAAGGCCGAGAAACACGTGGGCCAGGAAAACGGTGATCCAGGGCGCATCGATGAAGGTGCGTGCGCCTGCAATCAGGGTGCCCGTGGCGAAGGCCGCACAGGCCAGCGCCCATAGCCGGAAACAATGCTGGCGCGAACGGAGTCGGAAAACGGCCCATAACAACCCGCCGATCAGTAGATTGATCGCGACAGATAGCAGCAGCAAAGTCGGCAGGTGAACGGTAAATCCCATAGTCATCCCTGGTGACGGATTTTCGCAGTATCACAGATTACGCCCCAGGGACGTTACGGTCAGTAAGCTTTATGTGTCGTTTCTTGGTGCATAAACAATCGTGCAGAAACAAACAAGACACAGCCACCAGCGCAGTTTGAACGTGGCTGGCGGCTGGGCTTTCGGTTACGCGGCTTTCAGCGTTTTCATGTCGATCACGAAACGGTACTTCACATCGCCTTTCTTCATGCGTTCGTAGGCTTCGTTGATGTTTTTGATGTCGAGCATTTCCACGTCACAGGTGATGCCATGATCGGCGCAGAAATCCAGCACTTCCTGGGTTTCAGGCATGCCGCCGATGAGGGAGCCGGCCAGTACGCGGCGCTTGCCCACCAGGGCGCCTGCCATCAATGCCGGCTCGATGGGGTCAAGCAGGCCTACCAGAATATGGGTGCCATCGAAACGGAGGCAGTTCAGGTAGGGGTTGAGATCATGCTGAACCGGAACCGTGTCCAGCATGAAGTCGAAGCTCTCCCGGGCCGCTTTCATCTGCTGTTTGTCGGTGGAGACGACGACGTGATCCGCGCCCTGCTTCTTCGCCTCGGCCACCTTGTTTTCGGACCGCGTGAAGATCGTCACTTCCGCGCCCAGGGCCTTGGCAAATTTCACGCCCATGTGGCCGAGGCCGCCCATGCCGATCACGCCCACCTTGTCGCCTGCTCGCACGCCGTAGTGGCGTAGAGGGGAGTACGTGGTAATGCCTGCGCAGAGGATGGGGGCGGCGGAGGCCGGGTCCAGCTTTTCCGGAACTTTCACCACAAAGCGCTCGCTGACCACAACCCTGTCGGAATAACCGCCATAGGTGACGGAGCCGTCGTGACGGTCTTCGCCGTTATAGGTGCCAGTCATGCCCTCCAGGCAATACTGTTCGAGGCCGGATTCGCAAGCGGAACAGCTACGGCAGGAGTCCACCATGCAGCCTACGCCCACCGTATCGCCCACTTTATAGTCTGTCACGTCGGAGCCGACAGCGGTAACGCGGCCAATGATTTCATGGCCGGGAATTACCGGGAACTGCGTAACGCCCCAATCATTCTGGGCGAAGTGGATATCGGTGTGGCAGACCCCACAGTAGTCAATCTCGATGGAGACATCGTCCGGACGAGGTTTACGCCGCTCGAAGCTGATGGGGGCCAACTTTGAGTCGGCTGATTCGGCTGCATAGCCTTTTGCATTCGCCATGATCCGTGTTCCTTCTGTGTCGGTAAATGTTCAAACTTATACGCAATAAGTTCGGATGTGAGTCAGTTTTTTCAACCGCAAGTGCTATTTATGAAAGGAATATCATCAAGGGTTAATGGCGATGGGTGTGGCGGTAGTCGGTGGGGGATAGGCCCATCACCTTCTTGAACAGTCGTGAGAAATAGTAGTTGTCGTCATAACCCAGAAGGCTGCTGATCTGGGTAAAGGAGTGGTCCGTGGTGTCCAGTAACTGGCAGGCCTGTTCCACTTTCAGGTGCAGGAAATGCTGGATCGGGGAGACGCCGGTCAGCGCCCGGTAGCGGGTGGCAAAGTGCGCGGGTGAGAGCCCCGTCAGGTCCGCCAGTTGATTGAGGGTGATGCGCTCATCCAGATGCTCGCGCATGAAGCTATGAATAATGTCCAGGTCTGGCTGCTGCGCCTGGCCGGCCTCACCGACACTCAGCGGAACGGCCGCCAGCAGCTGGCGTAGCCGGTTGGCCACATGCACCAGGCCGGGGGTGCGGAAACCTGTTTGCCGTACCGAAAGCAGGCCGTTGAAATCCACCAGCAATCGGGGTTGCCGACCGATGTGCTGAACGCGGATGCCGTCGGTAAATCCCATGTGTTCCCGAAAGTGTTCCGCCAACGGGCCTGCATAGTGCACCCAATGGATTGTCCATGGGTTCTCCGGCGCGGCGGTGTATCGGTGGGCGGCGCCGGCCGATATCAGCACCAGGTCGCCCGCCCGTATCAGGCAGGGTTCGTCCTCGACATTCAGGTAGGCTTCCCCCTCCGTGCAATGGATCAAAAGATCGTCGTTGTGGTGCTCCCGGTGCATGTGGTGGCCCGCAGCGCGGCGGTAGTGGCCGAAGGCGAGCGGGTACAGGTCGCGGGTCAGCGGGTGTCGTGACAGGCCGCGTATGACCGGATCAGGGATGACATAACGAATGCTGTCCGGCGGTACGGGCCACTGTGATGTTTTGGTCATCGTAGGAGCCTGTTTCACGATGGTTTCGAAAGATAATCCATCATGGTCGAAACTTAGTCAATCATTGAGCGGTAGAAGGCTGTGCTAGGATCGATGACAACCATAGGGCACAGGCCCAACGACCTACAACAATGACAGGGAACACTGCTATGAAAAACGTACCCCTTTATCTTGCCGGTGAGTTCGTCCAGAGCCAGACCGACCAGTGGATTGACGTCACCGATCCTGCCACCAACGAAGTCATTGCCCGTGCGCCCTGCACGACAGACGACGAGATGCGTCGCGCTATCGACACCGCTGGCGAAGTATTCAAGAGCTGGAAAGAGGTTCCGGTGTCCGAGCGTGCCCGGGTGATGATGCGCTATCAGGCGCTGCTGAAAGAACACCATGATGAGATTGCCGAGATCCTGTCCAGTGAAACCGGCAAAACCTTCGAGGACGCCAAAGGCGACGTCTGGCGCGGTATCGAAGTTGTGGAGCACGCAGCTAACATCCCCTCCCTGATGATGGGTGAAACCGTTGAGAACGTGGCCCGTGAAATCGACACCTATTCCTACACTCAGCCGCTGGGCGTCTGTGCCGGCATCACGCCGTTCAACTTCCCGGCCATGATTCCGCTGTGGATGTTCCCGATGGCCATTGCTTCCGGTAACGCCTTCATCCTCAAGCCGTCCGAGCAGGACCCGCTGACCCCGATGCGTCTGGCGGAACTGTTTGAAGAAGCAGGCGCCCCCAAGGGGGTGTTGCAGGTTGTCCACGGCGGTAAAGAACAGGTAGACGTGCTGCTGACCGATCCGGCTATCAAAGCCGTATCCTTCGTCGGCTCCGTACCGGTGGGCCGTTACATCTACGAAACCGGTACCCGTAACATGAAGCGTGTACAGAGTTTCGCCGGTGCCAAGAACCACATGGTGATCCTGCCGGACGCGGATAAGAATCAGGTGGTCAAGGCTCTGATAGGCGCATCGGTTGGTGCTGCCGGCCAGCGTTGCATGGCGATTTCCGTGGCGGTGTTCGTGGGCGAGGCCCAGGAGTGGATTCCGGAAGTGAAGGAAGCCCTGGCTGCTGTCAGGCCCGGTGCCTGGAACGACAAGGAAGCCAGCTACGGCCCCATCATCAGCAAGCAGGCGAAGCAGCGCGTGGAATCGCTGATTACCCGCGGTGAGGAAGAAGGCGCCAAGCTACTGCTGGATGGCCGCAACTGCACCGTTGATGGCCTGCCCGATGGCAACTGGGTAGGGCCGACGCTGTTCGCCGGGGTCAAGCCGGATATGGATGTCTACAAAGAAGAGATTTTCGGCCCGGTGCTGGCCTGCATGGAGGTGGACACCCTGGAAGATGCCATCAACCTGGTGAACGACAGCCCCTATGGCAACGGTACCTCCATCTTCACCAGCTCCGGTGGTGCGGCACGCCGCTACCAGCATGAGATCGAAGTGGGTCAGGTGGGTATCAACGTGCCTATTCCGGTGCCCCTGCCGTTCTTCTCCTTCACTGGCTGGAAAGGCTCCTTCTACGGTGACCAGCACGCCTACGGCAAGCAGGCGGTGAAGTTCTACACCGAGACCAAGACCATTACCTGTCGCTGGTTCAGCAGCGATGCGGTGGCTGAAACCAACTTCTCCATCCGCATGCGGTAAGGGGAGCCCATGAACTTTGATCTGACCGAAGATCAGCTGGCCTTCCGCGAGGCCGCGAAGGCCTTCGCGGAGAAAGCCATGGCGCCTCATGCCGCCAAGTGGGATGCCGAGCATGTGTTCCCGGTGGAAGTGATTCGCGAAGCCGGCGAGATGGGCTTTTGCGGCATCTATACGCCGGAAGCCCAGGGTGGCATGGGGCTGTCGCGGCTGGATACCAGTGTGATCGTGGAAGAGCTGGCGGCTGCCTGCCCGTCCACGGCGGCCTATATCACCATCCACAACATGGCGACCTGGATGGTGGCGAAGTTCGGCAATGCCGACATCCAGAAGCAGATCGCCCCAAAAATGGCCAGCGGTGAATGGCTGGGCTCATACTGCCTCACCGAGCCGGGTGCCGGTTCCGATGCCGGTAACCTGCGCACCAAGGCCACCCGGGACGGCGACAGCTATCTGCTCAATGGCAGCAAGGTGTTTATCTCCGGCGCCGGTGCCACCCAGATGTTGGTGGTGATGGCCCGAACCGGCGCGCCGGACAGTGGTCCCAAAGGGATCAGCGCCTTTGTGGTCCCTGCTGACAGTGATGGTATCCACTACGGTAAGGCCGAGGAAAAGATGGGTTGGAACAGCCAGCCCACCCGCCAGATTACCTTCGAGAACGTTCGCGTGCCGGCCAATAACCGGCTGGGTGAAGAAGGTCAGGGTTTCATGATCGCCATGAAAGGCCTGGATGGTGGGCGCCTGAACATCGCCACCTGCTCCATGGGTGGTGCCCAGGCGGCGCTGCTGCGTGCCCGCAACTACATGCACGAACGTGAGCAGTTCGGCCAGGCCCTGGCGGGCTTCCAGGCGCTGCAGTTCAAGCTGGCGGATATGGCGACCAACCTGGTAGCCGCACGGCAGATGGTTCGCCTGGCAGCTTACCGGCTGGATCAGGGTGATACCGAAGCCACGCTGCATTGCGCCATGGCCAAACGCTTCGCCACCGATGCGTGCTTCGAGGTCTGCAACGAGGCACTTCAGCTCCACGGTGGTTACGGCTATATCCGCGAGTACCCGCTTGAGCGCTACGTACGTGACCTACGGGTGCATCAGATTCTGGAAGGCACCAACGAAATCATGCGGCTGATTGTAGCCCGCCGGCTACTGGAGCCCGGTGTCGCTGAAGCGATCCAATAAATGCTTCTGCCAACTAACAAAAGGCGAGACTTCACATGAGCGAATTGATTCAGCTGGAAAAGCGCGGCCACACCGCGATCATCACCATTAACAATCCTCCGGCCAATACCTGGACCAAGGCTTCCCTGAAAGCGCTGGAAGAAACCATCGAAGCGCTGAATGCCGATCGCAATATTTTTGCGCTGGTGGTGACTGGCCAGGGCGGGAAGTTTTTCTCCGCCGGCGCCGACCTCAAGGCCTTCGCCGACGGCGACATTGGTAATGCCAGTGTTATGGCTCAGGCGTTTGGTCAGGCTTTCGATGCTCTGGTGCGGTTCCGTGGCGTGTCCATCGCTGCGGTGAACGGCTATGCCATGGGGGGTGGTCTGGAGTGCGCCCTGGCTTGCGATATCCGCATTGCCGAGGAACACGCCCAGATGGCCTTGCCGGAGGCCACCGTTGGCCTGCTGCCCTGCGCCGGTGGGACCCAAAATCTGCCCTGGCTGGTCGGCGAAGGCTGGGCCAAGCGCATGATTCTCTGTGGTGAGCGTATCAAGGCCGACAAGGCTCTGAGCATCGGGCTGGTGGAAGAAGTGGTGCCGCAGGGCGCGGCACTCGACAAGGCGCTGGAACTGGCGGAGATGGCCGGAAAACAGAGCCCGTCGTCCGTTGCCCGTTGCAAGACCCTGGTGATGAGTGCCCGCGATGGCCGCAGCCACGATGATGGCTGGAGAATGGAGCGGGAACTGTTTATCGAACTGTTCAGCACCGAAGACCAGCGCGAAGGGGTGAATGCGTTTCTTGAAAAGCGCACCCCGGAATGGAAGAACCGGTAGAAAGCACCGATAAATAGCACCTATGAAAAACATCGATACACCGGGCCGGATTACTGAGTGAATGGTATGAGAGATCAAGTAGTCATTTTTGAGGAACTGGAAGCCGCTGGCGGCAGCCGCATTGGTGTGGCACGGCTGAACGCTCCGCGCGCCATGAACGCATTGTCGCTGGAGATGATCCACCTGTTGAAAGCAAAGCTGGACCAGTGGGCTGCGGACGACACGATCGGCGCCGTGTGGCTGGAAGGCGAGGGCGACAAGGCCTTGTGCGCCGGCGGAGACATTGTGGCGCTGTATCGCGACATGACAGAGCCGCGCTCTGACAGTCGTGCCGTCAGTGAAGGCGATAGATTCTTCACCGACGAATACGAACTGGACTACCAGATTCACACCTATCCCAAGCCTTTTATTGTCTGGGGCAATGGCGTGGTGATGGGCGGCGGCATCGGCCTGATGTCCGGAGGCTCCCATCGTGTTGTGACGGAGCATTCACGTGTCGCTATGCCGGAAGTGAGTATCGGCCTTTATCCGGACGTGGGTGCTGGCTGGTTTCTGAACAAAATGCCGGGCCGAATCGGTTTGTTCCTGGGACTGACAGGTGCGCGCATGAACGGCGCCGATGCGTTGTTTACCGGGGTGGCGGACCGGTTTGTTCGCCACGACATGCGTGACGAGGTCAAGCAGGCCCTGCAACAGTCCGGCTTTGCCGGCCTTGAGGGTGGCGCCCATGCGGCTGTCAGCAAGGTGTTGCGCCGGTTTGAAGCAGGTTCCCGCGAGGCAATGCCGCAAGCCGTGGTGCGCGAGCACTTCGATGTGATTCAGGCCCTTACCGACGGCGATTCGCTGATGGAAGTAGTGGAGAACCTGAGCCAGTACGCCGGCGAAGATCCCTGGCTGATCAAGGCGGTCAAGACGGTTGCGGCGGCGTCGCCAGCGTCCCTGACCCTGACCTGGCAACACTATCACGACACCCTGCAAGACAGCCTGTCCCAGGTTTTCGACAAGGAACTTCAAATATCGAAACGCTGCCTGAAGATGGGTGAATTTGCCGAGGGTGTCCGGGCATTGTTGATCGACAAGGACCTGAAACCTCGCTGGCACTTTCCAACACTGAAGAGTGTGGACCCGGAGTGGATCGACCGGTTCTTTATCGAGCCCTGAACAAAACCGAACAGACCAAAGCTGATCAAAAATGGAGAACAACAATATGGCGACTATCACATTTATCGGTCTTGGCAACATGGGTGGCCCGATGGCCTCCAACCTCGTCAAGGCAGGCCACGACCTGACGGTGTTTGACCTTTCTTCCGAGGCCGTCAAGACACTGACCAACGAAGGCGCGAAATCTGCGGCGACGATCCAGGAGGCGGTGGAAGGTGCCGAGGTGGTGATTTCCATGCTGCCTGCGGGCCAGCACGTGGAAGCGGTCTACCTGGGCGACAACGGCCTGTTGAAGAACCTGTCATCCACAACGCTGGTGATCGACTCCTCCACCATTGCGCCGGAAACCGCAAAAGGTGTGGCCGACGCCGCAGTTGCTGCCGGTATTACCTTTATGGATGCGCCGGTCTCTGGTGGTGTCGGTGGCGCCAAGGCGGGCACCCTGACCTTTATCTGCGGTGGTGAAGCGGACGCTTTCGAGCGCGCTAAACCCGTTCTTGAGTGCATGGGCAAGAACATCTTCCACGCCGGCCCCCACGGTTCAGGTCAGGTTGCCAAAATCTGCAACAACATGCTGCTGGCCATCCTGATGAGTGGTACCAGCGAAGCATTGGCACTGGGCGTGAAGAACGGCCTGGACCCTGCGGTGCTGTCGGAAATCATGAAGCAGAGTTCTGGCGGCAACTGGGCGCTGAACGTCTACAACCCCTGGCCGGGTGTCATGGAGGGCGTGCCGGCGTCCCGTGACTACGAAGGCGGCTTCCTGGTGAACCTGATGAACAAGGACCTGGGGCTGGCCTTCGATAATGCCGTCAAGAATCAGGCGCCCATTCCCATGGGGTCACTGGCCCGTAATCTGTTTTCGCTCCATGCCAACGAGGGCAATGGCGGGCTGGATTTTTCCAGCATACAGAAGTTCTATTACCGCGAGCAGGGCTGAACAGGCAGCGCCTTCACGGCCATCTGGGGTGAGCTTTTCGTTCATACCAATGGGTTTTGAAGGCGCTTATTTTTAGCTTAAAGTTTACCTTTACGTAAACTATAGCCTGTGATACACATTGAGTTCAGAATTTGCCACAACAATAAAAGGACTGGATTATGAGCCTCCCGGATTACCAATCGGTCTATGACAATTTCGATCCCGCCAGCCTCGAAGCCGAGATTCTGGAGGGTAACCTGCACGATGGCCTGAACGTCTGTACGGAAATCTGTGACAAATGGGCGGACGACCCTCAACGTGTTGCGCTTTATTACGAAAAAGCTGATGGCGGTTCCGGCAAGCTGACCTTTGCCGAGCTTAAAGAGCAGTCCGCCCGTTTTGCGAACTACCTGACCTCCCAGGGTATCGGCAAGGGCGACCGGGTTGCCGCTTTGTTACCCCGCAGTCCTGAGTTGTTGATTGTGATTGCCGGTGCCCTGCGCGCTGGTGCCGTTTACCAACCGTTGTTCACCGCCTTCGGCCCCGGTGCCATTGAGTATCGATTCGAGCGTGCCAGCACCAAGCTGGTGGTTACTGACCCCGTCAACTATCCGAAGCTTACCGAGGTTAAGGGCTGCGCGCCGGTGGTGTGTGTGAATGCCGCAGAGGTCAGTGGTGATATCCCGGACTTCGACAACACGCTGGCAGATCAATCTGGCCAGTTCGAGCCGGTTCTGATCAAGGGTGGTGATCCGTTCCTGCAGATGTTTACCTCGGGTACGGTTGGTAAATCCAAGGGCGTTGCGGTTCCTGCCAAAGCCTTGCTGGCGTTCTACGTGTACATGAAGTATGCCATTGACCTGCGGGATGATGACGTGTTCTGGAACGTGGCTGATCCAGGCTGGGCCTACGGCCTTTACTATGCTGTGGTGGGGCCATTGCTGATGGGGCATGCCACCCACTTCAATCCGGGTGCGTTCACCCCGGAAACCACCTACGACATGATCCGCAAATACAAGATCACCAATCTGGCAGCGGCCCCGACCGCCTACCGATTGCTGAAAGCCAATGACCACGTTCTTCCGGAAGGCGAGAACCTGGGGCTGCGGGTGGCCAGCAGTGCCGGCGAACCGCTGAACCCGGAAGTGGTGAGCTGGATCGAAAGGCGCCACTTCTGCCCGGTCAAGGACCACTATGGCCAAACCGAAACGGGTATGACCTGCTGTAACTTCCACGGCCTTGAGCACTCGGTACGCCAGGGCTCTATGGGCTATTCCTCTCCAGGCCATAAAGTCGTTGCCCTCAACGAAAAGAACGAAGTCGTGGGCGAAGGTGAAATCGGCCAGTTGGCGGTGGATGTGAAAGCCTCACCGTTGTTCCACTTTGACGGCTACACCTGGGGCGAGAAAGACCCGTTTGTGAATGGCTACTACCTCACGGGCGATATGGTGGTGAATCATGGTGGTGGTTGCTTCTCCTTCAGCGGTCGTGACGACGATATCATTACCACCGCTGGTTACCGCGTGGGCCCTGCCGATGTGGAGAGTACCCTGCTGGAGCACAAGGCAGTGGCCGAATCCGGTGTGGTAGCGAAGCCCGACGAAAAGCGGGGCTCTATCATCAAGGCTTATGTGGTCATCAAGGGCGATCAGGAGCCTGAAAGCGAAGATGCCCTGAAGGACGAATTGCAGGAACTGGTGCGTCATCGGCTTTCGGCCCACGCCTATCCGCGTGAAATCGAATTCGTGGATGAGCTGCCTAAGACCCCCAGTGGCAAGATCCAGCGCTTTGTTCTGCGTAACCAGGCGAAGGAAGAGAAGCAGGGATGATTGTCACCTTCGAGGAACTTCAAGCTTTCCTCGCCGAGCAGTTTCCCCAGGGTGCCCGCTACGGCACCTTGCAGGAACTGGGCGATGGCTGGGCTGAAATGAAGCTGGAGGTTGCGGAAGAGCATCTTCGCCCTGGCGGCACGGTGTCCGGCCCTGCCATGATGGCGCTGGCGGACGTGGCCCTGTACGCCGCCCTGCTGGGAAAAATCGGCCTGGTGCCGCTGGCGGTGACCAGCAACCTCAACATCAACTTCCTGCGCAAGCCGGTGGCCCACAGCCCGATCCGGGCGCGGGCCAGCATGCTGAGAATCGGCAAGACCAGCGGGGTGGGTGAAGTCTATATTCTCTCCGATGGCCTGGAAGATCCGGTTGCCCACGCCACCATCACCTATGCGATTCCGGCACAGCGGTGACGGCATGAACGTCAGCAATATTTCGGTTTCCCTGGGGGAGGGCGTCAGGGTTCAGGCCCAGCGCCTGAGCCACGGTGACAGTACCGGGCCGGTGTTGGTATTCCTGCATGAATCCCTTGGCAACATTGCCTTGTGGAAGCAGTTCCCGCGCCAGTTGGCGGAGGCCACTGGCCTTGATGCGCTGATCTATGAGCGCCGTGGTTACGGTGTCTCCAGTGATGAGCCGTTGCCCCGTCCCTACGATTACCTGGAGCAGGAAGGCACTGTGTGGTTACCCCGGTTGCTGGATGCGCTGGCGATTGACGAGGTTATTCTGGTGGGCCACAGCGATGGCGGTTCCATTGCCCTGATTGCCGCGGCAGCGCTGGAAAAGCGGGTAAAAGGATTGATCACCATGGCCGCTCATACCTGGGCTGATCACCTGACCCTGGCAGGCATCCGTGACATGCGCCGGCGTTACCAGGAAGAGGGCATTCGCGAGAAGTTGCTGCGCCACCACGGCGAACGTACCGATGCGTTGTTCTACGCCTGGCAGGACGTCTGGCTGGATGAAGGTTTCCACCAGTCTATGGATTTTGGCCCCTGGCTGGACGCTATTCATTGCCCTTCTATGATCATTCAGGGGGATGATGATGAATACGGCGTTCCGGAACAGGTGACCCGGATTGTAGAGGGCATCGGCCATCGGGCTGAACCGGTGTTCATGGCTGACACGGGGCATTCGCCCCACTTGCAGCAGCCTGCCCGGGTGCTGGCGCTAATCAGTGATTTTTTGCGAATGGAGATTGGTCAAAAAAGTACGATTTTCAGTTGACGTTTACGTAGACGTCAATCTACTCTGTAGACAGTATAAACGCACAACAATAACAAAGGTAGAATGGCTCATGAGTGACCCGTTCGTTCTGGAAACCCAAAGCCTCGTCAAAGAGTTCAAAGGCTTTGTGGCGGTCGACGACGTTAACCTGAAGGTGCAGCGTGGCCACATACATGCCCTGATCGGCCCCAATGGCGCGGGCAAGACCACGGTATTCAACCTGCTTACCAAGTTTCTGATTCCTACTCGTGGCAGGATTCTGTTCAAGGGTGAGGACATCACCTCGATGAAATCGGCGGCCATTGCCCGCAAAGGCGTCGTCCGTTCCTTTCAGATTTCCGCGGTTTTCCCCCATATGACGGCGCTCGAGAATATTCGCGTCGCCCTGCAGAGCTTTGAAGGAAACTCCTTCCGCTTCTGGAAATCCGGCGGCTCCCTGAACAAGCTTAATGAACGCTGCATGGAATTGCTGGACAGCGTGGGGCTGACGGAATTCGCCAATACCACCACCGTTGAACTTGCCTATGGCCGTAAACGCGCCCTGGAACTGGCCACTACCCTGGCCATGGAGCCGGAGCTGCTGTTGCTGGATGAGCCCACTCAGGGGATGGGCAGTGAAGACGTGGATCGGGTTGTTGAGCTGGTGCGAAAGGCTGCCCACGGCCGCACGGTGTTAATGGTGGAGCACAACCTGGGTGTGGTCAGCAAGCTATGTGACCGGGTAACGGTTCTGGCTCAGGGTTCTGTGTTGACTGAAGGCGACTACCAGCAGGTTTCCGATGACCCACGGGTGCGTGAAGTGTATATGGGTGGCACCGCCACCAAAAAGCAGGAGGCGACGGAATGACACAGGCGCACTCGAAAGAGTACGAACAGCTTCGAATCTCCGGCCTGCACGCGTTTTACGGTGAGTCGCACATTCTCCATGGCATTGACCTGGAGGTTCAGCGCGGGGAACTGGTCACACTTCTGGGCCGCAACGGGGCTGGCCGCAGCACAACCCTGAAAGCCATTATGAATATGGTGGGTCGACGTACCGGCTCGATCATGATTAACGGTGAGGAGACGATGACTTGCGCGCCTCACCACATTGCAAGGTTGGGAGTAGGGTATTGCCCCGAACACCGGGGCATTTTTTCCGGGCTCAATGTCATGGAAAACCTGACGCTTCCGCCAGTCGTCCGAAGTGGTGGCATGGGGTTGGAGGAAATTTTCTCCATGTTCCCCAACCTGTATGAGCGCCGAACCAGCCCTGGCACCAAGCTTTCCGGTGGTGAACAGCAAATGCTGGCCATGGCACGAATCCTGAGAACCGGTGCCAACATGCTGTTGCTGGATGAAATCACCGAAGGCCTGGCTCCCGTCATCGTCGAAACACTGGGCGAAGTGTTGGTCAAGCTAAAGGAAAAAGGCCTGACCATTGTCCTAGTTGAGCAGAATTTCCATTTCGCCGCACCCCTGGCGGACCGTCACTACGTGATGGAACACGGCCAGATTGTGGAGGAGATCAGCGCCGACGAGCTTGAGTCCAAGCAGTCGATGCTGGACAAGTACCTGGGTGTGTAAGGCCCGGGGATGAGAGTGAAATAAAGAGTGCAACAAGAGCAATAAGAACGAAACCCGAAAACCAACGCAAAGACAGTAGCGGAGAAACAACAATGACAATCACCAAAAAGCTTCTGACATCAGCGATTGCATCAGCCATGTTAGTGGGTGCTGCCCAGGCTGAGATATCCGACAACACCGTTAAAATCGGTTACCTGGCCGACATGTCCGGCACCTACCGTGACCTGGCCGGACCGAATGGCCAGACTGCTCTGGAAATGGCCATCGCGGACTTCGGTGGCACGGTTAATGGCGCCAAGATTGAAGTGGTTAGCGCGGATGATCGGAATAGCCCGGATTCCGCCTCCAGTACCGCCCGGCGCTGGGTGGAGAACGAGAACGTTGATTTGATTGCCGGCCTGGTTGCCTCTTCGGTCACCATCGCCGTCAGCAACATTCTGGAAGAGAACAACAAGCTGGGTATCGTCTCAGGTTCTGCCGCGTCCAGCATCACCAATGAACACTGCACGCCGAACCATATCCACTACGTGTACGATACCTATCCGCTGGCCAACGGTACCGCCAGTGCCGTGGTGAAAGAAGGTGGCAAAAGCTGGTTTATCCTGACGGCTGACTACGCCTTCGGTCACGCGCTGGAAGGCGACGTCACCCGGGTGGTGGAAGAGAATGGCGGTGAAGTCATGCAGGCGGTGCGTCATCCGTTCCCGACCTCTGACTTCTCGTCCTTTATCCTGCAGGCCCAGTCCTCAGGCGCTGATGTGGTGGCCCTGGCAAACGCCGGTGCAGACACCACCAACGCCATCACCACCGCCGGTGAATTCGGCCTGACCCAGTCCGGCCAGACCCTGGCGGCGCTGCTGTTGTTCCTGACCGACGTTCACGCACTGGGTGCTCAGTCTGCCCAGGGCATCCAGCTCACCACCGGCTGGTACTGGGACATGAACGACGAAACCCGTGCCTGGTCTGACCGTTTCATGGAAAAAACCGGTGTTCGTCCCACCATGGTGCACGCTGGTATCTACTCCAGCGCTATCCAGTACCTGAACGCCGTCAAGGCAACCGGCTCGGATGATTCCCAGACGGTACGCAAGCAGATGATGGATACGCCCATCAACGATATGTTTGCCAAGAACGGCGTCATTCGTGAGGACGGCCGCATGGTTCACGACATGTACCTGGCGGAAGTGAAAACACCTGAAGAGTCCAAGAGCGAGTGGGACCTGTACGACATCGTGCGCACCATCCCGGGAGACGAGGCATATCGCCCGCTGTCCGAGAGCAAGTGCAAGCTCGTAACCCAAAACTGATGTTCTGACCGACTGGGCCGTCCCGCCCCACCTGCTGTTCGGGCGGGGCGGCCACTGACCTGCAGACACGCAATTTGACGCTGTACGTTGCGCTGCTTTTGGAGTTTGTAACATGACCGAGATTTTGGGAGTCCCCGTGGCCGTGCTGTCCGGCCAGCTAATGCTCGGGGTGATCAATGGTGCCTTTTACGCCCTGTTGAGTCTGGGGCTGGCGGTTATCTTCGGCCTGCTGAAAATCATCAACTTCGCCCACGGTGCCATGTACATGCTCGGTGCCATGTGCACCGTACTGATTTTTGATGCCTTCGGAGTCAACTACTGGGTAGCGCTCTTCGTCGCACCAGTGATAGTGGGCTGTTTCGGCATTCTGCTGGAGTACTTCCTGTTGCGCCGCATCGCGGGCCAGGATCACATCTACAGCCTGTTGTTGACCTTCGGGATTGCGCTGATCCTTCAAGGTGTTCTGACCAATATTTACGGCGTTTCCGGCCTGCGTTATTCCATGCCGGAGGTGTTCAGAGGTGGTATGAACCTCGGGTTCATGTTCCTTCCCTATTATCGTGCCTGGGTAATCGTAGCAGCCTTGCTGGTGTGTTTCGCAACCTGGTTCATGATCGAGAAAACCCGGCTTGGCTCTTACCTGAGGGCAGGCACGGAAGATTCCCAGCTGATGCAGGGCTTCGGCATTAATGTGCCACTGCTGATCAGCCTCACCTATGGCTTTGGTGTCATGCTCGCCGCCTTCGCCGGTGCGCTCGCCGCGCCCATCTATTCGGTGTCGCCAGTAATGGGCTCCAACATTCTCATCGTGGTATTCGCCGTGGTCGTCATCGGCGGTATGGGTTCCATCGCCGGCGCGGTGATTACCGGCCTGATGATGGGCGTTGTAGAAGGGTTTACCAAGGTGTTCTATCCGGAAGGCTCGGCAGCCGTGATCTTCCTGGTGATGGTGGTTGTCCTGTTGATTCGCCCGTCGGGCCTGTTTGGTAAGGAGGCATAGTCATGGCGAATACAACCACGCAGACAGATATCCAGCAAAGTATCGTTCAGCAGCAGAAATCCGAGCAACGCAAGAAGCAGATACTGAACCTGGTGTTGCTGGTTCTGCTCCTGCTGGCGCCGGCGGTGATGTACCCCGTGTTCCTGATGAAAATTCTGTGCTTCGCCCTGTTCGCAGTGGCGTTCAACCTCCTGCTGGGCTACACCGGCCTGCTGTCTTTCGGGCACGCAGCTTTCCTGGCGGCGGGCTCATACACCACCGGTTACCTGCTTTCGAATTTCTCCGGTCTGACGACTGAAATGGGGATAATCGTGGGCACAGCGGCGGCGACGGTGTTGGGCCTCGGCTTCGGGATTGTGGCCATCCGCCGCCAGGGTATCTATTTCGCAATGATCACCCTGGCGCTGGCGCAGCTGGTCTACTTCTTCTTCGTGCAGGCTCCGTTCACCGGCGGTGAGGACGGTATGCACGGCGTGCCACGTGGCTATTTGTTTGGCTTCATTGACCTGAGTAACAACTACGCCATGTACTATTTCGTGCTGGCGGTTTTCCTGGGAGGCTATCTGGTGGTGCAGCGCATTGTCGGTTCGCCCTTCGGGCAGGTGCTCAAGGCGATCAAGCAGAACGAACCAAGGGCGGTGTCCCTTGGCTACAACGTGGATCGCTACAAGTTGCTCGCCTTCGTGATTTCAGCAAGCCTGGCCGGCCTGGCCGGGTCAGTGAAAACGGTGGTGTTCCAGTTGGCATCCCTCAACGACGCCCACTGGCACATGTCCGGCGAAGTCATCCTGATGACGCTTCTGGGTGGTACTGGCACGTTGTTGGGCCCGGTGGTCGGTGCCACCTTCGTGGTGAACCTGGAATATCAGTTGGCCCAAGGGCCGCTGGGTGACTGGGTAGACCCGATCCTTGGTGGCATCTTCGTGTTGACGGTGATGGCCTTCCGCTCGGGGATCGTGGGGGAGATCCAGAACTTTATGCGCAAAAACATGAGCTAATCGTCGCTCGCCGCCCAACTGCCATACCCCAACTCCATGACCCGGGCCACTTCGGCCTCGGGTATGGCTGTCAGGTCACCCAGTTCGAGGGTGTCGTAGTGAAACGCATAGAGGCGGGAAGTGAATTCCGCCACGGGCAAGGATGCCTCACCCCGAATCTCCCCGTTTCCCCGTGTTGAGCAGGTGATGCCCTGGCCCCAGTCCTGACCGCTGTCGTTGTTGGGGTTGAAGAAATACACCCGCATTTCATTGCTCGGGCTCAATGCGACCCGCAGAATTGTGATCGCATGGCGACCGACGAAGCGGGCGGCGCTGTCAGTAACCGCGATCCCGGCAGGTTGGTGGTGAATCACCGGAATGTTGCCGTTGTAGTAGGGGTGATAACTGGCGTAGAAGTGCCGGGTGAAATCATCGTAGTCCGTGACTTCCCCAGTGTGAATGTCCGCCACTACCTTGAAGCCGTGGCTGACCCACCAGCCATAGAACTCCGGGTTGATCCAGCGGTGGGCGTCGTCGTCACGGTCTTCACAGCGGCGCCACATCTCACCGTATATCCGGTCCAGGTGAGGGATCAGGATCAGCGATACCGGGTCCACATCCACCGGTGCGTCTTCGACCAGCCCGGGCTCAAGGTTCTTGGAGGACACTTCCCAGCCCTCGAACCGGCTTAACACTTCGTTGTCGCGGGCGGCCCAGGTCAGCACTTGCAGCAGATAATCCGCCTCGTTGGCAGCCCACATGGACAGCCCGATTGCAGACTGGCAACTGGGGTTGTTGCCTTGGCCCACGCCCAGCGGCTGACCCAGCAGATTGAGAACGCCGGCCAGCAGGAACACTCTTGGTGATACCTCATCACCGAACGCCTCTAACAGAGCCTGTTCGGTTTCCACCGATAACTTGAGCTTGATCTGTCGCCACAGGGCCTGGGCAACCGGTGGCGTGAACAGCGAGCCCCGCTCCAGCATCATGGTCAGGCCGTAGACCGCCTGACAGGTTTCCGGATAAATGGCTTCATCAATCAACGCATCCACAAGCTGATTGTAACAATAGTAGTCATCCAGCCCGGTCATTGTCAGCCCCAGTGCGGTGGGGATGAGTTCGTCCTCGTTACTGGTGCGCAGAAAGCGGAGAAATACGGCGTGGTAAGGCGAGGCCAGTCCGGTATCGTGCATGTTGCGGGCGAAATGGGTGGCTTCCGCAGACAGATCCACGTCATCCATTTTTACCAGGCGCAACTGGTAAACATCCAGGCCGGGGTCTTCCCGGCTGCCGGGCGTGGGTGCGAACAGGGCTCTTACCAGCCGGGTGGCGTCGGCGGTGCCGGTGGTTTTCAGTTCCGGGTCATACAGGCATTTGGCGATCTGGCCGATCATGTCGCAGATGCTGTCCACCTGCACGGGCCCCTGTTCCAGTAGCCGCCACACCTCAGTCACCAGGCTGTCCAGCAGGTTTTCGTAGCCAAGGTGGGATATCAGGTATTGGTAAAGCCCCAGAACGAGGGGGCCGAGTTGTTTGGGGCGTTCGCGGTCCGCTTCATTGAGCGTGCCAGACAACAGGTCCAGGTTCAGGGCCATCACCTGGGTGAGGAAGTGCCGGGCCTGCTCGGAGGAAATGCCAGGGTGAAAATAGTCGCCACGCACCACTGCTAGCAGGCGGATTTCGCTGATGGCCTCAACAACGGTGGTGACAGCTCCGGCTTCTCGCAATGAATGCTTGGCGAGGGCAGGTTGTAGGATGGCGGGTTTAGACCAGTCACTGGTGCCGAAAACACCGGCTGATTCCAGAGCGCGAACTCGCCGGTACAGGACATCGAAGCCCCCCGGCAGTGTCATCAGAAGACGTGCACGTTCCAGCAACCCCAGGCTGGAGGCTTGAGGAGACGCGCTGCGGGCGCGGGCAAAGTCTGCCAGGGCGGCATCGAGTTGCAATGAAGCCTGGGCAAGATCCAATGGTTAACTCCTTTTCCCATGTTCCGCCATACCCGCTACCCGGTAACGAACGCTGTAACGGTGTGTTGCGAGGGGTGATACCAGCCAGTGTAGTCGCCCTTACCCCAGAAACGAAGCCTCAAAAACCTGATGCGGTATTTGCGTATCTTGTCAAATAGCCTGGAAAGCAGGATAAAGGAGCATTGACACTCCCTGTGCCGGCCCCTCGCCACAGGCCTGTTTGAGTTTTGGAAGGCTGACCTTATGGGTTCTGGTTTTGCGAGCGCTGACGCATTCCTTCAGGCGCACCCCGAGCTGCAGTTTATTGATCTGCTGATCCCGGATATGAACGGTATTGTTCGCGGTAAGCGCGTGGCCCCTTCAACTTTGCCGAAGGTGTTTGAGCGGGGCATCGCGATGCCGGCATCCATCTTTGCCCTGAACATTCAGGGCACCACCGTGGAAGAGACTGGTCTGGGCCTGGATATTGGCGAGGCCGACAGAGTGTGCCTACCCATCGACGGTACGCTTACCCTGGAGCCATGGCAGAAGCGGCCAACCGGCCAGTTGCTGTTGACCATGGTCGAACTGGATCGTGAAACCCCGTTTTTCGCGGACCCGCGCGTGGTGCTTCAGAACATCGTCAAGCGGTTCGACGAACTGGGGCTGACCCCGGTCGCGGCCTATGAGCTGGAATTCTACCTGATCGACCAGGAGAACCTGGCCGGCCGCCCACAGCCTCCCAAGTCACCCGTTTCCGGCAAGCGTCCGGCGGGCACCCAGGCCTATTCCATTGACGACCTCGATGAATACGCGGAATTCCTGGCGGATGTGCTGGATGCAGCCCATGAGCAGGAGCTGCCGGCGGACGCCCTGGTGGCGGAATCCGCCCCTGGCCAGTTTGAGGTAAACCTGCATTATGTGGACGATGCCGTGCAGGCCTGCGACCACGCCACCCTGCTCAAACGCCTGATCAAAAACATGGCTTACGACCATGAGATGGATACCACCTTCATGGCCAAGCCTTACCACAATCAGGCCGGCAGCGGCATGCACCTGCATGTCAGTTTACTGGACCGGCAAGGGCGCAATGTATTTGCCGGCGATGCCGAGCAACCCAACGATATGCTGCGCTGGGCCGTGGGAGGTCTGGTGGAAACCATGAACGACGCCATGGCGCTGTTCTGCCCCAATATCAACTCCTACCGTCGGTTCAGCCCGGAGTATTACGTGCCCAGTGCGGCGACCTGGGGCGTGGATAACCGCACGGCCAGCCTGCGCCTTCCGGGCGGAGCCCCCGAGGCACTGAGAATCGAGCACCGTGTTGCGGGTGCCGATGCTAACCCATACCTGCTGATGGCGGCGGTGCTGGCGGGTATTCATTACGGTATTTCCAACCGCATTGAGCCGCCGCCGGTAACGGTTGGCAATGCCCACGAGCAGCATGAAGCCAGTCTGGTGAATAACCTGCGGGATGCGCTGCGGGAGCTTGGCCAGTCTCCGGTGATGGCGGACTATCTGGGCAGGGAATTCTTGGATGTGTTTGTCGCGTGCAAGGAGCATGAACTGAACGAGTTCGAGATGACCATCTCGGATCTGGAATATCTCTGGTACCTGCATACGGTTTGATTGCCTCCCGCAATCTGGTTGTGGGGCGCGGGGGCCAGTTCGCGGTCATCCACAACCCATGAACCTTTTTGATGACCCATTTGGCGCAACTCCATGACCCAGTATTCCGCGGTTCCATCCAATTACGCAGCATCGGCGAATCCGTCCCCGAGACGGCCGGCGCTTCAGGACGTTTGCGAGGCCGATGTGTGTGTGGTTGGTGCCGGTTACACCGGGTTATCCACCGCATTGTTCCTGACCGAAGCCGGTTTCAAGGTAGTGGTGCTCGAAGCCGTTACCGTGGGCTGGGGTGCCTCCGGTCGCAATGGCGGACAGATCGTCAACAGTTTCAGCCGTGACCTCGACGCAATCGAACGCCAGACCACGGCGGATCATCTGACCCACTTGGCGTCCATGGCGTTTGAGGGCAGCCAGATCATTCGTCAACGGGTACGGGACTACGGCATCCATTGCGACCTGAAAGAGGGCGGCATTTTCGCGGCCCTGAACGCACGGCAGCTCGGCCATCTGGAGGATCAACAGGCACTCTGGCGGCGGTTCGGGTACGGGGATCTGGAACTGCTGGACCGGGAAGGAATTCGTGCCCGAGTTGGCACCGAGTGCTATCTCGGCGGCGCGGTTGATCACACCGGTGGCCACATCCATCCCCTGAACCTGGCCCTGGGCGAGGCGGCTGCCCTGGAATCTCTCGGTGGCGTGATCCACGAACAGTCAGCCGTTACTGACATTGTTCATGGCCAACCTGCCACGGTGAAAACCGATCAAGGCGAAGTGCGGGCAGCGTTTGTGGTGCTGGCGGGCAATGCCTATCTCGGCGGCCTGGTACCGGAGCTGGGCGCCAGGTCCATGCCCTGCGGCTCGCAGATTATCGCCACCGAACCGTTGGACGATGCCGTCGCCAGACAACTCCTGCCGCAGGACAACTGCGTGGAAGACTGCAACTATCTGCTGGATTACTTTCGCCTGTCTGGCGACAAGCGTCTGATCTACGGCGGTGGGGTGGTATATGGCGCCCGCGACCCGGCCAACATCGAGCGGCTGATTCGCCCCCACATGCTGAAAACGTTCCCCCAGCTGGCCGATGTGAAGATCGACTACGCCTGGACCGGCAACTTCCTGCTCACCCTGTCACGCCTGCCGCAGATGGGCCGGCTGCAGGACAACGTATTCTACTCACAGGGCTGCTCTGGCCACGGAGTTACCTTTACCCACGTAGCTGGAAAAGCCCTGGCAATGGCTATCCAGGGCCAGGCCGAGCGTTTCGACGCCTTCGCCAGCCTGCCGCATTACCCGTTTCCGGGGGGGCGGGCGTTTCGGATACCGTTGACGGCAATAGGGGCCTGGTACTACGCGTTGCGGGATCGGTTGGGGGCCTGATTTTTAGGGAGCTCAATCCTGAAATCGTCTTCCAGCGTCTGCCAGTGGGCTTTCAGGATATCTTTGTGGGCGTCCGCCATGGGTAGTTCTTGAAGGGCTTTTGGCCACAAGGTCCGGGCTTTTTCCAGGGTGTCGTCCAGGTGAGGCTTGATGGCCCGCCAGGGTATCCTGGATTTCTCAGCCCAGGCCTGGAAGTGATTCATGGTCGTGGTATTCCAGCGTTTGTTTTTTCCCAGATTGAGGGCAAACTCACTTTCGTTCTCGATATAAACGCGGGTTGTGACGATGTCGTAGGCCGGGGACAGCCGGGGCGTAACCTGATCTGGGTAGATCAGGCTCCAGTTCTTCAGGTGGGCATCGCCATTGGCGAGCAGGATGTTCACTAACAGCCGGCGCGCAAACTGTTGGGCGTCTGCCAGACCATCGCCGGAAAATTCGTAAATCACCCTGCCGATCTGCTCGTAGTTCGCCGAGTTGTATTTTTCATGGGGGTACTTAACCAGTATCTGGGCAAAGTCCTCCATGTGAGTACGCGTGCGTCCGTCCCGATCAAACCGCTTGATTGCGAACGCTTGCCTCTCCTTTGGTAGATTAATGGGCGGAAGGTTATCAAGCTTATCCAGATCGACCAGCTTGATGTCCGGGATATCGATTCCTGCCAGGGATGCCAGGCTCATGGCCGTGTATTCGTTCAGCGGCACATGGCTGTGTTTTGTCGACGGTGTTTTGATAATCCAGTCGCCGAGTTCGTCTCCCTTTGTCAGGTTGTAGCGACCTTCCTTTTCCTTCATGGAAAATTTCATCTGGACACCTGCCAGCGAGAACCTGTTTTCCATATTGGGGGTCTCGAACTCCACAGCCTTTGCTTTGCCGTGGGTAGATAAAACGCTGTCTGGAACGTCTTCGGGGGCCATAGGTGTGGCAATCAATGCGCCAGGCAGATCCCTTCCGAGATAGGAAAACAGGTGAAATTCGTTATCGATATGAACTTTCAGACTCTGAGCAAGCAGCTCCCTGAGCGATCCTTCCGGCAAGAGGTTGGATAGCGAGGGATGAAGCCTTTGGTTGCGGGCCCAGGATTCTCTGAGAAGCTTTTCGGAGCTCGGAAATTGGGGGTGAGTGATCAGGCTGAAAGTCGGCCGCTCTCTGTCTCCTCGGAATTCATCAGCAAAGCTCAGAACATTGCGACCGTTTCTGAAACCGGCCAGATGGCCCACCACTCGTCCGTGAAGCGTCAATTGAAGGATATTGACGTCCTCGCTTGCTGAATCGTTCATTCGTTGTCCTCCAGCAAGCCTCGCCAGGGATCATCCGAGAGTGGCTTTGAGCTATCGTGAGTGGGTTGATTGGTTGCTTTGTCTTCCAGGATAGCCATAACCGCTTCCTGCTTTTCCTGGGGGACCAGTACCAACTCGCTTTTCAGTCCCATGGCAATCAGTTCAAGCGTATCGAGCCTGGGGTTTCCCTTGGTTTCCAGGCGCTGGTATTGCTGGCGGGACATGCCGACACGCATCATCATATCGTGCTGTTTCAGCCCGATGCTCAACCTGCGCTGTTTGATCTGGTCCAGTAGTGAGGTCATTTGGAAGCTTATAAGTTGCTTTTTATGGTGTAAGAAACATATTAGTTTCCTTTTTTGTCTTTGGCAACTTATGTGTTGCTGTAAATCGACAGCTCCCGGGCGTGCCGCTCTGGTTTGGGGTCATCAATGGACTCCACGGCTTCAATCTGCGCAATGTAGTCCGCCGGCAGGCCGTTTTCCCGGGCGCCGATGAGCACGTGGTCCTTGTACCAGTGGAAGGGTTTAAGTGAGTGGTTGATGCGGGTGGCATAGTATATCCAGGCGTGCAGTGTGCCTTGTTCGGTTTTCAGCTCAACCTGCTTCTCATCGTAGCCAAACCCCAATGCCTCATGCCGGTCCAGGTCTGGTTTCTCTGAATCATCAATTTCGTAAACCACGCCGGTCACCCGGTCCCCCGGGTTGCCGGTCTCTTCCGCGTCGCATTTGGCGGAGCCGTCGCTGGCGGATTTGTGGAAGCGGAGTCGATGGGCTGTAAGCTCTGCGACAGCTATGAATCGGGCTGATGGAACCCGGGCCTGGAGTCGTCGTTGCGACATGTTGGAGCCATAGCTGAAGCAGAGCATGCAATGTCCTTGTTGGCGATTACACCGAGCCTACCAGTGATGACGACGTCATTGCAGGTGTAGCCTTGGTGAGTGTTCCCTGCAACGCCAGCGCCAGTTCATCCACCCGCCGTTCCGCCTCAGCAACGGATTGCGCCAACACCTCGCCGCCTTCCTCCTGATTTTCAATGGCAATGCTATGTACATTGGTGATGCCGATAAACTCAAGCACTGTGGTCAGGCTCGGTTCAAGATGATTCATATGCGCCAGTTCGCCTCCCGGCTCGAATCCAACCCCGCCGCGGGAAGACAGGATAACCGCATGGCGGGGGCGGTCTGCGAGCAGTGCTGTGAAGGGGGCTTCGGGAGTGGATGGGTCGTACTCCACGGTTCTGCCCATGCGAACGATCAGGTCCACCCATGCCTTGAGGGCTGCCGGCATACCGAAATTGTAGAGGGGCGCACCGATGATGAGGATGTCCGCGGCGACCAGTTCATCGATCAGTTGGTCACTCTCTGCCAGTGTGTCGTCCATCCAGGGCTCGTGCTTTTCGGGTGGAGTGAAGGCTGCCTGTATCCACTGTTGATCAATGAAAGATGGCGGTGTGCCGCCGATATCGCGATAGGTCACCGTATCGCCGGGGCGTCGGGCCTGCCACCGGGAAACAAACCTCTGTGTCAGGCTGCGGCTGTGGGAACCGTGTTCCTGGATACCGGCGCGGCCGGGGCGGGCAGAGGTGTCGAGTTGCAGGATGTGAGTCATGTCGGGCTCCAATAAGGTGTGAAATCAATTCATCTGTTGTTGACAGTTAATTAAGCCTAAATCCATAATTTAAGACCCACAAACGATGATTTTCTGCATTTATAGATGAGGTGAATTCATTCATGAATCCCCGCCGCCTACCATCGCTGTCTGCACTGCGTGCCTTTGAGGCTGCCGCCCGCCATGAAAGCGCCAAACAGGCTGCCCAGGAACTGTCAGTGACCGCCACGGCCATCAGCCACCAGATTCGCGGGCTTGAGGAAGCGCTTGGGGTGGAGCTGTTCGTTCGTAAGCCCCGGCAATTGGTGCTAACGCCTAAGGGGCGGGATTTTCAGGAAGTGTTGGGAACCGCCTTCGATAACATTGGTAACGCCATTGAACGGTTGAAAACCGTGCCGTCGCGCCAGGCGGTGACCTTGTCGACTACGCCAGCGGTCGCGGTGCGTTGGCTGTTGTCCTGGGTGTGCATTTTGCGGGACAGCCATCCGGACATTGATCTGCGTATCCACGCCTCACACGAAGCCGTGGCCCTGGATGGGGTGACGGCAGACCTTGCCATTCGCTATGGGGATGGCCACTGGCCGGGCCTGGTTGCCGAGAAGCTGTTCGACAACACCTTTATTCCGGCCTGCAGTCCTCATCTTGGGCTGACGCGGGTGGAGGATTTGCCGGATCATTCGCTGATTCACTTCCGGCCGCAGCGAGTATCGGTGAGCCCGGTGGACTGGGCCGGTTGGCAAAAGCGGGCGGGAATATCGGGGCTGGATGTCAGTGCCGGATTGGTGTTTTCGGACGAGACCCATGCCATCTCCGCTGCCGTGGGTGGCCAGGGTGTGGCACTGATGAGCCGGCCGTTGATCGAGGATGAGTTGGCCGAAGGTCGGCTGGTGCAGCCCTTCGGCCCGGAGTTGGAAGGCAAGCCTTTCTATCTGGTGTACCCGGAAAGCCGCCGGCAGGACCCGACGATACTGGCCATTCGCGATTGGGTACTGAACGTACCTGGCGGATTGTGCCCAGTATCGCCGGCTACCGCTGGCTGAAACCTCAGGCCTCGACCGCTTTCAGCGTTTCAGCCAACGCATCATCCAGTTCATTGGCGCGCTTGGCCGCTGGCCGGCTTTCCGTGCGTTGGATGTACTCCTGGAACACCGTGTTTGGCGGAATGTTCTTCTGCATGGTTTCCCACCACAGATAACTGCTGACCAGCACATCCGCTGCGGTAAACGTGTCACCGCAAATGTAGGGGCTCTTGCCCAACACTTTCTCTAGCGTGTTGATACTGTCTTCCACTCGGCCGCAACCGACAGACTGGGCATTGCTGCTATCGATCTTCCAGCCATAGGCGAGGGCACTGGTGGCCATTTCAAAGGGGCCGGCCATGAAAAACAGCCAACGATAGTAGGCGCCGCGCTCCGGAGAGTCGAAAGGCGGGGCAAGCTTCTTGTCCGGGAACTGGTCTGCCAGGTAAGCGCAGATGGCCGCGACCTCGGTCACAATGGTGTCGCCATGTTTGATGGCGGGCACCTTGCCCATGGGATTGATGGCCAGGTATTCCGGGGTTTTCATGTCCGGGCCGAAATCCATCGTCTCTACTGTGTAGGGAATACCGACTTCTTCCAGCATCCAGCGTACAACACGGCCTCGTGACATGGGGTGGGTGTAAAAGGTGAGTTCCGACATGCTGATCTCCTTTTCAAGCCTGTTTTTTCAAGGGTATGGGTTACTGCGAGAATAGATTAATGTGGAAATAGGTGAATATCTGTCCTAGATAAATGGGAAGATGTATTTTTAATGTAAAAACCGGAAAAGCTGCCAGGAGGAAGGCGACAATGTCTGGTCCCACGACGCGCGTGTTGACTGTTCTGGAACTGTTGCAGACCCATGGCCAGATTGGCGGTGCCGAACTGGCGGAGCGGCTGGGTGTGGATCGGCGAACCATCCGTCGCTATATCACGGTGCTCGAGGATCTGGGCATTCCGGTGATGACTGAGCAGGGGCGCTACGGCGGCTACCGGCTGGTGGCAGGCTTCAAGTTGCCACCGATGATGTTCACCGACGAGGAAACCCTGGCAGTCTCCCTTGGGCTGCTGGCTGCCCGACAGCTTGGGCTGGCGGATGCGGCGCCGGCCATTGCCAGCGTGCAGGCGAAGCTGGAACGGGTGATGCCGGCCAACCTCAAAAAGCGGGTACGCGGTGTCAGCGACACCACCCGGGTGATCCTGCCCCGGGGCGAGCCCAGCCTGGACGACCGCGCCCTGCAAACCCTGACCGTTGCTACGGAAGCGATGCGCTCGGTGGGGTTTACCTACCACTCACCCGATCACGGCGGGATCGACCGTAGCGTTGATCCCTACGGGCTGGTGTTTCGACAGGGCCGCTGGTACCTCACCGGCTTTTGCCAACTCCGCCAGGCCATGCGTTCGTTCCGGCTGGATCGTATCAGCAACGTTCATATGCTGGCAGGCACCTTTCAGCGGCCATCGGATTTTGATGCAGCGGATTTCCTGAGTGAGAGCTTCCTGTCCTGGGGGCGCACCCACGAGGTGTCGCTGGTGTTTCATACGGACCGTGAGTCCGCCTCAGCCGTGTTTGGTTTTCATTCTTCCTGTGCGGAGGGATTCGAGCAGCGTGATGACGGCTTACTGCTAACCACCCAAACCGACAGTTTCGAGTGGTTTGCCTGGTGGCTGGCACAGCTCCCGTTCCGCTTTACCATACTCAAGCCGGACAGGCTCAAGGATGCGTTACGGGAGCATGCCACGCGGTTGCTGGCCTGTTGTGAGTGAAGGTTTACCCCACAAACATCCTCTTTGCCAACGGCAACCCCTTCAGGCCACTGACCGCCACGGTCGCCAGTAAGCCGCCGATCATCGCCCCGGCTACACCGCAGGTCATCACATCCTGGCCAGTCAGGTACAGGCCGGGAATGCGGGTTTTGGGTTTCAGCCAGTCCTGTTCAAAGCGGCTGGGCGAATGGTTCAGGCCGTAGATCTCGCCCTTGCTGTAGCGGCAGAAGTAATCGGTAGACAGCGGCGTGGACAGCTCGTAGTAATCCACCTTGCCTTCCAGATGCGGGAACTTCTCGTACAGCTTGGCCAGCAGCCGCTGGGCGTAGGCTTCTTTCTTGGCTTCGTACTCATCGCCGCGTTTGCCCCAGGTTTCATCAGCCCAGTCTTCGTACCAGTCGTAAGGCCCGGGGGCGACGATCTCGATGGTGGCGCGGCCGGGGTAGCGCTCGGCAAAGCTTGGGTCTTTGGCGGATGGGAACGAGATGTACGTCAACGGGATGTCGTGTTCATCCGGCGCGGCCATGAAATCGCTGACCTGCTTCTCGTAGTGGGTACCCGGGTAGATCCAGTAGTTGGTTTTCGGCAGTTTCAGGTTTTCAGCGGTATCCTCCAGACCGATGTACAGGCAGTTGCTGGCCATGGAGCGTTCCACGGTTGTCAGCTTTTCCTGGTAATAGTCCCGGTGGGGTGCTGTTTCAGGAAGCAGTTTGTCGAACGTGTTGAACACGCCGGCGTTGCTGATCACCAGCGGGGCGCGAACGTCCTCCCCGTCTGCCATGCGCACACCCACGGCCTTGCCTTTCTCGATCAGGATTTCTTTCACGTCGGCGTAGGTGAACACTTCCCCGCCGCTCTGCTGGATGACTGGAATAATGGTCTTCGCCATTTCCGAGGCACCGCCGATGGGGTAGTAGCCGCCGTACAGGTAGTGGCGGGCAATCAGTGCATGAATGATGAAACTGGATTCCGCTGGCGGCAGGCCGTTGTCGCCCCACTGGCCGGTGAGCACCGCGATCAGTTCCTGGTTGTTGGTCAGGCTCTCCAGTACCTCCCGTGTGGGCTTGTTGAGGAATGCCGGTGCAGTGCGGTCGACGATTTTGCGCAATGGCCCGGCGGCCAGGTCAGGAAGTACTTTGCCAATCACCAGCCCCGGCATGGCCTTGGCCACTTGCCGTAGATAACCCAGATAGGTGTCTATGGCCAGCTCCTCGCCGGGAAATTCCTTCTTCAACTCAGCTTTGAAGGCGCCCGGGCCGGCGACAAGGTCTACGTGGCGGTTGCCAATAAAGATGCGGTCAAAGTGGCTGTCCATGGGTGCCCACTTCAACTGGCCGTCGGTAATGTGGTCGAACAGGCGCTTGCTCAGGGTGTGGTCTGCGCCCACATCGCCGATGTAATGCACGCCCACATCCCATTCGTAGCCGTTGCGATCATAGCTGTGTGTAAAGCCCCCGGCGGTGTAGTGCTGCTCGAACACCACCACTTTCTTGCCCAGTTTGCTCATGCAGGCGGCGGTGGTCAGCCCGCCAATGCCCGAACCAATAACAATGGCGTCGTAAGGACCATCAAGGCGATTGGCGCGATAGCGGCGCCCGACTCGGATAGTACTGGGTTTGGGGCTACTCATGATGTGGTGTCCTTTTTGTGTTGTTTGTTTACGGCAATTGAGCCATCGAGCAACAGTGTGACGACGCCTTCGGTCAAATGAGGTTCCACCTCCGTACTGGGCAGATGTCCGTCGATAGACAGTTGGGACAGGCCGTGCACCAGGGACCAAGCAGCGGCTGTCATCAGTGACAACGGAATGGGTTTGACGTAACCCGCCGTCTGGGCTTGTGCAATGGTGTCTTCCAGGACCTGAAAAGCCCCCTTGCCGGCGATGTCCAGGCGCGGGTGAACGCCTTTGGGCAGCACTCGACCGCCAAACATCAGCCGGTATAGGTTGGGTTCGTCCTGTGCAAAAGATACGTACACTAGGCCTATATCAATCAATGCTTGCCGGGGTTTGCTTTGATCCACGGCCAGCAGCCGTGCTCGCAGGGCCTCGAATCCGGTCACGGCCAGTTCCGCGAGCAGGCTCTCCCGGTCAATGAAGTGGCGGTACAGGGCCGGCGCACTTACACCGATCTGCTTGGCCAGGGCCCTCAGGCTGATAGCGGCATCGCCGTGTTCCCGCAGGATTTCCAGTGCCAGCTCATGGGCCTGCTGGGGCAGGTCGCCGTGGTGGTAATTGGTTTTGAGAGAGGTGGGGCTGATGGGCATAAGTTATCACCGGTAACATTGTTACCAGTGATAACATCATAGGGTTAAGGCGATTGTCAACTGTATTCGGAAGCTGCCGATTCGCTCTGCTTGTAGCTCCGTAAGGCCAGCAACCCATCCACAACAAGAAACACCCCAAGACTGACGCCCATCACGGGTGCAAACCATCCTAATCCGACTGCAATCAGTGCCATGGCCAGCAGTGCCAGGGGCGGTGCTTTGAGCAGTTCCGTCCACACCCGCTGGGCGGATCGCTGATTGGACACCCCTTGCGTCGGGCGCCGCAGCCACCACATGCGGTAACCCAGCAGGATCATTACGCACAGTCCCAATGCGCAGGCAGCCACGAAGAGCTGGTTGGGCAGGCCGAACAGAATGCCCATGTGGGCGTCGATGCCCCAGCGTGTGAGTTTGGCGGCGATGGGGAATGTGTTGAAATCCACCCGGTCGGTTATTGTCATAGAACTGGGGTCAACAGCCACCATGTCCACCTGTGTTGGCCAGCTGCGGTCGATTTCGCGAACCACCCAGGCGCGGTTGGCGTCTGCTGCGGGTTTGATTTCCACCATGCCGGCATCAATGCCCGCTGCTCGGGCTCGCTCCAGTACAGCATCGTAGGTGGCGGCGTTGTCCTTACTCGCAGCCACTGGCATGGCCACTTCATGATCGGCGTGTTCACCATGGCTGTGAGCCTGACCGGGGGCTGAATCGGCGATTTGTGTATTCAGCCCCGGTGTGCCCCAATCCATTTGGGCACGCAGTTCGGCAATGTTGGCACCGGCCCACTTGGACCAGGTCAGGCCCGTCACCGAGAAGAACAGAAAGGCCATCAACAACACTACGCCAATACGACTATGCCATTTGCGAAGTGTGCTTCGGTCTGTCTCTTTTCTGCTTTGACTGATGGAACGGCGCCGCCACCAAAGAAATAAACCGCCCAGGGCCACCAGCCAGAGCCAGGAGGCGGCCAACTCGCTGTAGTAGCGACCAACCTCACCCAAGTGCAAGTGCCGGTGTACGTAGTCGATCCAGATGCGGAATGGCAGGGTGCCGCTGGTGCCGTAAACCACCAGGTCACCACGTATAGCCAGGGAAATGGGGTCTACGAACACCGCCTGATGCTCATAGGGTTGCAGGCCATCCACGGTGAACATCACTCGAGTGGTCTGGCCCGCTTCTGGTGCTGGGCGGACGGCAGCAAGACTGGCGTCGTTGCCAATGTGGTTTCGTGCAGCCCCGATCTGGTCTGCCAGTGGGTAAGCATCGCCGGTGAACTCAGAGGTCAGTTCGGTTTGGTAAAGCCAGTTTTCAATCTGTGGCGTCAGGGCAAATAGTGCGCCTGAGAGCGCCGCCACAAAGATAAAGGGGCCAACAAGAAGTCCTGCGTAGAAATGCAAACGCATAAGCAGAGCGTATCCCCAACGCGGCGCGCCGGTGGAGTGTGATTCGTTCATGGTCTTCCTCACTAAGGATTTAAAGGGAAAGTGTGGAGGTCAGACGATGAGCGGCGGGGCGCGAACAGGCGCATTGGGAAAGCTTGGAATACCCCGTGGGGCGGAAATAAAGTCGAGCGACGCTTGGCTACGGGTACCAGGGTGGTCTGAAGGCGCACCCAGTGTGCCCTGCGGTGACAGGGCAGGCAGTTTGGTGAGCAGAACGCAGTAGCCGCAGTCCCCATGGGCCAGGTGCTCGAAGGGGTTTGAATGCTTGCCTGGAGCCTGCTCTGGTGAGTGGTCGTGATGCTTGTGGTCGGCGTGATGGGAGGGCTCAACTGCATGATGCGTTGGTTCCGCGTGCTGTCGCAGCTGGGCTTTAGTCAGCAACGGCCCCAGATAGATGAGTAGCATGGATAGCAGGGCTATCCATGCAGGCCACCGATTATGCCGTTTTAACGTCACATTGCACCCGTATCCATGAGGCTCGCAATCCTCGCGTCCGTTTTGCTGCTGGAACTTTACCGTTATCGGTCAGTTCAGGGCAATGGAATTAGATACGTCCGCAAATGTACCGGGTTTCAGGCATTCCGAAAGATAAAGGAATCCATCGACAGCACGCCGTGTTCTATGCCGCCCTCAATGACGGAACTCTGGGCATCTGAGCCACCAGCCCCCAATGCAAACAGCAAAGGCAGGAAGTGCTCCGTGGTGGGGTGAGCGCGCTGGGCATGCGGCGCGAGAGCCAGAGCGTTAACCAGGCGTACATGATCGTTTTCCAGAACGGCTTCGCGAATCCACTGGCTAAAGGCCCTTGCGTATTCTGCACCGTTGTTGTCTCTCCAGCGTACTTCGTACAGGTTATGGGTCAGACTGCCCGAACCGACGATCAGTACACCCTCCTTCTGTAACGGCGACAGCACCTGGCCCAGTTGGTAGGCGGACTGGCTGTCGAGGTTTGCTGGAAGAGACACCTGAAACACCGGCACCGAGGCGTCCGGGTACAGGTACGTTAGTGGCACCCAGGCACCATGGTCCAGGCCGCGATGGGCGTCTGCGCCTGGCTGCCACCCGGCGTTTTCCAGCAGCGTCAGTGCCTTTTTCGCGAGCGACGGATGACCATGCGCTGGGTATTCCAGTTCGTACATGGCGGGTTCGAAGCCCCGAAAATCATGAATGGTAGCCGGTGCTTCTGACAGCCCCACTCGCACGTCTTGCGTCATCCAATGAGGTGACACCACCAGCACCGCAGTCGGTCGAGGCAGTTCCGTTCCAAGCTGCGAGAGGGCCGGGCCTGCCAGGCCCGGCTCCAGTGCGAAGGTGGGAGCGCCGTGGGATACGAACAAGCTGGTCATGGCGCGATACTCCTTTTTATTGAGTGACCAAACGGTCCACGGAGGCACGCCCGGCACCGCTAAACAGCAGGGAAACTGAAGCCGCCAGTAATGCCAGACCGAATTCATAGCCGTTGTTGCTCATGAACAGGCCATTCTGGAAATGCACGCTGAAAATGGCAATCAACATGGCGAAGGCCAGCGCTGCACTGGCGGGGCGAACCAGTAACCCGATGATCAGCGCCAAGCCGCCCAGGAACTCGGTGCCACCGGCCAGAAGAGCCATGAGGTAACCCGGGCTCAGGCCGATGGAATCCATCCATTGTCCGGTGCCTTCCAGGCCGTAGCCACCGAACCAGCCAAACAGCTTCTGGGCGCCGTGAGCCACGAAGATGATGCCGACGGGAATGCGCAGGGCAAGCGCGCCCCAGCCAGCGTTGGTGTCGAGCAGTTTGTTGAGGAATGTATTGTCCATGATCCGGTTTCCTTGTGTATGAGATGTGTGTTGAGCATGAGGATACTTTACGAATATCTTATTTTGGGATAAACATGCTTTTATTGGATTAACTGTCTCGAAAATCGGAACAATAGAATGGATAGATTGCTGGAGATGCAGACCTTCTGCGCCGTTGTGGATGAGAGCAGCTTTGTAGCCGCCTCGGAGGCAATGGGGATGTCGAAAGCCGCCGTATCCCGCTACGTTGGTGAACTCGAATCCCGGCTTGGGGTGCGACTTCTTCACCGCACCACCCGGCGACTGTCGCTGACGGCGGAAGGGGAAGTGTTCTACGTGCGTTGCCGAGAGTTGTTGGCAGGGGTGGAAGAGGCCGAGGCAGAACTGACCTCACGCAGCGGCGTCGCCAAGGGTGTGTTGCGCATTAATACCCCGGTGAGTTTTGGCATTCGCCACCTGGCGCCGCTATGGGGGCAGTTTCATGCCGAATATCCGGATGTGGAGCTCAACATCGACCTGTCCGACCGCATTGTGGATATCGTTGAAGAAGGTTTTGATCTGGCAATTCGAATTGCCAGCTTGAGGAATTCCACCCTGGTCAGCCGGCGTCTCACCACCACGCGGCTTGTGGTCTGCGCTTCCCCCGAATACCTCAGCACCCACGGCACGCCAGAACATCCTGAGGACCTGATTCATCACAAGATCATCGCCTACAGCAACCTGGCCACGGGTAACGACTGGCACTTTGATGGTCCAGACGGACCATTGAGCACGCGGATACGGCCCTGGATGCATGCCAACAACGGTGAAACCTGCTGTGCCGCCGCCCTGGCCGGTCAGGGGGTGATCCATCAGCCCAGCTTCCTGGTGCAGGACGACCTGGAAACCGGGCGGCTGGTGGAGCTGATGCAGGATTACCGCTCCGGCGAACTGGGTGTGTACGCAGTCTATCCCACTCGTAAATTTGTCACGCCCAAGGTGAGGGCGCTGGTGGATTTCCTGGTGTCGGCGTTTCCGGAGATTGTGTAGGAGCGGTTGTGTCTAACCTCGACGCGCCGCCTCAATAGCCGCGACATCGATCTTACCCATCGTCATCATGGCCTCGAACACCCGTTTCGCGGTTGCGCGGTCTGGGTCGGTCATGGCGTCTGACAGCACCTGCGGCGTAATCTGCCAGGAAATACCCCACTTGTCCCGGCACCAGCCGCAGGCACTTTCCTCGCCGCCGTTGCCCACAATCGCGTTCCAGTAGCGATCGGTTTCCTCCTGATCCATGGTGGCCACCTGGAATGAAAACGCTTCGCTGTGCGTGAAGATGGGGCCACCATTGAGCCCGAGACAGGGAATGCCCAGCACGGTGAACTCCACCGTCAGTACATCCCCTGCCGACCCTGATGGATAGTCTCCCGGCGCATGATTTACGGCATCCACCGACGAATCGGGGAAGGTCCTGGCGTAGAAATTTGCCGCCTCCTCAGCATCGCCGTTGTACCAGAGACATATGGTATTTTTTGCTCGCTTGCTCATCGCACGACTCCCTGTTGTTGTCGCTTATTGGCACTGCTCAAGCTGGCTGCTGATCATCCATTGGACACCAAAACGGTCCCTGGTCATTCCGAAACGATGTGCCCAGAAGGTCTGTTCGAACGGCATGATCTCTGTGCCCCCTTCGGACAGGGCCCGGAAAACCCGCTCCGCCTGGTCGGTATCATCGTATTCAAGGTGGATATGGGTGCCCTGGGGTGGCTGATAGAATTCTCCCGACATATCCGCCCCCATCAGCCGGCGGCCGCGGATATTGAGGGAGGAATGGACAACGTGATCATGCATTTCCTCCGGCACATCTTCTGCCGCAGGCGTTTCGCCATAGGTAATCACAGCTTCCAGAGTGCCGGCGGTCACTTCGGCATAGAATTCCATGGCTTCCCGGCAGTTGCCGCCAAAAGCCATGTGCACATTTATCTCCCGGGGAAGCTTTTCCTGCGAACGATGCTTCTCAAGCGCGGGGCTGGGCGCGAAATCCTCCAGCGTGAAGTAACGGCGTAATTCAAGGGTGACATTGCCGCCGGCATCTTCTTTTGGCCATTGTTTTGCCCAGGCGATGGCGTCTTCCAGGGACTCCACCTCAAGCACACTGTAGCCGGCCAGCAGCTCGCTGGTCTGCTCGAAGGGGCCTTTGATAACGGTAGGTTCACCGTTGTGAAACTGAATGCGGCAACCTTCCCGGGTTGGCCGCAGGCCGTCGCCATCGGTAAACACTCCGGCTTGCGTCATACGGTCGTTATAGTCCGCCATGGCTTGCAGGATGTCTTCAGAGGGTAATACGCCGTTCTCGGTGTCGGCATCGGCCTTGCGCATCAACATGTATTTCATATCGTCGTTCTCCAGTGCTTGTTGGTGGTTATCACTGGTTAGTCGCATGGTGCTGGCGGAAATCGACAGGGGAAAGGAAAAATATTCGACAGTAAGCGGCTCAATTCCTCAGTTTCACTGTGAGTCTTCTGCCTGTTCCGCACCCCGTTTGTTGTCCCGTGCGGTAAACCCCCAACCGACGGCGGTCAAAAGAATAAGACCCGTGATGATCGGTGACACCTCTCCGAAGGTGACTACCGCTCCAATGACGGAAGCCACGGCCGCAACGGCGGACAGTTTCCATGAGTAGCCGCTGGTTCCGGACTGTTTTTGGGGTACTTGTTTCATATAGATCCTCGTGGGCAAACAGTGTTGAAAATCGCCGGGCCCACTTTTCTATGGCTCGACTGGTTATGGATTAGGATAGGTTACCCCTCCGGACTGCGTTCCTCACTGAATAATGCACACAAAAAGTGCTTACTCTCGATTTATGTGTCACAGCAGCGCATTTCCCCATCAGCATGTTCTTTTCCGGAAGACTATAGATATTTGAAAAGGAAAAAGTTTTTTAGTCTGGCACAGCCTATGCAAAACCTGACGTAACTGGTTATAACAGGTTGTGACGAGACAGGTATGGAAAACCAATTTAGCGATGTAAATGTACTACCGATGCCTCTTTTTCAGCAGGTGAAAGAAAGCATTCGGCGGAAAATTCTGGACGGAACCTACGCGCCGCACCAGAAGTTGCCCAGTGAACGACAGATGATTGAAGTGTTCTCGGTCAGCCGCATCACCATTCGTCAGGCGCTAAGCCAACTCCAGCGGGACGGTCTGATATTCAAGATCAATGGCAAGGGCACGTTTGTGTCCATGCCCAAGGCCCAGTTTGACGTGTCGACACTGAAAGGTTTTGGCGAAAGCGCAGCCAGCATTGGCCAGGAAGCGTTTTCCAAGTTGATTTCGATCATCACAGAAACACCTAAGGATAACGTGGCCAGTTGCCTTGCGCTCTCCACGGGCGCTCATGTCACAAGGATTCAACGGTTGCGATATCTGAACCGAGAACCACTTGCCTTTGATATCACCTACGCACCCACCCACGTCAGCGATGGCTTTGGCAACGCGGACCTCGAACACAGAGACCTGTTCGATGTGATTGAAAACGACTGTGGAATTGCCATCGCTTCGGCCCGGGTCAATCTCGAATCCATGATCTGTGATAGCGAGCTTGCAGGCTTCCTGAATATGGAGCCCGGGAGTGCTGCGCTGCACATTGAGCGCACGATTCTGAATGGCTCTGGCGAACCCCTGCTCTATGAAAACCTCTTTTATCGCGGTGACCGGTTCCGATTCGGCATGGAAATCGATCGAGCTCACCTGGGTTGATCCAACAAAAGGTTTTTGATCATGAACACAGCAATGCAAAACGCGAGAATCAGCTCCCGAAAAGCGACCGACAGAGGCGAGCTTCGGACCGATGATCTGGAAGTTATTTATGACTCGGATGTCGGTAAAACGGTGGCCTTATCCAGAACCGATTTGACGATTAATCCCGGTGAATTCGTTTGTGTTCTGGGGCCTTCCGGATGCGGCAAGTCCACCCTGTTAAACGTGATCGCCGGGTTTGTAAAACCCACCGGTGGCAAGGCGTTACTGGATGACAAAGTCATCGAACAGCCGGGAGCGGATCGCAGCATGGTATTCCAGCAGCACTCACTGCTGCCCTGGAAAACCGTGAGAGCAAATATTGGCTTGGGGCCGAAGCTTATTCGGGACGTGGAGGCGAACAGCACCGTTAACCACTTCATCGAAATGGTGGGCCTGAAGAAGTACGAGCATCACTATCCGGATCAGCTATCAGGAGGCATGCAGCAGCGGGTGGGCATCGCGCGCGCCTTGGCGACTTTTCCCAGGGTTTTGTTGATGGATGAGCCTTTTGCCGCTCTGGACTATCAGACCCGTCTAATGATGCAGGAAAACCTGCTGAACCTGTGGGAAGAGTTCGGAACCACGGTGGTGTTCGTCACCCATGACGTGGACGAAGCCATCTTTCTATCTGATCGCATTCTGGTGATGAGTGCATCGCCAGGACGGATCGTTAAAGACATTACCAACCCGCTCCCTAGGCCCAGAACCCAGATGATCTCATCTGAAGCAGAGTTCCTGGCCATTAAGAGAGAGTGCATGGAAATCATTCGTGCTGAAAGCATGAGCACCTTCTAAGGCCAATTATGTCGATGGAATTGCTAATTCTGGTCGTCTGCTTTCTAGGGGCTTTGGTGCAGATCACCGCAGGGCTCGGGTTTGGCTTGATTGTCGCCCCTATGTTGTTGGCCTTTTACGACCCTGTGGATGCGATACAGATTACCGGGGTGCTGACGTTGGTCATTGTGACGATCATCGCGCCTTTTTTGCGGAGGCGAGTAATGCTCCGAGAGCTCAGTCAACTGGCAGCTGGAACTCTTGTGGGTTTGGTGATCGGCAGCGGATTGCTGCTGTTGGTTTCGATGACCTCGATACGTATCGCTGCGCTCATGGCTCTGGGTTATTGCTTTGTCCGATATGTCTGCGCGCAGACACAGGGCACCGGCCCGGAGGTGGTAGACCGGGCAGAGACCAACCTGACGGTGCAGGCCGAAAACCGGACCAGCATGTTATACGGCATGGCGTCCGGGGTGATGGGCGCAACCCTCGCCATGCCCGGTCCTTTGGCACTGGTGTTTCTGCGGGGCAAGGGACTGGATCCCTCACGGGTGCGTGCCACAGTTTTTGCACTAATGGTCGGTTCATACAGCGGGATGCTGATTATATCTGTGGCACTCAGTGGACTCTCGGACACCGTATTGAGCGACGTGAAGCTTTACCTGCTTCCCACACTGGCGGGCGTGTTGATTGGCCAATTGGTGTCTCGCCGGCTGCCGGACCTCTTTTTTGATGTGATGACGACCCTGTTGATGCTGTCAACGTTGATAGTCCTGGGTCTGAAAATTGTGAACACCCATTTCTGACACTACGAGGATCAAGCATGACCCTGAATGAGACCCAGAAAACCAACCTGATCAGCCGGATTGACGAACAGGAATGGATCGACTTGACGACTGAAATGGTCGCTATTGGCCAGCCCAATTCCACTAATCCGCTGGACCCGGATATTCCGGCCGGTGAGGAAGAAGCCTACGCTCTGTTTGTGGCCGGAAAACTGGAGGCCATGGGCTTTGAAGTCAGCAAATACTACTCCCAGGCCAAGCGCCCGAACATCGTCGGAGTGCTGAAGGGGGAGGGTGATGGCCCGTCTCTGATGATCAACGATCACCTTGATACCTACCCAGCGGTTGAGCCCGAGCGGTGGGACAAATGTGACGGTAACCCCTTCAAGGCCACCCGTCATGGTGACTGGATATACGGCCGGGGGACTTCGGATACCCGGGCCAATCTGGCGGCCTCGTTGCTGGCGGTTAAAGCAGTGCTGGAAAGCGGCGTGAAGTTTAAGGGCGACCTGATCTGCTGTTACACGGTGGACGAGGAAAAAGACGGGGTACATGGCTCCATCTATCTCACCAAAACCATCGGCATCAAGGCGGACCATTCCATAACCATCGAGCCAACCGCGTGGGGTAAAGGCTCAGACGACTGGGGCATGAACCTGTCGGTCGCCAACTCCGGGCATTGTCTGGTTCGGCTGGTGGTGCGGGGAATCAAATCTCACATCTGGCGGCCAGACACCGGCGTGAATGCCATCAGCGAAGCGTCAGAACTGGTACCCGTGATCAACAAGATGGCCTTCCGTCATACGCCCTCGGAGTTTCCGGGTCATACACCGCCCTGTGCCTGCGTGGTCAGGATGGCGGGCGGTCTTCCCGGCGAAATGCAGTTTACTCCCGATTCCTGCGAATTGACGCTGGCCGTGGTCGGCATTCTTCCAGGAATGACCATTGAATCCGTGGTGGACGATATTTCCGCAACCGTTGCCGAGGCCCTTACCGGCCATGAGAGCACTGAGTTTGAGGTGGCCCAGTTGCACGGTTCGTTATTCGTGAGTGGAACGGAGCCCGTTCCGATGAAGGAAGAGCCAAACGCCTCACTCACAGCGGCCTATCGCGAGGTTCTTGGTGACGCGCCCATCCCCAACCGCAAGAACGCCTTTAACGACACCATACGCTTCCGTGAGGCGGGCATGAACGCGGTGACTTTCGGGCCGGGCGAAGACGGATGGTCACCAGTGAATGAAAGCATTTCGATTACCAAATCGGTCGCCGCCATGAAAGTACTGGCGTTGGCCATACCCAACATTCTCGGCGTGGCAGAGTAGGTGAACACCATGGGTATTCATAATGAAGTCACTCCGCGAGCAATTTCCTTTGACGACGGAATACCACAGCGGCAGATGCGAATGCCGCCGTTCATTCGCAAGAATATTGAAAACGGAAAATACCTGTCATTTCTGACGGTTGTGGTGGTGATCAGTACCTGGTTTCTGGTGACTGCGATGGGTTGGGCAAACCCGCTGTTTTTGCCATCGCCAGTGAGCGTGTGGCAGTCATTCATTGAAGTGGCGACCGTAGGCTACCAGGGGTCAACGCTACTGGAGCACGTTGCCACCAGTCTGTACCGCATTCTGACGGCCTTTGCGGCGGCCTGCCTGGTTGGTATACCGCTGGGTGTGATGATGGGAACCTCGCGGTCTGCCCACCGGGTGTTCAATCCGATTATCGAATTCTACCGACCGTTGCCGCCACTGGGGCTCTACACCCTACTGGTGATGTGGCTCGGGATTGGTGAATCCTCAAAGCTGGCCCTGCTTTTCCTGTCGGGTCTGCCCGGCATCATCATCGCCACCATTTCTGCGGTGTCGGACATTAACCCGAATTATATCCGCGCTGCGCGCTCGGTGGGTGCCAGCCGTTGGGACTTGATCCGGGAAGTCTACCTGCCGGGTTCGGGCCCTACCATACTCACTGGAATGCGGATTTCCCTCGGATTTATATACACCGTTCTGGTTGCGGCTGAGATCGTCGCAGCCACCGCGGGTATCGGTTGGATGATCTGGGATGCTGCCAAGTTCCTGTTGGGCGACATCGTCATCATGGGCCTGATTGTGTTGGGAATTACCGGTATGGCACTGGATCTGATTCTCAAATTGACAGGCCAGATCATCATGCCCTGGACCAAGCTCAAAACCCATTAAGTGAACCTCAAAAACCCGTAAGGAGAACGACATGAAGACTTTTCTATGCTCAGCCGTAACAGCTCTTGGCCTCAGTATCGGGGCCGTTCCGGCCCACGCAGATGCGCCCGAAGAGGTGACCATCGGTTACCTGAACCTGGTTAACGCGCAACTAGTGACCAAGTCATTGGGTCTTGTGCAGGAGGAAATGCCCGGAGTAGAGATTAACTACATTAATGTCGGTGGTGGTGGCGATATGCTGCGTGCCATCGCGGCGGATCAGGTGGACTTTGGCGGCCTGGGTAATCCACCCACAGCGATCGGTGTTACCCGAGGTTTGCCCATTCAGGGGATCATGGTACTGAACATGCTCGACTATGTTGAGGCCATGGCCGTTCGCACTTCAGCGGATATCAAGAGCCTGGAAGATCTCAAGGGAAAAACCATTGCCGCACCCTTTGGTTCCACCACCCACTACCTGTTGCTCAACGCCCTGAATGACGAAGGAATAGATCCCGCCTCAATGAAAATCATTGACCTCCGGCCCAACGACATCGCCCAGGCGTGGTTCCGTGGCGATATCGACGCGGCATGGTTCTGGGAACCGGCTCTTGGACGGGTTCTGGAAGGCGATGCGAACCTTTTCATGACCTCCGGCATCATGGCGGAGCGCGGCTATCCCACCTGGGACGTGGGCGTTGTGATGAACGAATTTGCTGAACAGCATCCGGATTACGTCGAGAAGTTTGTCCGCGCAGAATGCAAAGGTATCGAGTTCTGGCTGAATAACCCGGCGGAAACGGCGGAGATCATCGCCAAAGAGCTCCAACTGGACCTGCGAGACGCTGAGCGGATGATGAAGGGCACGAAAATGGTTCCTTGCGACGAGCAGCTGACTGCGGAATACATCGGCGACAGCGAAAAGCGCGGCCAGTTTGTAGACACCCTGCTGTCAACCTCCACCTTCCTCCATGATCAAAAGCGCCTGCCTATGGTGCCCTCGAGGGAAACCTTTGAAAACTTCCTGGTGCCGGAGTACCTGGAAACCGTTGTTGAGTAACAGGCTGAACGCCATTAATCCATAACCAATGGGAACATTCGGACATGCGAGCTTCTTTAACGTCATACCAAGGCCTGGATCTATTTCACCTACAGGAAGGTTACAGAGCGGGACGGTTTGTCCCTAGACAGGTTGCTGAGGAGGTACTGCGCCGAATCAGAGAGAGAAGCTCGTGTTCCGAATGGATTTTCCTGGTGCCAGAGGAAGAGGTGTTGGCTCGTGCCGATTATCTCGCAAGTCTGGACACCAATCTGCCGCTTTACGGCATTCCGTTTGCGGTCAAGGATAATATTCACGTTGAAGGGTTGCCGCTGTGTGCAGGCTGCCCGGATTACAAAAGGCTATCCACAACTACCTCGCCGGTGGTTCAGCGCTTGCTCGATCTGGGTGCGATGTTGGTCGGTAAAAACACCATGGATGAGTTTGCCACTGGCGTGGTGGGGGTGCGCAGTGATCCACATCCAGTTAGTCCCTTCAATCCGGATTATATTCCGGGCGGTTCCAGTTCGGGGTCCGGTGTTGTGGTTTCCAACGGCTGCGTAACCTTCTCGCTAGGCAGTGATACCGGTGGTTCAGGGCGATTGCCCGCTGCCATGTGCAATATTGTTGGCTTCAAGCCGACGCCGCACCTGCTCAGCAATGAGGGTATGGTGTACGCAAACAAGAGCATCGACTGCATCCCCATCTTTGCCCGAACTGCCTCCGAGGCTGACTATGTTTTTCGTAGACTCATGGCGAATAACAAAGCCGCTTGCCTGCTGGAAGATCTGGAACTGGATCTAAAGAACATAGTGTTCGCAGTTCCGGATGCTGACGGTTTAATGTTCTTCGACGATGCCGAAGCTGAGGCGTGTTTCAAAGGATTGTTGAAGACTCTTGAAAAACAGGGTGCCCGTATTCAGCCGATCGATTTCAGTCCGTTTGCAGAGGCCGGCGCTATGCTGTTCGATGGGGCGTTCATTAGTGAGCGGTTTGATTCGGTGGGTGAATTCATCAAAGAGAACGCGGACGCCGTGAATGGAGTGGTCGCAGAAAGTATCCTGAAAGGCGAAACGGTAACCCATCACCAGATATGGTCGGATCTGGCTCGGTTGAACCAGCTCAAAGCTGAGGTCTATCAGCGGTTGGCACCCTTTGACTGCTTGCTGATGCCAACGGCCGGTACGCTTTACCGGTGTGACGAGGTGAAAGCGAACCCCTTAGTGCTTAACCGAAACATGGCGTACTACACCAATTTTGGCAATCTACTCGACCTGTCCGTTGTGTCGGTGCCGGGGGAAATTCGGTCCGACGGCCTGCCATTCGGTGTCAGCTTTGCCGGCCCAAGGCACAGCGACTACCGCATGCTCGCGCTGGCGAAACAGTGGGAGCTGATCAGTGAAGTTAGGCATGGTGCGCCCGATAAACCCTAAGAGAACTTCCTGAGGGCAATTGAACGGAATTTCGCGGCGAGGTAAATCTGGATTGCAGCTGACGTGGTTACAACCAGATTGCAATCGAACAGCACTGGCACCTTGGGGGTGTTCCATATAACTTCAGCATTTCCTGCTCCTCCGGTGCGTGGGCACCGTTTGTTCGATGGGTTCTTAATTAAGTCGAACCGGAGCATGTGAAATCGACATCACATTATAATTTTACCTTTGGGCGATGATTGAAGTTAACGAGTTACTTCCGGGCGATTAGAAAAACCGATGCTTTATCCGGTTGCCACTCATAATTGAGGCTGAACCCTGCATTGGCCAGCATCGTCACCAGTGACTGCCGGGTAAAGCGATGCACAAACGGCGCCAGGCCCACCGCCTGCATGGCAGGAATCAACAGCCGCCAGAGCACCATCAGTTCGCCCATCAGAGCGGTGCTGGAAACAAAGACACCACCGGGTTTCAGCAGTTCATGAACCCGGGCAATCGCCGTTTCGGGGTTTTCCAACAGATGGAGAATGTTGAGCCCCAGCACCGCATCAAAACTTTCCGCCTCCAGCGCCAGGGTTTCCAGCGTGCCTTGTTGAAAGCGCACATTTTCAATACCAGCATCGAGGGCCTTCTGCGTGGCGATGTCCAGCATCTTGCCGGATATGTCGGTGGCAAGAATTTCCTTCACATAGGGCGCATGAGCCAGGGCGGTACTGCCGGTTCCGCAGCCAAATTCAAGCACCGACCAGTCTGGCCGGAAATACCCTTGAGTGATCTCCAGTTTCTTACGGTAGGCTTCCTCGTCCCGCACCGGGCTCTTGGCGTAGCGGCGTGCGCTCTTGTCCCAGAACTCTTGTGAGCTTTTCATGGGACGCCGTCACCCACCGTTACGAAAACGCCGAATAAACGCCTCGGACTCCTCAATCGACTGTTCCATATTGCGAATCAGCGCATCCACGTCCTGGCGGATACCCACCAGCTCATTTTCCAGCGAGCCGATCGCCTGGGCGTTCAGGTTATGCTTGAGATACAGCACCTGATCCTGAAATGCCTCCAGTACCGGGTCCATACGCTCCTCGGCGTCATGCATGCGGCTGATCAGCTGGCTGTACTGGGCACGGGTTTCATCAAGCTGTTGTTCGCTGCTGCGGCGCAGGGAGTCACTTTCGTATTCACCGAGTTCGTCCTCCCATTCATCGAAGAGGGCTACTGCAACGTCTTCCACCTTGTTGATGCGGTCGCGGACATCTTCCGCGCTGGACTTGCTGTCTTCATAGGCATCGCTGATCTCGGCGTAGCGATCTTTGAGATCGGTATCCGGCGTGTCCACCACGCTCTGGAAACGTTCAAGGGACGAGCGGAACGTCTCCTGGGCATCGTTCTGGCTGTCTCGGGCATTTTCCACCCGGTCCACCAGAATGTCGCGCTTTTCAAAGCCGAGCTTTTCCATGGTGTTGTAGTACAGCGAGGAGCAACCGCCCAGCAGCACCGCACTGAGTAATACCAGCCAAAGCCGCCGGGACATGGGTGGCATTATTGAACTGGCAGTGACTGGGGTGGGCATAGGGTCGTCTCCGGTTGGGGTATAGGTACGAATCCGGAAAGTGAAGCATGATGGCGGCCTACTGACAAGCTGCCACGGACACGTTCAGTGAATACCGCCAATACTCCCAGGTCGAATATCAGGCCTTCATATGTGCCCGATAAGCCCCCTGTCGCTCCAGCATCCAGCCTGGATACTCCGCCGGCAGGCGGCTGATCTCATCCAGGGCCGCCAATTCGTCGGCTGAGAACCGGACCTGTGCCGCCAGGAGATTGTCCCGCAACTGGTCTACCCGCTTGGCCCCGACAATCACACTGGTCACAGTGTTCTGGTGCAGAAGCCAGGCAAGCGCAATCTGAGCCACGCTGACGGGCTGGCCGTCGACCTTCTTGCCGGTGGCGATCTCCCGCATGACGGCGATGACAGCACTGCCACGCTCCCGGTTGACGGGCGGGAAATCAAACTTGGCGCGCCGGTTCTCCTCGGAGACGTCCGGCCCTTCGTACTTGCCGGATAGGTAGCCGCCTGCCAGCGGGCTCCACACCATCAAGCCGATGTTTTCGGACTCCAGCATGGGGATCACTTCCCGTTCGAGGTCCCGGCCTACGAGAGTGTAGTAAGCCTGCAGTGACAGAATCGGGCACAGTCTGCGGGCGCGGGTAATGCCCACGGCTTTCATCACCTGCCAGGCGGCCCAGTTCGACAGGCCGACGTAACGGACATGGCCGTGCTGCACCAGATTATTCAGCGCCTCCAGGGTCTCCTCTATCGGCGTGGCCGGGTCGAAGCCGTGGATCTGATACAGGTCGATGTAGTCGGTTTGCAGTCGCTGAAGGCTGGCCTTGCACTCGCTCATGATGTGGCCACGGGAGGCACCACGGGCGTTGGGGCCTTCACCCATTGGGCCTAGCACCTTGGTGGCCAGTACGACATCTTCGCGGCGAACGTCCAGATTCTTTAGGGACTGCCCCACGATGCGTTCACTGGCACCACCACCGTACACGTTGGCGGTATCGATAAAGTTGATGCCCGCGTCCAGGGCCGTCTTCACCAGCTCATCAGCCTGTTCCTGCTGCAACTGGCCGATCAGCCCCCACATGTCGTCCCCGCCGCCGAAGGTCATGGTGCCCAGGCACAGTTCCGATACAAACAGCCCCGAGTTGCCCAGCGTCCGCAGGCGCAGGGGTGCGTCATGGGTGGATTGGGGTAAGTTGGGCGTTGTCATAGCCGATCACCTTTTCGTTATGGATGAACCTGCCGGAGCAGGGCCGTGGGTTCATACTAGGCGACGCACGGCCAATCGAGCTGGCGGAAACTCTCAGAGGATTGCACAATCCTCGCAACCTGATCTCAACCCGGTGAGGCTCCTGCTGAAGTGCGGCGCCGGACGGTCTATGATCTCATCAGAACAGGAGACCACCATGACCGCCCAGTCCAACGTGATTCCAATGCAACCGGACAACCTATCCCTGAGCCGGCTCCGTGATCTTGTCGAGCAGCAATGGCAGACCCATGGCCCGGAGAGCGCGATCGACGGTTTACGCCTGACCCACGCCCTGGAACCCAGCGGCACCATCCGGGCCCTTTACCAGACCTCGTTCTGCATCGTATTGCAGGGGGCCAAGGTAACGGCGGTTGGGGAGTCGGCTTTTCATTATCGCCAGGGCGAGTGCCTGCTGGCGTCCGTCAATGTGCCAGTGAACTCCCGGATCGTGCAGGCCTCCCCCGATAAGCCGTATCTGGCGCTGAGCCTGTCGATTGATCCGGCGATGATTTCCGAGCTGCTGGTGACCCATCCGGAAATGGCGTATCGGGGCCCAAAACAACCGGCACTGGTCACGGCCGGGATGCCGGATGAACTGTACGATCCTGTCATCCGCCTGCTCCGGTTGCTTGATCAACAGGATGACTGTGAAGTTCTGGAGCCGCTTGTCCGTCGGGAAATCTGTTGGCGTATATTGCGTTCGCCGCTGGGGGCGGCCGTGCAGCAGATCGGCCTGAAGGACAGCGACACCGCCCGCATTGGCCGGGTAACGGCCTGGATGCAGGCGAACTACCAACAGCCCTTCCGGGTGGCTGAACTGGCTGCAATGGCGAGTATGAGCCCGGCGACCTTCCACCGGCATTTCAAAAGCATCACCCGTTTAACGCCTGTGCAGTTCCAAAAGTTGGTGCGTCTGCAGGAAGCACGGCGGCTGCTGTTAAGCGATCAGGACGTGGCGAGTGTTGGCTACCAAGTCGGCTATGAAAGCCCGTCCCAGTTCAGCCGCGATTACCGCAAGCTGTTTGGCGCGCCACCGGGGCGGGACAAGGCCGTGATGCGGTCTAGTGTGGCGATTGAGAGTGGCGGATAACCAGCCTGACTCCGTGCGCCTAGTTAGGCACTTGTTGGTTTGTTCTGCGGTTGGCGCGCATAGCTGACCGTCAAGATCTCCCATACGTGGCCATCAGGTTCGTTCCAATAAACGATACGACCGCCGTGTTGTGTATTGATCTGCATATCGACTGGACCGTGTGGGGTACTTCTGTACTCGATTCCTTTGTCCCTGATTCTCGCTAAGATGTCGTCGAACTCGGACGCGCTCACACGAAAACAGTAGTGCTGCACGGGAAAGTGTCCATCGGCTTGATCAAAGTCGAGGGTTAACCCCTCGTTTACAAAGACTGGACAAAACGGGCCCACTCCCGACTCTGCCCAAGGCACCCCCAGAATGAAGGCAAGCAATTCGGCTGCAGCCTTTCTATCCCGGGCTGGAACGATCATGTGGTCAAGTTCAACGGTCATAGCGGTTTCCCGTGTTCGCCAGCAGCCTCCGCCTCGCGGGGCAGTAGTCCATCGGGCGGAGCTCGATGCCCCAGCCCAGTTCCTCGCCCATACGCGCTGCCGGGTGTAGCGAGGCGAGCTTAACCGCTGCGTCGAAGTCCGGCGCTTCGATGATCACCACGCCGCCCACAACCTCCTTGGTTTCCGCGAATGGCCCGTCGGTGACTATCAGTTTGCCATCCTTGAGGCGCATCGACTTCGAGCTCCAGTCCAGGCTTCCGGCCCAGGTGACCTCGCCCGCCGCCTGCATCTCGGCGTCGAAGCGCTCGCATTTCTCTCCAACCTCGGCCAGTTCGTCTTTGCTCATCTGGTTGAATTTTTCTTCGTTTCCGTAGGCCAGCAGCATGTATTTCATGGTGTTTCTCCCGATTGTCGTTTCATCAAAAGCCTTTGATAGGCTTATCGGGTAGTCGACTGGGCACCGCGGTTTTCGACAGAGTCGTGCGATTTTTTGATTTGATAGGAAAATGAATCTGACGCTGCCTAACGACTACGGGGAAGATGGATTAGACCCCTGACGGCCATTCAGACACTACAAATCAGCCCCGGATTTCCCTGCCTCAGTTCTCAATGCCTCAAGTACTGGAAGTAATGCGGGAACGTCGTCCTGGATGATGCTCCAAAGAGTGTCGTCGTCTATTCCAAGATAACCATGGATAAGACGACTTCTGGTCGCAATAATCATCCGCCATGGGATTTCTGGGTGGGCATTCCGTACTTCGTCAGGAATGTGTGTGGCAGCTTCTCCGATCAGTTCCAGGTTTCGAAGTGTGGCGTCATAGGTCAGTTCACTTTCCAGGAATCCGGCTTGATCGAGCCCCTTGGTGTATGTCAGCACCTTTTCGGCAAACTCGATCATGTCGTTCAGGTAAAAGTGCCATTCACGCTGGAAGTCATCAGACACGTACTTGCTCCCTTTCAACATGCGGACGTAGCTCTGGGCGTAAGGCTTTCTCGGTAACCAGGTCGACGGGGCTGCCAAGCAGATCTTCCAGATAAAATTGCACGCCAAAATAACGCTTGGAGGTGGCCGGGCCGTCGAAAGCCACCAGGACATCAATATCGCTGCTGCTAGTTGCAGTATCGCGGGCAGTGGAGCCAAATAACGCCAACTGGGTTACGCCAAAACGGGTCTCCAGCTCAGGTTTACTGCGAGTGAGCAATTCAAGAGCTCGCTTTCTGTCCATCGTTCAGCCTCCGGGGCGCATTTCCAACGGTGTCGTATTTGGCAGTCTATCAAAAAGCCGCTCCTACGGTACGGTCGGGTTAAATCCCGTATTCCCGCTCCACCTTCGCAATCCGCACCCGAAAGCTCGAATACCATTGCTGATGGCCAAGCCGTTGGGCCTCCTGGTGCTCCGCGTTCTGCTTCCAGTTGCGAATGGCCTCAAGACTCTCCCAGTAGGACACCGTAATACCCAGACCCTCCCGGGCGGATTCCATACCCAGGTAGCCGGGTTGTTGTGCCGCTAATTCCGCCATTCGCGCGGCCATTTCGTCGTAGCCCTTGTCGTCCTCGGTGCGGTGGCTACTGAAGATGACGGCGTAGTAGGGGGGAGTGGGGGTGTTGGCGATTTCTGACATGGCGTGCTCCAGGGTGAGCCCAGTACAAACTGGGGCTAATTGTTGCGTTGTTCTACTTCCCACTGCTCTCGTTGCAACCGGTAAAGTACATGTGGCCGCAACAGGCTATTCTCGGGCAAACCGGGATGTTCAAACTCGCCACTGTACGTCATGCCGATTCGCTCCATGACACGGTGCGATCGCTGATTACCAACGGTGGCAAAGGAGACAATTTCAGAAAAACCCAGCTGTTCAAACCCGACACGTAAGGCGCCGCGAGCAGCTTCTGACGCATAGCCATTCCCCCAGTGGGCGAACGATAACCGCCAACCAATCTCCACACACGGAGAAAAAGGCAGCGTCGCAATGGGAACGTGTAGCCCGCAAAAGCCAATACAGGATTCGGCACCCTTAATCTCTACCGCCCAGAAACCCCAACCGCGCTGCTTGATGAGCGAACGAATTTTCTCCGCCATCTCATTGCTCGCCTGGCAACTCAGCGGTTCCGGAAAAAACTCCATAACCCGTGGGTCTGCGTTCAGGGCAGCGAACGACTCGAAATCGCTTTCTTGCCATTGCCGCAATTGTAGCCGCTCGGTCTCAAACTCAATTAATCCTGCCATAGTCCCATCGGTTCCGGGTTTATAAAGACTGAAGGAGCCAATCCCTGAAGGTAGACGCCGACGGCTTCAAGGACGAAAGGGTGCTGTGAACCAAATAGTCCTGTTTGCCAGATTCAAACGTAAATGAACCCACACGCTTCAGCGTGTTGGATCGAAGGTCTTCAGCGACCATGAAGTGCCAGCCAAGAGCAACTCCCAGGCCCTGACGAGCGGCTTCGTAAGCAAGGGTGACCTGATTGAAGGTCGGCGAATTCTCTGCCGGTTGGTGCTCCAAATCGAAGCTACGGAACCAATCACCCCAGCCGATACAGTCCCACTCGGTGGAATCCAGTTCTATCAGCGGCAGGTGTGCCAGATCCTCGGGCTGTTGAGGCTCTTTCAGGTCCAGTGCTGGATGGCAAACCGGATACACCGATTCTGCAAACAGCGATGCCTTGTCGAGGAAGGGCCAGCGGCCCTCACCGTACAGAATGCCAAAATCGTATTCCGTCACCTTTGATGCATCAATAGCGTTGTCTGAGCGGATACTGACAGTAATCTCCGGATGTATCCGATTGAACTCGATCACTCGAGGAAACAGCCAGTAATGAGCGACAGCATGAGTTGCGATAACGGTGACAATGTCGGCATCGTGACGCTGACGGACTTGCTCGATACCGGCCGATAGCTGATGCAACGCTGGCTGAACAGTATTGAGTAATTCCTTCCCGGCATCCGTTAGCTCCACACCACGAGCATGCCGCATAAAGAGTGGGGTTCCGGTTTGCTCTTCGAGAGTCTTGATCTGCTTGCTGATTGCGCTTTGCCCCAAATCAAGTTCACCAGCGGCGGCCGTAAAACTCCCGAGCCGTGCAACAGACTCAAAAGCAGAAATCGCATGAATGGGGGGAAGCCGTTTCAGTTTGTTCATAGGTTCTGATGTCTGAGTCAGGGGCTGTTTGAAGGTCATTTTGCGCAAACCTTCCAGGAATTAATAGCCATGCCGTATTGGCATGCCTCAAGTCGGATATGTCTCTACTGGAGCAGCCACGATTGCCCTAGAGTGCGTGCCTCAATGTTGATGTGCCGAAGGGGCGTTTTATGATTCGTACGGGGGTGTTACTCGGCGCTGCCGCTGGCGCGTTCTGGGGGCTGGTTTTCCTTAGTCCGCTGGTGCTGACATCGTTCTCGGCGCTGGAGATCGCCACCGGCCGGTTTCTGGTGTACGGCGGGGTGTCACTGTTACTGATTGCACCATCGTTTTCGACTCTATGGCAACGGCTATCGCTCTCAGATGTCGGGGTTCTCATGGTGCTCGGCGCTTTGGGAAATGTCCTTTTTTTCGCCTTGCTGGCCGGGTCGATTCAAGATGTGGGCATTGGCCCTGCGTCACTGGTAGTGGGTATGGCTCCGGTTGTGGTCACCCTGCTCGGCCAGTCTGATAAAGACACCCTGTCACTCTCGGCCCTTATCGGACCACTGTTATTCATTGTCCTCGGGATTCTGTTTATCAACGCCGACGCTTTGCAAATGTGGGACGAGCAGTCGCAGCCGATCAGCCAGTCCGTGAAGGGCCTGCTGATGGCGTTCGGTGCTCTCATCAGCTGGAGCCTCTATACGGTTTTGAATGCGCAGGCATTGAAGCGCCGAACCGATATTTCGTGTGGTTTGTGGGCTTATATGACGGGCGTGAGTGCGGGTGTCTGGGCTCTTGGGCTAGCCGCCGTTCTGTGGTTGCCAAGCTCGCTCGCGCTGTCAGCTGATGCCGTGCCGGATGGCAAAGACTGGCGTCTGTTTTGGGCCATCAGCCTTGGAATCGGAGTGGTTGGCTCGCTCATTGCCAACATGTTGTGGAATGGTGCATCGCGGCGCTTGCCTCTGTTTTTGACGGGGCAGGTGTTCGTGTTCGAACCCGTGTTTGCGTTGCTGTACGGTTTTGTCTATGCCGGTCGTCTGCCACGGCCAGTAGAGGCAGTGGCAATCACCTTGTTGGTGTCGGGAGTGTTGTGGGCCATGAAAAAATACGCCAGGGAAGCTTCGTATTCCGGGGCCAAAACAGCCCGTTAGCCAGATAATTAGGCCCGTACATCAGCGGGAGCGCCCGACGTACATTTTTTGCAAACGAGACGATGCCCCAACATGCTGTCCCGACCCTCGGCTGATTCCACCCAGGGTCGATTTTGCCAGGGTGGGTTATGCCTGACGTGTTGAAAATGGCCACACGCCAGTTCCGCTACCCAATCGTTGAGTTCATCCTTGTGGAACCCGGCAATAGGTTGGTTCATGCTTTCAAAGACTCCTCGAAACCTGGTCGAGCTCCAAGCCTGTACGGCGCGCTCAGTGCCGCTCACCGCGCGATTTTCAAACATGGAGTGAATATGCGGGGCTTATTGCTTAAAGAAAATATAGAACAGTAATGCCCCGGTATATATGGCCAAGGCTGAATAACTGTTGGAAGTCATTTGGCGTGAAAATATATCCCAAGTACCCTCAATTACCCCGCTAATAACGCGCCCTAAACCGCCTGTGAACCTGTAGCCGTTCAAATCCACATGTCCGTTTTCATCAGAAAGCAAACGAAAATACCCAAAAAGTATTAATCCGGATGCAACTACCAGAATCAGAATTTGAAACGTTTCCATAAGCAGTCCATATCAGGTGGTGTATATTAAACGGTCTCGATCTTTAACCCCTGCCTGGCCGGTACTGATTATGTGATGGTAGCTCAATCTGGCAGCCCCTCGAACTCTGGCACTTCCCCTAACTCCCCATCCCAGGCAGCTTTGCTGGATGAAAAGATGTGCGCTGTTGGCGCCATCGATATTTCAGTGTCCAAGCACCCAGCGGGAACAACGAGCAAACCTGCGATCTGAGTGCTTGGCAATGCTGAGCCACACAACTTACAAAAGCTTTTATTATGGCGAGTACCTGTAAGCGTAAAGGACGTCACAGCATCTGCACCCGACCGCCAGACCAATTTAGCTGACTGTGAGAATAGATTTGCCGCATGGGCCGAACCCGTATCTTTTTGGCAATGCTGGCAATGGCACAGGTAAAAGCTATCGAAGTCACCCTTTATCTCAAAACTCACGGTGCCGCACAGACAAGAACCGGAATAATCAGTCGCCAGAATCCCTTCCATTGTTAAATTAGCTCTTCGGTCCGGAGCGTCAGCACCTCGTAACCATCGGAGGTAACAGCGATTGTATGCTCCCACTGAGCAGATAATTTCTTATCGCTGGTGACAACAGTCCACCCATCCTTCTTCAACTTAACCTTGGCCTTACCTTGGTTGATCATTGGCTCGATGGTAAAAACCATCCCTTCCTGGAGAACTAAGCCTTTACCTGCTTGACCATAATGCAGGACCTGTGGCTCTTCATGCATTTCTCGCCCAATTCCATGGCCGCAATATTCGCGAACAACAGAATAGCCATGCTTCTGGGCGTGGCTTTGAATGGCATAACCAACATCACCAAGAGTCGCGCCAGGTTTTACACTTCGTATCCCCTCCCACATGGCCTCATAGGTTTTGCCAACCAACCGACTAGCGACCGGAGACACATCGCCAATCATGTACATTTTGCTGGAGTCAGCGATAAACCCGCCCTGCTCCAGTGTAATGTCAACGTTCACGATATCACCAGATTTCAGCTTCTGAGTGGCTGAAGGAACGCCGTGGCATACGACGCGGTTTACAGAACTGTTCAGAACATACTGATATCCATACTGACCTTTACTCGCTGGTCGAGCGCGCAGTTGATCGGTTATATACCTCTCCGTCAAATCGTTGATATCCATCGTTGAGACCCCAATCTTGATAACGCTATCGAGGTAATCAAAAACCATTGCCAAAAGCCGACCAGACTCCCGCATTACACTCAATTCTTCAGCGCTTTTCAGTTTTACACTACCCACCGACAGCCTTCCTTAGATCTACGTTGGCTCGCTTCATTTGGTCGCGCATGATGTCAGAAAAAGACATATTGGGGTTCGCCTCGGCGAGCATGCCAACTTTTATCCAATACTCCGCCTGAGCATTGATAGAGCGGACCATAACTGAGCTCGCCTTACGAATCTCCGCATGTAGTTCGTCGTCAATCTTAACAATTCCCATAGCAAGCCCTTGATATACGATATGTATATGAATCATATATCCCCGATGAAAGGCAGGCAATAGGTTGGTGAGGACTTTAACGCTTAGCTTAGCCGCGCCCCCGACAGGGGCGTCCGGTGTAGGCCTAAGGCCGGAATGGTATTCCCCCAAAAATACTGAAACTAAATAAGCGCACCGACAACTCCTACGACGATACCTAGACCTGTAACACCAAGCATAAACCTGAGCAACGGCCGCTCACCTTTTGGGACGGTATAACCGGTCATATGGATATCTGCATCGAACAAAAAGCCGTAAAAAAAGTGGAACCCCATTGCGGCGACGATAACGGTTAATACTCTTTGGCCTAGCGTCGCATCAGCCGCAAGAACATTGGCAAGCACCATCAACAGAATAAATAAACCGATCAATGCATGACGAGATGAGCTCATAGGCTTGGTTTTACATAACGCCCGCAGCACGCGCGGCTGCGGAATGAAGGCGAAGCCGAAATGTAGTAGCCGTCGCCGTGCCTGTGATTGTTAGCCGCGCTTTCATTCATGCTTTCTCCCAATACTTGCATTTTATTGTCTCTAGCTTCTTTCGAAGAAAGCTCAGCTCAAGCAAACATGCAATGGGATAAGCCACAAAAACAATCGCAAGAATCGTTCTTGCAAGCTCATGACCCGAAGTCCATCGCAACCCGCCAACCTCGTCGATCACAAAGGAAAATCCCGCCAAGGTCTCTAGTATATTCACGAAGACGAGCCCGAGTGCGGCGAGAAAATCATTTGCATTTGTGAAAGGCGCGCTCATCCAGTGTGATAGCAGCGACATAAAAACGGACAAATTTAGAACGAGAAAAAAATAAACTGTCCAAAAATAGAATATATTTCGGATAGAAAAGAAATTGCATGCTCGCAGAAGAACCCGAAGTTCTGGACCCATGTACTCCATACGGTCTTTGCGAAAAGCGTCCACGAGTGTCAAGTCAATCTTCTCCACCTTATTCGCTTCCATGAAATAGGAGTTGAAAAGTTTTATCAAGTAGCAATAGCAAGATAAGGTGGCCACGCCCGAATAGCAGGTAATCACCAATATGATCCTGGCATTGAAATCTTGCAGGATATCATTCATGCGATCTGGTCCAACCATAAGAGCCGTTAGAAACGAAAGCAATGGAAATAACCAATAGGGAAAGATATAGTTTGTGAACGTGACGGAAAATAGACGAATTTTCGAGTTAATGTATGTTCGCCTGAAGGTATTGTTATGCCCAGCTATGCTTGAGTAAACGAATAACAAAAAAGCGAGAAGCATCATAAGGGTTTTCGGGTGCTCGCTAGACGGTGTGATCGCGGCAATTAATGCCATCAAAACAATGGCTGATAAATCAAATGCAACAGGATGCCAAAAAGCCTTCTTCACCAGCGTGTTGTATTTTTCGCCTGCCAGTCTAGGCGTTTCAGATTTAATTACCCGTCCCAAGACAACCTTGTCCGCGGTCAGCGGCAAAAGAACAATACTCATCAACAAGCGGGTAGCGATATCTAGAAAAATTAGCATAGAGTCGCCTATTATAGCTAACGAGGCTGTAGAAAAACCCGATTTCGAGCTGTTCCCACCGCCTGATTCCTGTAAATTTTGTCGCGGCCACCAACTGGCCGATTAGCACGATTCCGGTGTTCAGCCATCAGTTTCGGCCCTTTG